>NZ_JBEPJZ010000001.1:2028507-2704677 GCF_040496035.1 Agromyces sp. SYSU T00194 | reverse complement strand
TCCAAAGGAATCCCACCAGCCCAAACGGGCCGGACAGGGTTCAAAAAAATGGCATTGAACATAGTGCACGCTATTGAGTTCTCAAGGAACGGACGCTCCCGTTTCACGTCTCTTCCGAGACGATCAGCCCGAGGCTTTTCGTTCTTTCCCGCCGGCCGCTTCTCTCGACTCGTCCGGAGGCTTCAAACACAGCCCGAAAACTTGGCTTCGTTCTGGCTTGGAAGTGTCCCGCTTGAGGTGGAAGGCCGGGCCGCTCAGGACCCTCTCGCTCTTCCGCACCTTTGGGGTGACAAGGGAATACTTTACGTGCACCTGCACGCCCCCGCAAATCACTCCTGCATCCCGGGCGTGTCGCCCGGAATCATGCGGATCCGGGCAGGTCTGGCCGCCCGGTGCGGCGCGCACCCGGCGGCGCTCCGCGGGCTGCGTCACCCGCCCCACTCCGCCGCATCGCGCCCCCACGCGCGCGGCCCGTTCGGCCACCCGTCGGGAAGGCCGTCGTACGCGAGCGCCGGCAGCACCCCACGCGCACGGGTCGGCTCGCCGAACTCGACCTCCTGCTGCGCCCGCGTCCCGGGGTCGAGCGCATCCACCGGGAACGGTTCCCCGGTGCGCGGGGCCACCAGGAGCGCGGCGGCCGTCCGCCGCAACGACCCTCGCGCCAGCCACGAGCCGCCCTCCCTGCGTTGGCGCTCGACGAGCGTGATCGCCGCTGCAGCGAGGAGGTAGCCGGTCGCATGGTCGAGTACCTGCGCGGGCAGTGCGCCGGGTCGATCATCACCCTCGATGCGGGCGATGCCGCTGGCCGCCTGCACGATCGAGTCGAAGCCGCGACGCTCGCGCTCCCCCGCACCGAACCCCCACGCCGACAGCTGCACGGCGACGATGCCGGGGTGACGCGCCGCGACGTCGCTCGCATCGAGGCCGAGCCGGGCGATCGCGTCGGGCCGATATCCGGTGACGAGCACATCGGTGCCCGCGAGCAGCCGCTCGATGCACGCCCGTCCGTCCGGCGTCGTCGCGTCGACGAGCGCAGAGCGCTTCCCGGCGCCGGAGTCCAGGTGCTGCCAGGAGGGCTCCGGCAGACGGGGCGAGTCGATGCGCAGCACGTCGGCGCCGAGCTGCGCGAGTGCGCGCGTCGCGACCGGCCCCGCGATCACCCGCGTGAGGTCGAGGACCCGAATGCCCGCGAGCGGCCCGACGGTCCGGCCCGCGAGCGGCCGCCGGCGCTCGGCTGCACCGAGGTGCCCGACCTCGACGAGCGGCGTCTCCGCGAGTGCGGCATCGACGTCCGGCTGCTCGAGCGCCACCACCACGCAGAGCCCGCCGGCCGCAGTCACGCGCTCCGCGGCATCGGCCGCGTCCAACCCCGCCAGCGCCTCGCCGAGCTCCTTCGTGCCGGCGCCGTCGTCGAGCCCGAGCGCGTGCCGCAGCGCCGCCGCGTGATGCGGGTAGTTGCCGTGCGTGCGCACCCAGCCGTCGCGGGTGCGGAAGTATCCCGACATCGGCGCCCACACCTCGGGCGCCGTCCCGTCGACGCGGAACGAGCGCTCGCTCGAGACCGCGGCGGCCACCCGCGGCCCCGAGAGCCGCACGCGCGGCGCAGGCCGCCCGGTGCCGGCGACGGATGCCACGGCGCCCGCGAGCGAGGCGGCCGCGACCGACTCCATCGCGAGCGCGGCAGTCGCCAGACGTGACGGCAGTGCGGGCACGGGCAGCGGGTCCACCCGGTCGAGCAGGTCGGCGTCGCGACCGAGATCGGCCCAGGCCCGGGCCAGGAACTCCCGCTCCGGCATCCGCCCACCGCCCTCCCCGCGGTGCGCCCCGGCGCTGCTACGCCAGGAACACCCCTGCCATGGTCTTCTTGCCGCGGCGCAGCACGGCCATGCCGCCGGGCAGCGCGTTGCCGTCGATCGTCGCGTGCTCGTCGTCGACGCGCGCGTTGTTCAGCGAGACGCCGCCCTGCTTGATCGCGCGACGGGCGTCGCTGAGGCTCGCCACGAGCCCGGTGTCGACGAGCAGCTGCGCCACCGGGGCATCCGCCGTGGTGGTCGCGTGCGGCAGCTCGCGCAGCGCCGCCTCGAGGGTGGGCGCGTCGAGCGACGTGAGGTCGCCCTGCCCGAACAGCGCCTGCGAGGCGGCGATCACCGCCTCGGTGGCATCCGCCCCGTGCACCAGCGTCGTGACCTCGCTCGCGAGCCGCTTCTGCGCCTCGCGGCGGAAGGGCGCATCGGCGACGGCCTGCTCGAGCTCCTCGATCTCGGCGCGGGTGAGGAACGTGAACACCTTGAGCCGCGTGATCACGTCGGCGTCGTCGGTGTTGAGCCAGAACTGGTAGAAGCGGTAGGGGCTGCACAGTGCGGGGTCGAGCCAGATGGCGTTGCCCTCGCTCTTGCCGAACTTCGTGCCGTCGGAGTTCGTGATGAGCGGCGTGCCGATGGCATGCACGCTCCGCCCCTCGGCGCGATGGATGAGGTCGGTGCCGCTCGTCAAGTTGCCCCACTGGTCGCTGCCGCCGGTCTGCAGTACGCAGCCGTAGGTGCGGTAGAGCTCCAGGAAGTCCATGCCCTGCAGGATCTGGTAGCTGAACTCGGTGTAGCTGATGCCCTCGCTCGACTCGAGGCGCGCGGCGACCGCGTCCTTCTTCAGCATGGTGCCGACGCGGTAGTACTTGCCGATCTCGCGCAGGAAGTCGATGGCCGACATCGGCGCGGTCCAGTCGAGGTTGTTCACGAGCCGCATCCCGCTCTCACCCTCGCTCGACAGGAACCGCGAGACCTGGCCCTGCAGGTACCCGACCCACTCGGCGACGGTCTCCCGGGTGTTGAGCGTGCGTTCCGCGGTCGGCCGCGGATCGCCGATGAGGCCGGTCGAGCCGCCGACGAGCCCGAGCGGGCGGTGCCCCGCGAGCTGGAGGCGGCGCATGAGCAGCAGCTGCACGAGATTGCCGAGGTGCAGGCTCGGCGCGGTCGGATCGAAGCCGCAGTAGTACGTGATCGGGTCTCCGGCGAGCAGTTCCTTCAGTGCGGCCTCGTCGGTGGAGACGTGCACGAGGCCGCGCCAGACGATCTCCTCCCAGATGTCGTCGAAGGAGTCGTCGTTGCGCTGAGCGGCGAGGATCACGGGGTCTGGCACGCAGCAAGGCTAGCAGCGGGGCATCCGCCTCCCGCCCGATCGATCAAGCTTCAGTACTTGATTCCTCTTGATCAAGTCCACAGGCTGAAGTACGCTGAATTCAGCCCGCAGACTGCAGGGAGCGCCGATGTTCGTGATCACCGCCGACCAGGTCGGCAGCCGCACCCGCGACGACATCGTCGACGAGACCCGCCGCCGCATCGACGGCGCCCACGGCGACGCGCTCGCGCTGCCCGTCGGGCGCAACGCCGGCGACGAGCTGCAGGTGCTCACCGACGACGCGGCGACCGCGCTCGCACTCGTCCTCCAGCTCACGCGCGACGAACGGTGGAGCGTCGGACTCGGCACGGGAGCGGTGCGGATGCCGCTGCCCGACGACGTGCGCGAGGCCAGCGGGCCCGCGTTCTACGCGGCGCGCGACGCGGTCGACCGGGCCAAGCGCCGCTGGCCGAAGGTCGCGGTCACGAGCGGGGCGGATGCCGCGGAGACGGCCGCATCCGACGCCGAGGCGCTGCTGTCGGTCGTCGTCGCGCTGCGCGAGAAGCGCAGCGACGCGGGGTGGGAGCTGGCCGAACTGCTCGAGACCGGCATGCTGCAGACGGATGCCGCGGAGACCCTCGACATCTCCCCCGCGGCCGTCTCGGCGAGGGCCCGCGCCGGCGCGCTGCGTCCCGACCTCGACGCGCGCCCCGCACTCACTAGGCTGCTGCAGGAGCTCGACCGCATGGCGAGCAGCGAACCGGAGGAGACCGCCTGATGATCCCGTTCCCGCTGCCGTTCGAGGTCGACCGGGTGCTGGCCGCGATCGGCTGGTACGCGCTGGTGGCCGCGCTCGTCGTGGCCGCGGTGTTCGCCGTGCTCGCGGTCACCCGCGAGCGCCCGCGGCTCATCTGGTGGTCGGCGGCCGCGGTGGGCGTCGCCCTCGTCCCGGCCGCATCGCTGCCCGGGCAGCCGGCGCTTCCGGCATCCGTGCTCATCGTGCTGCTGGGCGGCGGCATCGCCGTGGTCGGCGGCAGCGCGGCCGCGGTGCTCGCGCTCGACACGGCGATGGGCGGCGTCGAGCCGGGGCTGCACGGCGGCATCCTGGTCGCGCCCCGCGACGCCCGCGGCGAGGGCCTCGTCGCCGAGCGCACCGAGGTGCTGCGCGGCGGCCTCACCATCGGCGTGCTCGAGCGCGTCGCGGCGGCCGGCACGATCATCGCCGGATTCCCCGAGGGACTCGCCGTCGTCGTCGCCGTGAAGGGCGTCGGCCGCTTCACCGAACTCGAGTCGAGCGAGGCGCGCGAGCGGTTCATCATCGGCACGCTCGCCAGCCTCGTCTGGGCGTGCGCGTGCGCCCTCGTCGTGCACCTCGTCATCCGCTGAGCGCGTCGACCGGCGTCGTCACATGGACACGGGCCGAGCGTCCGGACGCTCGCGCTCGCGACGGCGGATGCGACGAGCCAGCCAGACCAGCACTCCGGCGAGCAGCACCAGGCAGGCGACCGCGGTGAGCAGGTAGAGCGGGACGAGGCCGACCGATCCCATTCCGCATGCTGCGCAGTCCGGAGGCAGCGCTGCGACGTAGCGGTACGTCACCCACACCGAGATCCCCGCAGCGAGGATGACCGCACCCCCGGACCACAGGAAGAATCTCCGCCAGCGCGTGCCATCACGACTCGTTGCACCCCGCACCGCGCCCCCTCTCAACGCTCCGAGAACTTCCTACCACTCGGGTCGAGCGCAGATGCGGAGTTCGTGCACATCCCGCTTCAGTCGTGCGACTTCGGGTGGCGACGGTACGGCGACACCGTCGGGTCATCGGGCACGCGGAACCGCCACGGGTAGTGCGCACCGCCACCGGCGCCGGAGACCCCGACGCGCGGGCCGGCGAGGTGCGACACGGGCGCATCGGGCAGGTGCAGCGCGAACGGTGCGGCGAGCAGGTCGGCGCCGTTCGCCGCGAGCGGCACGCCGAGGGCGGACGCCAGACGCGCCGGGCCGCGGGCGAGGTCGCGGTCGGTGCGGGCGGAGCTCCGCCGCATCCGTGCCGTCTCGATGCCGTCGACCACCTCCCCGGCGCGCAGCAGCACGGCCGAGGCGACGCCCTCCACGCCGCAGACGACGTTGATGCACACGTGCATGCCGTACGTGAAGTACGCGTAGAGGTGGCCGGCCTCGCCGAACATCACGGCGTTGCGCGGCGTGCGGCCGCGGAACGCGTGCGAGCCGGGGTCGGCCCCGCCGCGGTACGCCTCGACCTCGGTCAGGCGCACGGTCACCGCCCCGTCGGGGGTCGCGTGGGTCAGCTCGGCGCCGAGCAGCAGCGGTGCGAGCTCGAGCGAGTCGACCGCCAGCCCGGCGCGCGAGGCCGGGATCAGAGCCGCGACTCCGGCAGGCCGGCCGCCAGGGCGCGCACGCGCTCGGTGAGCGCGGTGAACTGCTTCGCGACCGACGACGGCGCGGTGCCGGCGACCCCGTCGCGGCTCGCGACCGACCCCTCGATCGTGAGCACCTCGCGCACCTCGGGCACCAGGTGCGGCGAGATGGCCGCGAGCGCGTCGTCGGGCACCTCGTGCAGGTCGAGCCCGTGCTCCTCGGCGTAGCGCACCAGCGCGCCCGTGATCTCGTGCGCGTCGCGGAACGGCACATGCCGCTTCACCAGCCACTCGGCGACGTCGGTCGCGAGCGAGAAGCCCTGCGGAGCGAGCTCGGCCATGCGCGCGGTGTCGAACCGCAGGGTGGCGACCATGCCGGTGAACGCGGGCAGCAGCACCTCGAGCGTCTCGACCGAGTCGAACACCGGCTCCTTGTCCTCCTGCAGGTCGCGGTTGTACGCGAGCGGCAGCGCCTTGAGGGTTGCGAGCAGGCCAGTGAGGTTGCCGATGAGTCGCCCCGACTTGCCGCGCGCGAGCTCGGCGATGTCGGGGTTCTTCTTCTGCGGCATGATCGACGACCCGGTCGAGTAGCCGTCGTCGAGCGTGACGAAGCCGAACTCGCGCGTGTTCCAGAGGATGATCTCCTCCGAGATGCGCGACAGGTCGATGCCGATCATCGCGGCGATGAACGCGAACTCGGCGACGACGTCGCGGCTCGCGGTGCCGTCGATCGAGTTCTCCGAGATGCCGGCGAGCCCGAGGTCGCGGGCGACGGATGCCGCGTCGAGACCGAGCGTCGACCCCGCGAGCGCGCCCGAGCCGTACGGCGAGACGTCGGCGCGCCCGTCCCAGTCGACGAGCCGGTCGAGGTCGCGCGTGAGCGCCCACGCGTGCGCGAGCAGGTGGTGCGCGAGCAGCACGGGCTGCGCATGCTGCAGGTGCGTGCGGCCGGGCATGATGGCGTCGCCGTGCGCCTCGGCCTGCGCGGCGAGCGCGTCGATGAGGTGCACGAGCTCGGTCGCGATGACGGCCGCGTGGTCGCGCAGGTACATGCGCACGAGCGTCGCGATCTGGTCGTTGCGGCTGCGGCCGGCGCGCAGCTTGCCGCCCAGCTCGGGCCCGACGATCTCGATGAGCGCGGCCTCGAGCGCGCCGTGCACGTCTTCATCGGTCTCGGCGGCGACGACCTCGCCCGACTCGACGTCGGCCTCGAGGCGGTTCAGCCCGTCGATCATGACCTCGAGCTCCGCCGCCGTGAGGTAGCCGGCCGCGTGCAGGGCGCGTGCGTGAGCCCGGGAACCTGCGATGTCGTACGGCGCGAGCTGCCAGTCGAAGTGGGTCGACTTCGAGAGCCGCGCGAGCTCGGGCGACGGGCCCGAGGCGAACCGGCCGCCCCAGAGCGAACCCTCGTTGGTGCCGTGCTCGGCCATCAGGCGTTCTCCTCACCGTCGACGCCGGCGTTCTGCGCGAGCAGCCACACCAGCAGCGCCTTCTGCGCGTGCAGGCGGTTCTCCGCCTCGTCCCAGATGATGCTCTGCGGCCCGTCGATGACGTCGGCCGTCACCTCGTAGCCGCGGTCGGCGGGCAGGCAGTGCAGGAAGACGGCGTCGGGCGAGGCGAGGGCCATCAGCTCGGCGTCGACGCGGTAGCCGCCGAAGGTCGCCACGCGGTGCGCCTTCTCCTCCTCCTTGCCCATCGACACCCAGGTGTCGGTGACCACGACGTCCGACCCCGCGGTCGCCTCGGCCGGGTCGGTGAACAGCGTCACCGATCCCCCGGTGTCCGCAGCGATGGCGTCGGCGTCGGCGACGACGGATGCCGCGGGCGAGAACTCCACGGGCGACGCGATGCGCACGTGCATGCCGGCCATGACGCAGGCGAGCACGTACGACTGCGCCATGTTGCTCGCGCCGTCGCCGAGGAAGGTGACCGTGAGGCCCTCGAGCGAGCCCTTGTGCTCGCGGATCGTGAGCAGGTCGGCGAGCAGTTGGCACGGGTGGAAGTCGTCGCTCAGCGCGTTCACGACCGGCACGCGCGTGCCGGCGGCCATCTCCTCGAGGCCGGCCTGGCCGTAGGTGCGCCAGACGATCGCTGAGACCATGCGCTCGAGCACGCGGGCCGTGTCGCTCGGGGTCTCCTTGCCGCCCAGCTGGCTCGACGCGGTGGAGATGATCAGCGGCGAGCCGCCCAGGTCGGCGATGCCCACGGCGAACGAGACGCGGGTGCGGGTCGACGACTTGTCGAAGATGACGGCGACCGTCTGCGGGCCCTCGAGCGGGCGGCGGCCCCAGCGGTCGGCCTTGAGCTCGACGGCGAGGTCGAGGATCGCGGCCTGCTCCGCGGGGGTGATGTCGTCGTCGCGCAGGAAGTGGCGGGTCATGTCGTCCTTTCGGGAAGGTCAGAGTGCGGCGAGCGCGCGCGAGAACCGTTCGATGAACTCGTCGATCTCGGCGTCGCCGATGATGAGGGGCGGCGCGAGGCGGATGCTCGAGTCGTTCGCCGCGTTGATGATGAGGCCCTCCCGCAGGGCGGCGGTCGCGAGGGCGCCGGCGTGCGGCTCGGCGAGGCCGACGCCGAGGAGCAGCCCGCGGCCGCGCACCTCGGTGACGAGCGGCGAGCTGATCGCGAGGATGCGCTCGGCCAGCTGCGCGCCGCGCACGCGGGCGTTCTCGACGAGACCCGCCTGCTCGATCTCGCCCAGCACCGCGTTCGCGGTGGCGGTCGCGAGCGGGTTGCCGCCGAACGTCGAGCCGTGCATGCCGCGCTGGTAGAGGCCGGATGCCGCGCCGAACGTGACGAGCGCACCGATCGGGAAGCCGCCGCCGATGCCCTTGGCGACCGTGATCGCGTCGGGGGTGACCCCCTCGTGCTGGTAGCCGAACCAGTCGCCGGTGCGCCCGGCACCGGTCTGGATCTCGTCGACGATGAGCAGCGCGCCGTGACGGGCGGTGAGCTCGCGGGCCGCCTCGAGGAAGCCGTGGGGCAGCGGCAGCACGCCCGCCTCGCCCTTGATCGGCTCGACGAACAGCGCGGCCACCGTCTCGTCGATCGATGCCTCGAGGGCGGCGATCGAGGTGTCGATGTGGTCGACACCGCCGGGCACGGGCTCGAACGGCGCCCGCATGTGCGGCTTGCCCGTGAGCGCGAGGGCGCCCATGGTGCGGCCGTGGAAGGCGTCGTGCAGGGCGAGGATCTTCCGGCGGCCCTGGTCGCGGTGGTTCAGTCGGGCGAGCTTGAACGCGGCCTCCATCGCCTCGGCGCCGGAGTTGCCGAACCAGACGCGACCCGACTCCCCCGCGCCCGCGAGGCGCACGAGTCGGTCGGCCAGCTCGAGCTCCGACGGCGTCGAGAAGTAGTTGGAGACGTGCGCGAGGGTTCCGGCCTGCCGGGAGACGGCTTCGACGAACACCGGATGCGCGTGGCCGAGCGCGTTGACGGCGATGCCCGCGAGGAAGTCGAGGTACCAGGTGCCGTCGGCGCCCTGCACGCGGCATCCGTCGCCCGCGACCAGGTGCGCGAGCGGCGTGCCGAGCGAGCGCATCATGCGCCGGTCGAACAGCTCCCCGGGGTTCACGACGCCACCTCCGCGGGCACGACCTCGGTGCCGACCCCGGTCTGGGTGAACACCTCGAGCAGGATGGAGTGCGGCACGCGCCCGTCGATGATGGCGGCCTTCGCGACGCCGCCCTCGACGGCCTCGAGGCACGCGGTCATCTTCGGGATCATGCCCGACTCGAGCGACGGCAGCAGGTCGACCAGCTGCGGCACGTCGATGACCGACACGAGCGAGTCGCGGTCGGGCCAGTCGCGGTAGAGCCCTGCGACGTCGGTGAGGATCACGAGCTTCGCCGCGCCGAGCGCGACCGCGAGCGACGCGGCGGCCGAGTCGGCGTTCACGTTCAGCGACTGCCCGGGCTCGTCGAGGTCGGGCGCGATGGACGAGACGACCGGGATGCGGCCGGCGTCGAGCTGCGCGTGCACCGACGCGGGATCGACCGCGACGACGTCGCCGACGAGCCCGAGGTCGACCTCGACGCCGTCGACCACCGCGCCACGGCGCCGGCCGCGGAAGAGGCCCGCGTCCTCCCCCGAGATGCCGGCGGCGAGCGGGCCGTGCTCGTTGATGAGCGACACGAGTTCGCGGTTCACCTGCCCGGTCAGCACCATGCGCACGACGTCCATCGCCTCGGGCGTCGTGACCCGGTAGCCGCCGCGGAACTCGCTGTCGATGCCGAGCCGGTCGAGCATCGACGAGATCTGCGGCCCGCCGCCGTGCACGACGACCGGGCGGATGCCCGCGTAGCGGAGGTACACCATGTCCTCGGCGAACGCGCGCTGCAGCTCGGGGCTGACCATGGCGTTGCCGCCGAACTTCACCACGATGACCTGGTCGTGGAAGCGCTGCAGCCAGGGCAGCGACTCGATCAGGGTGCGGGCCTTCTCCGCGGCATCCGCCGCACTGTTCTCAGGATTCATGCTCAACTCGAGTAGGCGCTGTTCTCGTGGACGTAGTCGTGGGTGAGGTCGTTCGTCCAGACCGTGGCGGTGGCCTCGCCGGCGTGCAACTCGACCAGCACGTGCGTCGCGCGCGGGGTCAGGTCGACGTCGTCGCGCGGCGCGTCGGGGCCGCCGGCGTGGCAGACGCGCACCCCGTTCATGCTCACGTCGACGAGGTAGGGGTCGAACGGGGCATCCGTCGTGCCGATCGCGGCGAGTACTCGGCCCCAGTTCGGGTCGTTGCCGAAGATCGCGGCCTTGAAGAGGTTGTTGCGCGCGACCGAGCGGGCGACCGTCACCGCGTCGTCCTCGGTGACCGCGCCGCGCACCTCGATGGCGATCTCGTGGCTCGCGCCCTCGGCGTCGGCCAGCAGCTGCATCGCGAGGTCGAGGCAGACCTCGGTGAGGGCCGCGGTGAACTCGGATGCCCCGGGCGCGACGCCCGACGCGCCCGATGCCATCAGCGTGACCTGGTCGTTCGTCGACATGCAGCCGTCGGAGTCGAGCCGGTCGAAGCTCACGCGCGTCGCCGCGCGGAGCGCCGTGTCGAGGTCGCGCGCGTGCACGGCCGCGTCGGTCGTGATGACGACCAGCATCGTCGCGAGGCCCGGCGCGAGCATGCCGGCGCCCTTGGCCATGCCGCCGATCGTCCAGCCGTCGCCGGTGCGCACCGCGGTCTTCGACACCGAGTCGGTGGTCATGATCGCGCGGGCCGCGTTGTCGCCGCCGTCGGTCGTGAGGCGCGCGACCGCCGAGACCACGCCCTCCTCGAGCACCTCGCCGTCGAGCTGCTCGCCGATGAGGCCGGTCGAGCAGACGAGCACGTCGCCCGCGCCGATTTCCAGCGCCGACGCCACGGCCTCGGCCGTGCGGTGGGTGACCTGGAAGCCCTGGTGGCCGGTGAAGCAGTTCGCCCCGCCCGAGTTCAGCACGATCGCCTGCACGGCGCCGTCGGCGACGACCTGCTGCGACCAGATGATCGGGTTCGCCTTCGCGCGGTTGCTGGTGAAGACGGCGGTGGCCGCCGTCGACGGGCCGCGGTTGACGACGAGTGCGAGGTCGAGGGCGCCGGTGCGCTTGATGCCGGCGGCGATGCCCGCCGCCTCGAAGCCCGCGGGTGCGGTGACGGTCACGGTGCGACTCCGTTCACGGGAAGTGCGGTGGCCTCGGGGAGGCCGAGGGCGAGGTTCGCCGACTGGATCGCGGCGCCCGCCGTGCCCTTGACGAGGTTGTCGACGGCGGTCACGACGACGACGCGGCCGGCCGCCTCGTCGACCGCGAGGCCCATCAGGGCCGTGTTGGCGCCGAGCACGTCGGCGGTGCGCGGGAACTGGCCCTCGGGCAGGAGCTGCACGAACGTCTCCCCCGCGTAGGCGTCCTCCCAGGCGGCGCGCACGCTCGCGGCATCCGCCCCATCGGCCAGCTTCGCGGTGGAGGTGGCGAGGATGCCGCGTGACATCGGCACGATCACGGGCGTGAAGCTGATCGTCGGGTCGGCCGCGCCCGCCCACCGCATGGCCTGCGCGATCTCGGGGATGTGGCGGTGCGTGCCGCCGACGGCGTAGGGGTTCGCCGACCCGAGGATCTCGCTGCCGAGCAGGTGCGCCTTGAGTGCGCGGCCCGCGCCCGACGGGCCGACCGCGAGCACGGTCACGATGTCCTGCGCCTCGATGACGCCCGCGCGCACGCCCGGCGCGAGCGAGAGCGCGACGGTGCTGGCGTTGCAGCCCGGCGCCGCGATGCGGCGGGTCTGCGCGAGGCGGTCGCGCTGGGTGCCGTGCAGGCGGGGCAGCTCGGGCACGCCGTAGGTCCACGCGCCGTGGAACGCCCCGCCGTAGAAGGCCGCCCAGTCGTCGGCGTCCTCCAGCCGGTGGTCGGCGCCGCAGTCGACGACGATCGACGCGTCGCCCAGCTCGGCGGCGATCGCACCCGACGTGCCGTGCGGCAGCGCGAGGAAGACGAGGTCGTGGCCGGCGAGCGTCTCGGCGCTCGTCTCGGCCAGGGTCAGGTGCGTGTACGCACGCAGGTGCGGCTGCACGGCGGTGAGCGCCTGGCCCGCGTTCTGGTGCGCGGTCACTGTGCGCACCTCGAGTTCCGGGTGATCTGCGATGAGCCGCAGGATCTCTCCCCCGGCGTATCCGGACGCGCCTGCGACGGCGACGGAGTACGTCATGGTCCTACCTTATGGTCTCGGCGAAAGGTCGTTCGGCGACGGCGACCGCACGGCAGCATCGGGCTGCGGGTGGGTCGCCTAGCCTCGGCGGAGACCGCGGCGCCGGCGCGCGACGAGCACCCGCGATGCGCGGGTCGTGGCGGCGAGGCGAGCGGTGGACACGGATGCGACCCTACCGGTCGCGCGGGCCCTGCGGCAAACGGATGCCTCGGTGGACCGGGGGTGCGCACGCCTCGACAGCGCGAGAAAACGCGAGAAAGTCGAGAAAACGCTTCCCCAGCATGTGGACGCACTGCTACGTTCCCGCCTAGAAAGCGCTTTCTCGCCACACGACGGCGTGCGGCGGCGCTGGCTCGAAGGGTACGACAACCATGCAACGACGCTGGATCGGTACGACCGTGGCCGCCGCGAGCGGCCTCGCACTCCTGCTCGCGGGATCAGGCCCCGCGTGGGCGGATGCCCCTCGCGTGCACCTGGACGACCTCGGCAGGGCCGTGCTCGCCGACGGCGACGGCTGGGGTTCCGCGGGCAACGGCACGACCGGCGGCTCGGCGGCAGACGACGACCACGTCGTCACCGTCACCGATCGGGCCGGTCTCGTCGCCGCGGTGGCGGGCGACGAACCGAAGATCGTCTACGTCGACGGCGTGATCGACGCCAACACCGACGATGACGGCGCTCCCCTGGCCTGCACCGACTACGCGCGTGACGGCTACACGCTGGACGCCTACCTCGCCGCGTACGACCCCGCCGTATGGGGGTGGGAGGACGAGCCGTACGGCCCGCTCGAGGACGCGCGCGACGCGTCGAGCGACGCGCAGAAGGAGCGCATCGACATCCGCATCGGCTCGAACACGACCATCATCGGCCTGCCCGGGTCGGAGCTCACCGGCGCGGCGCTGCAGGTCGCGAACGTGCAGAACGTGATCGTGCGCGGGCTGACCCTCACGAACGCGTACGACTGCTTCCCCGCCTGGGACCCGACCGACGGCGATGCGGGCGAGTGGAACTCCGAGTGGGACCTGCTCACCGTGACCGGCTCGACCAACGTCTGGATCGACCACAACGACCTGAGCGACGGCGACGCCCTCGACTCGGAGCAGCCCGTGTACCTCGGCCGGCCGCTGCAGGTGCACGACGGCCTACTCGACATCGTGCGCGGCTCCGACCTCGTCACCGTCTCGTGGAACCTCTTCCACGACCACGACAAGGTCATGCTCATCGGCAACACCGACTCCACCCGCTACGACGAGTGGGAGAAGCTGCGCGTGACGCTGCACCACAACGAGTTCCGCGACCTCGGGCAGCGCACCCCGCGCGTGCGCTACGGCGACGTCGACGTCTACAACAACAGCTACGTCGAGACCCCCGGCGACGACTACGAGTACGTCTACAGCTGGGGCCTCGGCATCGAGTCCCACCTCGTCGCCGAGCACAACGCGTTCACGGGTATCGACGCATCGGAGGCGATCGGCGTCTACAAGGGCACCGCGATCACCGAGTCGGGCAACGTGCTCGACAAGGTGGCCACCGACTTCCTGGGCGCCTACAACGCCGACACGGGCGCACTGATCGCGGATGACGCGGGCTGGACGCCCGTGCTGCGCACCCAGGTGCACCCGGCGCAGGCCGTGCCGGCGCTGGTGGCGACCTTCGCGGGCCCGGGCGGTCTGCGCTGATGGCCCCGCGCTGACGCCCAGCGGGCGAGATCGGGACCCGAACCCGATCGCGCCCGCTGCGGCGCAGGGATCTACTCGCGGATGGTGGCGCCGAAGCGCTCGCCCGCGAGCGCCGAGCCGGCGAGCTTGGCCGCGGTCGCCTCGGCGGCGGTGAGGGTGCGGTCGGATGCTCGGAAGCGCAGCGCGAACGTGAGCGACTTGCGTCCCTCGGCCACGCCGGTGCCGCGGTAGTCGTCGACGAGGTCGAGGTGCTCGAGCAGCTCCCCCGCGCCCTCGCGGACCGCGGCGCCGACCTCGGCGGCCGGGGCGCCCGCGTCGACCACGAGCGACAGGTCCTGCGTCGCGGCCGGGTAGGTCGACAGCCCACGGGCCTCGATCACGCCCTCCGAGCTCGCGATGAGCGCGTCGAGGTCGACCTCGGCGACGCCCACCACGCGAGGGAGGTCGGAGTCGTCGGCCAGCTCGGGCAGCAGCTCGCCGGCGTAGCCGACGACCTCGTCGCCCACGACGAGCTCCGCGGTGCGGCCGGGGTGCATCGCCTGGTGGGCGCCCTGTCGCACCTCGAGCTCGGCACCGACCGCGCGGGCCACGGAACGCACGGCCTCGAGCGCGTCGGCGATGCCCGCGGGCACCGGTGCGACGCCGGGCTGCTTCGGCGTGCGATCGCCGGTGAGCAGCACGCCCACGCGACGCGGCTGGGGCGGGATGCTCGCGGCCAGGTCGTCGAGGTCGCCGTCGCCGGGCAGCACGCCGCCGGCGGGGATCGTCGCCGTGCCGTAGGCGCGGCCGAGCTCGGGGCGGAACACGGAGCCGGTCTCGAACAGCGCCAGGTCGGTGAACCCCCGCGACCGATTGCGGCGCGCGACTTCGATGAGGCCCGGCAGCAGCGACGTGCGCAGGTACGGCACGCTCGCGTCGAGCGCGTTGGCGAGCTTGACCTGGCCGATCCGGGCGCCGTCGGGTGAGCCGAAGCGCTGGTTCACGGCCTCGGTGAGGAACGGGTACGCCATGACCTCGGTGAATCCGGTCGCGGCGAGCGCGTTCGACGCCCCGCGGCGCAGCTGCTGCGCACGGGTGAGTCCGCGCTGCGGCGGCGCGACCGGCAGCACCGACGGGATGCGGTCGTACCCGTCGATGCGGGCGATCTCCTCGGCGAGGGTCCACCGGTCGGTGAGGTCGGGGCGCCAGCTCGGCGGCGTGACGGTCCAGCCGTCGGCCGCGTCCTCGACGCTCGCGCCGATCAGCTCGAGCGCGCCGCGGATCTGCGACGGCTCGTAGTCGACGCCGATGAGGCCGGCCGTGAAGCCGGCGGGCAGCGCGATCGGCTCGGCCGACGCATCCGCCACCAGGTCCGAGCCCAGCGTGTCGGCGGTGCCGCCCGCGAGCTGCACCATGAGCTGCACCACGCGGTTCGCCGCGGCGACCGCGACGGCCGGGTCGACGCCGCGCTCGAAGCGCCTCGACGCCTCACTCGGCAGCTTGTGCCGGCGCGCGGTGCGCGCGATCGACACCGGGTCGAAGGTCGCGGCCTCGATGAGCACGTTGGTCGTCTCGAGGCCCATCTCGGTGGTGCCGCCGCCCATGACGCCCGCGAGGCCGATCGCGCCCGACTCGTCGGTGATCAGCAGGTCCTCGGTCGAGAGCGTGCGCACCTGGCCGTCGAGCGTCTCGAGCGTCTCGCCCGGAGTCGCGCGGCGCACCGTGATGCCGCCGGCCAGCCGGTCGAGGTCGTAGCCGTGGATCGGCTGGCCGAGCTCGAACATGACGTAGTTCGTGATGTCGACGAGCAGCGAGATGGAGCGGACGCCGGCCAGGGTGAGGCGCGAACGCATCCAGGGCGGGGTCGGGCGCGTGGCATCCACCCCGCGCACCGAGCGCGTCACGAAGCCGCGTGCGCCGACGCGTCCGCGAATGGGCGCCACGTCGTCGATCACGACGGGGAAGCCCGAGGCCTCTACCGGCGGCACGAGCGACGCGGGGTCGGTGAACGGCCGGCCCGTCGCGTGCGAGTACTCGCGTGCGATGCCGCGGATCGAGAACGCGTAGCCGCGATCGGGCGTGACGTTCACCTCGACCGCCGAGTCGTCCAGCCCGAGCAGCGCGATCGCGTCGGTGCCGACCTCGGGGTCGAGACCCATGGTCACCAGGCGCAGGATGCCGTCGTGCTCGTCGCCGAGTGCCAGCTCCTTCACCGAGGCGATCATGCCGTCGGAGACGTGACCGTAGGTCTTGCGCGCCGCGATGGCGAAGTCGCCGGGCAGCACCGAGCCGGGCAGGGTCACCACGACCTTGTCGCCGACCAGGAAGTTGCGGGCGCCGCAGACGATGCCGCGCACGTCGGGGCCGCCGTCGGCCGCCTCGGCGCCCTCGGGCGCGACGCGCACCTGGCACCAGCGGATGGTCTTGCCGTTCTTCTGCGGCTCCTCGACGAACTCGAGCACCTCGCCGACGACGACCGGCCCGGAGACCTCGAAGTCGTGCAGGTCCTCCTCCTCGAGGCCCACGCGCACGAGCGCGGCATGGACGTCGTCGAGCGTCGATCCCTCGACGAGCGGCGTGAACTCGTCGATCCAGCTGAGCGGCGCGCGCATCAGACCACCATCCCGAACTGCTCGCTGAAGCGGATGTCGCCCTCGATCATGTCGCGCATGTCCTTCACGTCGTTGCGGAACATCAGGGTGCGCTCGAAGCCCATGCCGAACGCGAAGCCCGAGTAGACCTCCGGGTCGATGCCGGCCGAACGCAGCACGTTCGGGTTGACCATGCCGCAGCCGCCCCACTCGATCCAGCGCGCGCCGCCCTTGAAGGTCGGGTGCCAGATGTCGAACTCGGCGCTCGGCTCGGTGAACGGGAAGTAGTTGGGGCGCAGGCGGATCTTCGTGCCCTCGCCGAACATGACGCGCGCGACGTGCTCGAGCGTGCCGCGCAGGTGCGCCATCGTGATGCCCTCGTCGATCACGAGCCCCTCGAACTGGCTGAACACCGGGGTGTGCGTCGCGTCGAGCTCGTCGGTGCGGTACGTGCGGCCCGGTGCGAGCACGTAGATCGGCACCTCGCGGTCGAGCATCGAGCGGATCTGCACGGGACTCGTGTGCGTGCGGAGCACCAGGTGGCGCTCGACCGGCTCGACGAAGAAGGTGTCCTGCATCGCGCGCGCCGGGTGGTCCTCGTCGAAGTTCAGCGCGTCGAAGTTGTACCACTCGTGCTCGATCTCGGGGCCCTCGGCGATCTCCCACCCCATGCCGACGAACACGTCGGCGATCTGCTCCTGCAGCACGCTGAGCGGATGCCGCGCGCCCGGCGCCCGGCGGGCCGCGATCGCGGTCACGTCGACGGCCTCCGCCTCGAGCTGCGCGGCGGCCTCCGCCTCGACGATCTCGCCCTCGCGGGCGGCGAACGCCTGGTTCACGCGGCCGCGTGCGCCGCCGACGAGCTTGCCGAATGCGGCCTTCTGCTCGTTCGGCACGGTGCGCATGAGGGCGTTCAGCCTCGCGAGCGTCGACTTCTCGCCGGTGTGCTCGGTGCGGACGGCCTTGAGGGCGGCGGAGTCGCTCGCGCCGGCGATGGCCGCGAGTGCGGCGTCGACCGCTTCGGCGACCGCGGATTCGGTGATCTCGGTGGGTTCGGACACGAGAGACGAGTCTACCGGTGGGCGCGCACACCCCGAGAAGTGAGGCACCCGCTCGATCGCCGTTGACCGGGCGGGCACGTTCGGGGGAACTGCTAGACGCCGCCGGCGTTGCCCACCTGACGGGCGGACGCGCTCGCCTTCGCGATGAGCAGCGCCTGGTTCGGGTCCTCGGGCGGGCCCGCCTTCTTGTTGCGGCCCCAGCTGAACCCGCCGCCACCGCTCTCGGTGCGGCGCGACAGCCAGCGTGCGAACCACGACAGCGTCAGGTTCATCGCGAGGTAGATCACCCAGGTCACGATGAAGAGCGAGAACAGGTAGCGGTTGCCGAAGAAGCTGCCGAGGTTGTTGAGCGTGGTGCGCAGCAGCTCGTTGTAGCCGACGATGTACCCGAGCGAGGTGTCCTTCAGCAGCACGACGAGCTGGGCCACGATGATCGGCAGCATCTGGCGGAACGCCTGCGGGAACTCCACCAGCAGCTTCGACTGCAGCTGGCGCATGCCCAGGCTGAGTCCGGCCTCGCGCTGCCCCTTCGGCAGCGCCGCGAGGCCGGCGCGGAGCGCCTCGCCGATGAGTGCGCCGTTGTAGAGCGCGAGCGCCCAGACCACGGCCCAGAACTGGCCGGTCGACGCCGCGAGCAGGATGAACAGCATCATCAGCAGCACGGGCATGCCGCGGAAGAACTCGATGAACACCGCGGTGGGGATGCGCACCCAGCGGCTCTGCGCGCTGCGGAGGAGCGAGAGCACGACGCCGAAGACCAGCGCGAGCGCGGCGGCGACCGCGGCCGCGCGCAGGGTGGCCAACGCGCCCTCGCCGATGAAGAGCCAGACCTCGGGGTCGGAGTAGATGTCCCACCGGGTCGGTGCGAACATGCCCGGCAGCTCGAGGCCGCCCGGCCCCTCGCGGGGCGCCGCGAGCACGGCGATGATCCAGCCGAGGCCGATCACGATGAGCACGCCCGCGATGAGCGAGACGAGCAGCGACGTGCGGCGGGCGCGGGGCCCGGGCGCGTCGAACAGGACTGCGGCGCCGCGGCTCATCGCTGCACCACCCACTTCCGCTCGAGCTGGGTGGCGACGAGGCCCAGCGGCACCGTGATCAGGAGGTAGAAGGTGGCGACCCCGAGCAGCACGGCGATGACCTGGTCGCCCCGCGCGTTCGCGAGCTCCTTGCCGATGGTGAAGAGCTCGGCCACGAAGAATCCGCCCGCGACCGAGGTGTTCT
The DNA here is from genome assembly GCF_040496035.1 of Agromyces sp. SYSU T00194. Taxonomy (NCBI): domain Bacteria; kingdom Bacillati; phylum Actinomycetota; class Actinomycetes; order Micrococcales; family Microbacteriaceae; genus Agromyces; species Agromyces chitinivorans. Next base: position 2,685,981 of record NZ_JBEPJZ010000001.1, on the reverse strand, counting down.
TGGTCAGGGCGATGAAGACGTTGATGAGGGGCGGCACGGTCATGCGGAAGGCCTGCGGCAGGATGACCAGCGTCACCGTCTGGCCGAAGCCCAGCCCCACGCTGCGGGCGGCCTCCGCCTGGCCGACGGCCACGCCGTTGATGCCCGACCGCAGCGCCTCGGCGACGAACGGCGACGTGTAGACCGACAGGCCGATCATCGCGGCGACGGTGTACGAGAGCGTGGAGCCGAGGTACGGCAGCACGATGGCGCAGAAGAACAGCACCAGCGTGAGCGGGGTGTTGCGCACGATCTCGGTGTAGACCGTGGCGAACCCGCGGAGGGACGCCACCGGGGAGATGCGCATCGCCGCGATCACCGTGCCGAGCACGAGCGCGAAGACGCTCGAGACGGCGAGCAGGAGCAGCGTCACGGTGAACCCGTCGAAGTATCTCGGCAGGTTGTCGAAGACGGCGTCCACGCGGCTCCTCTCGTCGTGTCGGGCGGTGACGACCCGGGCCGGGGGTGCACCCGGCCCGGGTCATCGGTGCATCAGTAGCGGTCGACTGCCGGCGGCTCGACGTACGGCAGGATGGTGCCCGCCGTCGAGTTCCACGCCTCCTCGTAGCTGCCGTCCGCGTACGACTCCTCGAGCACGTCGTTGATCCACATGCGGAAGTCGGTGTCGTCGAGTGCGAGGCCGATGCCGTACGGCTCGTCGGTGAACGGCTCGCCGACCACCTTGAACTCGCCCTCGGTCTGCGCGGCGAGGCCGGCGAGGATCACGTTGTCGGTCGACACCGCGACGACCTGGCCCTGGCGCAGCGGCTCGAGGCAGTTCGTGTAGGTGTCGGTCAGCACGGTCTCGGCGCCGAGCTCCTCGAGGTACGCCGCCGGGGTCGAGCCGGTCACCGAGCAGACGGGCTGCCCGATCAGGTCGTCCTCGCCGGTGATGTCCTCGTTGTCGGCGTTCACGAGGATCGACTGGCCCGCCATGTAGTACGGACCCGCGAAGGAGATGACCTCCTTGCGCTCGTCGTTGATCGTGTAGGTCGCCACGACGATGTCGACCTGGCCGTTCTCGATGAACGGCTCGCGGTTGGCCGACACGGTCTCGACCCACTCGATGCTGCCCTCGTCGATGCCGAGCTGGCCGGCGATGATCTTGCCGATCTCGACGTCGAAGCCCTCGGGGTCGCCGCTCGGGCCGACCAGGCCGAACAGCGGCTGGTCGAACTTGGTGCCGATCGTGATGGTGCCGGCCTCGGAGAGCTCCGCCATCGTCGTGCCCTCGTCGAACTCGACGGTGCCGCTCGAGTCCGTGGACTCCCCGTCGCCGGAGCTGTCGCCGCCGGAACACCCGGCCAGTGCGAGTGCCGCGACCCCCGTTGCGGCGATGAGTGCGAGTCTGCTGCGCTTCATGTCCTCTTCTCCTCCTGTGTGCGTATTCCCCCGCCGCGCGAAGGCGGCCGAGCCTCAGTGTTCCAAGATCTTCGAGAGGAAGTCCTTGGCACGGTCCGACTGCGGGTGGTCGAAGAAGTCGTTCGGCGACGCCTCCTCGACGATCTTCCCGTCGGCCATGAACAGCACCCGGTCGGCGGCGCGCCGGGCGAATCCCATCTCGTGCGTCACGACGATCATCGTCATGCCGTCCTTCGCGAGGCCGACCATGACGTCGAGCACCTCGTTGATCATCTCGGGGTCGAGCGCGCTCGTCGGCTCGTCCATGAGCATCAGCTTCGGGCTCATCGCGAGCGAGCGCGCGATGGCCACGCGCTGCTGCTGCCCGCCGGAGAGCTGCGACGGCATCTTCGAGGCCTGGTTCGCGACGCCGACGCGGTCGAGGAGCTCCATGGCGCGCGCCTCGGCCTCCTTCTTCGACTTCTTCTTCACCCGGATCGGCGCGAGCGTGACGTTCTCGAGCACCGTCTTGTGCGCGAACAGGTTGAACGACTGGAAGACCATGCCGACGTCGGCACGCAGCTTCGCGAGCGCGGCGCCCTCCTCGGGGAGCCGCTCGCCGTCGATCGTGATGGTGCCGGAGTCGATGGTCTCGAGGCGGTTGATGGCACGGCAGAGCGTGGACTTGCCCGACCCCGACGGGCCGATGACCACGACGACCTCACCGCGGTTGACCTGCGTGTTGATGTCGTTCAGCACGTGCAGTTCGCCGTAGTGCTTGTTCACCTGGTCGATCACGACGAGCGGTTCTCCACGACGCACAGAGATGTTGGACGTCGCCGGAGTCGGCGTGGTGGGCTCCATACCCCCCAACGTAGGGGACGGCCTCACGCCCGGTCTGTAGTGGCCGCGCATCGGTTACCGTTTCGTGACTCGACCGTCGGAACCCCGAGCGACGCTCAGGATCGCCGCGCGAACCGCCCGGGACTCAGGATCGGTGCGCGAAGGCGCTCTCGTACAGGCAGACGGATGCGGCGGTGGCGAGGTTCATCGACTCGGCGTGCCCGTAGATGGGCACCGTGACGGCGCGGTCCGCCGCATCGCGGTGCGCGTCGTCGAGCCCGCGCGCCTCGTTGCCGAACAGCCAGGCCGTCGGCGCGGCGAGCCCGCCGGCGTTGCGGACCTCGAGCAGGTCGTCGCCGTGGATGTCGGCGGCGAGCACCTGCAGCCCCGCGCCGCGGGCGCGCTCCAGCACGTCCTCGAGGTGTGCGCCGACCGCCACCGGCAGGTGGAAGATCGATCCGGTCGACGAGCGCACGACCTTGGGGTTGTAGAGGTCGACCGTGCGGCCGCTGAAGATCACGGCGTCGGCCCCCGCAGCATCCGCCGCCCGGATGATGGTGCCCGCGTTGCCGGGGTCGCGCACCTCCTCGAGGATCGCGACGAGCTTCGGGCCCGCGGCGAACACGTCCTTCGCGGCGGTCGGGAACTGGTGGCACACGGCGACGAACCCCTGCGGGGTCACCGTGTCGGCCATGGCGCCCAGCACCTCCTCGGTGACGAACTCGACGTCGACGCCGGCGTCGACCGCGGTCTGCCCGATGTCGGTGTACCGCTCGAGCGCCGTCGGGGTGGCGTAGAGCTCCACGAGCAGCTGCGGGCGGTAGGTGAGCGCCTCGGCGACCGCCTGCGGTCCTTCGAGCAGGAACAGCCCCGACTCCTGGCGGGCGGGCTTCTTGGCGAGCTTCGCGACGGCGCGCACGCGCGGCGAGCGCGGGTTCTCGAGCATGCGCTCAGTCTAGGGAGGCCCCGTCGCCAACGACGAACGGCCCGCCCCGGAATTCCGGGACGGGCCGTTCGATGCGCGGTGCGGTGCCTACGCCGCCGAGTCGGCCTTGGGGGCCGAGGTGTCGGCGGGCAGCGCGGCCTTGGCGGCCTCGACGAGGCCGGCGAAGGTCTCCGGCTCGTGCACGGCGAGGTCGGCGAGGATGCGACGGTCGACCTCGATGCCCGCGAGGCCGAGGCCCTGGATGAAGCGGTTGTAGGTCAGGCCGTTCTGGCGCGACGCGGCGTTGATGCGCTGGATCCACAGGCGGCGGAAGTCGCCCTTGCGCGCACGGCGGTCGTTGTAGGAGTAGACCAGCGAGTGGGTGACCTGCTCCTTGGCCTTGCGGTACAGGCGCGAACGCTGCCCGCGGTAGCCCTCGGCGCGCTCGAGGATGACCCGGCGCTTCTTGTGGGCGTTGACGGCCCTCTTGACTCTTGCCATTGCTCTTGTTCCTTACGGGTCTTCGGCTCAGCGGCCGAGCAGCTTGTTGATGACCTTGGTGTCGGCCTTGGAGGCCACCTTGTCCTGGTTCAGGCGGCGGGTGCGCACGGAGGACTTGCCCTCGAGGTTGTGACGCATCCCGGCCTGCTGCTTCTTGATCTTGCCGCTGCCGGTGACCTTGAAGCGCTTCTTCGACCCGGAGTGGGTCTTCTGCTTGGGCATTCGTTTCTCCTTCGGTTCCCGCCCCGCGAGGGGGCGGAATGGTTCAGGCTCGCGCCGGTGGGCGCGAACCGCCTGCGACCTACTCGCCCGCGTCCTCCGACGCGGGGCGCTGCTTGGCCGCAGCACGCTGTGCGTTCGCCTCGGCCTTGGCCTCGGACTTGTTCTTCACGGGAGCGATGACCATGGTCATGTTGCGCCCGTCGATCGTGGGGGTGTGCTCGACGGTGCCGAACTCGGCGACGTCCTCGGCGAAGCGCTGCAGGAGGCGGACGCCCATCTCGGGGCGCGACTGCTCGCGTCCGCGGAAGAGGATCATCGCCTTGACCTTGTCGCCGGCCTTCAGGAAGCCGACGGCGCGCTTCATCTTCGTCTCGTAGTCGTGCTTGTCGATCTTGAGGCGGAACCGAACCTCCTTGAGGATCGTGTTCGCCTGGTTGCGCCGGGCCTCCTTGGCCTTCTGCGCAGCCTCGTACTTGAACTTGCCGTAGTCCATGATCTTGGCCACGGGCGGCTTCGAGTTCGGTGCGACCTCGACGAGATCGAGGTCGGCCTCCTGCGCGAGTCGCAGGGCAACCTCGATCTTCACGACGCCGACCTGCTCTCCGCTGGGCCCCACGAGGCGGACCTCGGGAACGCGGATACGGTCGTTGGTACGGGGATCGCTGATGCGTGTACTCCTCTGTTTCGAGCATTTCCTGCTGCGCCAGGGAGCGGATGCCGCCTGGCGACGAAGGCGGAAATCCACGCACCGCCGCCCGTGAACTTCACGTGCGGCCCTACGGCACCCTGTCTACTTCCCGACCTCGCGGCCGGCAAGCGGAGTGCGATCTACCCGGTAACCTAATGAGGCGGTCAAGCGCGGGTGGGAGAATCTCCACTTTCGTACCGGGGAATGGCCCCGGAGCCCGCAGAAGTCTACCAGAGGTTCCACGTGTCTCAGAATCCCCAGTCGGATGCCACGATCGACGCCACGCGCGACATCGCCGAGGTCCCCGCGGTCGAGGTGATCACCACGACCGCGGTGCACCTCATGAGCGCCGCGGCGGTCAAGTGCGGGCTCGCCGACGACCCGGAGGCCGAGGTCGACCTCGACGAGGCGCGCAAGCTCATCAACGCCCTCGCGGGCCTCATCACCGCGGGCGCCCCCGAGATCAGCGACATGCACGCGCGGAGCCTGCGCGACGGCCTGCGCTCGCTGCAGCTGGCGTTCCGCGAGGCGTCCGTCATTCCCGACCCGATCGGCAAGGGGCCCGGCGAGAAGTGGACCGGCCCGGTCAACTGACCGCGCCACCGGGCCGGCGGGGCGAGCGGATGCCGCGCCGCTGACGCCCGCCCGCCTCACGTCTGGCAGTGCGGGCACCACCAGGTCTCGCGCAGCTCCAGCTCGGTGCGTCCGTGCCGCGCATGCCGGATCGTCGTGCCGCAGCGCCGGCACGGCTGGCCACCGCGGCCGTGCACCCAGAGGCGCATCCCGCGCCGGGTGTCACCCGTGGTCGTTCGCGCGACGCGGTCGCGGTTGGCGCGGATGAGCCGTTCGGCGAGCGCGACGGCGGGTGCCAGGTCGACGTCGGCGACCACGCGGCCCGGCGCGAGCCCGCGCAGGAAGCACAGCTCGTTGACGTACTCGTTGCCGAGCCCGGCGAGGTTGCGCTGGTCGGCGAGCGCGACGATGATCTCCTGCTCGGGGCGCGCGGCGAGCCGCTTGACGGCCTCGGCGGGGTCCCAGTCGTCGCCCAGCAGGTCGGGGCCGAGGTGCGAGAGCCGATCGCCCTCCTCCTCGGCCGGGAAGACCTCGACGATGCCGAGGTCGAACCCGATCGCGACGGCGTCGGGCGTGGTGATCACGATGCGCGCGCGGTGCGCGGGGTGCGGCCAGCGCTCGCCCGGGCGCAGCACCCGCCACTCCCCCTCCATCTTCAGGTGCGTGTGCACCACCTGGTCGCCGATGCGCATGAGCAGGTGCTTGCCGCGCGAGCCGACCGAGTGCACGGTCTCGCCGGCGAGGTCGACGGTCGCGTAGCGCGGCACGCGCACGTCGGTCGCCACGACGGATGCCCCGGCCAGGGCCTCGTGCAGGCGGCGCGCCGCGCGCCAGACGGTGTCACCCTCGGGCACTGATCCGCAGCCCCCTCGGCGTCGTGCGGAATCCGGCCTCCTGCAGGGCGTCGCCCGCGGGCGTGCCCATGACGAACGCGCCGTTCACGGTCTCGACGCGCAGGCGGTCGACCGCGCCGCGCTGCACGACCGCGGCCAGCGCCGTCGCCGCTCCACGCAGCACCTCGGCGTCGTCGGTGAACGCGATGATCGTCTTGCCACCGCGCTCGACGTACGCGACGAGCGCGCCGTCGACCAGGATCACCATCGCGCCCGCCTTGCGGCCGGGACGGTGGCCGTCGACGGGGAGCTCCGGCCAGGGCAGCGCCGCGCCGTAGGGATTCGCGGGGTCGGTCGCGGCCAGCACGAGCGTCGGCGCCTCGGGCGCGGTGCGGAGCCGGTCCACGGCACCCGCGCTCGCGAACTGCGCGGCCCCGAGCCCGTCGATGAAGTAGCCGCGCCGCACGCGACCGGACTCCTCGAACCCCGAGAGCGTGCGGTAGGCCAGCGCGAATCCGCCGACGACGCCCTCGGCGACGACCGCGCCGCGGGTGACCACGCCGTACCGGTCGAGCAGCGTCTCGCCGAGCGCGTGCGCCCGGCGCGTGGCCGAGTCGTCGGCGACCGGCAGGATCGACCAGCGTCCGGCGACGTTCGGCGGCCCGGTGCGCAGGGGGCTCGCGGGTCGGCCGCTCACCCGGCCACGGCCCGCGTAGGCGCGCGAGCGCGGGGTCGGCCGCGTCGGCGCGTGGCTCGTGCGGCCGCCCGCCAGCATGGCACGCACGGGCGAGAAGGTGTCGTTCGTCACGAGCCCCGCCCAGGCGAGGTTCCAGATCGCCTCGGCGAGCGCCTGGTCGTCGGTGCTGCCGACCGCGTCGGACAGCTGGCGGAAGAAGTACGCCCCGCCGGTGCCGAGCGTCGCGAGCACCTCCTGCTCGAGGGCCGACGGCTCCGTGTCGACCGGGAGCGGCAGGGACGCCGGCGCGGTGTCGGCGAGGTGCAGCGTGATCCAGCCGTCGTTGCCGGGCATCGCGCCCGCGCCCGCCCAGAGCACCTCGCCCGCCGCCGTCAGCTCGTCGAGCATCGCCGGGCTGTAGTCGGCGACGCGCGCCGGGAGCACGAGCGACTCCCAGGCCGACGCCGGCAGGCGCGCGCCCTCGAGCTGCTCGATGACCGACCCCACGCCGTCCACCCCGCGCAGGCGCCCGCCGACATGCTGCCAGTCGGGCAGGAACCGCGCGTATGCGCGCTGGTCGACCGGCTCGACCTCCTTGCGGAGCGCGGCGAGCGAACGTCGCCGCAGGCGGCGCAGCACCTCGGCGTCGCACCACTCGGTGCCGGTGCCGTGCGGACGGAACTCGCCCTCGACGACGCGCCGGTCGGCCGCGAGTCGCCGCAGCGCCGCGGTCGCGACCGCGATGCCGACGCCGAGGCGCTCGGCCACGTCGAGGGCCGTGAACGGCCCGTGCGTGCGGGCGTGGCGGCTCACCAGGTCGCCGATCGGGTCGGCGACGGCCTCGGCGAACGCGTCGGGCACACCGGGCGGGATCGGCACGCCCAGTGCGTCGCGCAGGCGGCTGGCATCCTCCACGACCGCCCAGCGGTCGGCGCCGGCGAACGAGACCTCGGCCACGCGCCGCGCGGCGGCGAGTTCGGCGAGTCCGCCCGCGGCATCCGTGCCGGCCTCGACCCGCGCCGCCACCTCGTCGGCCGACAGTGGGCCGAGCTCGCGGAGCAGGTCGGCGATGCCCTCCGTGCCACGGGCGCGACGCTCGGGGTCGAGGCGCTGCAGCTCGGCCTCGGCCTGCGCCACGACCTCGGGGTCGAGCAGTTCGCGCAGCTCGACGGTGCCGAGGAGCTCGGCCAGCATCGCCGTGTCGAGCGAGAGCGCCGCGGCCCGGCGCTCGGCGAGCGGCGAGTCGCCCTCGTACATGAAGGCGCCGACGTAGCCGAACAGCAGGCTCGCGGCGAACGGGCTCGCGGTCTCGGTCTCGGTCTCGACGACGCGGATGCGACGGGCGGTGATGTCGTCGGCGATGGTGCGCAGCGAGGGGAGGTCGTAGACGTCCTGCAGGCATTCGCGCACGGTCTCGAGGATGATCGGGAAGTCGCCGTAGTCCTTCGCCACCTCGAGCAGCTGCGAGGCGCGCTGCCGCTGCTGCCAGAGCGGCGAGCGCCGGCCCGGGTTCAGGCGCGGCAGCAGCAGCGCCCGCGCGGCGCACTCGCGGAAGCGCGAGGCGAACAGCGCCGAGCCGCCGACCTCCTCGGTCACGAGTTCGACCAGCTCGTCGGTCTCGAACACGAACAGGTCGGCCGACGGCGGGTCGCCGCCCGTGTCGGGCATGCGGATGACGATGCCGTCGTCGCTCGCGACCGCGTTCGCGTCGACCCCGCACCGCTCGCGGATGCGCGCGCCCACCGCGAGCGCCCACGGTGCGTGCACGGGGCTGCCGAACGGGGCGTGCATGACGACCCGCCAGTCGCCGAGTTCGTCGCGGAAGCGCTCGACCACGATGGTGCGGTCGGTCGGCAGGTGCCGGGTCGCGCGGCGCTGCTCCTCGAGGAAGGCGACCAGGTTCGTCGTGGCGCGCTCGTCGAGCCCGGCCGTGCGGGCGCGGGCCGAGGCATCCGCCGGGGTCGCGTCGGCGACCTCGCGCACGAACGCGCCGATCGCGCGGCCGAGCTCCGCGGGGCGCCCCAGGCCGTCGCCCTTCCAGAACGGCAGGCGCCCGGGCTGCCCGAACGCCGGGGTGACGACCACGCGGTCGTGCGTGATGTCCTGGATGCGCCAGCTCGTCGCTCCGAGCGCGAACACGTCGCCCACGCGCGACTCGTAGACCATCTCCTCGTCGAGCTCGCCGACGCGGCGGTTGGTGCCCTCCTCCCCCGCCATGAAGACGCCGAACATGCCGCGGTCGGGAATCGTGCCGCCGCTCGTGACGGCGAGCCGCTGGGCCCCCGGGCGGCCCGACACGGTGCCCGCATCGCGGTCCCACACGATGCGCGGGCGCAGCTCGGCGAACCGGTCGGACGGGTAGCGGCCCGCGAGCAGGTCGAGCGTCGCGTCGTACGCCGAGCGCGGGAGCGCCGCGAACGGGGCGGTGCGCCGGACGGCGTCGTACCACTCGTCGACGTCGAGCGGGTCGAGCGCGCAGGCCGCGACGGTCTGCTGGGCGAGCACGTCGAGCGGGTTGGCGGGAATGGCGAGCTCCTCGATCGCGCCCTGCACCATGCGCTCGGTCGCCACCGCGGTGTGCACGAGGTCGGCGCGGTGCTTCGGGTAGAGCACGCCGCGCGAGACCTCGCCGACCTGGTGGCCCGCGCGGCCGACGCGCTGCAGCCCGCTCGCGACCGACGGCGGCGACTCGACCTGCACGACGAGGTCGACCGCGCCCATGTCGATGCCGAGCTCGAGGCTCGACGTGGCGACGACGCAGCGCAGGCGCCCCGACTTCAGGTCGTCCTCGATGCCGGCGCGCTCCTCCTTGCTCACCGAGCCGTGGTGCGCCCGGGCGAGCAGGGGCTCGGCCCCCGCGGTCGCGCCCGACGCGGCGATCATCTCCGCAGGCGGCCGCGTCGGCGGCGGCACGAAGCCGTCGGATGCCCCGTCGCCGGCCGCCCCCGTGCGCTCGGCGTGGATCTCGTTCAGGCGCGCGGTGAGCCGTTCGGCGAGTCGCCGGGAGTTCGCGAACACGATCGACGAGCGGTGCGCGAGCACGTCGTCGACGATCGCCTCCTCGACATGCGGCCAGATGCTGCCCTGCTCGGCCGCGAGGTCGCCCATGTCCTCCAGCGGCACGACGACCCGCAGGTCGAATCGCTTGCCCGACGGCGGGGCGACGATGCTGACGGGCCCGGTGCCCGCGAGGAACCGGGCGACCTCCTCGTGCGGGCGCACCGTCGCCGACAGGCCGATGCGCTGCGCCGGGCGCTCGAGCAGCGCGTCGAGGCGCTCGAGCGAGAGGGCGAGGTGCGCGCCGCGCTTGGTGCCCGCGATCGCGTGGATCTCGTCGACGATCACGGTGTCGACGTCGACGAGCGACTCGCGCGCGCTCGACGTGAGCAGCAGGAACAGCGACTCGGGCGTCGTGATCAGGATCTCGGGCGGGTTGCGCACGAGCCCGCGGCGCTCTGCCGGGGGCGTGTCGCCCGAGCGCACGCCGACGGTGATGTCGGGGGCGGCGACGCCGAGCCGCTCGGAGGTGCGCGCGATGCCCACGAGCGGGGCCCGCAGGTTGCGCTCGACGTCGACGCCGAGCGCCTTCAGCGGCGAGATGTAGAGCACGCGCGTGCCGCGACGCGGGGCATCCGCTCGCTGCGCCTCCTCCGCGTGCCCGCGCGCGAGGCGGTCGATCGCCCAGAGGAACGCGGCGAGCGTCTTGCCGGAGCCCGTGGGGGCGACGATGAGCGAGTGGTCGCCGCGCGAGATCGCGTCCCAGGCGCCGGACTGCGCGTCGGTGGGCGCGCGGAACGACTCGGTGAACCACGCGCGCGTGGCATCCGAGAAACGATCGAGCACGGAGCCCACACGACCATTCAAGCCGATCCCACGGACACCGCGGCCCTCCGGGTCGGGACGGCACTCACCCGGCCTCGGACGCCGCCCGGCGCACCGCCTCGATCGTGCGGTCGATCTCGGCCTCGCCGGTCGTCCAGTTGCTCACCGAGAACCGGATGACGTGGCGCCCACGCCACACCGACGGGAACACGAACGCCTCCCCGCTCGCCATGACGTGCGCATAGGCGGCATCCGTCGCGGCATCGTCCTCGAACGCGACGCACACCTGCGTGTACTCGACCGTGTTCAGCACGCGGACGCCGGGGATGGCGTCGAGGCCCGCCGCCAGGCGCGACGCACCCGCGATGAGGCGATCCACGAGCGCTGCGACACCGTCCCGGCCGAGCGCGGCCAGCGCGGCGTAGACCGGCACCCCGCGGGCACGCCGGGACATCTCGGGCGCGGTGTCCATGGGATCGGGCGTCGCACCCGGGGGTGGAAGGTAGCTCGCGCGCGTGCCGAGCGAGCGCTGCATCAGGCCCGGCCGGGTGCAGAAGACGATCCCGCAGTCGTACGGCACGTTCAGCGTCTTGTGCGCGTCGGTGCTCGCGGAGTCGACGCCCTCCAGCCCCGCCGTCAGATGGCGGGCCGACGGCGAGGCCGCCGCCCACAGCCCGAACGCCCCGTCGACGTGTACCCGGGCGCCCGCCGCGTGCGCGACGGCGACGGCGGCCTCGAGGTCGTCGAAGGCACCGGAGTGGAGGTCTCCCGCCTGGAGGCACACCAGTGTCGGCCCGTCCGCGGTGGCCAGTTCGCGCTCCAGCGCCGTCACGTCGATGCGGCCCTGGTCGTCGGCCGCGACCGCGACCGGTGCCCCGAGGCCGAGATAGCGCAGCGCCAGTTCCACCGAGGCGTGGCGTGCGGCCCCGACCACCACGCGGACCGGCGGCGCTGCCGCGAGCCCGTCGACGGACACGTCCCAGCCGGCATCGGCGAGCACCGTGTCGCGCCCGACCAGCAGGCCGGAGAAGTTCGCCATCGTCGCGCCGGTCGTGAAGCCGACCTCGGTGCGGGCGGGGAATCCGAGCAGGTCGGCCACCCACTCGCCCGCGAGCTCCTCGGCGGCCGTCGTGCCGGGCATCCACGACCGCGACAGCGCGTCCTGGTCCCACGCCGCGACCAGCCAGTCCGCCGCGAGGGCCGCCGGGAGCGTGCCGCCGAACACCCAGCCGAAGAATCGGCCGGACTGGCTGAGCAGCAGTGCGGGCTCGACCGTCTCCGCCAGGTGCTCGATCACCTCGGAGGCGGCGCGACCGCCGGCGGCGAGGTCACGACCGAGGGCGTCCTTCACCGCCTCGACGTCGGCCGGGGCGTCGAACGGACGGTCCTGCAGGCCGGCCAGCCATCGTCGCGACGCACGGGTGGCCGCGTCCAGCGCAGCGTCGTAGTCGACCGGGTTCTCGATGCCGTCCGCCACGCGCACTCCTCGGGTTGACCTGCCCGAAGTCTGCCCCCTCCGCGCGACCAGCGGTAGGGGCGCGAACGCGACGCGGCCTCAGCCGGCGGTGACGAGCCGCACGGTGAGGCTGTCGACGCGGGTCGCGATGGCGTCGTCGGCGGCCCAGCGCTGCGCGAGGCGCTGCAGCACGGCATCGAGCTCGGCGCGCTCGAGGCCCGCGAGCAGCTCCAGGCGCACGACGACCTCGGGGCCCGCCAGGCGCGCCCCCGGGTCGCCCGGCTCGAGGGTGGTCGCGACGGCGGCGAGCTCGCTCGAGATCGAGCGCGCGAAGGCGTCGCGCACGGCGTCGTCCTCGAACGCCGGGCGCCAGGGCTCGGATTGCGCGACCGCCCACAGCGCGGGGCGGCGGACCACGAACTCCCCGGCGCTGCCCGGGTCGAGCACGACGAGCTCGGTGTCCTCGCTCGCGGCGGCCAGCGCCACCCGCACGCCGTCGGCCGGCACCGGACGCGCCTCGGGGTTCCACGCCGACATCGCGGCGACCGACCCGAACACGGGCAGCACGTTGCGCCCGTCGGGGCCCGCGACCGTCACGATCGCGAGCTCCTGGCTCTTCTCGATCGCCAGGCCGTGCGCGCCGACCTCGGTGCCGCCGTCGCCCAGGCGGGCGACGAGCGGGATCAGCAGCCGAGCCTCGCGGAACGCGTCGACGACGTCGGACTGCCCGACCTCGCGCGCACGGAACCGCCGGATCGCCTCACCGAGGCGCTCCGGCATCGCGCCGTCGTCGGCCGCATGGGTGTTCGGGGTGAACGCGCGGCCCGCCCACGGCTGGCCCGCCGAGTCGGCGAGGTGTTCCGGAAGCGTGGGCGCCGCGTCACTCGACGAGCCCGCGGCATCCGCCGGTTCGCCCCTGCCCGGCTCAGTGGCCGGCGACATCCAGCGCCTCGGCGAGCGTGAACGCGCCCGAGTACAGCGCCTTGCCCACGATCGCGCCCTCCAAGCCGAGCGGTACGAGCTCGCGCAGCGCCGCGAGGTCGTCGAGGCTCGAGATGCCGCCCGAGGCGATGACGGGGCGGCGGGTGCGCTCCATCACCTGCCGGAGCAGGTCGACGTTCGGGCCCTGCAGCGTGCCGTCCTTGGTGACGTCCGTGACGACGTAACGGGCGCAGCCGGCCTCCTCGAGGCGGTCCATGACCTGCCAGAGGTCGCCGCCCTCCTTGGTCCAGCCGCGTGCGGCGAGCGTCGTGCCGCGCACGTCGAGCCCGACCGCGATCGCCTCGCCGTACTGGGCGATGACCGACGCCGCCCACTCGGGGTTCTCGAGCGCCGCGGTGCCGAGGTTGATGCGCTTGGCGCCGATCTCGAGTGCCTTCTCGAGCGACGCGTCGTCGCGGATGCCGCCCGACAGCTCGATGTTCACGCCGCGCACCTGGCGGATGACCTTCTTCAGGATCCCGGTGTTGCTCCCGCGGCCGAACGCCGCGTCGAGGTCGACCAGGTGGATCCACTCGGCACCCTGCCGGGCCCAGTCCTCGGCCGCATCGATCGGGTCGCCGTAGTTGGTCTCGGTCCCGGCCTCGCCCTGGGTCAGGCGGACCGCCTTGCCACCGGCGACGTCCACCGCCGGGAGCAGCACAAGACGCGGGGTCCTGTTGAACTCGCTCATCACTGTCCTCGTATCGTGGTCTCGCTGGAGCGGGAGACCGGCACAGTCACAGCATCCTACTCGCGTGCGAGGGCCACCTCGTGCACGTGACGGGCCGCAGCGGCGCCCGGCCTCAGCGGAGGGTGCCGAGCCAGTTCGCGAGCAGGCGGATGCCCGCGTCGGCCGACTTCTCCGGGTGGAACTGCGTCGCCACGAGCGGCCCGTTCTCGACCGCGGCGAGGAACGGCGCACCGTGCTCCGACCAGGTCACGCGCGGCTGCGGGAACGGCGGCTGCACGTCGAGCGTCCACTCGGTGGCCGCGTAGGAGTGCACGAAGTAGAAGCGCTCGTCGTGCAGGCCCTCGAAGAGCGCCGAGTCGTCGGGCGCCCGCACCGTGTTCCAGCCCATGTGGGGCAGCACGGATGCCGGCAGCTCGGTGACCGTACCGGGCCACTCGCCGAGCCCCTCGGTGTCGACGCCGCGCTCGATGCCGTGCTCGAAGAGCACCTGCATGCCGACGCAGATGCCCATCACGGGGCGGCCGCCCGCAAGGCGGCGGTCGATGATCTCGTCGCCGCGCACGCCCTTCAGGGCGGCCATGACGGCGCTGAACGCGCCGACGCCGGGGACGAGCAGGCCGTCGGCCTCCATCGCCGCCGTGCGGTCGGCCGTGAGCTCCACCTCGGCACCGGCGCGCTCGAGCGCCTTGACCGCGGAGTGCACGTTGCCGGTGCCGTAGTCGAGCACGACCACGCTCGGTCGGCTCACAGCGCGCCCTTCGTCGAGGGCACGCCCGACACCAGCGGGTCGAGCGCCTTCGCCTGGCGGAACGCGCGCGCGAACGCCTTGAACTCGGCCTCGGCGATGTGGTGCGGGTCGCGGCCCGCGCGCACGTCGACGTGCACGGTCATCGCCGCGTGGAACGTGATGGCCTCGAACACGTGACGCACCATGGAGCCGGTGAAGTGCCCGCCGATCAGGTGGAACTCGAAGCCCGCGGGCTCGCCTGTGTGCACGAGGTACGGCCGGCCGGAGAGGTCGACGACGGCCTGCGCGAGCGCCTCGTCGAGCGGCACGAGCGCGTCGCCGTAGCGCGAGATGCCGCGCTTGTCGCCGAGCGCCTGCCTGATCGCGGTGCCGAGCACGATGCCGACGTCTTCCACCGTGTGGTGCACGTCGATCTCGATGTCGCCCCGGGCGCGCACGGTCAGGTCGGTCAGCGAGTGCTTCGCGAACGCCGTCAGCAGGTGGTCGTAGAACGGCACCGAGGTCTCGATGTCGCTCGTTCCGGTGCCGTCGAGGTCGAGCGACAGGTCGATGCTCGACTCGCTCGTCTCGCGCTGCACGCGGGCGGTCCGTGCGGGGGTGCTCATGCGGCCATCCTATTGCGGGCGGATGCCGCGCTCCTCGCGTGCGACGGGGCCGCTCAGCGCCCCACCGCCGCGAGGGCCTCGAGGAACGCCGTCGTCTCGGTCTCGGTGCCCGCGCTCACCCGCAGGGTGCCGGGGATGCCGACATCGCGCACGAGGACGCCGCGGTCGCGGAGCGCCGCCCATGTCGCCGGCGGGTCGTCGACGCCCGCGAAGAGCACGAAGTTGCTCCACGAGCGGTACGGGCGGTAGCCGAGTCCGGCGAGCTCGGCCGAGATGCGGTCGCGCTGGCCGCGGATGTCGTCGACCATGGCCAGCATCTCGGGCGCGTGCTCGACCGCGCCGATCGCCGCCGCCTGGGTGAGCGCGGAGAGGTGGTACGGCAGGCGCACGAGCCGGATCGCGTCGATCACGGCGGGGTCCGCGGCGAGGTAGCCGACCCGAGCGCCGGCGAAGGCGAACGCCTTGCTCATGGTGCGCGAGACGATCAGGCGCGGGCGGCCCTCGAGCAGCGACAGCGCGCTCGGCGAACCGGGCGGGGCGAACTCGGCGTACGCCTCGTCGACGACGACCATGCCGCGAGCCGCGTCGGCGACGGCGCGCACGGTCTCGAGCGGGATCGGCGTGCCCGTGGGGTTGTTCGGCGAGCAGAGGATGACGAGGTCGGGATCGTGCTGCTCGATCGCGCGCACCGCGGTCTCGGGCGAGAGCTCGAAGTCGGCATCGCGCTCGGCGCCGATCCACTCCACGCCGACGCCCGACGACAGCAGCGGGTACATCGAGTAGGTCGGGGCGAAGCCGAGCGCCGTGCGCCCGAACCCGCCGAACGCCTGCAGCACCTGCTGGAGCACCTCGTTCGAGCCGTTCGCCGCCCAGATGCGGTCGGGCGAGAGCCCGTGGCCGAGGTAGCCCGCGAGCGCCTCGCGCAGGGCCGTGAACTCGCGGTCGGGGTAGCGGTTGAGGCTCAGCAGTGCCTGGGCGATGCGGGCGATGATGTCGTGCGCGACGTCCTCGGGAATCGGGTGCGTGTTCTCGTTCACGTTCAGCGCGACGGGCACGTGCAGCTGCGGCGCGCCGTAGGGCACCTTGCCTCGGAGGTCATCGCGGATCGGGAGGTCGTCGAGGGTCGTCACGCACTCATGCTACTGACGGCGACCGACGTGTTTCGGCGCCCCGGGGCACCGCCGGACTCAGCGGTCGGCCGGAAGGGCGAGCTGCTGGCCGGGCACCAGCTCGGCCGAGTCGAGGCCGTTGAGGCGCAGGATGTCGGTGATGACCTCGCGCGGGTCGGCGTGCGGCGCGATCTGCTCGGCGATGGCCCAGAGCGACTGCCCCTGCTCGACCGTGATGACCTGCAGCGGCTCGGCCGCCTCGTCACCGGCGACGGCGGGAGCGGCCGCGAGCGGCAGCAGCAGCGCGAACGCCAGCGCGATCAGCACGCCGAGCGTGCCGAAGACGAGCCGCCCGCGCCGGGTCAGGCGGAGCCTCGTGCGTGCGGGGATCTGGTCGGTCTGCGGTCGCGCCGCGCTGGGTCGAGCCGCGCTGGGGCGTTCCCGGCTCGGGACCGTCGTCGTCGTGCGCGGCGAACCGAAGACCGTGCCGCTGTGGATTGCCATCGTCATCTCGCACCTCCCGGAAGCTTCGCGCCGGCACTCGGCCGGGAGTGCCGGCGCGAAGCTGTGTTCCGAATATACCTTCGAATGATCGAACACTCAACCCCGCATCCGCAACGGAGAGCCGCGGATTTCCGCGCGACACGCTCGAACATATGTTTGCCCGACCCCGTAGCGAGGGATACAGTTTCGAATGTCTGGCGACAGTCGATCAGACACCACTGACATTCGGTTCGGCGGCACGGACTGCCGATCCCGTGGAGGGCGGAGCACGTGGACACCGAGAACGACCTCGAGCAGCGTCGGGCGACCCGGCGGCGCAAGAACCTCAGCGCCAAGCAGCTGCAGATCCTCGACGTGATCCAGCGCTCCGTCTCGACGCGGGGCTACCCGCCGAGCATGCGCGAGATCGGCGACGCGGTGAGCCTGTCGTCGCTCTCGAGCGTCGCCCACCAGCTCAACCAGCTCGAGCTGAGCGGCTACCTGCGGCGCGACCCGAACCGGCCGCGCGCGCTCGAGGTGCTCATCGAGACGCCGCAGCAGACGGAGGCCGCCGACGAGACCGGCGCGTCAGGGGCATCCGGCTCCCCCGCCCCCGTGGGCGACGCCGCGATGGTGCCGCTGGTGGGCCGCATCGCCGCGGGCGTGCCGATCACCGCCGACCAGCAGATCGAGGAGGTGTTCCCGCTCCCCCGCCAACTCGTCGGCAAGGGCGAGCTGTTCATCCTCAAGGTCGTCGGCGACTCGATGGTCGACGCGGCGATCTGCGACGGCGACTGGGTCGTCGTGCGGCAGCAGCAGACCGCCGAGAACGGCGAGATCGTCGCCGCGATGCTCGACGGCGAGGCGACCGTCAAGGTCTTCCGGCAGCGCGACGGCCACACCTGGCTGCTGCCGCGCAACAGCGCGTTCGAGCCCATCCTCGGCGACTACGCCGAGATCCTGGGCAAGGTCGTCGCCGTGCTCCGCACCGTCTAGCGCCGCACGACGACGGATGCCCCGGGGCGGCGCGCGCCCCGGGGCATCCGCTCAGGCCCCGACCGCCGCGCGGGCGCGCACCTCGCGGGTGGCGTCGATGATGTTGCGCAGCGAGGCGACCGTCTCGTCGTAGCCGCGCGTCTTCAGGCCGCAGTCGGGGTTCACCCAGACCTGGCGGAGCGGCAGCGAGTCCGCCGCGCGCTCGAGCAGCTCGGTGACCTCTGCGACGCTCGGCACGCGCGGCGAGTGGATGTCGTAGACGCCCGGGCCGACGCCGTGGTCGAAGCCGCTCGTGCGCAGGTCGTCGACGACCTCCATGCGGCTGCGCGCCGCCTCGATGCTCGTCACGTCGGCGTCGAGCGCGCGGATCGCGTCGATCACCACGCCGAACTCCGAGTAGCAGAGGTGGGTGTGCACCTGCGTGGCCGTCGCCGCGCCGCCGGTCGCGAGGCGGAACGCGCCGACCGACCAGTCGAGGTACGCCGGCTGGTCGGCGCGCTTCAGCGGCAGCAGCTCGCGCAGCGCCGGCTCGTCGACCTGGATGATGCGGATGCCGGCGGTCTCGAGGTCGGCGATCTCGTCGCGCAGCGCCAGCGCCACCTGGTTCGCCGTGTCGCCCAGCGGCTGGTCGTC
The DNA here is from genome assembly GCF_040496035.1 of Agromyces sp. SYSU T00194. NCBI lineage: Bacteria > Bacillati > Actinomycetota > Actinomycetes > Micrococcales > Microbacteriaceae > Agromyces > Agromyces chitinivorans. Next base: position 2,667,816 of record NZ_JBEPJZ010000001.1, on the reverse strand, counting down.
GCGCACGAACGACCATGCGAGGATCGTCACGGGCCCGGTGAGCATGCCCTTGACGGGCTTGTCGGAGAGCGACTGCGCGTACCGCGACCACTCGACCGTCATCGGCTCGGGGCGGGACACGTCGCCCCAGAGGATCGAGGGGCGCGTGCAGCGGCTGCCGTACGACTGCACCCAGCCGTGCTCGGTCACGGCGAAGCCGTCGAGCAGCTCGGCGAAGTACTGCACCATGTCGTTGCGCTCCGGTTCGCCGTGCACCAGCACGTCGAGTCCGATCTCCTCCTGGAGGCGGATGACGCGCTCGATCTCCGCGCGCATCAGGGCCTCGTAGCCGGCGTCGTCGAGCTCGCCGCGCGCGTGGCGGGCACGGGCACGACGGATGTCGCCGGTCTGCGGGAACGACCCGATCGTGGTCGTGGGCAGCACCGGCAGGTCGAGCTCGGCCTGCGCCGCGACGCGCGCCTCGTAGTCGGCCCGGGTGCCCGCGTCGGCGTCGAGTGCGGCGAGGCGGTCGCGCACCGCGCCGTCGCGCACGCCCGCGGCGCCGCTGCGGTCGGCGAGGGCGGCGGTGGCGGCGGCGAGCTCGTCGGCGATCGCGTCCGCTCCCCCGGCGAGGCCGCGGGCGAGCACGGCGACCTGCGCGACCTTCTGGTCGGCGAAGGCGAGCCAGGAACGCAGCCGCGCGTCGAGCGCGGTCTCGTCGTCGACGTCGTGCGGCACGTGCAGCAGCGACGTCGAGGTCGACACCGCGAGCGCGGCGCCGAGGTCGCGCACCGACTCGGCCGCGGTCAGGGCGGCGGCGAGGTCGCCGCGCCAGACGTTGTGGCCGTCGACGACGCCCGCGACGATCGCCTTGGTCGCGAGGCCGGCGCGGGTGACGTCATCGAGGCCGACCGGCGCGCTGCCGCGCACGAGGTCGAGTCCGATCGCCTCGACCGGGCTCGCGGCGAGCACGGGCAGCGCCGCGTCGAGCGCGCCGTAGGGCGCGGCGACGAGGATCGAGGGGCGGGCGGATGCCCCGCCGAGCACCTCGTACGCGCGGGCGAGGGCCGCACGCGCGTCGGCCGGGTCGACGTCGATGCTCTCCGACACCAGCGCCGGTTCGTCGAGCTGCACCCACTCGGCGCCCGCGTCGGCGAGCCGCGAGAGGAGCTCGACGTACACCGGCAGCAGGTCGTCCAGGCGGTCGAGCGGCCGGAAGGAGGCATCCGAGCCCTCGGCGGCCTTGCTCAGCAGCAGGAGGGTCACCGGACCGACCACGACGGGCCGGGTCACGAGGCCCGCCCCGCGCGCCTCGGCGACCTCGCGCACGATGCGGTCGTCGGCGAGGCGGAACGCGGTGTCGGCCGCGATCTCGGGCACCAGGTAGTGGTAGTTCGAGTCGAACCACTTCGTCATCTCGAGGGGGGCCTTCTCGCCCTCGCCGCGCGCGATGGTGAAGTAGGCGTCGAGGCCGACGCGGCCGGAGTCGTCGACCAGGTCGGCGAAGCGCTCGGGGATCGCGCCCACCGCGACGGCGGCGTCGAGCACCTGGTCGTAGTACGAGAACGACTCGGGGATCGACGAGTCGTCGGCGCCGAGGCCGAGCGCCTGCAGCCGCTCGCGGGTCGCGGCGCGCAGCTCGGCGGCGGTGCGCTCGAGCTCCGCCTCGTCGATGCGGCCGCTCCAGAAGGACTCGACGGCGCGCTTGAGTTCGCGTCGGCGCCCGATGCGGGGGTAGCCGAGGATCGTGCCGGTCGGGAAGGTCGTGCGGGTCATGCGTGCTCCGTGAGGGACGTGGGCCGGGCGGCCCGGGGCGGGAAGAGGTCGAGCTCGGCCAGCACGCCGAGCACCGCCTCGTGGTGGTTGAAGGTGTACAGGTGGAGTCCGGGGGCGCCGCCGTCGACGACGCCGCGCGCGAGGTCGGCGGCGAAGCGCATGCCGATCTCGCGCTGGGCGGCCTCGTCGGGCTCGATCTCGAGCGCGATCGCGAGGTCGTCGGGCGCGGGCACGCCCGTGAGCTCGGTCAGCCGCGCGAGCCGCTTCGGCGAGACGACGGGCATGATGCCGGGCAGGATCGGGATGGTCACGCCGCCGGCTCGGGCGAGCTCGACGAAGCCGAGGTAGTCGTCGGCGTGCCAGAACAGCTGCGTGATCGCGAGGTTCGCGCCCGCGACCTCCTTCGCGAGCAGCGCGTCGACGTCCTGCCGGCGGTTGGCCGAGCGCGGATGCCCCGTGGGGAACGTCGCGACCGCGACGCGCTCCGGCCGCGGGCGGTCCTCGATGCGCCGCGCCTTCGGCGCACCCGGCACGCCGAGCTGCGCGAACGGCTCCCGCTCCTCCTGCACCCGGTGGATGAGCTGCACCAGCTCGGCCGACGACCCGAGGTCGCCCAGCCCGTCGCCCTCGGCCGCGCCGGCCGGCGGGTCGCCGCGGAGGGCGAGGAAGCTCGTGATGCCCGCGTCGAGGAACTCGCGCACCAGGCGGTTGGCCTCCGCGTGCGACGAGCCGACGCAGGTCAGGTGCGCCATGGGCTCGACCTGCGTCTGCTCCAGGATGTACCGCAGCACCGTGAGCGACCGCTCGCGCGACGAGCCGCCGGCGCCGAACGTCACGGAGATGAACGCCGGGTCGGCCTCGGCGAGGCGGTCGATGGTGCGGCCGAGGGCGATGGCGGCGGCGTCCGAGCGCGGCGGGAACAGCTCGAACGACACGGGCACCCGCCGCACGGCGGCGTCGTCGTGCGGTCGGAATCGGCCGGTCTCGGACATCGGGTCCTCATCGTCTGGGGGCGACGGGACGCACGGCAGGCCGCGGTCCCGACGCGAAGTGGTCGGGCGCTCGCGGGCGGGTGCCGGGCTCGGCGGTCGCTCCACGCGACGGGCCGGGCCCGTCGCAACGATCGTTCTCGACGATACGCCTGCGGGCGCGCGGCGTCTCCCCCGTGACCGAATGTGACGGCGGGCGTTCAGGAGGCGGCGGTCGTTCAGGAGGCGGCGAAGCGGGTGCGCACGCACCGGCCCGCGTTCCGGGACGCTCCGCGGGAAATCAGCGTCGGTACACGTTCGCGGAGATCTCCACCGCGTCGTCGGGGATCGGATGGTGGTCGGCGTGCACGGTGTACGACCCGACGACGCCTCCCGTGGTCATCGGACCGGCCTCGCCGCCGCAAGCGACGAACCACTCCTCCGCGGCCGAGACGATGACCAGGCACACGGTGCCCTCCTCGGCGCCGCGTGCCAGCCAGAGCCGCGTGCCGTCGTCGTCGCCGACGTACCGGCTCGACTCGATGTCGAGGTCGCGGGAGGCGTACTCGGGCAGCGAGGCGGGCAACGCGTCCTGGCGGGTCGCCTCCCCGCCGAGGTCCGAGTAGGGGTGCGCCTCCGCGCCGCACGCGCTCAACGCGAGCACGGCGGCCCCGACGGCGAGCACGGACCACGATCGCCTGGACGCCATGGCCGAATGATGCCAGACGGCGTCCGCGTCGAAGCAGATCGATCCACATCGCTCGCGCGGATCATCGGGCGGAGCGCCGGCCGGCGCGCACGGCCTAGTCGGTGACGGATGCGGCGGGGCGCACCGAGTACCCCGCGAGCTGCGCGGCGAGCTCCGGATTGGCGAGGGCGCGCACGTGCGTGCCGTCGTCGCGGTAGTCGACCTCGAGCACGCGCCCGGCCTCGTGCAGCGTCGAGACGATGTCGCCGCGGTCGTACGGCACGAGCAGGTCGACCTCGACCGACGGGTCGGGGATGCGGTCGGCGATGGCCTGCAGCAGCTCGGGGATGCCGGCGCCGGTGCGGGCCGAGGCGAAGACCGCCTCGGGCTCGAGGCCGCGCAGCACGAGCCGCTCCTCGTCGTCGATGAGGTCGGACTTGTTGAAGACCACGAGCTCGGGGATGTCGCGGGCGCCGAGCTCGCCGATGACGTCGCGCACCGTCGCGAGCTGGCTCGCCGGGTCGGGGTGCGACGCGTCGACCACGTGCACGATCAGGTCGGAGTCGCCGACCTCCTCGAGCGTCGAGCGGAACGCCTCGACGAGCTGGTGCGGGAGGTTCCGCACGAACCCGACGGTGTCGGCGATCGTGTACAGGCGGCCGTCGGGCGTCTGGTTGCGGCGCACGGTCGCGTCGAGCGTCGCGAACAGCGCGTTCTCGACGAGCACGCCGGCACCGGTGATGCGGTTGACGAGGCTCGACTTGCCGGCGTTGGTGTACCCGGCGATCGCGACCGACGGCACCGCGTTGCGGCGGCGGTTCGCGCGCTTGGCCTCGCGGGCCGGCTTCATGGCCGCGATCTGCTTGCGCAGGCGCGACATGCGGGTGTGGATGCGGCGGCGGTCGAGCTCGATCTTCGTCTCACCCGGTCCGCGCGAGCCCATGCCGGCGCCCGCGCCGCCCACCTGGCCACCGGCCTGGCGGGACATCGACTCGCCCCAGCCGCGCAGGCGCGGCAGGAGGTACTCGAGCTGGGCGAGCTCGACCTGCGCCTTGCCCTCGCGGCTCTTGGCGTGCTGGCTGAAGATGTCGAGGATCACGGCCGTGCGGTCGATCACCTTCACCTTCACCACGTCCTCCAGCGCGCGCCGCTGGCTGGGCGCGAGCTCGGTGTCGGCGATCACGGTGTCGGCCTCGAGGGAGGCCACGATCATGCGCAGCTCCTCGGCCTTGCCGCGGCCGAGGTACGTGCTCGGATCGGGGTGCGGCCGACGTTGCAGCAGCCCGTCGAGCACGCGGGCGCCCGCGGTCTCGGCCAGCGCCGAGAGCTCGCGCAGCGAGTTCTCGGCGTCGCGCTGCCCGCCCTGCGGGTGCACGCCGATGAGCACGACGTTCTCGAGCCGCAGCTGCCGGTACTCGACCTCGGTGACGTCCTCGAGCTCGGTCGACAGGCCCGAGACGCGACGCAGCGCCGCGCGGTCCTCGCGGTCGAACTGGTCGCCGTCGAAGCCCTCGTCGCCGGTCGCGCCCGACAGCGTGCCGTGCACCTGCAGCGCGCCGGCCCGGCCGTCGAACAGGCTGAAGCCGCGCGCGTGCGCATCGCCGTGGGCGAGCACGCGCTCCACGGCGTCGTCGGCGTCCAGCCGTTCGTCGGTACGATCCATCGCGTTAACCCTAGTTCCCATCTCTGCGTTAGGTTCCCTCTATGGCGTCGGACCACTACTTCTCGTCGCAGCCCGCCAGCGCCGCCGCCCGTCGCCCGCTCACCGTGCGGCTGTCCGGCCGCGAGGTGCGGCTCACGACCGCATCCGGCGTCTTCAGCCCCGACCGCATCGACCACGGCACCCAGGTGCTGCTGGCCAACACCCCCGCACCACCGGGCGACGGCGCCCTGCTCGACCTCGGCTCCGGCTGGGGGCCGATCGCGCTGACGCTGGGCATCGAGTCGCCCGACGCGGACGTCTGGGCGGTCGACGTGAACGAACGCGCCCTCGACCTCGTGCGCCGGAACGCCGCCGACCTCGGGCTCCCCCGTGTCAACGCCGCACTGCCCGACGATGTTCCCGATGACCTGCGGTTCCGCACCATCTGGTCGAACCCGCCCATCCGCATCGGCAAGCAGGAGCTGCACGAGATGCTGCTGCACTGGCTGCCCCGCCTCGCCGACGACGGCGACGCCTGGCTCGTGGTGCAGCGCAACCTCGGCTCGGACTCGCTCCAGCGCTGGCTGCAGGAGACGCTGCCCGAGTTCGCGGTCGATCGCGCCGCGACCGGGAAGGGCTACCGGGTGCTGCACGTGCACCGGCACGCCGCCTAGCGGCGCGCCTCAGTCGAGCGTCAGCACCCCGTCGAAGACGAGCTCTGCCGGGCCCGCGAGCGCCACGTGCTCGCCGTCGTCGGCCGCGACCATGCGGACGCCCAGGATGCCGCCCGGCACCTGCACGCGCCACTCGTCCGGCGCGCCCGCGCCGGCCCAGTGCCGCACCGCGAGCGCGGCGGCGACCGCGCCGGTGCCGCATGAGAGCGTCTCGCCCGAGCCGCGCTCGTGCACGCGCATGCGGATGCGGCCCACGCCGTCGACCACGAGCGGCTCGCCGGGCACGACGAACTCGACGTTGGCGCCGTGCTTCGGGGCGGGCTCCAGCACCGGCACGAACGACAGGTCGATCGACTCGAGCTCGTCGTCGTCGGCGACCGCGACGACCACGTGCGGGTTGCCCACGTCGACGCCGAGGCCGGGACGGGCGACCGGCAGCTCCTTGGCCCGCACGAGCGGCTCGCCGCCCTCGAGCCGCCACCGGCCGAGGTCGGCCTGGAAGCCGGTCGCGTTCGCGAGCACCGCGTGGACGCCGGTGCGCGTGCCGATCGGCAGCGTCGCCCCGGGCTCGAGCTCGACGAGCCCCTGCTGCAGCAGGTACCGCGCGAAGACGCGGATGCCGTTGCCGCACATCTCGGCGATCGACCCGTCGGCGTTGCGGTAGTCCATGAACCACTCCGCGGCGGGGTCCTCCGCGAGCGCCGCGGCGCCGTCGTCGAGCGCGCGCGAGCGCACGGCGCGGATCACGCCGTCGGCGCCCACGCCGAACCGGCGGTCGCAGATGGCGGCCACGCGCTCGGGCGTGAGGTCGAGCTCCCCGTCGGGGTCGGAGACGAGGACGAAGTCGTTGCCCGTGCCCTGGCCCTTGGTGAACGGCAGATCGAACGGCATGCCGATCAGTCTAGGGTCGCCAGGCGACGCAGGTGCGCGTCGCGCGCCCCGGCATCGGTGGCATCCACCACGACCTCGTCGCGGGAGCGCTTGAACCAGCCGACCTGCCGGCGGGCGTAGCGGCGCGTGAGCGCCTGGGTCTCGGCGATCGCGTCGGCCCGGGGCATCCGCCCGTGCACCTCGGCGATCGCCTGGGCGTACCCGATGGCCCGGCTCGCGGTGACCCCGCGCTCGATGCCGAGCGGCATCAGCCCGCGCACCTCGTCGACGAGTCCGTCGCGCCACATGCCCTCGACCCTGGCGTCGAGCCGGGGCACCAGCACCTCGCGGTCGACGTGCAGGCGCAGCACCTCGTGCGCGGTCCAGGGCACCGGTTCGTCGGGCAGCCGGGCGGCGGCCGGCTCCCCGGTCACCTCGATCACCTCGAGCGCGCGGACGATGCGGCGCGCGTTGTGCGGTCCGACGGCCTCCGCCGTGGGCGCGTCGAGCTCGACCAGGCGACGGTGCAGCGCGGCACGCCCGTCGCGCTCGAGCTCGGCCTCGAGTCGGGCGCGCACCTCGGCATCGGTGCCGGGGAACTCGAACCCGTACAGCACCGACGAGACGTAGAGGCCGGATCCGCCGACGAGCAGCGGCACCGCGCCGCGCGCACGGACGGCGGTGATCGCCGCGCGCGCGTCGTGCTGGTAGGCGGCGACGGATGCCTCGTCGGTGACGTCGAGCACGTCGAGCAGGTGGTGCGGCACGCCGCGGCGCTCGTCGGCGGCGAGCTTCGCGGTGCCGATGTCCATGCCGCGGTACAGCTGCATCGCGTCGGCGTTCACGACCTCGGCCGCGCCGCCGCGCGCGGCGATCGCCTCGGCCAGGTCGAGCGCGAACTCCGACTTGCCGGTACCGGTCGCGCCGACGACCGCGATCAGGGTCACGTCAGCGGGTCTCGTCCACCACGCGCACGGTCGGCAGGCCGAGGGAGACCGCCCCGGCGCCCGAGCCGCCGGCCGGTGCGGGCACGCCGCAGCTGTCGGCCTGCGCGCGGTCCCAGGCGTCGCCGGCGCGGGTGCGGCGGATGCGCAGCGGCGCGCCGTCGGGCGAGTCGGCGAGGAGATGGAACGGCGCGGCTTGCGTGACCGTGACCGTGACGACGTCGCCGGGCCGCGGCACGTCCGAGCCTGCGGGCACCTCGAAGTGCACGAGCCGGCTGTCCTCCGCACGACCCGACATGCGGTGGGTCTCGGCGTCCTTCTTGCCCTCGCCGGTGGCGACGAGCAGGTGGACCTCGCGGCCGACGACGGCCCGGTTCTCCTCCAGGCTGATGCGCTCCTGCAGCGCGATCAGACGATCGTAGCGCTCCTGCACGACCTCCTTCGGCACCTGGTCGTCCATGGTCGCGGCGGGCGTGCCCGGCCGGATCGAGTACTGGAACGTGAAGGCCGAGGCGAACCGTGCGGCCTCGACCACGCGCAGCGTCTCCTGGAAGTCCTCCTCGGTCTCGCCCGGGAAGCCGACGATGATGTCGGTGCTGATCGCCGCGTGCGGGATGCGCTCGCGCACCCGCTCGAGGATGCCGAGGAAGCGCTCGCTGCGGTAGGAGCGGCGCATGGCCTTCAGGATGCGGTCGGAGCCCGACTGCAGCGGCATGTGCAGCTGGGGCATGACGGTGGGCGTCTCGGCCATGGCGTCGATGACGTCGTCGGTGAACGCGGCCGGGTGGGGACTGGTGAACCGGATGCGCTCGAGGCCGTCGATGCGCCCGGCAGCGCGCAGCAGCTTGCCGAACGCCTGGCGGTCGCCGAACTCGACGCCGTAGGAGTTCACGTTCTGGCCGAGCAGCGTGACCTCGATCGCGCCGTCGTCGACGAGCGCCTGCACCTCGGCGAGGATGTCGCCGGGCCGGCGGTCCTTCTCCTTGCCGCGCAGCGACGGCACGATGCAGAACGTGCAGGTGTTGTTGCAGCCGACCGAGATGGAGACCCAGCCGCTGTAGCTGGAATCGCGCTTGGTCGGGAGCGTCGACGGGAAGGTCTCGAGCGCGTCGAGGATCTCGAGCTGGGCCTCGTCGTTGTGGCGGGCGCGCTCGAGCAGCCGCGGCAGCGCTCCCATGTTGTGCGTGCCGAAGACGACGTCGACCCACGGCGCCTTCTCGAGGATGGTGCTCGTGTCCTTCTGGGCGAGGCAGCCGCCGACGGCGATCTGCATGCCCTCGTGGCGGCGCTTGACGCCCGCGAGGTGGCCGAGGTTGCCGTAGAGCTTGTTGTCGGCGTTCTCGCGCACGGCGCAGGTGTTGATCACGACCACGTCGGGCTCGGCGCCCGCGGCGGGGACGTACCCGGCCGCCTCGAGCGAGCCGCTCAGTCGCTCGGAGTCGTGCACGTTCATCTGGCAGCCGAAGGTGCGCACCTCGTACGTGCGCGCGCGGCCGGCGCCGTCGACCGCGGCACTCGACCCCTCGATGACCGTCGGCGTCTCGGTGATGCTGCTCATGATGCGCACCAGTCTACGATTCGCACCGGCCCGCCGGCGCCGCGGACCTCAGGCGTGCGTGCCCTGGAGCGCGGTGGAGACGGCCTCGCGCACCACGTCGCCCGAGTAGCCGCGCCGCTGGAGGTACCCGGAGAGGCGGCGTGCGGCGGCGGCGCGGTCGACCGAGCCCAGCCGGCGCGCGCGCTCGACCGCCAGTTCGACCGCACGTGCGCGCTCGTCGTCGGCGTCGAGCCCCTCGACCACCTCGCGTGCGAGGCCGGAGTCGACGCCGCGTCGGTGGAGTTCGGCGAGCACGGCTCCGGTGCCGTAGCCTTTGCGGTCGACGAGCGAAGCCGCGAGCTGGTCGGCGAACGAGCGGTCGTCGAGGTAGCCGAGTCGCTCGTAGCGGGCGATCCAGCCGTCGACGTGCTCGGCCCCGACCTCCTGGTCGAGCAGCAGCCGCCGCACCTCCGAGACCGACAGCGACGAGCGCCGCAGTCGTGCGAGCACGACCCGGTCGACGCGGTCGTCGTCGGCGCCGTCGCGCCCGTCGGGGTCGTCGCCGACGACGGGCACGGCCCACGCGGCGTCGTGCGACTCCTGCTCCTCGGGCCCGGGGTCGCCCGCGCCGACCCGGGCGACCGCGTCGCCGTCGGCGGACGCCGATCGGGTACCGCCCGGGACGACGCCCCAGAGCCCGCCCGGCCCCGGCGCGCCGGCATCGGGCGCCGATCGCCTCGGCACCGCGGGCGCGTCCGCCGTGTCGGCATCGGGCCGCACCCACGGCAGGTAGGCGACCGGGGCGATCGCGTCGCCGCGATCGCCCCGGTCGGCGCGGGGGTGGGTCATGCGCCCTTCCGCGCGCCGAGCTTGCCCTGGATGGACTCGACGTTGCCGCCGGCCTCGCCCATCGGGATGCCCTTCGCGCCGATGCCGAGCTTGGTCAGGATCTTCTGCTCGATCTCCTCGGCGATGTCGGGGTTCTTGATCAGGAAGTTGCGGGCGTTCTCCTTGCCCTGACCGAGCTGGTCGCCGTCGTACGTGTACCAGGCGCCGGACTTCTTGACGATCCCCTGGTCGACGCCGTAGTCGATCAGGCTGCCCTCGCGGGAGATGCCGACGCCGTAGAGGATGTCGAACTCGGCCTGCTTGAACGGCGGGGCCATCTTGTTCTTCACGACCTTCACGCGGGTGCGGTTGCCGACCGCGTCGCCGCCGTCCTTCAGGGTCTCGATGCGGCGGATGTCGAGTCGCACCGAAGCGTAGAACTTCAGCGCCTTGCCGCCCGCGGTGGTCTCCGGACTGCCGAAGAACACGCCGATCTTCTCGCGCAACTGGTTGATGAAGATCGCGGTGGTCTTGGTCTGGTTCAGTCCACCGGTGATCTTGCGCAGCGCCTGCGACATGAGTCGCGCCTGCAGGCCGACGTGCGAGTCGCCCATCTCGCCCTCGATCTCGGCGCGCGGCACGAGCGCCGCGACGGAGTCGATGACGACCAGGTCGATCGAGCCCGAGCGGATCAGCATGTCGGCGATCTCGAGCGCCTGCTCACCGGTGTCGGGCTGGGAGACGAGCAGGGCGTCGATGTCGACGCCCAGCTTCTTGGCGTAGTCGGGGTCGAGCGCGTGCTCCGCGTCGATGAACGCCGCGATGCCGCCGGCGCGCTGCGCGTTCGCGATCGCATGGAGCGTGAGGGTCGTCTTACCCGACGACTCCGGGCCGTAGATCTCGATGATGCGGCCGCGCGGGAGTCCGCCCACGCCGAGCGCGACGTCGAGCGCGATGGACCCGGTGGGGATGATCTCGACGGGGGCGCGGTCTTCGCTGCCGAGGCGCATCACCGAGCCCTTCCCGAACTGGCGGTCGATCTGCGCGAGAGCCGTCTCGAGGGCCTTCTCGCGGTCTGCGGGTGAGGGCATGTGCTGTCTCCTTCGTCTCGGTGCTGCTGCCTGTAGGCTGTCGCTCCGCGCCCGGGCCGTGACCCGGGTCACCTCGTCGACAAGGCGTGGTGCGGTGTGATCCGACGTCGTTCACGCTACGCACCACGTCCGACATCGATCGGATGCAGCGCCGTGTTCGCTCGCGACGCGCGGACCTTCCCGCCTGTTGAGGAGACTACGCCGCAGAACCGAACACGTGTTCGAGCGACACGCCGCGTGTCGGGACGGATTCCTCGAACATCCGCCCGCCCGCGTCAGCGACGCTGGTCGAGGCGGCCGACGCCGTAGCGGCGGTGCTCGGGCACCTCGGTGGCCGCGCACAGCGCGATCCAGACCTCTCGGGCCGGCACGCCGTCGGACAGCGCCTGCTCCGCCGTGCGCCCGCCGAGCGCCGGCAGCACGAGGTCGCCCACGACCACGCGGCCGTAGCCGGCGCCGAATTCGTCGTCGACCGCCACGCGGAACTCGCTGAGCTTCACGAACCCTCCCGGAAACGAGAACGACCGGCCCGCGGGCCGGTCGTCGCTCTCTGTCGATGCGTCGCGGTCAGCGCACCATCATGTCGGCGTCGAAGCCGGCCACGAACTCGTCGGGGACCGTGTCGGGGATCGGGTCGATGCCCTCGATCACGGCGAGACGGTCGCCGACCTCGCGCATGATGGTGGAGATCGGCGTCTCGAGCGCCTCCGCCACCGAGGCGAGGATCTCGGACGAGGCCTCCTTCTGGCCGCGCTCCACCTCGCTGAGGTAGCCGAGCGCGACGCTCGCCTTGCTCGCGACCTGGCGGAGGGTACGACCCTTCTGCAGACGGAAGTCCCTCAGCACATCGCCGATTTCCTGACGTACCAGAACCATCGGGAACCTCCTTCTCTCTGCCCATCGGCCGCTCCGGCCGAAGCGGGACCGGCCGCCGGAGCGTCTGGTTCCCGTCCTACGACTTTAGCGTCGCACACTGGGCTTTGCGTGTGAATGCCGTACATGTAACGGCGTGTTAACGCCGGATATTCCGCACCTCGTCGAGCGCAGCGGCGATCGCCGCGTCCACCGTCGCGGCGCGGATCGCGGCCCGCTCCCCCGGCAGCGCGAGCTCGAGCGCGCGTGCGCCGCGCGCCGACGCGACGCCGACGAACACGGTGCCGGCGCGTTTCCCCGCCTGCGGGTCGGGACCGGCCACCCCGGTCGTGGCGATCCCGAGGTCGGCCGGCGCACCGCCCACCGCGCACGCGCGTCGGACGCCCTCGGCGAGCTGTCGTGCGACGTCGGGATCGACCGGGCCGCGCTCGGCGAGCAGCCCCGCGTCCACGCCCAGCAGGTCGTGCTTCAGCTGGGTCGCGTACGCCACGATCCCTCCGGTGAAGACGGCGGATGCCCCGGGGACGTCGACGATGCGCGACGCCAGCAGCCCGCCGGTGAGCGACTCGGCCACCGCGATCGTCATGCCGCGGGCGGCGAGCTCGCCCACGAGCGTCCGGGCGTCCGACGTCGTCGCGCCCGCGGGCGTCGCGTCCTCAGGCATCCGCCCCGGTGCGCCGCAGCCGCACGGCATCGACGAGGTAGACCGCACCCGACCACACCGTGAGCACCAGCGCGACCCCCATGGCGAACCAGTTCAGCCAGAGCACCCAGTCGCCGACGATGAGCCACGTGGGCGTGAGCGCAAGCGAGATCGCGACCGCCTGCACGACCGTCTTCAGCTTCCCCCCGCTCGAGGCCGGCACGACGTTGCCGCGTCGGAGCTCGACGAACCGCCACACCGTGATGCCCACCTCGCGGACGACGATCACGATGGTGACCCACCACCACAGCTCCCCGAGGATCGACAGGCAGACCAGCGCACCGCTCGTCAGCAGCTTGTCGGCGATCGGGTCGAGGATCTTGCCCAGGTCGGTCACGAGCCCGCGGCTGCGTGCGATGTGGCCGTCGAGGCCGTCGGTCGAGATCGCCACGATGAACACCACGGCCGCGATCCAGCGCAGCGGGCCGTCGTCGCCGCCGTCGGCGAGCAGCATCCAGAAGAAGAACGGCGCCATCAGGATGCGCACCGCCGTGATGGCGTTCGGGAGGTTCCAGTTCGCCGATCGGGTCGGGCTGTCGGCGTCGCTCATGCGGCAAGGATACCGGTCGGCTCAGTCACGCCCGGTGAGTCCCCAGGCGTCCTCGTCCGAACCGGCGTCGACCTCCTCGCGCCCGGCCGACATGGCCGCGACCGGGTCGCCGTCGTACGGCTCCGCGGGGGCGGCGGATGCCGCGGGGCGATGCTCGGCCGGCTCGTCGCCGCGCAGCCTGGCGAGCACGCCGGGCAGCTGCTCGGCCGTGACGAGCACGTCGCGCGCCTTCGAGCCCTCGGAGGGGCCGACGATCTCTCGCGACTCCAGCAGGTCCATCAGGCGCCCGGCCTTGGCGAACCCGACGCGGAGCTTGCGCTGCAGCATCGACGTCGAGCCGAACTGCGTCGAGACGACGAGCTCCGCGGCCGCGAGCAGCACCTCGAGGTCGTCGCCGATGTCGGAGTCGATCTCCTTCTTCTCGACGACCGCCTCGACGTCCTTGCGGTACTCGGGCCTGGCCTGCCGGGTGACGTGCTTGACGACCTTCTCGATCTCGGACTCGCTGACCCACGCGCCCTGCACGCGGATCGACTTCGACGCGCCCATCGGCAGGAACAGGCCGTCGCCCTGGCCGATCAGCTTGTCGGCCCCCGGCTGGTCGAGGATGACCCGGGAGTCGGTGACGCTGGTCACCGCGAACGCGAGCCGCGACGGCACGTTCGCCTTGATGAGGCCGGTCACGACATCGACCGAGGGCCGCTGCGTCGCGAGCACCAGGTGGATGCCCGACGCGCGCGCGAGCTGCGTGATGCGCACGATGGAGTCCTCGACGTCGCGCGGGGCGACCATCATGAGGTCGGCGAGCTCGTCGACGACGACCAGCAGGTACGGGTACGGCTTCAGGCTGCGCTGGGAGCCCTCGGGCAGCACGATCTCGTCGTTGACCACGGCCTTGTTGAAGTCGTCGATGTGGCGGAACCCGAACGACGCGAGGTCGTCGTACCGCATGTCCATCTCCTTCACGACCCACTGCAGCGCCTCGGCCGCCTTCTTCGGGTTCGTGATGATGGGCGTGATCAGGTGCGGCACCCCGGCGTACGGGGCGAGCTCGACGCGCTTCGGGTCGATCAGCACCATGCGCACGTCGGCGGGCTTGGCACGCATCAGCAGGCTCGTGATCATCGAGTTCACGAAGCTCGACTTGCCCGAGCCGGTGGAGCCGGCGACCAGCAGGTGGGGCATCTTCGCGAGGTTCGCGACCACGTAGCCGCCGCCGACGTCCTTGCCGACGCCGATGGTCATCGGATGCGTGCTGCCCGACGCGGTGGACGAGCGCAGCACGTCGCCCAGGGTGACGATCTCGCGGTCGGAGTTCGGGATCTCGACGCCGATCGCGCTCTTGCCCGGGATCGGCGAGAGGATGCGCACCTCGTTCGACGCGACCGCGTACGAGAGGTTCTTCGACAGCGCGGTGACCCGCTCGACCTTCACGCCCGGCCCCAGCTCGATCTCGTACTGGGTCACGGTCGGGCCGCGCGAGAAGCCGGTGACCTTCGCATCGACGCCGAACTGGTCGAGCACGTGGGTGATCGCACGCACGACCTCGTCGTTCGCCGCCGAGCGCGACTTCGCGGGCGCCCCGGCGGCGAGGGTCGAGGCCGCGGGCAGGTGGTACGGATGCTGCGCCTCGGGCTCGCTCGCAGCGGGCAGCGCCTCGGGGTCGAAGCCCGACGCGTCACCGCCCGCACCGCCGAAGCCCGGCAGCACCTCGGTCGCGCCGTCGGCCTGCAGGCCGGTCGCGGGGGCACCGCCGCCGAACTGCTGCAGCGCGGACTCGGCCCGCTGCAGGTCGCCCTCGACCTGCGCGCCGTAGTCGGGGGCCGGCGGCGTCTCGATCGCCGACTCGAACCCGCCCTCCGAGGTGCCATCGCCGAACACCTCGGTCAGCCCGTCGCCGCCTGAATCGAACGCCGGGTCCTCCTCGCGGTTCGACGCGTTGCGGCGCCACCACGGCAGCACGCCCGGCGACGACGGCTCGTCCTCGTCGTCGACGCCGTCGAGCTCGACCTGGGCGGTCTTGCGGCCGCGCTTCGGCTTCGCCGGGGCATCCGAGGCCTCGGACTCGTCGATGGTCGCACCGAACAGCCAGCGGTACAGCTCCCCCAGTCGCGAACCGATGCGGTTCGGCGGGGTCTTCGTGATGATCAGCACCGAGAGCAGCAGGAGCACGATCACGATCGCGGTCGCGCCGATGTCGGTGGTCAGCAGGATGAGCGGCTGCGCGAGCATCCAGCCGAGGATGCCGCCCGCCGTGGCGAGCACCTCCATGCCCTCGCTCGGGTCGGGCTGGCCGCCGAAGACGTGGCAGAGCGCCGAGACGCTGATGAGCAGCAGCCACAGCCCGATGCCGATGCGCGTGTTGTCGTGCACCGAGCTCGGGTGCCGGAACAACCAGATCGCGAAGACCAGCAGGATCACCGGCAGGGCGAACGCCACGCGGCCGAGCAGGCCGCCGAACGTCCACGCGTCGATGGCCTGTGCGACGGGCTCGTTGATGAGGAACCACTCGACGACGGCGCCGGCGATCGCCAGCAGCACGAGGAAGAACGGCAGGCCGTCGCGGCGGTCCTCCTTCGCGAGCGTCTCCGGGCCGAGGGCGCGCGCCGCGCCGCCCGCCACGTGGGCCATGCCCATCCAGGCGCGGACGAGCAGCGGATCGCGGTTCGGATCGCGCGTCGAGGCCTTCCCGGCGGGCTTGTTGCGCGCCGGGGCCTGCTTCGCTGCGGGCTTCGCAGTGGTCTTCGTCGTTCCCCGCGACGACGAGCCGCCACGGCCGGACCGCCCGGAGGCGCGACTCGTCGACTTGGTGCTCGTGGCCATGGACTCCACGTTAGGGGCGGCATCCGACTTCGCGCGCGAAGCGGGCGCGAGTGTTCGCGATCGGCGAGCGGACGCGCCGGGGCTCAGGCGAGGCGGCGGATCATGGTCACGCGGGTCGGACGCTCCTCCGCGACCCGGAACCCCTCGCTGCGGTACAGCGACTCGGCGAAGTTGCCGCGCTCGACGCTCAGCGCCAGCCGGGCGTACCCCGAGGCGCCCGCGAGGCGCACCAGCTCGCGCATGAGCGCGCGGCCGACCCCCATGCCGCGCCACAGCGGGCGCACGCCGATGATGAGCTCGGGCACGCCGGTCGCCACGTAGCCGTGCGCCGCGTCGTCCTTCGTGAAGATGCGGTACCAGGCGGCGCCGATCGCCTCGCCCTCGTCGTCCTCGGCGACCACCCCGACGTCGCCCGGGCGCATCCAGCCCGAGACGTAGTGCACGTGCGCCGGGTCACTCAGCACGGAGACCTTCGGACGGGCGCGCGCCGCGTGCCAGTTCGCCGCCTCGACCACCATCTCGGCGAGGAAGGGCCCGTCGGCCGGAACCGCCGGGCGCAGGGAGAACGCTGCCGCCATGCACGGATGCTACGCCCGGGGTGTTTCGCGGCGGTTTCCGCCCGCTGTACGGCGCCCGGGGGCGAGGCGATGGCGAGCGGATGCGACGGGGCGCACGTCGCCCCGTCGCATCCGATCGGTCTCAGGCCTCGATGACGAGGGGCACGAGCATCGGGCGACGGCGCAGCTTGCGGCTCACCCACGCCCCCACCGTGCGACGCACGACCTGCTGGAGCGCGTGGCTGTCGCGGACGCCGTTGTGCGCCGCATCCGCCAGTGCCTTCTCGATCTTCGGCTTCACGTCGTCGAACACCTTGTCGTCCTCGGCGAAGCCGCGCGCGTGGATCTCCGGGCCGCTGATGACGCGGCCCGTGGCGGCGTCGACCACGACGATCACCGAGATGAAGCCCTCCTCGCCGAGGATGCGGCGGTCCTTCAGGTCGGCGTCGGTGATCTCGCCCACCGTCGAACCGTCGACGTAGACGAAGCCCAGGTCGAGCTGGCCCGCCCGGCGCACCCTGCCGTCCTTCAGGTCGAAGACGCTGCCGTCCTCGCCGAGGAACACGTTCTGCGGCGGCACGCCCGTGTCGATCGCGAGGGCCGCGTTCGCCGCGAGGTGCCGGTACTCGCCGTGGATCGGCAGCACGTTCCTCGGCTTCAGGATGTTGTAGCAGTAGAGCAGTTCGCCCGCGGCGGCGTGGCCCGACACGTGCACCTTCGCGTTGGCCTTGTGCACGACGTTCGCGCCGAGCTTCGTGAGGCCGTCGATCACGCGGTACACGGCGTTCTCGTTGCCCGGGATGAGGCTCGAGGCGAGGATCACCGTGTCGCCCTCCCCCACCTCGATCTGGTGGTCGAGGTTCGCCATGCGGCTGAGCACCGCCATCGGCTCGCCCTGCGAACCGGTCGACATGTAGACGATCTTGTCGTCGGGGATGTCGCCCGACTTCTTGTAGTCGACGAGCACGCCCTCGGGCACGTTCAGGTAGCCCAGGTCGGCGGCGATCGTCATGTTGCGCACCATCGAGCGGCCGAGCAGCGCCACCCGACGGCCGTTCGCGTGCGCGGCGTCGAGCACCTGCTGCACGCGGTGCACGTGGCTCGAGAAGCTCGCCACGATGACGCGTCGCTCGGCGCGCGAGATGACCTGGTCGAGCACGGGGCCGATCGAGCGCTCGAGCGGCGTGAAGCCCGGCACGTCGGCGTTCGTCGAGTCGACGAGGAACAGGTCGACGCCCTCGGTGCCGAGGCGTGCGAACTCGCGCAGGTCGGTGAGGCGGCCGTCGAGCGGCAGCTGGTCCATCTTGAAGTCGCCGGTCGCGAGCACCTTCCCGGCGCTCGTCGTGATCGCCACCGCCAGCGCGTCGGGGATCGAGTGGTTCACCGCGATGAACTCGAGGTCGAACGGCCCGAGCGACTCGCGCTGCCCCTCGCGCACCGTGAGGCTGTAGGGCTGGATGCGGTGCTCCTTGAGCTTCGCCTCGACCAGCGCGAGCGTCAGGCCCGAGCCGATCAGCGGGATGTCGGCGCGCAGCTTCAGCAGGTACGGCACGGCGCCGATGTGGTCCTCGTGGCCGTGCGTGAGCACGACGCCCACCACGTCGTCGAGGCGGTCGCGCACGGGCGCGAAGTCGGGCAGGATCAGGTCGACCCCGGGCTGGTGCTCCTCGGGGAACAGCACCCCGCAGTCGACGATGAGGATCTTGCCGTCGATCTCGAAGGTGGTCATGTTGCGACCCACCTCGCCGAGTCCTCCGACGGGGGTCACGCGCAGCGTGCCGGGCTCGAGGGGTGCGGGTTCGACGATCTCGCCCTGCATGGGGCCTCCTGTGGTCAGTGCTCCGACGAGCCGCGTGCCGCTCGGGGCATCCGTCTCGCCTCGCTCATGGACGTGGCGGATGCCATGGCGGCACTCGTCACGATGTTCGGTTGTGTGCGGACGCCCCGGCAGGGGCATCCGTCACCGGGTGGTGCCTGCGATCTTCGGCAGGGCGCCGCCGGCGGCGGCATTGCGGTCGGGGCGGAAGTGCCGGAAGTCGACACCCGGGAGGCCGTGCACGAGGTCGATCTCGTCCTCGATCAGCGCCGCCTCCCACTCCTCGGGCCCCACGAGGGGAAGTCTGACGCGCGGGCTGCCGATGCGGCCGAGCCCGTGCAGGATGTACTTGGCCGCGACCGTGCCCGGCACATGCGTCATGACGGCGCGCACGAGCGGCTCGAGCTGCCGGTGCGCGGCGGTCGCGGTCTTCAGGTCGCCCGCGTTCACGGCGTCGACGATCGTGCGGTACGGGGCGGGGACGATGTTCGCGGTCACGCCGATGAGGCCGGTCGCCCCGATCGACAGGTGCGGCAGCACGTTCGCGTCGTCGCCCGAGAAGTACATGAGGTCGGTCTGGTTGAGCACGCGGCTCACCTCGGAGAAGTCGCCCTTGGCGTCCTTGATCGCGAGGATGTTCGGGTGCTTGGCGACGCGCAGGATCGTCTCGTACTTGATCGGCACGCCGGTGCGGCCGGGGATGTCGTAGAGGATCACGGGCAGGTCCGTGGCATCCGCCACCATGCGGAAGTGGGTGAGGATGCCCGCCTGGGTCGGCTTGTTGTAGTACGGCGTGACGATCATGATGCCGTCGGCGCCGGCCTGCTCGCTCTTCTGGTAGAGCTCGATCGCGTGCGCGGTCTCGTTCGAGCCGCCGCCCGTGATGATCTTCGCGCGCCCCGCCGCGACGTCCTTGCCGACCTCGACGAGGCGGATCTTCTCCGGGTCGGTGAGGGTCGAGGTCTCGCCGGTGGTGCC
The DNA here is from genome assembly GCF_040496035.1 of Agromyces sp. SYSU T00194. Classification (NCBI taxonomy): domain Bacteria; kingdom Bacillati; phylum Actinomycetota; class Actinomycetes; order Micrococcales; family Microbacteriaceae; genus Agromyces; species Agromyces chitinivorans. The sequence goes on along the minus strand of NZ_JBEPJZ010000001.1, from coordinate 2,648,519 downwards.
GGTCACGACGATCCCGTCGGCGCCTTCGGCGATGACGTGGTCCATGTGCCGCTCCACCGCGGGCCAGTCGACCTCGCCGTCCGCCGTCATCGGCGTGACGAGTGCGACGAGCACCTGTCCGAAGGGGTTGTCCGGGGAAGTCACGGACTACAGGCTATCGCTCCCGCGGCCTGCGGCGCGTGCCGCGCCGTCGCGCCGCAGCGTGCCGTCGGCGGCCGACCTCGACTCACGGGCCGAATGGAGGAGGAATCGCCCGACACGCCGGGGCCCGGCGCCCTCAGCGGCGGTTTCCCCTCCGATCGGTACCGCGCAGGTGCAGCCCTGCGTCGATCTTGGCGAGGATGGCTCCACGAACCGATGGCCAGTCGTGCACGATCTGCGCGTAGTCGAACCGCAACGTGTCGAACCCGAGTGCCGCCGCGGCCGCGTCGCGCACGAGGTCGCGATGGCGGTGCGACGCGCCGTCGTGGTTGTCGCGCCCGTCGGCCTCGAGGATCAGCCGGTCGCCGACGACGAAGTCCACTCGCCCGACGGTGGGGATGTCGACCTGCGACCGGATCCGCAGCCGGTACGGTCGGAGCCGGTAGCGCAGGACGGACTCGAGGCCGCTGTCGGCGTCGGATCGGGCGTCGTCGACCAGCGGTCGGGCCCAGGAGGGTACGCGGTCGCGCAGGCTCGCGACGCCGGCCGCGTCGATCTTCCTCAACCGCCGTGCCGACTCCAGGCACACGAAGAACTCCTCCGGACCGGCGCATGCGAGCACCTGGTGGAGGACTTCGACGATCGACGCGACCGGTCGGCGGCCACCCGTCCAGTGCAGGACGCATGCGCAGTCCGGATGCGTGCGCGAGTGACCGTTCGGCGGCATCGAGACGTGGAGCCGGTCGTCGTCGCACAGCACCCAGAGCCCGATGGACCGGGCGGCCGAGAGGCATCCGAGCGCGCCGCCGTGGCGCACGGCCGCCGCGACGTCGGGTTCGAGGTCGGGCACGCCGTAGACCGCGGAACGGAGCCGGACGACCGCGCCGTCGGCGACGGCCCGGGCCAGCGCATGACGATCGACGCCCGCGGCCGCGAGTTCGGCGGTGCCCGCCACCCCGCCGAGGTCGCGGCAGGTGCGCTGTACGAGGTGAGGTGCGATCACGCCCAGCAGCGTGGCGCGCTGACATGACGCGAGCGGGCTCGGCGGCCGGTCCGCGCTGCTGCACGCGGCACGACCGGTTGTGGAGGACGGGCCGATGGCGGAACGGAGGAGAAACGCGGGAACGGTGACGCGCGTAACGGCGTGTCGGCGAACTCGTCCTTCGATCCGCCATGCGCGGCGGCCGCCGGTCAGCGGGTGAGGGTGTCGAAGCGGTAGCGGAGGCCGGAGGCGGCCGCGTGCCACCCCGAGGGCGGGTCGGATGCCTCCGGGCGCCAGTGCGGGCCGATGGGCGGGGCGTGCGTGTCGCCGTCGACGGCCGCGTCGATGCGCGTGACCTCGAGGCGGTCGGCGACCTCGATGGTCTGGCGGTAGAGCTCGGCGCCGCCGATGACCCAGATGCGGGACGGCGGTGCGGACGAGCCGGCCGCTGGCGCGGGGGGCTCGGTGGCAGTGGGAGCGGGCGCTGCGGCGGGGTCGAGCGCAGGCGCAGCGGCGGGGTCGAGCGCAGGCGCAGCGGCAGGGTCGAGCGCAGGCGCAGCGGCAGGGTCGAGCGCAGGCGCAGCGGCGAGGGCGAGGGCGGCGGGCACGGATGCGGCGTGCTCGGCGCCGTCGAAGGCGGCGGCCGGGTCGCGGGAGACGACGATGTTGCGGCGCCCGGGGAGCGGGCGGAACCTCGGGGGCAGCGACTCCCAGGTGCGGCGGCCCATGATCACCGGGGCGCCGCGGGTGACGTCGCGGAAGTGCGCGAGGTCCTCGGGGAGGTGCCACGGCATGACGCCGTCGCGGCCGATCACGCCGCCGCGGGCCTCGGCCCAGATCAGGCCGATTGGCGGCAGCGCACGCGCACGCGCGGGCGCGGGCTCAGGGGCAACCGTCATACCGCGACCGCGGCGCGGATCGCGGGATGGTGGACGTAGTCGCGCACCTCGAGGTCCTCGAACTCGTAGTCCGAGATCGACGGGCGGTCGGCGGTGATGCGCAGCGTCGGGTACGGGTACGGGTCGCGCGTGAGCTGCTCGCTCACCTGCTCGACGTGGTTGTCGTAGATGTGGCAGTCGCCGCCGGTCCAGACGAAGTCGCCCACGCCGAGGCCGGTCTGCGCGGCGACGAGGTGGGTGAGCAGCGCGTACGAGGCGATGTTGAACGGCACGCCGAGGAAGAGGTCGGCGCTGCGCTGGTAGAGCTGGCACGACAGCTTGCCGTCGGCGACGTAGAACTGGAACAGCGCGTGGCAGGGCGCGAGCGCCATGTCGGGGATGTCGGCCGGGTTCCACGCCGAGACGACGAGGCGGCGCGAGTCGGGCGAGATGCGGATCTGCTCGATGACCTGCGCGAGCTGGTCGATGTGCGCGCCCGACGGGGTCGGCCACGACCGCCACTGCACGCCGTAGACGGGGCCGAGGTCGCCCGAGGCATCCGCCCACTCGTCCCAGATCGTGACGCCGTGCTCCTGCAGCCAGCGCACGTTCGAGTCGCCGCGCAGGAACCAGAGCAGCTCGTACGCGACCGACTTGAAGTGCACGCGCTTGGTGGTGATGAGCGGGAAGCCCTCGGCGAGGTCGAAGCGCAGCTGGCGGCCGAACACGCTGCGCGTGCCGGTGCCGGTGCGGTCGGACTTCGGCGTGCCGCCGGCGAGCACCTCGCGCAGCAGGTCTTCGTACGGGGTCTGGATGACTGCGGCCACGCCCCGATGGTAGCCCCGCCCCGGCCCGACGACGAGGGGGCGGATGCGGCGCGTCATCGTCCGTCACACTCGGGTGTCGTTCAGGCGCACCCCGCTACATTCGGGTGCATGGACCTCCTGCTCGCATTCGGCATCGCCGCGGCGCTCGTCGCCGTCGCGTCGATCGCCGGCATCGCCCTCAAGCGGCGCGAGGGGCGGGCGTCCGACGCCAAGGGCGAGTGGGCGGATGCCTCCGAGCTCGCCCTCGACGCGCTGCCCGTCCGCGCCACGCTGCTCCAGTTCTCGTCCGAGTACTGCGCGCGCTGCCCGGGCACGGCGCGGGCCCTCGGCGAGATCGCCGGCGACGACCACGAGCTCGCCCACGTCGAGCTCGACGTCGCGGCGCACCCCGAACTCGCCGCGCGGTTCCGCGTCACCCAGACGCCGACCGTCGTCGTGCTCGGCTCGGACGGCCACGCGCTGCGCCGCTTCTCCGGCGCCCCGCGACGTGCCGACGTCTCCGCAGCACTCCCCCCGACCCCCGAGCACCCGAGGAACCTCCGTGTCGCGTGACCAGATCGACCCCCGCGGGCCGCGCTTCGGCGCCGCCATCACCTCGGTGCTGCTGCTGGTCGTGATCGTGCTCGACCTCGCGGGAGCGGGGCTCGCCGCGCTGCTGCTGCTCGCCGCGCTCGTGGCGTTGTTCGCGTGGGGCGCCTTCGCGGGCATCCGCCGCCACCCCTGGGGCCTCATCTTCAAGACCTTCGTGCGCCCGCGCCTCGCTCCCCCGTCGGAGCTGGAGGACCCGCGCCCCCCGACCTTCGCGCAGGGCGTGGGCTTCGCCGTCACCGCGGCCGGCCTGCTGCTCGCGCTGCTCGGCGTCGACGGAGCGGTGTGGATCTCGGCGGCGATCGCGTTCTTCGCGGCCTTCCTGAACGCGGCGTTCGACGTCTGCCTCGGCTGCCGCCTCTACGCGCTGCTGGTGCGCGCGCGCATCGTCCGCACCTCCTGACGCGCCGGCGACCGGCCGGGACGCGCCACCCCCTCCACAGCCGGGACGCCCGCGGCTAGGCTGAGGCCACCGCGACGAGGAGGAGACACACCATGGCAGCAGTGACGAGCGAGGCCACCACCGTCTGGAAGGGCAGCCTCATCGAGGGTTCCGGCAGCGTGCACCTCGACTCCACCGACTCGGCGACGTTCCCCGTGAACTGGGCGGCGCGCTCGGCGGGGGTGCGCGACACCACCAACCCCGAGGAACTGCTCGGCGCGGCGCACTCGTCCTGCTTCTCGATGGCACTGTCGCACGCGCTGGCACAGGCCGGCCACACGCCCGAGAGCATCCAGACCACCGCCGCGGTCACCTTCGAGGCCGGGCGCGGCGTGCTCGGCAGCCACCTGCTCGTGAGCGCGCGGGTCCCGGGGCTGAGCGAGGAGGAGTTCGAGGCGTTCGCGGAGGACGCCAAGGCGAACTGCCCGATCTCGCAGGCGCTCGCGGGCATCCCCATCACGATCGAGGCCGAACTCGCCTGAGCCGTGCGCGTGCTCATCGCCGGGGCATCCGGCTTCATCGGTTCCACCCTCGTCCCCCTCCTGCGGGAGGACGGCCACGAGGTCGTGCGCCTCGTGCGCCGCACCCCGCGCGCCGAGGACGAGCTCAGCTGGTCGCCCGGCTCGGGCATCATCGACTTCACGGTCATGGACCGCGTCGACGCGGTCGTCGCCTTCTCCGGGGCCAACCTCGCGCGGCTGCCGTGGACGCCGGCGTACCGGCGCGAGATCCTCACCTCGCGGGTCAACGCCACCCGCACGCTCACCGACGCCATGCGACAGGCACGCACGCCGCCGAGCGTCTTCCTGAACGCCTCCGCGTCGGGCGTCTACGGCGACCGGCCCGCGGAGGCGCTCACCGAGGACGCCGAGCCCGGCGAGGGGTTCCTGCCCAGCGTCGTGACCCGCTGGGAGGACACCGCGCGCCTCGCCCCCGAGCAGACGCGCACCGTCATGTTCCGCACGGGCATCGTCGTCGGCGACGGCGGCGCCATGCAGCGCCTCTCGCTGCTCACCCGCCTCGGGCTCGGCACGCGGCTCGGCACGGGCGGGCAGCACTGGCCGTGGATCAGCCTGGTCGACGAGGTGCGGGCCATCCGGCACCTGCTGGTCGACTCGCAGCTGTCGGGACCGGTGAACCTCGCCGGGCCGACGCCCGCGACCTACGATCGCGTCGCGCACGCGCTGGCCGATCGGATGCGACGGCCCTACGCCTTCACGGTGCCGGAACCGGCGCTCCACGCGATGCTCGGGCAGGCCGCCGACGAGTTGCTGCTGGCGAGCGCGAAAGTGATTCCGGCGCGGCTCGTCGACGACGGGTTCCGCTTCGCGCATCCGACCGCCGAGCAGGCGATCGACGCGATGCTCAGCGGGGAGGCCGCGCGCGTTCGAGCGTGATCGCGCGCCGCACCGCGGCGCGCGCCCGGCGGCGGTCGCCCGCGGCGTCGTACGCGATGCCGAGCCGCAGCCAGGCGCGCCACGAGTCGGGCGCCGCCTCGGCCTCCGCGCGGAACGCGTCGAATGCCGCGGCCGCCTGCGCGCGGTCGGGCCGCCCGCTCGGCTGCGCCGGGAACTCGGGCAGCCCGTCCTCGGCGTCGAGCCGGTCGACCAGGCGCTCCGAGCGCACGCCGAACGCGAGCTCGCGCCAGAGCGCCCACGCGGCGATGACCGGCAGGATGATGAGCGCCAGCCCGATGCCGATGCCCACGGGTTCGCCGGAGCCGAGGAAGAGCACCGCGCGCCAGCCCACGAGCCCGATGTAGCCCGCGAGCAGCACGGCCATGACGATGGCGCCGATGCGCGCCGCCTGCGTGGCGCTCACGCGGTGGGGAACCCGAGGTCGAGCAGCGTCTCGAGGCCGACGGCGACGCCGCGCGATTCCGGCGCGGCGCGCAGTGCGAGCAGGATGCCCGCCTCGTACGACGACGGGCTCTGCGTCGAGTGCGTGAGCGTGAGCGTCTCCCCCGTCGCACCGAGGATCACGTCCTGCTTGGCGAGCACGCCGTCCATGCGCAGGCTGTGCACGGGCACGCCCGCCACGAGCTGGCCCCGGGCGCGCTGGTCGGAGTGCGGCGCCGACACGGGCCGCCCGGCGAGGTGCGCGTCGGCGATGAGCTCGGCCGTGCGCACCGCGGTGCCGGACGGCGAGTCGACCTTGCCGGCGTGGTGCGCCTCGATGATCTCGATCGAGTCGAAGTAGGGGGCGGCGATGGCCGCGAACCGCGAGGCGAGCACGCTGCCGAGCGAGAAGTTCGGCACGAACAGGATGCCCGGAGCATCCTCGTCCTCCCCGGCGACCCGTCCGCGCACGTGGTCGATGCGCTCGCCCGACCAGCCGGACGTGCCGACGACCGCGGGGATGCGGTGCGAGATCGCGGCGTCGACGACGCGCTCGGTCACGCCGGGACGGGTGACGTCGAAGACGATGTCGGCGCCGTCGATCTCGTCGAGGCTGCTCGACGAGTCGAGCCCCGCATGGAGCTCCAGGTCCTCCGCCTGCTCGATGAGGCCGAGGGCCAGCCGGCCCATCCTGCCCGTCGCACCCACGACCGCCACCCGACTCGTCACGCACTCACCCTAGCAATCGGCTCCTGCGAGTCGCGGCACCGCCGGCCGTAGGCTGGGCCCGATGGACCAGTACGTTGCCACCCCGCCCACCGACCCCGCGGCCGTGCGCCTGCTCGACGCGTACTTCGCCGAGCGCACCGCGAGCTTCCCGCCCGCACAGGGCGCCTACGCGCCGACGTACCCGGCCGACGCGCCGTTCACCCCGCCTGCGGGGGTGTTCCTGGTGCTGCAGGACGACGGTGCCGACATCGGATGCGGCGGGGTGCGGCGCATCGACCCCGGCGACGAGGGGCTCGTGCGGTACGAGGTCAAGCACCTGTGGGTCGCGCCGTCCGCGCGGGGCGGCGGACGCGGTCGCGCACTCCTCGTCGAGCTGGAGCGCCGCGCCGTGGAGCTCGGCGCCGAGGAGCTCGTGCTCGACACCAACGCGAGCCTCGAGGCGGCCGGCTCGCTGTACCGGTCGCTCGGCTACGTCGAGACGCGGCCGTACAACGACAACCCGAACGCGACCCACTGGTTCGCCCGGCGGCCCTGAGCCCGGCGAGCGGGTGCGGGCGCGCTCGTCGATGGGGCCGAATGGAGGACGGATGCGACGGCGCGCCGCGTCAGCCCGGGGCATCCGCCCGAATCTCCTCCGATTCGCACCGAGGACGCGGGACGCGGCTCCGCTCAGATCGCCCAGGGCTCGGGCAGGCCCGTGCGCAGCTCGGGCGGCAGGTGCGCGAGGTCGTTGTGCACGAGGAGGCTCCACGGGCGGCGAGGCTTCTGCACGAGCACGGTGAGGCCGCAGTTGGCCTGGTTCACGGTGACCCAGCGCCACTCGGGCGCCTCGAGCACCTCCCGCACGAACCAGCCGATCACGAAGTTGTGCGTGATCAGCAGGTCGTGGCGGTCGCCGCGGTGCGCGCGGAGGAACTCCCCGGCCGCGTCGGCCATCTGCGCGCGGCCGGCCTCGATCTCGGCTTCGGTGACCGAGCCGAAGAACGGCTCGTAGAACGAGGGCATCTCCTCGGCCGGCCCCGACGGCACGCAGTCGAACAGCAGCGGCGACGGCTCGGACGTGAGCGCGGGCATGCGCTCGGAGAGGATCTCGGCCGTCTCCGCCGCGCGCTCGAGCGGCGAATGCCAGGACGCGTCGAAGGGGATGCCGCCGAGGCGCTCGGCCAGCAACTGCGCCTGCCTGCGACCGCGGGGCGACAGCGGGCCGTCGGGCAGCCCGTGCTCGGCGTCGAGTTGTTCTCCGTGGCGGACGAGGTAGAGGTAGTGGGTCACGGGGTTCCCTCGGTCGGGGCGGGCGGGCGGGGGGATTCGGTCGTGGCGGTGCGGATGCCGTCGGCGATGCCGCGGAGCGATTCGGGGTCGACGGCGCCCACGGCGGCGATCGACCAGGGACGGTCGCGCAGGTCGGCCGCGAGCGTGCGCACGTCGTCGGCGGTCACCCGCGCGATGCGGCGCAGCGCCTCGTCGAGGTCGACGAACTCGCCGTGCGTGAGCTCGGCGCGGCCGAGGCGGCTCATGCGGGTGTCGGAGTCCTCGAGCGCGAGGGCCGCGCCGCCGCCCAGCTGGCCACGGGCCCGGGCGAGGTCGGCCGCCGAGACGCCCTCCTCGGCGATGCGGCCGAGTTCTGCGACCACGAGCTCGGCGACGGTCGCGGCGTTCGCCGGCTGGCACGCGGCGAAGGCCCCGAACACGCCCGCATCGGAGTACCCCGGGGCGAGCGAGTGCACGGCGTACGCCAGGCCCCGACGCTCGCGCACCTCCTGGAACAGGCGCGACGACATGCCGCCGCCGTAGATGGCATTGAGGACGTTGAGCGTGGGACGGCGCGGATCGGTCGCCGTGGGGCCGGGCACGCCGAGCAGCAGGTTCACCTGCTCGATCGGGCGGTCCTCGACCGAGACGTCGGCACCGCGCACGAGCGCGGCCTCGGTGTCGAGTCGGCGCGGCGCGGGCCGGGCCTGCGTCTCGAGGTCCCACCCGCCCGCGGCGAGGGCTGCGGTGACGCGGGCGACGAGCGCCTCGTGGTCGACCGCGCCCGCCGCGGTCACGACGAGTTCGCTGGGGCGGTAGCGCGCACGGAAGTGCGTGACGACGGCATCGCGGCTCGCGCGCCCGATCGAGTACCGGGTGCCGCCGATCGGGCGCCCGAGGGGATGCGCGCCGAACACCGCGTCGAAGAAGCGCTCGCTCGCGGCATCCGCCGGGTCGTCGCCCGCCATGGCGAGCTCCTCGAGGATCACCCCGCGCTCGTTCTCGAACTCGTCGGGGTCGATGCGCGAGGCGGTGAGCATGTCGGCGAGCACGTCGACCGCCATGTCGAGGTCGCGGTCCTGCACCCGCGCGTAGTAGCAGGTGTACTCCTTGGCCGTCATCGCGTTGTGCTCGCCGCCGACGGCGTCGAAGGCGGTCGCGATGTCGAGCGCGGTGCGCGTGGCGGTGCCCTTGAAGAGCAGGTGCTCGAGGAAGTGCGTCGAACCGTAGGTGCCGGGCAGGGCGGGATCGTCGTCGCCGTGCTCGTCGCGCGAGCCGACGCCGACCCAGAAGCCGACCGTGGCGCTGCGGCTGCCGGGCATCGCCTCGGTCAGCACGCGCAGGCCGCTCGGGAGCACGCTGCGCCGGACGCGCGCGTCACCGGCTGCATCGAGGGTGAGTTCGGGCGCGTCCAGCTGGAGGTCAACGGCGCCGTTCATCGCGTCCAGCCTACGTCAGGCGTGCGACGTGACGGCCGCTGCCCACAGCGAACGGCGACGATCCGTGCGTCAGGCGCTGATGCGGTCGAGGTCGAGGATGTCGGCGCGGGTGAGCTCCAGCGCGCCGGCCGCCATGAGGTCGTCCACGTGCTCCGGGGCGGTCGCGTCGACCACCGGTGCCGCGACCGTCGGCCGCGAGAGCAGCCACGCCAGCGCGACCGCGGCGGGGCGCACGCCGTGCGTGGCGGCGATGCGGTCGACCGTCGCGAGCACGCGCGTGCCGCGGCGGGTCAGGTAGGCGCCGGCGCGCGTGCCGCGCACGTCGCGACGGATGTCGCCCCGCCGGCGCACCGTGCCCGCGAGGAATCCGCTCGCGATCGACGTGTACGGCAGCACCGCGAGCCCCTGCGCCCGCGCCACGAGTTCGAGGGATCCCTCGAAGCCGCTGCGGTCGAGCAGGTTGTAGCGCGTCGAGATCGTCGCGAACCGAGGCAGGCCGTTGGCGGCGAGCACGCGCGCCTCGAGCAGGCGGTCGGCCGAGAAGTCCACCGCGCCGATCGCACGGACCTTGCCGGCGAGGATCAGCGCGTCGACCGCGCCGAGGCTCTCCTCGAGCGGGACGGTCTCGTCGTCGCCATCGAACGACAGCAGGTCGATGCGGTCGGTGCCGAGCCGGGCCAGCGACGCATCGACGGCCGCGGTGACGTGCTCGGGCGTAAGCCCCGGGTGGTCGGGGTGGCGGCCGATGCGGGACGCGAGCACGACCTGGTCGCGACACCCGCGGGCGCGCATCCACGAGCCCACGAGGAACTCGGCCCGCCCTGCGGCGTCGCTGTCGACGGTCGTGATCAGGTTGCCGCCCGAGAAGAGGAACTTGTCGAGTACCGCCCCGGAGCCGGCGGCGTCGAGCGTCCAGCCGAAGTCGGTCGTGCCGAGGCCCACGGGGTGCACCTCGAGGTCGGTTCCGGGGATCGTCCGGCGATGCGCCATGACGATCGGGCCGGAGTGCAGCGTCTCGATCGTGTGCGGCCCGTCGGCGCGCTCCTCATCGGGGCGCTCCTCGGTGCGCGCAGGCGCGTGCGCGGCATCCGACACGGCATCCGCCACCGCCGTCTCGACGGGCTGCGTCTCGACCGGCTCGGTCACGGGCTGCGGACGCTCTGCGGGCGCTGTCTCGTCGCCCGCGCGGCCCCCCGCCGCATCGAGCGCGTTCGCCTCGACTTCCGTCATCGTGATCCTCCTCCCCAGGATTGGCTTCGACCCTATGCGGCGACGTGCCGGAGGACGCGCCCGATTCGCGCAACCGTTACCCAATCGTTTGCTGGTGTTCATGCGGCGTGACCCTCGCGACCCCTTGCGGCGCCACTGAACGATCGTTTAGCATGCTGAACATGCGTTCAACGTCGGGCGACCTCACCACCGCGGCGCGCATCCGCGACCGCGCGATCGAGCTCTTCGGCTCGCGCGGGTACGCGGCCACGAGCATCCGCGACATCGCCCGCTCCGCCGGGGTGAGTCCCGCCCTCGTGATGCACCACTTCGGCTCGAAGGAGGAGCTCCGAGCCGCGTGCGAGACGTTCCTCATCGGCTCGGTCTTCGACGAGAAGGACCGCGCCCGCGGGCCGCAGGTGGGCGCCGCCATGCGCGAGTGGCTCGCCGACGTCGACCGGTTCCGGCCCTACGTCGACTACCTCGCGATGATGCTGCAGGAGGGCGGGGACGCGGGCAACCGGGTCTTCGACGCGCTGCTGCACGAGACCGGCGAGATGCTCGCGGCGGGCGTCGCGGACGGCTCCATGCGGCCGAGCGACGACCCGGAGATGCGGGCACTGCTCGTCGCGATGCAGGCGCTCGCGCCGCTCCTGCTGCGGTCGCAGGTCGCCCGCACGCTCGGCGCCGACGTGCACGAGACCGCCACGGCGCGACGGATGACGCTGCCGATGCTCGACCTGTACACGCACGGCCTCTACGCCGACGACCACATGCTCGCCGCCGCCCGAGACGCGATGGCCGCGACCGCACCACCCACCGATGAAGGAGGGGCATGACGCCCACGACGACGACCGCCGCGATCGACTCGCGCGGCCTCACCAAGCACTACGGGGCGACCGTCGCGCTCGACCGCGTCGAGTTCGCGGTGCCCACGGGCTCCGTGTTCGGCGTGATCGGGCCGAACGGCGCCGGCAAGACCACGATGATGCGCCTGATGCTCGACATCATCCACCCCACGGCGGGCGAGGTGAGCGTGCTCGGCGCCGACCCGCGACACGGCGGCCCGAAGCTGCGCCGCCGCATCGGCTTCCTGCCCGGCGAACTGCACCTCGGCGGGCGCGGCAGCGGACGTGACCTGCTGCGCCACTACGCCCGCATCTCGGGCGGCGTGCCGCCCGCGCGCATCGAGCAGCTCGCCGACCGGCTGGGCGTGGACCTCTCGCGCCCGGTGAAGAAGCTCTCGAAGGGCAACAAGCAGAAGGTCGGGCTGATCCAGGCGTTCATGCACGAGCCCGAGCTGCTGGTGCTCGACGAGCCCACCAGCGGACTCGACCCGCTCGTGCAGCAGGAGTTCCTCACCATGGTGCGCGAGGCCAAGGCCGCGGGGCAGACCGTGTTCCTCAGCTCGCACGTACTGAGCGAGGTGCAGCAGGCCGCCGACGAGGTGGCGATCCTGCGCGACGGGCGCATCGCGACGGTCGCCACCGTGAAGCAGCTGCGTGAATCGGCCGTGCGCCACGTGCGCGTGGTCGTGGCCGAGGAGGACGCGGGCGCGCTCGCGGCGACGCTCAGCGCCTCCCCCGGAATCTCGGCGATCGGCCAGTCGCCGCTCGGCCCGTCCGAGGGCGAGTCGGAGTTCACCGCGACGATCGATGCGCACGTCGACGACTTCGTGAAGGCGCTCGCGCAGCATCCCATCGTCGACCTGGCGATCGAGGAACCCGAGCTCGAGGAGTCGGTCATGCGGTACTACGACGGCACCGACGACGGCACGGCCCCCGCGACCGGCCCCGTGCCGACCGGCCCGGCGTCGACCGGCCCCGTGCCGACCGGCCCCGTTGCGACCGACGAGGAGGGGGCCCGATGAACGGCACGCTCGCCCTCTTCCGCCGCGTCTTCGCGGGCACCTGGCGCGGCCTCATCGGCTGGATCGTCGGCGTGGTCGCCGCCCTGCTGCTGTACCTGCCCCTCTACTCGTCGTTCGCGCAGGACGGCCAGTTCGAGGACATCATGGCCACCATGCCGCAGGCACTGGTGAAGTCGCTCGGCTACGACCAGCTCGGCACGGGCGCCGGCTACGCGCAGGGCACGTTCTTCGGCCTGATCGGGTTCGTGCTGCTCACGATCGCGACGGTGGGGTGGGGCACCTCGGTCATCGCGTCCGACGAGGAGAACGGCCAGCTCGAGCTGACCCTCGCACATGCGGTCAGCCGCGGGCGCGTGCTCGCCGAGCGCACCGCCGCCGTCGTCGTGAAGCTCGCGATCATCGGGGTCGTGATCGTCGGCGTCGTGGCCGCGCTGAACGACCCGGTCGGACTCGGGATCGAGCCGTGGGACATCGTCGCCGGCACGGCGACGCTGCTCGGGCTCGCGATGCTCTCGGCGTCGGCGGCCATCGGCGTCGGCGCCATGACCGGCAGCCGCACCTGGTCGATCGGCGCGGGCGCCGGCATCGCCGTGGTCGGGTACGTGCTCAACGCGGTCGGCAACCAGAGCGCGGACCTCGAGTGGTTGCACCAGATCTCGCCGTACTCGTGGGCGTGGAGCGAGAACCCGCTCGCGGTCGGCCCCGACTGGATGGCCCTCGGCCTGCTCTACGGCATCTCGCTGCTGCTGCTGGTCGCGGGGTGGCTCGTGTTCCGCCGCCGCGACATCGCGACCTGACGCGTCAGCGGCGGGCCGCGCGAGCGACGACCCGTTCGGCCTGCCGCAGCACGGGCGCGTCGATCATGCGCCCGTCGTGGGTGAACACGCCGTCGCGACCGGATGCCGCGGACAGCAGCTCGCGCGCCGCCGCCAGCTCCTCCTCGGAGGGCCGGTACGCCTCGCGCACCACGGAGACCTGGCCGGGGTGGATGCACGCCGTCGCGGCGAACCCGCTGGCCGCGGCATCCGTCGCCTCGGCCGCCTGCCCCGCCTCGTCGGCGATGTCGAGGTGCACCGCGTCGATCGCCGCGATGCCGTGCGCGCCGGCCGCGAGCAGCACGCTCGCGCGGGCGTGCCGGGCGACGTCGCGGTAGCCGCCGTCGGGTGTGCGGCTCGACGAGCCGCCGAGCGCGCCGACCAGGTCCTCCGCGCCCCACATCAGCGCGACGACGCACTCGACCGATGCGATGTCGGGCGCCGCGATCACGCCGGCGGGCGTCTCGCACAGGGCCACCACGCGGTAGTCGCGCAGCGGCACGAGGTCGGCCGTGCCGCTCGCCTTCGCGAGCATCACGGTGTGGAAGCCGCCCGCGGCGACCGCGGCGAGGTCGGCGGCGAAGTCGGGGCTGCCCGCCGGATTGATGCGCACGATCGTGCGGTCGGCGTCGAGCCCCGATTCCGCGACGGCCGCACGGGCATCCGCCTTCGCATCGGGCCCGACCGCGTCCTCCAGGTCGAGGATGACCGCGTCGGCCCGGTCGGCCGCCTTCCGGAACCGCTCCGGCCGGTCGGCCGGGCAGAACAGCAGGGCCGGGCCCATCGTGAACGTCATGCGTGCGCCTCCTGGTTCGGCCGGCACTGCATGAGCACGCTGCGGCGAGCGCGGGCGACGACGTCGCCGTGCTGGTTGCGACCGACGTGATCCAGTGTGACGATCCCCTGCCCCGGGCGCGAGGCCGACAGCCGCGTCTCGGCGACCGTCGTCTCGCTGTAGAGCGTGTCGCCGTGGAACAGCGGTGCGGGGAACGACACCTCGGCGAACCCGAGGTTCGCGACGATCGTGCCCTGCGTGAGCTGGGAGACGGATGCCCCGACGAGCGTCGCGAGCGTGAACATCGAGTTCATGAGCCGCTGCCCGAACGGCTGCTGGGCCGACCAGGCGGCGTCGAGGTGCAGCGCCTGCGGGTTCATCGTGAGGGTCGAGAACAGCACGTTGTCGGCCTCGGTCACGGTGCGCCCGGGGCGGTGCAGGTAGCGCACGCCCGGCTCGAACTCCTCGAACCAGAGGCCGCGCTGCACCACCTCGCGCACGGGTCCGTCGGTCGGCGCCGCGCCCGCGGCATCCGTCTCGTGCATGTCGTTCCTCCTGCTACGCCGCGAGGCCGAGCTCCCGCGAGATCACCATGAGCTGCACCTCGGTGGTGCCCTCGCCGATCTCGAGGATCTTCGAGTCGCGGTAGTGGCGGGCCACGGCGTTCTCGTTCAGGAAGCCGTAGCCGCCGAACACCTGGGTCGCCGCGCGCGCGTTCTCCATCGCGGCATCCCCCGCCACCATCTTCGCGATCGACGCCTCCATCTTGAAGGGCTTTCCGGCGACCATCTTGCGCGCCGCGTCGTGCCAGCACAACCGCGCCTGCTGCGCGCGGGCCTGCATCTTCGCGATCGTGAAGGCGATGTGCTGGTGCGAGCCGATGTTCGTGCCGAACACGTTGCGCTCCTTCGCGTAGCGCACGGCCTCCTCCAGGCAGCCCTGCGCGGCGCCGGTCGCGAGCGCGGCGAACGCGATGCGGCCCTCGTCGAGCGACTGCAGGAAGTTGGCGTAGCCGCGGCCGCGCTCGCCCAGCAGGTTGCCCGCGGGCACGCGCACGCCGTCGAAGGCGAGCGGATGCGTGTCGCTCGTGTGCCAGCCGACCTTGTCGTAGCTCTCGCCGACGGTGAAGCCGGGCGTGCCGTTCGGCACGATGATGCTCGACAGCTCCTTCTTCAGGGTGCCGTCGGGGCGGGTCTGCTGGTCGGTCACGGCGGTGACCGTCACGAGGCTCGTGATCGGCGTGCCCGAGTTGGTGATGAACTGCTTGGAGCCGTCGATGACCCACTCGTCGCCGTCGAGGCGTGCGGTGGTCTCGGTGGCGCCCGCGTCGGAACCCGCCCGTGCCTCGGTGAGGCCGAAGCCGGCGAGCGCGCGGCCCGTGACGAGGTCGGGCAGCCACTCCTGCCGCTGCGCGTCGGTGCCGTAGCGGTAGATCGGCATGATGCCGAGCCCGACCCCCGCCTCGAGGGTCACGCCGATCGACTGGTCGACGCGCCCGAGCGCCTCGACGGCGAGGCAGAGCTGCACGTAGTCCTTGCCGCGGCCGCCGACCTCCTCGGGGAATGGCAGGCCGAACAGGCCCAGGTCGCCCATCTGGCGGATGATCTCGATCGGCAGGCGCCGCTCGGTGTCGTACTGGTACGCGGCGGGCGCGACGACCGTGTCGGCGAACTCCTTGACGGTCTCGTAGAGCTCGCGTTCCTCGGCGCTCAGCAGGGTGTCCAGCGTGTCCATGGTGTCCTCGTCATTCCTCGTGGGGGTGGGCCGCGGCGGCCTGGTGGGCCGGGGTCGCGGTGGTCTGTGGTGGGGCGGATGCCGCGGGAGGCGGCGCGTCGGCGGGCTCGGGCGCGTCGGACGTGAGCGCCACGGCCGGCTCGACGTGCGCGACGACCTGGTCGCGGCGCACCTGCGCACCGACGGCGACGGCCAGGCGCACGACGCCGGCGACGGGGGCGCGCACGCGGTGCTCCATCTTCATGGCCTCGACGCTCAACACGTCGGCGCCGGCCTCGACGGTGTCGCCGTCGGCGACCGCGACGGCCGAGACCGCGCCGGGCATGGGTGCGCGCAGCTCCGGCGCCGCATCCGCTCCCCCGCGCTCGACCGCTGCCAGCGACTCGGCGAGCCGTTCCGCGCGCCCGACGTGCCGCAGCTCGACGGTGCGCCCGTCGGCGTGCACCCACACGCTGCCGTCGTCGCCCGCCGCCGCGATCGCGTCGGGCCCACCGGCGCCCGCGCCGCCGACGCGGGGCCCGCCGGGCCCGCCGGCGTCCGCGCCGCCGACGCGGGGCCCGCCGTGCTCGCTCACCCCCGCCCGCTGGTGCGCAACCTGTGGCATCGGACCGCCGTTCGCCACCGATTGCGCACCAGCAGCAACCTCGGCCGCGGGCTGCTGGTGCGCAACGGGTGGCATTGGCGGGCCCGATGCCACAGGTTGCGCACCAGCAGGCGGCTGGGAGGTGCGCGTGAGTGCGGCAGGCGGCGGGGCGGCGAGGGTGGCGACTGGTTCGGCCGGGACGGACACGTCGTAGCGGGCGGCGTCGTGGGCGAAGGCCAGCGTGCGGGGGCGGTCGGCGCCGAGGCGCCAGCCCGAGGCCGACGACCAGAGTGGCGAGGCGAGGCCGCGGGCGACGTCGGCGGCACGGGCGTCGGCCCCGTGTTCGGAGACGAGGCGGGCGGCGGCGGCCAGGGCGGCATCCGTCGGCGGTTCGGGGGCGGATGCCGGCAGGCGATCGATCAGCCCGGTGTCGAGGCGTCCGGCGCGCACGTCGTCGTCGGCGAGCAGTCGGCGGAGGAACGCGATGTTGGTGTCGACGCCGAGCACGACGGTGTCGGCGAGCGCCGCGTCGAGCCGGGCGATCGCCTCGGCACGGTCGGCACCGCGGGCGATGACCTTCGCGAGCATGGGGTCGTAGTGGGCGGTGACGGCGGATGCCTCGTCGATGCCGCTGTCGACCCGCACGCCCGGGCCGTCCGGCGCCCGGTACGCGAGCACGCGCCCGGTCGACGGGAGGAAGCCGCGCTCGGGCGACTCGGCGTAGACGCGCGCCTCGATGGCATGGCCGTCGAACGCCACGTCGCCCTGCGCGAGCGCGAGGGGCTCGCCCGCGGCGATGCGCAGCTGCTGCTCGACGAGGTCGACGCCGGTGACGAGCTCGGTCACGGGGTGCTCGACCTGCAGCCGGGTGTTCATCTCGATGAAGAAGAACTCGCCCGGCGCGGCATCCGACACCAGGAACTCCACGGTGCCGGCGCCCACGTAGTCGACCGAGCGGGCGGCGGCGCAGGCCGCCTCGCCCAGCCGGCGACGGGTGTCGTCGTCGACGACCGGCGACGGCGCCTCCTCGATCACCTTCTGGTGGCGGCGCTGCAGCGAGCACTCGCGCTCGCCCAGGTGGATCACGCCCCCGTGGCGGTCGGCGAGCACCTGCACCTCGATGTGTCGCGGGCGTTCGAGGTAGCGCTCGAGCAGCAGCGCGTCGTCGCCGAACGCGGCGCGCGCCACGCGGCGCACGCCGGGCAACTCGGCACGGAGGTCGTCGACCGAGCGAACGACCTGCATGCCCTTGCCGCCGCCGCCCGCCGACGGCTTCACGAGCAGGGGGAACCCGACCCCGGGCGCGGCCGCGACCAGCGCGTCGTCGTCGAGCCCGGGCTCGGCGACGCCCGGCACGACCGGCACGCCGGAGGCCGCGACGTGCCGCTTCGCGCGGATCTTGTCGCCCATCACCTCGAGCGCCCGCTCCCCCGGGCCGACGAACACGATGCCCGCCTCGGCGCAGGCGCGCGCCAGGCCCGCATGCTCCGAGAGGAATCCGTAGCCCGGGTGCACGGCCTGGGCACCGGAGGCGAGCGCGGCCTCCACGATGCGCTCGGGCACGAGGTAGCTGTCGGATGCGGCGGCGGGGCCGATGCGCACGGCGTCGTCGGCAGCGCGCACGTGGAGCGCAGCGGCATCCGCATCGCTGTAGACCGCGACCGAGCGGATGCCGAGGCGGCGGAGCGTGCGGATGACGCGCACGGCGATCTCGCCACGGTTGGCGACGAGCACGGTGTGGAAGGGGGCTGCGGTCATCGGGGTCACATCCGGAACAGGCCGAAGCCGGGCTCGGGCAGCGGCGTGCGGCTGCAGACGTCGAGGGCGAGGCCGAGCACGGTGCGGGTGTCGCGCGGGTCGATGACGCCGTCGTCCCACAGCCGCGCGCTGGCGTAGTACGGACTGCCCTGCGTCTCGTAGCGCTCGCGCACGGGGGCGCGGAAGGCGGCCTCGTCGGCGTCGGACCACTGCTCGCCGCGGCCCTCGAGCTGGTCGCGCTTGACGGTCGCGAGCACGGATGCCGCCTGCTCGCCGCCCATCACCGAGATGCGCGCGTTCGGCCACATCCAGAGGAACCGCGGCGAGTACGCCCGCCCGCACATCGAGTAGTTGCCGGCGCCGAACGACCCGCCGATCACGACCGTGAGCTTCGGCACGCGGGTCGTTGCGACCGCGGTGACCATCTTCGCGCCGTGCTTGGCGATGCCGCCGGCCTCGGCGTCGGTGCCGACCATGAACCCCGAGATGTTCTGGAGGAACACGAGCGGGACACCCCGCTGGTCGCACAGCTCGATGAAGTGCGCGCCCTTCATGGCCGACTCGCTGAACAGCACGCCGTTGTTCGCGACGATGCCGACCGGGTGACCGTGGATGCGCGCGAACCCGGTGACCAGCGTGTCGCCGTACTCGCGCTTGAACTCGTGGAGGTCGCTGTCGTCGACCAGCCGCGCGATCACCTCGCGTACGTCGTAGGGCTGCTGCACGTCGACGGGCACGGCCGCGGTGAGCTCGCCCTCGTCGAGGGCGGGCGGATGCGACGGGCCGACGCTCCACGCCGGTGCGGCGGGCGGCGGCAGGGTCGCGACGATGTCGCGCACGATCGCCAGGGCGTGCTCGTCGTTCTCGGCGAGGTGGTCGGCGACGCCCGAGGTGCGCGCGTGCAGCTCGCCGCCGCCGAGCTCCTCGGCCGTGACGACCTCGCCGATGGCGGCCTTCACGAGCGGCGGGCCGCCGAGGAAGATGGTGCCCTGGTCGCGCACGATCACGGTCTCGTCGCTCATCGCCGGCACGTAGGCGCCGCCGGCGGTGCACGAGCCGAGCACCGCGGCGATCTGCGGGATGCCTGCGGCGGACATGCGCGCCTGGTTGTGGAAGATGCGGCCGAAGTGGTCGCGGTCGGGGAAGACCTCGTCCTGCATCGGCAGGAACGCCCCGCCCGAGTCGACCAGGTAGATGCAGGGCAGGCGGTTCTCGAGGGCGATCTCCTGCGCGCGCAGGTGCTTCTTCACGGTCAACGGGAAGTACGTGCCGCCCTTCACCGTCGGATCGTTGCACACGACCATGACGTGCCGGCCGTGCACGAGGCCGATGCCCGCGATGACGCCCGCGGCGGGCGTGTCCTCGTCGTAGAGCCCGTCGGCGGCGAGCGGCGCGACCTCGAGGAACGGGCTGCCCGTATCGAGCAGGTGGTCGACGCGGTCGCGCGGGAGCAGCTTGCCGCGGGCGACGTGGCGGTCGCGCGAGCTGTCGGGTCCGCCTCGCGCGACGCGGTCGAGCCTGGCGCGCAGGTCGTCGGCGAGCGCGGTGTGGGCGCGTGCGGTGGCGAGCGCCTGGTCGGATGCCGCGTCGAGCGTGCTCGTCAGGGTGGCCATGCCCGCCTCTCCGTCGATGGCGTTCGCGCGCTCGCGCGCACTTCGGTTAGCGATCGCTAACTCGAATTCAGGTTAGCGACCGTTAACTGAAGTGGCAAGTCGGGTCCCGCACCGCCCCGACGGGGGTCGACCATCCTGCGCGCCGAGCCTGCACCCGCCGCGAACGTGCAGCACTATGAGAGGCGGGCCCGTAACCCGATCGATCCTCAGGTCGACACGCACATCGTCGGATGGCTCGCGAGGCTGAACGGCCAGACGAACACGACGGCCCCCTCCACCGAGGGCGAAGGAGACACCGCCGCATGACCGCATCCCCACTGCCGCCAGTGCCCGTCCGGCACGTGGTGTGGTTCTTCGTCCTGTCCTTCGCGATCTCGTGGCTCGCGTGGCTCCCGACCGTGCTGGACTCCGCCGGGGCGGTCGACCTGCCCGACTCAGTCGGCATCCTCGGGATCGTCGGCCCGTTCGGACCGTTCATCGCGGCGCTCGTGATGCTGCGCCGGAGCGGCGGCCGCCGCGCGATCATGACGCTCCTCAAGCGCGGCTGGAGCTTCGACTTCGACAAGCGCTGGCTCGTGCCGACACTGCTGCTCGCCCCCGCGACCGCGGCGGTCACGGTCGGGGTCATGCTCCTCACGGGGCAGCCGATCGCGTGGGAGTACGGCCTGTCGGCGGTCGCGATCGTTCCCATGGGGCTGTTCATCCTGGTGATGAACGCCGCTCCCGAGGAGTACGGCTGGCGGGGCTACGCGCTGCAGCCGCTGATCGACCGACTGGGCGCGCTCGGCGCGAGCCTCGTGCTCGGAGCCGTGTGGGGCCTGTGGCACCTGCCCCTGCACTTCATCACCGGCACGGTGCAGGAGAACATCCCGATCTCCCAGTTCATCCTCCAGCAGATGGTGCTCGCCGTGTTCTACACCTGGCTGTTCGCCAACACCCGCGGCGCCGTGTCGGTCGCGATCCTCTTCCACACCGTCGCGAACGTCGTCGGCGCCGCCGTGCCGACCTGGACCACCGACCAGGGCCGATGGACCGGATTCCTGGTGCAGCTCGCGTTCGCCGTGGTCATCGTCATCGTCTGGGGTCCGCGACGCTTGCGCCGGCAGGGCGAGTCCGGCGGCGAAGCCGCCTCCGGTTGACCACGCGCCGCGTCATCAGAGCGCGTCACCGGCGATCTCGACGTGTTCCCGGACCAGTGGGGAGACGAAGGGATCTGAAATCGCGTCGATGGCAACCGTAGCCAACCGAATCCGCATGAGTCCGCGGAATCTGATGTCGCGGTGGGGCTGCTCGATCAGGTCGCTTCAGCTCGATTCGTGGCAGAGACATGGCGACTCGTGCGGGTCAGTTGCGTACCGCTCCACCTTCCGCCCGTGTTCCGGTCGACGGGGAAGATTACGAAGATCCCTTTGCAGCGGCTGGGGTTGACCGCGCCTTGCCAGGTCTCTTCGTCTGCCCGAGCACGCTGGAGGCGACTCCTCGACTAGCCTCGGACGACATGACCGACCGGCACCGACGCAGAGCGCTTGGCGCGTGTGGAGTCGCCCTCGGAAGCTGGATCCTCGCCGCCGTATTCGTGCGGGTGAGCCTCGACTGGTCGGACGGCCGGCCCTACGAGGGAACCGTCACCGAGGTGCGATACGTCATCTTCGCCTGCACCGCGTTGGCCATCGCCGCCACCGGAACAATCGTCGCATTCCTCATATGGCGGGGCCGCGGCCGCTCGAAGCGGTAGCTCGCCTGTGCCGCGGGCGCGCTCGGGCGGGTCAGGAACGTGCGATGCACCGGTTCATGGGCGGCGTGTACAGCAGAATCGCGGTGGCGACGGCGACGATGCAGCGCCTGAGGCGGACACCGAGCCGCACTCCGGGACGAGATCGGCAGCCATCAGCGGCCCGATCCGACCTGCGCAGCGGCGAGCACACGCCGATGGGCGCGGGCCACGCGGGCGGGGATCGTCGACCGTCCAGCAAACCTGCTCATCAAACCTGCAGGCTCAACACTCACGCGACAGCAAATGACCCCAGGATGCGGATCGAGATGGCTTCGAGCAATCTGTGGATGGGATGCCGTCAGCGCCTCGCGATCGCGGGCGTGTGCGGCGCTCGCCCGTCCGCGGGCACTTCGGAGCTCGGGGCGACGTGTGCGATGCCGCCACACATCTGCGTGACCGCGAACTACGCGGTCCGAGGGGAGGCCACGTTGGCCGCGGTCCCGAATGCCGCGATGTCGCTGAAGAGCGAGGCGAGCGGGGCACGGTTGGCTACGATCGCCTCCGCGCGCTGGCGCACGATGCGCGCCCCCTCTGGTGTCGCTTCGAGTACGACGGCCCGCGCATCACCGGGCACGGCGCCTCGCCGCCGGACGATGAGACCGGTGGCGCAGAGCTGATCGATGACGTACGCCGCACCCCCGCGACCGGTGCTGAGGGCGGGTGAGAGCTGAGCAGGACGGATGCCGGGATTCGCGGCGATCTGTTCGAGGGCGACGCTCTGCCGCCCGAGCGGCGGACCGCCGGGCGCGCTGTTGCGCATGTGGTCGACGATCCCGGTGCCGACGAGCGCGATGCGGCGCAGCAGCTCGAGCGGCTCGACCTTGTCAGGCACGCGAGCGCCGCCGAGCTTGGTGACGATCTCCGCAGCTTCCGGCGCCCACACCTTGAGACGCTCGGCGAGGTGACCCGGCAACGCGCGAACACGCGCACGCCCCAACGGCGTCAACCGCACCGCAATCGCGCGAGCATCAGCCGGCGACCGTTCAACCGTCACGATGCCGTCATCCTGAAGGCGCCCGACCAGGCGGCTGAGCGTACGCCGATTGAGCCCGCTCACCTGCGCGATCTCACGGGTGGTGGACCCGTCGACGGTGGCGATGCGGACAAGCGCGAGGACCTCTTCGTTCCCGACCCAGTTCGTACCGAACGCACGATCGACCAATAGCGTGAACTCTTCGCTGAAGGCAGAGATCAGCCGCAGCGCCTCGAGATCCGCGCTTCCGCCCATCGACCCAGACTCCGAACCGGCGCCGACCGTGCTCGGCGCCGGTTCGACCGTACACCCGGCCGCTCCACTCGACCTGTGTGCAGGTCAGGAGGCGCGGGTCGACCCCCGCCGGAGATCTGCACCATGCGCCAAAGGCAGCGGCGACCTCATCCGGCCAGCAGGATACGGAGCTGTTCGATCGCGGCAGCCTCCTCCGGTGACACCTTGTCGGAGCCGCCCTTGTCCTTCGATGCGGCAGCGACGCGCTCAGCGACCCCGATCAGCCAGCCACGCACGTTGGCCGCCGCATCCTCAGGGAGGGCACGCAGGACCGGGAGCACGCCCTCGACGTACGAGCGTCCAGTGGAGACCATGAGGTCCTTGTCCGTCGCGTCGATGTTGGGGCCGGAGTCGCCGTCGCCGGAGAGTTGCTCCTTCGCGGCGCGGATCAGCTCCTGACCGGGACCGGCAGGCACATCACCGAGGGCATTGCGCATCGCCAACGCCTCCTTCAGCATTCCCCATTTGCCCGAGCTGTTGTGCCCCATCACGAACTGGGTGCATCCCATCGCCGCAAGCGCGACCACATTGACATCTTGTCCAGACACTTCTTCCTCTCCTTTTGGTACCGTCACCGCCATCGTCCGCGGGGGCCGTGGTGCCGCGTGCCTCTCGGCGCATGGTCCGTTCGTTCCCCACTCCGGCCCGCTGCGAATGCGGTGGTGGGTCAGGCGCCGAACTGCGGCATCTTCTTGCCGCGCTCCTTGCGCAGCGTGATGATCACGACGATGACGGCGAAGATTCCCAGCAGGACGTCGCCGTACACACCGATGCTCGACGAGGTCGCGGTCTGGACGCCGATGAACGTGGAGAAGTCCCACAGTCCGTGGATGAGCATCGGCACGAGGAGGGTCCCCGTCGATCGTCGGGCGAGGTAAAGGATCGTGCCCGCCCCGAAGGTGAGCGGCAGTTGGACGACGACACTCAGTCCCGCCCCGAAGAACCCGTTGGGGATGTGCAGCGCCATGAACAGCAGCGTCGAGATGAGCCAGACGAGCGGCTCCGTGAATCGGGCGCGCAGCCCGACCAGGAGGACCCCGCGGGTGGCCATCTCCTCGCCGAATCCGACGCCGATGCTGCCGGCGATCGCCAGAATCCACACGATCGGCGCGAGTCCGCTCGTGTCCTTGACGATGAGCACCGAGATGGCCACCACAGCGAGGAGGGCACCGGGAATGATCGCCCAGCGAGCGCCGCGCTGCTTGTCGAACAGGGCCGGCTTCCACCAGCCGAGCACCGAGGTCGCGATGATGAGCACGATCGCGCCAGCGGCGAGCGGGGCGACATACCACTTGAGGAGCGTTTCGGCGGAGTCGCCGATGTGCAGGTAATCGATGCCGAGCGCCATCCACACGCCGTAGAACGCGACGAGGTAGGCGAGGAACACGACGATGCCGATCCACGGCTTGGGCTGAACGCGCAAGGGTTCTCCTTCAGTGAGAGACCGTGACACTCACGATCCGGGGGGGGCGCGGAAGCTAAGAATTGGAGCGCTGCTGCGGGTTGACCTGCTTGATCCACCCGATCAGGTCCAGGCTCGAGCGGGTCTGCATCCACACCCGCCCGGGGCCGGTGAAGTCGGTGACCAGGCCCTCACCGCCCAACAGCGTCGACTTCCAACTGCCGGCCTTGCGGACCGAGTACTGCACCGTCTCATCGAACGCGACTACGTGCCCCGTGTCGAGGGTGAGCGTCTCGCCCGCCGTGAGCTCGGTCGCGATGATCGCGCCGTAGGAGGCGAGGAGCAGGTCGCCCTGCCCGGTGCAGCGCAGCAGGATCAGTCCCTCGCCACTGAAGAACGACTTCCCGCCGCCCCACTTCGAGTCCACGTCCACCGACGGATCGGACGCGCTCCATGACCCCGACTGCACCAGGAGCGGGGTGGCGCCGAGGGTGACCACGACCATGTCGCCAGGGAGGGTCGCCGCGACGCCGACCTTGCCCCCGGTGCCGGAGTGATAGTCGTTGACGAAGAAGCTCTCGCCGCCCAGCGCACGACGGATGCCCTTGAAGAACCCGCCCTGCGTGGACGTCTCGACGGTGATGTCGCCGCGAGTCATCGCCATCGCCCCCGCCTCGACACGGACCGATCCGCCGGGCGGCACGGTCACCGTCCCCATCGCGAAGGCCGGTCCTGCTGAGATGGTGACGTCCATGCGTACGCTCCAGTCTGTGCGATGCTTGCTCGGTCGCATTCGGTTCGAGGCGCCCGTGACGGTGTCGCCGCTCGGACAGTCACGAGAATACACACACTCGTTCAAATGCGTCTCAAACTCATCCACCCGGCACCCGGATCCACCCCGGCGTACGCCTGAGGCTCGAACCCTGCTCAGCCTCGCCGCGCCTCCAACGCCGCACCGAGCGACTCCACACCGAACCGCCACGCCTCCTCGACATCGCCGCCGAGCCGGAACGCGCCCGCGCGCTGCATGCCCACGAACCCCGTCATCCAGGCGGTGATCGTCCGCGCGGCCGCGAGTTCGTGACTGGGCCCGGCGAGCCTGCGCCCCAGCGCGAGTACCGCCGTGCTCGCACTCGCGAGCACCTCGGGACGCGGGCGGGCGGCCTCCGGCAGGGCTCCGAAGAGCAGGCCGAACGCGACGGGGCCCTCCGCAGCGTAGGAGCGAGTCGCGTCGGCCACAGCGGCGAGCGCGCCACGCGCGTCAGCCGGCGCCCCGGCGAGGGCGCGGTCGACGCGATCGCCGAGCTCGAGCGCCGTGGCCTCGAGCGCGAGTCGCAGCAGGTCGTCGCGACTGGCGACCCGCTTGTACAACGAAGGCGCCTTCACGCCGACCGCCGCAGCGACCGCCTGCATGGTGAGCCCGTCGGCCCCACGCTGCTCGAGGATGCGGCGAGCCTCGGCGACGACCTGCTCGGTGGACGTGCGCTCGGGAGTGGGCACGGGGCCTCCTTCTCTCATGGCTATTGACAGTAGCCATCATAGCTAACTATCGTAGCCTTCATGAAACTCACCACGAACCTGCACCGTGTCGGCAACGACATCGTCGCGTCCTACCTCGTCGCCGACGACTCCGGCGTCACGATGATCGACACCGGCCTCGCCGGCCAGTGGGACGACCTGCTCGCCGAGCTCGACGCCATGGGCCGCTCACTCGACGACCTGCGCGGCGTCGTGCTCACCCACGGCGACTCCGACCACATCGGCATGGCCGAGCGCCTGCGCCGCGACCACGGAGTACCCATCCACGTGCACGAGGCGGATGCCGCGCGGGCACGCGGCACCGAGAAGCCGCCGCCCGTCGCCTGGGGCCGCATGCGCGTCGGGCCGGTCGCACGGTTCCTCGGCTACGCCATGACTCACGCTGGCCTGAAGACCACGTACCCGGCCGAGGTGACGACCGTCGCCGACGGACAGGCGCTCGACCTTCCCGGCGGCCCTCGGGTGATCGGCGCGCCCGGCCACTCCCCCGGCAGCATCGCCGTGCACCTGCCGACCGTCGGCGCGGTCTGCGTCGGCGACGCGCTCACGACGCGGCACGTGCTCACGGGCACGACCGGCCCTGGCCCGGCGCCGTTCACCGACGACCCGGCGCTGGCGCTGGACTCGCTCGACGCGATCGCCGCCACGGGCGCCGAATGGGTGCTGCCCGGCCACGGCGCCCCCTGGCACGGCGATGCCGCCGACGCCGTCGCACGCGTGCGCGCCGCCGCAGCCGCCGCAGCCTGACCCGAGGCATCCGCTTGTCTCGGGCCGCGAATCTCGGTTAGTGTGCATTCACCGAGAGGGGCCCATGACCGAGACGCTCACCGACCGCGACCGCGCGAAGGCCGACCGGCGCGACGCGCTGCTCGAGGCGGCCGCGCACCTGTTCGCCGAGCACGGCTACGCCGGCGTGACCCTCGACGATCTGGGCGCCGCCGCCGGCGTGCGTGGCCCCGCGGTCTACCGCCACTTCCCCGGCAAGGCGGCCGTGCTCGCCGCGGTGCTGCGCGACGCGAGCGCCGGCCTGCTCGAGGGCGGGCGCGCCACCGTGGCGGACGCCGCCGACGAGGCATCCGCCCTGCGCGACCTGATCCGGTTCCACGTCGACTTCGCGCTCGCGAACGCCGACGTGATCCGCGTGCAGGACCGCGAACTCGCCAGCCTGCCCGACGCCGACGCCCACGAGGTCAGGCGGTTGCAGCGCGAGTACGTCGAACTGTGGGTGGGCGTCCTCGCCCGCCTGAGGCCCGACCGGGCCGAACCCGAGTTGCGCATCCGGGCCCACGCGGCCTTCGGCCTGATCAACTCGACCCCGCACAGCGCCCGAGCACATGGGCGGCGACCGGCGGACGACGTGGTCCGCCGCATCCTGGAGGACATGGCATGGAGCAGCCTCGTGTCGTGACGCTGCGCGCGATCCGCGCACGCGATCTCGACGAACTCCCGCGACTCGAGCCCGACCCCGACGAGGGCCCCGACCAGGCGGATGCCCGCTGGCGGCGCCTGCTCGCCGAGCCCGGCGTCGATGCGCGACTCGTGCGCGCCGACGGCGAACCCGTCGGCACCGTGGTGCGCCACACCGGCCCGGCGGGGTCGGAGATCACCTGCCGCATCCGCCCCGACCAGCGGGGGCGCGGCATCGGCACGCGCGCGGTGCGGCTCTTCCTCGACACCCAGCCGCGCCCCGTGCATGCACGCACCGCAACCGACGACCTCGCCTCCATCGCGGTGCTCGAGCACACCGGCTTCACCCCGGTCGCCGACGATGCGGACGGCATCGTCTTCCGCCTCGACTGACACGGGCGCCAACCGACCGATCGGGGCGGCTCAGCCCTCGTCGGCGCGCTGCTCGAGCGCGAGTTCGTGGATGCGCTGCGCCAGCTCGACGTCGCGGCTGGTCACGCCGCCGACGTCGTGCGAGCTCAGCGTGAAGACGACCCGGCCCCAGCCGAGCTCGACGTCGGGGTGGTGGTCCTGCGCGTCGGCGACGACCGCGACGGCGTCGAGCAGGCGCACCGCGCTCGCGAAGTCGGGGGTCGTGTACTCGGCCCGCAGCGCGCCCGGACCGTGGCGGAACGCGGTCTCGGCGAGCGGGCCCTCGGTGTCGGCGGGCGAGAGGATGCGACGATCGCTCATGACCTCACCGTGCCATGCGCGCGCCGATCCGTCCACGACTCGCCCGCCGCGCCGCGCATCACGACATCGTCAGCGCTCGCCCCGGCTGCCGCAGGATGGCGCCCACGTCGGCCAGGAATCGGGACGCCTGGGCACCGTCGACCAGCCGGTGGTCGAACGACAGGCTGAGCGTCATCACGTCGCGCAGCGCCACCTCGCCGCGGTGCTCCCACGGCATGCGACGCACGGCGCCGGTCGCGAGGATCGCGGCCTCGCCAGGGTTCAGGATGGGCGTGCCCGCGTCGATGCCGAACACGCCGATGTTCGTGATCGACATCGTGCCGCCCGCGAGGTCGGCCGGCGGCGTCTTCCCGTCGCGCGCCGTGGCGGCGAGGTCGCCGATGGCGTCGGCGAGTTCGAGCAGGGTCATCCGTTCGGCGTCGCGCACGTTCGGCACGAGCAGCCCGCGGTCGGTCGCGACCGCGATACCGAGGTTGACGTAGTGGTGCTGCACGATCTCGTGCGCCTCGTCGTCCCACCGCGAGTTGAGCTCCGGCGTGCGCGCCAAGGCGATGCAGGTGACCTTGGCGGCCAGCGCGAGCATCGTGACGCGGTGCCCCGCGGTCGCGCGGTCGCCGCGCAGCTCGTCGAGCAGCTCGGTCGCGGCGGTCACGTCCACGGTCAGGAACTCCGTCGCGTGCGGCGCGGTGAAGGCGCTGCGCACCATCGCCTCGGCCGTGTGCTTGCGCACCCCGCGCACGGGCGTGCGGGTCACCCGGGCGTCGGCGCGTGCGTCGACCGCGCCGGCTCCGTCAGGGGCAGGGCGAGCGGATGCCGCCTGCTCCACGTCGCCGCGCGTGATCAGCCCGCGCTCCCCCGTGCCGTCGAGCGCCTCGAGGTCGACGCCGAGGTCGTGCGCGAGCTTGCGCACGGGCGGGGTCGACCGTGGCCGCTCCGTGGGGCGAGGGCGCTCGATGGTCGCCGTGGCGGCCGGTGCGGGCGCGGCCACGGCGGCCGGGGCGGCAGCCGGCGCGGCGGGCACCCGGCGCGCCTTCCGCTTCGGGTGGGACGCGTCCGCGGCGGCACCGTACCCGACCAGGTTCGGCTCGCGCTTCGCGGGAGCCTCGGGTGCGGGAATCTCGGGTTCCGCCGCGGACGCCGCCTCGGAGGCCCGCTGCTCGTCGGGCGCGGCCTGCTCGGGGGCATCCGCCCCGCCCACCTCGAAGGACATCAGCGTCGCGCCCACCTCGACCGTGTCGCCCGGCTCGGCGCAGAGCGCCGTCACGCGCCCGGCGACGGGCGACGGCAGTTCGACGACCGCCTTGGCCGTCTCGACGTCGGCGACGATCTGGTTCAGCTCGACCTCGTCGCCGACGGCGACGCGCCAGGCGACGAGCTCGGACTCGGTGAGCCCCTCGCCGAGGTCGGGCAGTGCGAAGTCGCGTTCCACGGCGCTCATCCCTCCACTCCGGTCAGCGAGTTCGGCCGGCCGAGCACGCGGTCGACCCCGTCGAGGATGCGGTCGAGGTCGGGCAGGTGGTGCTGCTCGAGCTTCGCGGGCGGGTAGGGCACGTCGTGCCCGGTGATGCGCACGGGCGCGGCCTCGAGGAACTCGAAGCAGCGCTCGGTGATGCTCGCGGCGATCTCGGCGCCGACACCGCCCTGCTGGCCGGCCTCGTGGGTGATCACGAGGCGTCCGGTGCGCCGCACCGACTGCGCGATCGTGTCGTAGTCGACCGGCGAGAGCGACCGCAGGTCGATGACCTCGATCGACACCCCGTCGTCGGCGGCCGCGGCCGCAGCGTCGCGGGCGACCTGCACGAGCGCGCCGTAGGTCACGAGCGTGACGTCGTCGCCGCGGGTCGCGACCGTCGCCACGCCCATCGGCGGTGCGTCGGCGAGCTCCGCGTCGAGGTCGACCTCGCCCTTGGCGTGGTACTGGCGCTTCGGCTCGAAGAACAGCACCGGGTCGTCGCTCGCGATCGCCTGGCGCAGCATCGTGTACGCGTCCTGCGGGTTCGCGCAGGCCACGACCCGCAGGCCCGACGTGTGCGTGAAGTACGCCTCGGGCGACTCGGAGTGGTGCTCGACCGCGCCGATGCCGCCGCCGAACGGGACGCGGATCGTCAGGGGCATCCGCACCCTGCCGCCCGTGCGCGCGTGCAGCTTCGCGACCTGCGCGACGATCTGGTCGAAGCCCGGGTAGATGAACCCGTCGAACTGGATCTCGCAGACCGGGCGGAACCCGCGGTAGGCGAGCCCGACGGCGGTGCCGATGATGCCCGCCTCCGACAGCGGCGTGTCGACCACGCGCGCCTCGCCGAAGTCGCGCTGGAGCCCGTCGGTGACGCGGAAGACGCCGCCGAGGGTGCCGATGTCCTCACCGAGGAGCACGACGCGGTCGTCGTCCTCGAGCGCCCGCCGGAGCCCGGCGTTCAGGGCCCGGCCGAGGGTCATGGTGCTCATCGCGCGGCCTCCGCTCCCCCGTCGCCGGGATCGTCGAACATCGCGAGGTACCGCGCGTAGTGGTCGCGCTGGCGCTCGACGTGGCTGTTGGGCTCGGCGTAGACGTGGTCGAAGATCGACAGCGGCTCGGGGTCGGGCATCCCCACGCACGCGGCCCGCACCGCAGCGGCGGCGGCGTCGGCCTCGCGGGCGATCTCGGATGCCCCGCCGTCGTCGAGCGCGCCGCGGGCACGCAGCAGCGCCTCGAGCCGGGCGATCGGGTCGCGGCGGCGCCACGCCTCGAGTTCCTCCTCCGTGCGGTAGCGCTTCGGGTCGTCGGCCGTGGTGTGCGGGCCCATGCGGTACGTCACGGCCTCGATGTAGGTCGGGCCGCCACCGCTGCGGGCACGCTCGAGCGCGATGCGCGTCGCGGCCATGACCGCGAGCACGTCGTTGCCGTCGACCCGCATCCACGGGATGCCGAAGCCCGCCGCGCGCTGCGCGAGGTGCTGCGTCGACTGGAGGCCGACCGGCTCCGAGATCGCCCACTGGTTGTTCTGGCAGAAGAACACCACGGGCGCCTTGTAGGTGGCGGCGAACACGAGCGCCTCGCTCGCGTCGCCCTCGCTGGTCGCGCCGTCGCCGAAGTAGGCGATCGCGGCCTGGTCGGTGCCGTCGCGCTGGATGCCCATGGCGTAGCCGACGGCGTGCAGCGTCTGCGCGGCGATGATGATCTGCGGCGTGGCCATGCCGAGCTCGTACGGGTCCCAGCCGGAGCCGGCGACCCCGCGCCAGACCTTCAGCAGGTCCTCCGGGCGCAGGCCCCGGCACCAGGCGACCGCGTGCTCGCGGTACGACGAGAACACGAAGTCGTCCTCGCGCAGCGCGTGCGCCGACCCGACCTGGGCGGCCTCCTGGCCCGCCAGCGGCGGCCACAGGCCGATCTCGCCCTGGCGCTGCAGCGCGGTGGCCTCGGCGTCCACGCGGTGGATGACCACCATGTCGCGGTACAGCGCGACCAGCGCCGCGTCGTCGAGGTCGGCGACCCACTGGTCGTACCCCGGCGCGGACACGCGTGCGCCGTCGGGGTCGAGGAGCTGCACGAACCCGGATGCCGCGGTGCCGGTCTGCTCGGGTCGGAGATGCGCGTCGGTGTCGCGCCCGTCGGAAAGGGTCATCGTCGATCCCATCGTCATCGTCGCCGTCGGCCTCGTGAGCGTCGGGCGTGCCCGGCGGCTCTGCCGGGACCTGCTTCGAGGGTAGGTCGATCGGTCACTCGGCTCAAGCATCCCGGGGTGCGTTGAGCATGTTGCACGGTCTGGCGCCCGAATCACGTGCTAACGTCCCGCACTATGGGACGTCTCGACGCCGTCGACCGCCAGCTCCTCTCGGCGCTCGCCGCCGACCCGCGCGCGACGGTGGTCGCCCTCGCCGAACGCCTCGGCATGTCGCGGAACACCGTGCAGGCGCGCATGGCACGGCTCGATCGCGAGGGCGCGTTCCTCTCGTTCGACCGGGCGATCGACCCGGAGGCGCTCGGATACCCGCTGCAGGCGTTCATCGCCGTGCACGTGCGCCAGAAGCGGCTCGCGGAGGTCGTCGAGACCGTGGCCGAGATCCCCGAGGTCGTGCAGGCGCACGGGCTGAGCGGGTCGGTCGACCTGCTCGTGCGGGTGGTCTGCACCGACGCGCACGACCTGTTCCGCATCGATGGGCTGATCCTCGCGATCGACGGGGTCGAGCGCACGGAGACGTCGCTCGCGATGGGCGAGCTCATCCCCTATCGGCTGGGCCCGCTACTCGAGCGCGACGACTGACCCGGCGCCCCGCAGACGACGGATGCCCGCCCCGGATCGGATCCGGGACGGGCATCGCGTGCGTGGTGCGGGAGATCAGCCCTCGGCGGGCGCGGCGGCGTGCTCGCCGGCCGCGTCGCGGCCGTGCGTCTCCGCCTCGTCGGCCACGACCGGGGCGAGCGAGAGCTTGCCGCGGTCGTCCACCTTGGTGATCTCGACCAGGATCTTCTGCCCGACGCCGAGCACGTCGTCGACGTTCTCGACGCGCTTGCCGCCGGCGAGCTTGCGCACCTCGGAGATGTGCAGCAGGCCGTCCTTGCCGGGCAGCAGCGAGACGAACGCGCCGAAGGCGGCGATCTTCACGACGGTGCCGAGGAACTGCTCGCCGACCTCCGGGTTGGTGGGGTTGGCGATCGCGTTCACCGCGGCACGGGCGGCCTCGGCCGTCGGGCCGTCGGTCGCGCCGATGAACACGGTGCCGTCGTCCTCGATCGAGATGTCGGCGCCGGTGTCGTCCTGGATGCCGTTGATCGTCTTGCCCTTCGGGCCGATCAGCTCACCGATCTTGTCGACCGGGATCTGCACGCTGATCACGCGCGGCGCGGTCGGGGCCATCTCGTCGGGCCCGTCGATGGCGGCGTTCAGCACCGACAGGATCGTGGTGCGCGCCTCCTTCGCCTGGGTCAGCGCGGCGGCCAGCACCGAGGCGGGGATGCCGTCGAGCTTGGTGTCGAGCTGGATCGCCGTGACGAACTCCGACGTGCCGGCGACCTTGAAGTCCATGTCGCCCAGCGCGTCCTCGGCACCGAGGATGTCGGTGAGGGCCGCGTAGCGGGTCTCGCCGTCGACGGTGTCGGAGATGAGACCCATCGCGATGCCCGCGACCGGCGCGCGCAGCGGCACGCCGGCGTTCAGCAGCGACAGCGTCGACGCGCAGACCGAGCCCATCGAGGTCGAGCCGTTCGAGCCGAGCGCCTCGGACACCTGGCGGATCGCGTACGGGAACTCGTCGCGCGTCGGCAGCACCGGCACGAGCGCGCGCTCGGCGAGTGCGCCGTGCCCGATCTCGCGACGCTTCGGCGACCCCACGCGGCCGGTCTCACCGGTCGAGTAGGGCGGGAAGTTGTAGTTGTGCATGTAGCGCTTCTTGGTGACCGGGCTCAGCGAGTCGATCTGCTGCTCGAGCTTCAGCATGTTCAGCGTGGTGACGCCCATGATCTGGGTCTCGCCGCGCTGGAAGATGGCGGAGCCGTGCACGCGCGGGATGACCTGCACCTCGGCGTCGAGCGGACGGATGTCGGCCAGGCCGCGGCCGTCGATGCGCACGCCCTCGTTCAGCACGCGCGAGCGCACGACGAGCTTGGTGACCGACTTGTACGCGGCCGACACCTCGCCGAGCGCCTCCTCGGGCAGCTCGCCCGCCTCGACCTTGGCGGCGACGGCCTCCTTGACGCGGCTCTTCAGCGCGTCGTCGGCGTCCTGGCGCTCGACCTTGCCGGCGATCTGGTAGACGCCCTTGAGCTCGTCGTAGGCGATGCCTGCGACCACGTCGTAGGTCGACTGCTGGTACGGCGGGAACGTCGGGTAGTCGACGGTCTCCTTCGCGGCGGTCGCGGCGACCTGCTGCTGCGCCTCGACGAGCTGCTTGATGAACGGCTTCGACGCCTCGATGCCCTCGGCGATGACCTGCTCGTTCGGCTTGACGGCGCCGGCCTGGATGAGGTCCCACGCGTTGTCGGTGGCCTCGGCCTCGATCATCATGATCGCGACGTCGGTGCCGCCCGAGGCATCCGTCACCACACGGCCCGCGACGACCATGCTGAACACGGCCTCCGCGAGCTGGGCGTGCTTCGGGAAGGCGACCCACTGGCCGTCGATGAGCGCGACGCGCACACCGCCGATGGGGCCCGAGAAGGGCAGGCCCGACAGCTGGGTCGACATGGATGCCGCGTTGATGGCGAGCACGTCGTAGAGCTCGTCGGGGTCGATCGCAAGCACCGTCACGACGACCTGCACCTCGTTGCGCAGACCGTCGACGAACGACGGGCGCAGCGGGCGGTCGATGAGACGGCAGGTGAGGATCGCCTCGGTCGAGGGGCGGCCCTCGCGGCGGAAGAACGAGCCGGGGATGCGGCCCGCGGCGTACATGCGCTCCTCGACGTCGATGGTCAGCGGGAAGAAGTCGAAGTGCTCCTTCGGCTGCTTCGACACGGACGTGGCCGACAGCAGCATGGTCTCGCCGTCGATGTAGGCGACGGCCGAACCCTGCGCCTGCTGGGCGAGGCGTCCGGTCTCGAACCGGACGGTGCGGGTGCCGAAGCGACCGTTGTCGATGACGGTCTCGGCGGCAGTGATCTCAGGACCCTCCAAGAGGTCTCTCTCCTTTGTTTCCCGTCGCACCCCGTATGGGCACGACTCCTACGCAGGAGCAGGGGAACAGGCAGGATCTCGGCGAGTCTGGATGAGTCGTCTCGCTGGCCACCAGTAGAACACCTCGGACGCGTGTCGTTCCGAGATCCACCACAGGAGACCAGCGCACCTGCCGGAGCCTGCTCCGCGATCACGCCGTGGATTCGTGGAATCGCACAGCGCAACCGGAGCAAGACTAGCAGAGCGCGACAATCGTGCCGAGTCCCGGCCCTCGGCACGACGGATGCCCCGGTGCGCGCAGCACTCAGGAACTGAACGTCCCCTTCAGCGCGATGAACGCGCCGCTGGTGGTGTCCTCGACCGTCACGTTCGAGTACACGACCGAGAACAGGGTCGCGGTCTGTCCGGGTGGGCAGTCGAGCGCCTGGTCGGCCGGCACCGGAGTGATGGTCAGCGAGCCGACGATCTGGCCGTTCTGGCTGGCCGGGAACACCCCGCTCGCGGAGACCTGGCTGTCGATGGTCGTCTTCTTCGGGTCGGATGGCACGTTGTTGCCGCCGTTGACGCACGAGTACGTCGCAGACAGGAACGCGCTCGCGACGACGGTCTCGACCGCGCCCGACTCGAGCCCCGCCTCCTTGAACTGCACCACGAGCGACGTGCCGTCGAGCGACGCCGACGTGGCGTTCTTGATGAAGTGCGGATGCCCGGCGTTCGCTGCGGGTGCGGCGACGAGCGCGAGCGCTGCGGCCGCGGCGATCGCGACCAGCGCACGACGAATGGACATGATGGACTCCTTCGCATCGGTGTATCGGTTGCAGTGGAGCTGCAGCCGGAGTCCACGCGCGTCGTGCGAGGCCCTGCTCGGGTGTTGCGGGCGTGCGCGGCCGTCCGGCCACGCTCACGACAGCAACGGTACGCGCGTACGTGCCCGCACGATCCATATATTGAGCTTTTCTCATGTCTGGTGCAGGGGTTCCCCCGACACCCCCTCGGCCCGACCCGTGACGCGGGCATACACTGACCCCATGGGTTCCGACGACGAGACTCCGCAGGGCGCGAGCGACGAGACCAAGCGCAAGTTCCGCGAGGCGCTCGAGCGCAAGCAGCAGCAGGCGAGGGGCCGCGGCGAGTCGCACCTCGACGGCGAGTCGGCCGTGCACGAGGCCCACGGGCCCGCATCGCACCAGCGCGAGTTCCGCCGCAAGAGCGGCTGAGCGCACTCGCGTCGGGGGCGTGAGCGCGCGAGGCCCGAGCGCCGCAACGCACCCGCCGCGCCGGACCCCGCCGGGTCGGGGCAGGCCGTGCCGGGCCGCGGACCGTGTCATCACTGCGATCGGCGCGGGTCGTCCGTGCGCCCGCACGTGAACGGCGCATCGCCGACCGTCCGCCGCCGGTGTCGTCGAGAACCCCTCATCGATCGGGGCTTGTGGAGTCGCACGTCCGTCAATATGTTAACGACCAATCACACATGTCCAAGGGTGGGCGCTGGTGGTGTGCGCGGTCGGAGCTGATCGGGCGGACGGGGTCCATCCTCTTCTCGGGAAGTAGGTGGCCTCGTGCCCGAACTGAACAGACGTACCGTCCTGACCCTCGGCGCCGCGCTCGGCTTCGCGGGCGCAGCAGCCCCCGGCGCCGCCTGGGCGTGGCCCTCCACGGGCTCCGTCGCCGGCACCGGATCCGGCCTGGACCCGCAGCAGGTCTGGGACCCCGACATCGACGCCATCATGGCGTCGATCGTCGACAACGGGCAGGTCGCGCAGGTGAACGACGCGATGCGCAACTGGGTGCACAACTGGCAGCCGGTGCCGAGCGCGCTCCCGACCGACCTGCGGAACTTCTTCACCGAGTCGGTGAAGCTGCCCGACTGGGCCGACATGTGGAAGCTGCGCCGCGCGGCCGACTTCAACCGTCGCATGGACAGCTACCTGTTCTTCATCTACGGCGTCGGCGGCGGCATCATGAGCACCGTGATCCCGCGCGAGGCCCGCTCGGTGTACTGGTCCAAGGGCGGCGCCGACATGCAGGACCGCGCCGCGAAGACCTTCACGTTCGGCTACGACCTGAGCGACTACGACGCCTACGAGTGGTCGGGCGAGTTCAAGGTCACCTCCAACAAGACCCGCATCGTGCACGCGGCCGTGCGCCACCTGCTCCCGCAGTCCCCGCACTGGACGGCCGTCGCCGAGGAGGAGATCCCGATCAGCAACGGCGACATCCTCATCACGTTCCACAGCACGGGCACCTTCGCGCACAAGAAGCTGAAGGAGTGGGGCGTGCCGATGTCGTCCCGCGACGAGGAGGCCTTCCTGCACGGCTGGCAGGTCGCGCTGCACTACCTCGGCGTGCAGGACGAGTACATCCCGGCGACCTGGGACGAGGCGCACGCGCAGGCCGCCGAGACGCTCACGCCGCGACTCGCCTGGACGCCCGAGGG
Source organism: Agromyces sp. SYSU T00194 (assembly GCF_040496035.1). Lineage (NCBI taxonomy): Bacteria > Bacillati > Actinomycetota > Actinomycetes > Micrococcales > Microbacteriaceae > Agromyces > Agromyces chitinivorans. Next base: position 2,611,899 of record NZ_JBEPJZ010000001.1, on the reverse strand, counting down.
ACAGGACCTCGCCGAGGTGCTGCTCGGGCTCACGGCACAGGTCGACCTCGGCGTCACGCGGGGGTTCCTCAACGAGTTCGTGCGGTACCAGCTCGGCGACGAGATCGGCGACTGGCTCGGACTGTTCCGCGACCCGGTGTCACGGGAGATCATCGACACCGGCTGGCCGCTGTACATCAAGTTCCGCGAGAGCCTCATCTCGATCATGCCGACCAACTTCATGCTGTTCGACAAGTTCATCAAGAGCCTGGCGATGGCGTTCCTGAACAAGGGCTCGTCGACCCAGACCACCGCGATCGAGGTTCCCGACATCAACCGACCGTCGTACTGACCCCGACGAGACGAGCGGGGCGGGCCCGGCATCGCCGGATCCGCCCCGCTCGTCGAGCGCTACTCCCCCGCGAGCCCGCCCAGCAGGTGGCCCATCGGCCGGTCGAGGGCGAACGGGTCCGGCACGAGATCGCGGCGGTCGGTGCGCTCGACCAGGTCGGCGAACTCGCCGGCGGCGCGCGCGACGCGGTCGGGCAGCGACCGCACGTCGTCGCCGCCGCCCCAGTCGCTCGTGGCCGCGAACACGCCCGTGGTCACGGGCACCGCGTGCAGGTAGGTGAACAGCGGGCGGATCGCGTAGTCGATCGCGAGCGAGTGCCGCGGGGTGCCGCCGGTCGCGCCGAGCAGCACCGGCAGGCCGGTCAGCGCCTGCGGGTCGATCACGTCGACGAACGACTTGAAGAGCCCGGAGTAGCTGGTCGTGAAGATCGGCGTCACGGCGATGAGCCCGTCCGCCGAGGCCACGGCCTCGAGTGCCTCCTCGAGCTTCGGCGGGGCGAACCCCATCAGTAGGTGGTTGGCGATGTCGTGGGCGAGGTCGCGCAGCTCGAACACCCGCACCTCGGTCTCGACACCGCGCTCGCCGAGCATGGCGACCGCGTCGGCGGCGAGCCGATCGGCGAGCTGGCGGGTCGAGCTCGGGGTGGAGAGCCCCGCCGAGACGACGACGATGCGCGTGGCGGTCATCGTGCACCTCCCCGGGTGGCGGCGAGGCCGAAGGCCGCGCCGGCAGGCTCGGCCGGAACCGCGTCCCGGTACGGCGAGCCGACCGTGAGGTTGTCGCCGCGGTTCGCGTTGGGCACCGCCTGGCGCGGTGCGGCGTCGCCGTACGCGGCGCGCACGAGGGAGGCGTGCGTCGGCGCATCCGGCACCTCGGCCGGGCGGTCCTTGGCGAACTCGCGGCGCAGCACCGGCACGACCTCCTCGCCGAGCAGGTCGAGCTGCTCGAGCACGGTCTTCAGCGGCAGGCCGGCGTGGTCGACCAGCCACAGCTGGCGCTGGTAGTCGCCGACGTAGTCGCGGAAGCCCAGCGTCTTGTCGATCACCTGCTGCGGGCTGCCGACGGTGAGCGGCGTCTGCTCGGTGAACTCCTCCATGCTCGGGCCGTGCCCGTAGACGGGCGCGTTGTCGAAGTACGGCCGGAACTCGTCGACGGCGTCCTGCGAGCGCTTCCGCATGAAGGCCTGCCCGCCGAGGCCGACGATCGCCTGCGCGGCGGTGCCGTGCCCGTGGTGCTCGAAGCGCTGGCGGTACAGCTGCACCATGCGCTGCGTGTGGATCGCGGGCCAGAAGATGTGGTTCGCGAAGAACCCGTCGCCGTACATCGCGGCCTGCTCGGCGATCTCGGGCGTGCGGATCGAGCCGTGCCAGACGAACGGCGGCACGCCGTCGAGCGGGCGCGGCGTCGAGGTGAAGCCCTGCAGCGGCGTACGGAACTTCCCCTGCCAGTCGACGACGTCCTCGCGCCAGAGGCGGCGCAGCAGCTCGTAGCTCTCGACGGCGATCGGCAGGCCCTGGCGGATGTCCTTGCCGAACCATGGGTAGACCGGCCCGGTGTTGCCGCGGCCGAGCATGAGGTCGGCGCGGCCGTCGGACACGTGCTGCAGCATCGCGTAGTCCTCGGCGAGCTTGACCGGGTCGTTGGTGGTGATGAGCGTGGTCGCGGTCGACAGCTGCAGGGTCGACGTCGCGCCGGCGATCGCGGCGAGCGTGGTCGTGGGCGAGCTCGACCAGAACGGCGGGTTGTGGTGCTCGCCGAGTGCGAACACGTCCAGGCCCACCTCCTCCGCGTGCTTCGCGATGATGAGGGTGGCGCGGATCCGTTCGGCCTCGGACGGGGTGCGTCCGGTCGTCGGGTCCTGGGTGATGTCGGAGACGGTGAAGATTCCGAATTGCATGACGGCCTCCTGGCCTTCGTTCCTCGTGGGATCCATTCTATGCATGTGCATGTAAATGGGTGAACGGATGCCTCCCCGCGGGTATTCCCGCGTCGCGCGCCCTACTCGGTGACCAGCACGACCTTGCCGCGCAGGTGGCCCGCCCGGAGGTGCCGGTAGGCCTCCACGACGCGCTCGATCGGGTAGACCGAGTCGACGGGGAACGCCAGCGCGCCGTCGGCGATGAGCGCGGCGATGTCGGACAGGTCGTCGGCCAGGGCGCTGGCCCCGCCGATCCCGGACGCGCCGATCTCCGCGGCGAACGGCCGGTCGGCGATGGTGTTGATCCGCTCGGGTGCGACGCCGAGCTCGAGCGCGGCCTCGAGCGTGGCGCGACCGTGGTTGTCCAGCACCGCGTCGACGCCGGCCGGGGCGAGCGCCCGGATGCGCTCGACCATGCCGTCGCCGTACGCGACCGGCACGACGCCGATCGCGCGCAGGAAGTCGTGGTTCGCCGCGCTCGCCGTGCCGATCGCGGTCGCGCCGTGCCGGGCGACCAGCTGGGCGGCGAGCACGCCCGTGCCGCCCGCGGCGGCGCTCACGAGCACGGTCTCGCCGGGCTGCGGCGCGACCTGCCGCACGCTCGCGACCGCGGTGCGCGCGGCGATGTCGAGCGCACCGGCCTGCTCCCACTCCAGCGCCGACGGCTTGGCGACCAGGGCGTCGGCCGCCACGATGGCGAAGTCGGCCTGCGCGTGGAACCGGTGCCCGCCCAGCACCTCGTCGTCCACCTGCCACTCGGTGACGCCCGGGCCGACCGCGTCGACGATGCCGGCGAGGTCGTTGCCGTTGCCCACGGGCGGCTCGCGGTCGCCCGCGTAGGCGTGCCAGGCCGCGTCGAACTCGACGATCTTCCAGTCGACCGGGTTGAGGCCCGCGGCCTCGATGCGCACCCGCACCTCCCCCGGTCCCGGGTCCGGCCTGGTCACCTGCCGGACGACCAGGTCCTCGATCGATCCGCGACGCTCGATCAGCACGGCACGTGGCATGGGGATCCTCCTCGTCATCGGCCGGCGTCCAGGTCGAGCACCCGCCGCGCGGCATCCGCCAGGGCGATTCCGTACGAACGGCCGTGCCCGGCCGTGTGCACGGCGAGTGGATGCAACTGGTGCAGCGGCACCCGCGCGCGCCGCCCCGCCCGGGGCGGCGCGACCTCATCGTATCCGGCGAGCACCTCGTCGAGGCCGGGGCAGCCGAAGAGCGCGAGCATCGCGAGGTCGGTCTCGCCGTGGCCGCCGTGCGCGGCCGGGTCGATCACCACCACGCCCGTCGGCGAGAAGAGCACGTTGCCGTTCCACAGGTCGCCGTGGATGCGTGCGGGCGGTGCGTCGTCGTCGAACGCCCCGTCGGCGACCCGGTCGCAGGCGCGCCGCACGAGGTCGGCCTCGGCGGGCGTCAGGTCACCCGCGGCCACCGCCGGCTCGACGAACGGCAGCACGCGCGCGGCTGCATAGAAGGCACCCCACGAGGTGGAGGTCGTACGCGGCATCCGCCGGCGACCGATGTAGAGCGGACCGTCCCAGCCCGCGGGCGCAGCGCCGAACGCGTCGGCGCCGGCGAGGTGCGTCCGGGCGAGGGCACGGCCGAACGCCCGGGCCGCCGCAGGTTCGGGCCGCACGGTCGCGACACGCTCGAGCTCGATGCGCCCCGGCCCCACGTCGACGACCGCCGGCGTCGCCACGCCGCCCGAATCGGCCAGCCAGGCGAGTCCGGCCGCCTCCGCCTCGAAGAACCCCTCGGGGGCATCCGCCCGTTCCTTGCGCACCGTCCGCATGGCCCCATCCTCCCAACCGGCGTGGGGACGGCACGCAGGTACCGTCCAGCCGGCTCACCTAGGCTGGAGGGCATGGCTACCGTCGCGCTGACCCTGGACACCTTCGAGAAGACCATCCTCGAGGGCGGCACCGTCTTCGTCGACTTCTGGGCCGGATGGTGCGGCCCCTGCCTCCAGTTCGCGCCCAACTACGAGGCGGCCTCGCAGGACAACCCCGACCTGACCTTCGCGAAGGTCGACACCGAGGACCAGCAGCAGCTCGCGGCGGCGATGGGCATCACCTCGATCCCGACCATCATGGCGTTCAAGGACGGCATCGGCGTGTTCTCGCAGGCCGGCGCGCTCCCCCGCCCGGTGCTCGACGACCTCATCTCCCAGGTGCGCGACCTCGACATGGACCAGGTGCGCGAGCAGCTCGCGCAGCAGGAGGCCGAGCTCGCGAGCGAGTCCGAGCTGCAGGGCGCGCGCAGCGACGCCTGATCAGTCCCGCTCGGCAGCCACCGCCTCGAGTCCGCTGAGGTCGAGCTCGACCCGGAACGGTCGCTCCTGCCCGACGATCGTCGCGGGCACCCGCACGTAGGCGTCGTGCGCACGCAGGCCGTCGAGCACGGCGCGCCACCGCTCGTCGGCCGCCTCGTGCAGGAACCCCGCCAGGTGCGGGCGCGTGCCGCCGACGAGCTGCACGCCGATGCGGTACCGCCTGGCCATCCAACGGCTCGCGCGCGGGACGAGCACCGCGTGCTGCTCGTTGCCGCCGTGGATGCGGGCGAGGTCGATGCTCGACTGGTGGCGCTCGGCGTCGCGGACGGGCACGACACCGCTCACCGCGCGCGGCTGCCCGGGGGCGTCGATCACGCGGATCCCGTCGAGCGTGCGCAGGTCGCCCCAGCGATCGGGGTTGCGGGTCGAGCGACCGTCGCGCACGAGGGTCGCGACGAGCCACGCGGCGGCGAGCACCACCGCGATCAGCAGCGGCCAGAACGCGAACGGCGCGTCGGCCGGACGCACCAGGCTGATCGCCACGGCGAGGGCGAGCACCACCAGGTACGGCAGCGGCTCCCACTCGAGGAACGGCTTGCGGGTCGGGACGGACGCGGTCATCCGAGCAGCTCCGGCCGCTGGAATTCGGTGCCGTGCACGTGCTGGTCGAGGAACGCGAACACCGTCTCGTACCAGACCACGGCATTCTGCGGCTTCAGGATCCAGTGGTTCTCGTCGGGGAAGTAGAGGTACCGGTGCACGGTCGTGCCGTCGGATGCGGCGTGGGCGCCCGCGAGGTCGGACCAGAGTCGCAGCCCCTCGCCGATCGGCACCCGGTAGTCGCGATCGCCGTGGATCACGAGCAACGGCGTGCGGACGTTCGCGAGGTGCCGATGCGGCGAGTGCTGCTCCATCGCCTCGGGGGTGAAGATGCGGGTCCAGTACGCGGTCATGTCGGTCGTGCCGGCGAACTGGTCGAGGGCCCACAGGCTCGCATGCGTGACGATCGCGCGGAACCGGTCGGTGTGGCCGGCCACCCAGTTCGCCATGTACCCGCCGAACGACCCGCCCATCGCGGCGGTGCGGCCGGCGTCGACGTCGGGGCGCGCCTCGACCGCGTCGGTGATCGACATGAGGTCGGTGTACGGCGCGTCGCCCCAGGCGTTCCAGCCGCGACCGACGAAGTCGATGCCGTAGCCGGTGGAGAGGCCCGGGTCGGGCAGCAGCACGGCGTAGCCGCGGGCCGCCGCCAGCAGCGGGTTCCACCGCCAGCTCCAGGCGTTCCAGCTCGCGACCGGTCCGCCGTGGATCCAGAGCAGGAGCGGTGCGGGCGTCGCGGCGGAGGCGCTGGCCGGCAGCACCAGCCACCCGCGCACGCGGGTGCCGTCGGCGGCCGTCGTCTCGACGTCCTCGAGGCGCGCGTCGATCTCCACGGCCGGGGCGGGGGTGGCGAGCGGGGTCACGGTGCCGTCGGCCGCGATGCGCACCGGATGCGGCGGGGCGAGGTACGACGAGCGGAGCGCGACGAGGTCGCCGGTGCCCGCCGCGGTGCGCACGTCGGTGTACGCGAAGTCGTCGTGCGTGAGCTGCACGGGGGCCGAGCCGTCGAGCGGGATGCGGAAGACGGGGCCACGGCCGTCGGAGTCGGCGGTGACGACCAGCGCGTCGTCGGCGGCGGCGAACGTGATCGACGTGGGCCATCGGTCCCAGCCGGCCGCGAGACGGCGTGCGTCGCCGCCGTCGAGGGCGCTGAGCCACAGCTCCTGGTCGGTGGGGCCGGCGGGCGAGGGCTTCGCGGTGCGCACGTGCACGAGGCGCGTGCCGTCGTGGCTGATCACCGGCGCGGTCGCGTCGACGTCGGGGAGGTCGACGATCGTGCGGTGCTCGCGTGTCGCCGTGTCGATCGCGACGAGCACCCGCCGGCCGTCCTGCGGGCCGGGCACGCGCATCGAGGCGATCACGGTTGCGCCGTCGGGCGTCGTCGCAGCACCCGACACGTCCGCGGAGCGGCCGGGGTGCGGCGTGAGGTCGATCGGGCGGGGCAGGCTCGTCGGGTACGGGGCGGGCGCGTCGTCGTCCGATGCGTCGTCGTCCGGCGCCTCCGCCGTCGGCACCGCATCGACGAGCCCGGCGAGGTCGAGCGCGAGCAGGTGCGGCTCGGCGGGCCCGAGGTCGTGGTCCCAGTAGCGCACCGGGTACGACTCGTGCAGGATCGCGGCGACCTTCGCCTGCTTCCGTCGGCCGCGCAGCGCCTGCTCGGCCTCGAGGTCGTCGGGCGTCGGCAGCAGCTCGGCGCCGACGACCACGCGGTCGGAGCCCTCGGCGGCAGCGGCGATGCCCGCGACCCCGCCGGCGAGCCGCGTGATCGGGCGCGCCTCCCCACCGGCGGCGGGCAGCAGCCAGAGCTGGGACGCCTCGCTCTCGGCGTCGCCCTCGGCGTCGGGACGCCCCGAGACGAAGAGCAGCTCGCCGCTGCCGGTGAACACGGCGCCCGCCTCGCCCTTCGCGGAGCGGGTCAGGCGCGTCGGTGCGCCCGTGCCGTCGGCGGGCACGCTCCACAGCGCCCGCTCGAAGGTCGTGCCGTCCTTCGAGAGCGTGGCGACCGTGAGCACCGCACGCGTGCCGTCGGGCGAGAGGGCGAGTGCCTCGACTCTCGGGATGCGGATGTAGTCGTCGAGCGAGTCGAAGGGCATGGCCTCCACGTTAGCCGCGATCGGCGGGCGCTCCGTCCGCGCGAATGGCGTCGAGCCGGGACGCGACCTCGTCGAGCACGCGCTCATCACCCGCGTGGATTCCCGAGGTGCGCGGCCAGTGCGTGATCACGTCGGTGAAGCCGCGCTCGCGGGCCAGGCCGACCGCCTCCTCGAACGCGTCGACGCTGCGCATCGCGTACGACTCGTCGCGGTCGAGGCTGAGGTGCCGCTCGATGCTGCTGGGGTCGCGACCGGCCGCCGCGCAGGCGTCGTCGAGGCGCGCCGAGAGGTCGCCGACCGCCCGCCACCAGTCGGCGTCGCTCGCGCCGACGTACGGCCCGGTGGTGACCCAGCCCTGCCCGTGGGTCACGGCGATGCGCAGGGCGCGCGGTCCGTTCGCGGCCACGATGAAGGGCATGCGCGGCACCTGTGCAGGCTCGCCGACCATGCGGGCGTCCCGCGCGGTGTACCAGGCGCCCTCGTGGGAGATGCCGCCGGAGGCATCCGCCCGCCCCTCGCCCTCGAACCGCAGCAGCTGGTCGAGGGCCGCCGTGAAGTCGGCGAACCGGTCGACGCGCTCGCGCGGGGTGAGCTCGGGCTGGGCCATGACGTGCGCGTCGAAGCCCGTGCCGCCCGAGCCGAGCCCGAGCAGGACGCGCCCGCCCGAGACCTGGTCGACCGTGGCGATGTCCTTCGCGAACGGCACCGGGTGGCGGTAGTTCGGGCTCGCGACGAACGTGCCGAGCCGGATGTGCTCGGTCACCATGGCCGCGGCGGTCAGCGTCGGCACGGTCGCGTGCCAGCGCTCGCCCGCGAGCGAGCGCCAGGACAGGTGGTCGTAGGTCCAGGCGTGGTCGAAGCCGCGCTCCTCGGCGCCGCGCCAGTACCGGGCCGCCTCGGGCCAGTCGAACTGCGGGAGGATGACGATGCCGACGCGCATGGTGGTCGAGTCTAGGCGTCGTCGCGGCGCGTCTCCGCCTCCGCGTCGGCGGGCAGCGGCAGCGGCTCCACGCCCGGCACCTCGTCGAGCCCGCTGCGGTCGTCGCGCTCGAAGCGCACGAGCACGATGCCCGCGAGGATCAGGACCCCGCCCAGCATCTGGAGCGGCGTGATGACCTCGCCCAGCACGATCCACGCCACGATCGCGGCGAAGATCACCTCGGAGAGGCCGAGGAACGACGCCAGGCGGGTGCCGAGGAGGCGGATCGACGTGATGCCCGCCACGTACGCGAACGCCGTCGAGACGAGGCCGACCACGAGCACCGGCACGTACCACGGGGCGGTGCCGCCGAGGAAGACGACCCCGTCGACGAACGCGAACTCGAACGGCAGGATGCCGGTGAGGCCGATCAGCCCGAGCGCGAGCGCGCCGACCACGAAGCCGGATGCCGCGAGCGCGAGCGGCGGCACCGAGGCATCCGCCCGCTCGCCCAGCACGTAGTAGACGCACATGCCGAGCATGGCCAGGCCCGCGAGCAGCAGGCCGATCGCGTCGAGGTCGCCGCCTCCCGGGCCGATCACGAGCACGAGGCCGGCGATCGCCACGATCGAGCCGGCGATGACGACGCCCTGCGGTGGGCGGCGGAGGCGCACCCAGGCCAGCAGCACGAGCACGACCGGCGCGAGGTACTCGATCAGCAGGCCGAGGCTGACCGGGATGCGCTCGATCGCCGCGTAGAACGCCACCTGGGTGAGCACCACGCCGAGCAATGCGAACGCGAGCACCGTGCGCCAGGCGGCCAGCAGCGGGCGCAGGCTCCAGCCCATGGAGGCGAGGCCGGGGATCGCGAGTGCGACCGCCGCGACCGCGATGCGCGCGAAGACCGCCGCGCCGGGCGACCAGCCGGCCTCGAGGAGCGGCTTGACGACGGCACCGCCCCCGCCGAACGCGAGGCCGGCGGCGAGGCCGACCACGATGCCGGCGAGTCCGCGTGATGCGCGCACGGTGGTGCTCCTACTGCTCGTGATGGTTCCGGGGAGACGACGACGGCCCCCGCCCGTGGGCGGAGGCCGTCGTGAAGAAGTTCGCGGTGTCGCCGACGACTAGCGGCGCAGCCCGAGACGCCCGATGAGCGCACGGTAGCGGTCGATGTCGACGTCGGCGAGGTAGCCGAGCAGACGACGACGCTGACCGACCAGGAGGAGCAGGCCACGACGCGAGTGGTGGTCGTGCTTGTGCTCCTTCAGGTGCTCGGTGAGGTCCTTGATGCGGGTGCTGAGGATCGCGATCTGGACCTCGGGGGATCCAGTGTCACCGGGGTGGGTCGCGTACTCGTCGATGATCGCCTTCTTGGTCTCTGCATCCAGTGCCATAGAGGGATCCCCTTCCTACTCGTTGCGCGGTGCTCCGGGCCGGATGCCCGAGCGCTCTTTGTCCGCGGCCGTCATGACGGCAACCTGAAGAGTCTACCAGAGGCGGGGGCGTCCGGAGGAACGGCCGGGGTGCGGCCGCGGGCGGGGTCAGAGGTCGGCGACGCGGACGAGGACCTTGCCGACGGCGGCGTGCTCGACGGCGTCGTGGGCGGCGGCCGTCTGCGCGAGCGGATACTCGTGCAGCGGCAGGCCCGCCGCCTCGCCGACGGGGAGCGCGCCGTCGCGCACGGCGGCGGCGACGTCGTCGGCGGCGGCATCCAACGCGGACCGGCCGACGGTGTAGAGCAGGAGCCCCTGGACCCGGACGTTCTTCGCGAAGCTCGGGCGGATCGGCATCGTGAAGCCCGCACCGCCGTCGTCGGCGTAGTAGGCGACCGAGGCGTGGTTGGCGGCGATCTCGGCATCGAGCTCTGCATTCGCCGCGAGGGAGACCTCGACGACCTGGTCGACCCCGTCGGGGGCGATCTCGCGGATGCGCGACGCGACGTCCTCCGTCGTGTAGTCGATCACGTGGTCGGCGCCCGCGGCGGTCGCGAGCGCCGCCTTCAGGGGCGAGCTGACCGTGGCGATCACGAGCGCTCCGGCCCAGTGCCCGAGCTGGATGGCGGCGTGCCCCACGGCGCCGGCGCCACCCGCGACGAGCACGACCCGCCCCGTGAGCGCGCCGGGCGCGAGTCGCGTGGGACCGAACTCGTGCACCGTCAAGGCCCGGTGCGCCGTCATCGCGGGAACGCCGAGGCTCGCACCGAGTTCGAAGCTCGCGTCGTCGGGCAGGGGCACGACGCGTTCCGCCGGTACGACGGTGTACTCCTGGGCCGTGCCGGTCGGGCGCCCGTGCGCCGCCAGGTGCACCCACACGCGGTCCCCGACCGCGAGACCGGCGACATCGTCGCCGACGGCGTCCACCACGCCCGCGCCGTCCTGGTTCGGCACGACCTCGCCGGGCACGGTCGGGTTGCTCGCGCGCGCCTTCCAGTCGGTGGGGTTGACGCCCGAGACGGCGATGCGCACGCGCACCTCCCCAGCCGGGGGAACGGGCAGCGGCCGGTCGACGAGCGAGAGCACGGAGGAGTCACCGGGACGGGAGTAGACGATCGCCTGCATGTGCAGGTGGAACGGGAGAAGCGCGGCCTGCATTCCGGATCGGCGCTCCGACCGACCCGTCCTCGGGCGGATGCAACAGGGACCCGCGCGCATCACACCCGCCGGAAGCACCCAGTGGAGAGCCGATTTCGCCCGCACAAACCCTTGATCAGCGGTTGTTTCTCACGGTAGAATCGAACATACGTTCGAACCATCCTTCGAAGGGACGCACCCGTGGGGCCCGCCGCGATCACCGACCCACGCACGGCACTGTCTGCCGAGCTGGCGGCGATCGTCGAACTCGACCGGTCGATCCGCGCCGCGCAGGCCGAGCAGCTGCGGCGCATCGAGCGTGCGCGGCGCCTCGCCGCCGACGTCGAGGGCGTCGACGAGCTGAGCACGTTCACGCACCGGGAGTTCGCGACCCGTGCGTTCATCGCCGAGCTCGCCACCTCGCTCACCGTGCACGAGCGCACCGCAGGCCGCATGGTCGGCGACGCCGAACAGCTCACCGGCCGGTTCACCTCGACCCTGCACACCCTCTCCGACGGGTCGATGTGCCTCGGGCGCGTGCGCACCCTGCTCGAGTTCGCCAGCCAACTGCCCGCCGAGACCCAGCCCGAGTTCGAACGCGAGGCCCTCGAACATGGTGCCGGCGACACACCGTCGGCGTTCCGGCGTCGCGCCCGGAAGCTGCGCGAACGCCTGCACCCCGTCGAGGCGATCGAACGGCACGAGGTCGCGCGCGCCGAGCGCAGCGTCGGGCTCGACCCCGCACCCGACGGCATGGCCTGGCTCAGCATCCACCTCGAGGCCGAGCGCGGCAGAGCGATCATGTCCCGGCTCGACGCGTTCGCCGACGTGGCGGGGTCCGACGACGAGGCAGGCGACCCGCGCACGCCCATGCAGCGCCGCACCGACGCCGCGGCCGACCTCCTCCTCGGCGGCTGGCTCCACGACGCGCCCGCCGGGTCGCCGCTCGCGCCGCCGACCTCGCCGCTGGGCGCGGTCACGCCGAAGGTCTACGTGACGGTGCCGGTCATGACCCTGCTCGGCGTGAGCGACGAACCCGCAGAACTCGACGGCTATGGCCCGATCGACGCCGACACCGCGCGCCGACTGGCCGCGCACGCCCCGTCCTTCCAGCGCATCCTCACCCACCCCGAGACGGGCGCCTACCTCTCCTACGGCCGCACCACCTACCGCGTACCCGCGGACCTCACCGGCTACCTGCGCGTGCGCGACGGCAGCTGCCGCTTCCCCGGCTGCTCACGTCGCGCCGAACGCTGCGACCTCGACCACACCGTCGACTGGGCCCACGGCGGCCACACCCGCCACGACAACGTCGCGCACCTGTGCCGAACGCATCATCGCCTCAAGCACCGCACCGCCTGGCGGGTCACGCAGGACGCCGGCGGCGAGTTGCACTGGGTCTCACCCGCGGGCCGCGAGTACCTGACCGGCCCCGAGTCGCCGTTCCGCGAGAAGCCGCCGCCCGGGGCATCCGAGCCCGGCGCCGCTGACGGCGACGGCGACGAGCCGGAGCCGCCATGGGCGGCTGGAAGGCCGGCCGACCCTGCCGCGTAGGGGTCTCGCATCGTATCGCAGCGTCTCGCTACGATCGACCCGTGAGGGAGCCCGACGTCCGCCCGCTGCGCGAACCCGTGAGCACCGAGGCCATGCAGGACGCCCACGCGTACGCACCGACGCCGACGCTCGGTGAGACGCTGCGCCGGTCGGGGGCCTCGCGCATCATCCCGCTCGCGATCTTCGGACTGCTCGCGGTCTTCGTGCTCGGCCCGTTCGCCGTCGGACTCGCCGACGCCCCGGTCGGCGCGCGCGTGCTGGGCGTCGTCGTCGCGCTGCTCGCGGCGGCCCTCATCGCCGTCGGCTGGCTCTCGTGGCTGCAGCTGCAGCAGCGTCGGCGCGAACGGTACGCACGGCTCGCGTCGTTCGCCCGCGCGAACGGGTTCGACTACGAGCCGCGAATTCCCGGGCGGCGGCACGACGGCGTCATCTTCCAGGTCGGGACGGCCGGGCGCGACGAGGACGTGTTCCGGTTGCTGCCCGACGAGCCCGACCGGCGCGAGGTCGAGGTCGGCACGCGCGTGTACGAGGTGAGGTCCTCGTCCCGCAGGAAGGATGCGACCGAATACCGCTGGGGCTACCTCGCCGTGCGCCTCGACCGCCGCCTCCCCCATCTGCTGCTCGACGCCACCCGCAACGACGGCGCGTTCGGGGTCTCGAACCTGCCGATCGGGTTCGCGACGAATCAGCGTCTCTCGCTCGAGGGCGACTTCGACCGCCACTTCGCGCTCTACTGCCCCCGCGAGTACGAGACCGACGCGCTCTACCTGTTCACGCCCGACGTCATGGCGCTGCTCATCGACGAGGCGTCGGCCTACGACGTCGAGGTCGTCGACGACTGGCTGTACGTCTACTCCGCGAAACCGTTCGACCTGCTCGGGCCGGAGACCTGGCGACGGCTGCACCGCATCCGGTCGGTCGTCGGTGAACGCCTCGCCGGCAGGTCGAGCAGGTACGCCGACGATCGGGCCGCCCCCGTGTATGCGGCGGCACCCGAGGCATCCGCACTCACCTCGCGCCTCGCCCACGATCGGGTCGCTTCCGGGGGCGCCCGCCTGCGCCGTCGGCGCACGCTGACCACGTCGACCGTGGGCATCGCCGCCGGCGCGGTCGGCCTGTACTGGCTGTTCGGCTGGTTCGGACGACTCTGGGGCTGACCGGTTCGCCGGTTCACCCCGATGAGGCGACCCAGCCCGGCGCGGCTCAGCCCTGCGCGGCCGGCACCAGCTCGGCGAGCAGCACCTCGATGCGGCGGCGGATCTCGTCGCGGATCGGGCGGACGGCCTCGATGCCCTGGCCCGCCGGGTCGTCGAGCTCCCAGTCCTCGTAGCGCTTGCCCGGGAAGATCGGGCACGCATCGCCGCAGCCCATCGTGATGACGACGTCCGACTCCTTCACGGCGTCGACCGTGAGCACCTTCGGGGTGTTTCCCGCGATGTCGATGCCCTCCTCGGCCATCGCCTCGACCGCGACCGGGTTGATCGCATCCTTCGGAGCCGAACCGGCCGACAACACCTCGACGCGGTCGCCGCCGAGGGCGCGGAGGTACCCCGCGGCCATCTGGGAGCGACCCGCGTTGTGCACGCAGACGAACAGGACGGTGGGCGTGTCGGCCATGGGGGCTCGCTTTCTCTCGACACGAGAAAGCATAGACCGTGATCTATGCGATGAGAAGTTCAGCCAGGAGCGCCCGCACCCGCGACTCGATGTCGTCGCGGATCGCGCGCACCTCGTCGAGGGGCCGGCCGGCGGGGTCGTCCAGCTCCCAGTCGAGGTATCGCCGCCCCGGGAACACGGGGCACGCGTCGCCGCAGCCCATGGTGATCACGACATCGGCCGCCCGCACGGCCTCGTCGGTGAGCGGCTTCGGGAACTCGCCGCCGAGCGGCACGCCGATCTCGTCGAGCGCCGCGACCACGGTGCCGCGCACCTCGCCCGCCGGGGCGGACCCGGCCGTGCGCACCGTCACGCGGTCGCCCGCGAGTTGGTGGAGGATCGCCGCGGCGATCTGGGAACGCCCGGCGTTCTGCACGCACACGAAGAGCACCTCGGGCGTGGTCGCCTCGGCTCCCTGCTCGCGACCGAGCGCCTCGAGCCGCTCGGCCGCGAAGGCCGCGGTGCGGGAGGAGAGGCGTGCGGCCGGACCGCTGGCGGCGAGCAGGCGATGGCTGTCGGCGACGTAGTGGGCGACGGTCTCCCGGCTGAACGTGCCGCGGTAGCGCTCGGCGAGGTCGCGCGAGATGCGGTCGAGGTCGGCCGGTGACGCGGGCCGTGCCGCTGCACCGAGCACGGCGTCGACCTGATCGCGCCGATCGGGATCGATCGAGTACCAGGCGCGCCGCCCGTCGGGCTCCCGCACCACGACACGCTCCGCGAGCAGGGCGCGCATGTGGTGGCTCACGGTCGGCTGCGAGACGCCGAGCGCGTCGGCGAGGCGGCCGACGAGCGCACGACCGCCGTCGGCGTCGCGGATGAGCCGCACGATGCGCACGCGGCTCGGGTCGGCGAGCACCGTGAGCGATCCGTCCGACTCAGGGGCATCCGCCGACCTGCCATTCATAGACGCCAGTCTATCGAGTGGGACGCCGATGCACGGAGGACACGAATCGGCGGCGATCGTGGGGAAATCGCACCGAAACGCTTCAACAGGAGGATGATCGAGGTATGGACGTCAGACTGAAGCGGGTCTACGACGATCCCGAACCCGACGACGGGGTGCGCATCCTCGTCGACCGACTCTGGCCGCGCGGCATGACCCAGGAACGGGCCGTGCTGGACTCGTGGTCCAAGGACGTCGCGCCCTCCCCCGCGCTGCGGGCGGAGTGGCATGCGCACCTCGAACGCTGGGACGAGTTCGCCGACCAGTACCGAACCGAGCTCGCGACCAACGTGGCCGCCGAGCACCTGCGCAGCTACGTGCGCACGCACCCCCACGTGACGCTGCTCTACGGAGCGAAGGACCGCGAGCACAACCACGCGGTCGTGCTGGCCGAGTACCTCACCGCCGCCTGAGCGACCCGCCGCTACGGGGCGAGCAGGAAGATCGGCGGCACGCCGAGGTGCGCGTACACGATCACGAGGAACACCACGAGGTCGAACAACAGGTGCACCGTGATCACGTACGTGAGCGACTTGGTGAGCCGGAAGGTCCACCCCTGCAGCAGCGCGAACGGGATCGTCAGCAGCGGACCCCACGACTGGTAGCCGAGCTCCCACAGGAACGACACGAACACGATCGCCTGCAGGCCGTTCGCCAGCCAGTCGGGGAAGTGCCGGCGCAGCAGCGCGAAGCACGTGACGATGAAGAACAGCTCGTCCCAGATGCCGACCGCGTTGACGCCGACGAACAGGCGCGCGATCTCGTCGGGTTCGGTGACCGTCGGCCAGTTCGCGTAGACGCCCGAGGTGATGAAGTAGAACGGCAGGATCAGCCAGCCGAGCAGCACCACGAGGCCCAGGTACGACCACTGCACGGGCGTCCAGCGGTGGCCGGTACGCCACGGGAAGCGGATGACGCGGTCGCCGAACACGTACCGCGAGATCACGTACGGCACCGCCACCGCGAGCGCGAGCACCGTGCCCATGAGCGCCATGTTCGGGTAGCTGATGTCGGCCTCGAGCGAGATCGTCGAGATGATCACCTGGCCGAGGGCGATGAGGCCGAGGTCGCGCAGCAGCGCGTGCTCCCCGGTGACGCGCTCGACGAGCCACGCCGCGGCGAGGCCCACGGCGAGCATCGCGTAGCCCGCCCAGACGACCTGCACGCCGAACAGCAGCACGGCCGCGCCGCAGACCACCACGGCGGGCAGGAGCGCCCACGAGCGGGCGGTGCGCGTCGCGGGCGGGGCGGCGGGAGCGGCGGTCACCGATTCAGGATCGCACATCGGATGCCCCGGCGCCGACGCCCCGGCGCGTGCGCGAGGGAGCCGTCGGCGGCCCGTGCGAGCATCGATCCATGACGACACGGATGCCTCGAGCCGACCCCCGCACCCAGCCCCTCGAGCGCCGCTCCTGGATCGTCCCCCCGTACCTCCTTGCCCGCATCGCCGTGCAGCCCCAGCTCGAGCACGCGGCGATGGCCGCGCGCCGCACGCTCGACCGGGACGCCCCGTTCCGCGAGTTCCGCTGCAGCGACGAGCGCCCGCCGAACGCGCCGCACCCGGGCGTGCTCACCGACGTGCATCCGGCCGACCACCCGGCCGGCACGCCGTTCCGCCGCATCTCCGACGCCGGCGGCGTCGAGGTGCTCCCCGGGCGCCTCGTGCGCGCCGAGGGCGATCCCGACACGGGCGACGAGGCCGTGACCGAGGCGTACGAGGGCCTCGGCGACATGTTCGGCTTCCTGTTCGAGGCGTACGGACGCGACTCGATCGACGGGGCGGGCCTGCCGCTCGATGCCACGGTGCACTACGGCCGGCAGTACGACAACGCGTTCTGGGACGGCGAGCGCATGGTCTTCGGCGACGGCGACGGCGAGGTCTTCCAGGGCTTCACGAACTCGCTGTCGGTCATCGGGCACGAGCTCGCCCACGGGGTCACCGAGCGCACCGCGAACCTGCGCTACCAGGGCCAGTCGGGCGCGCTCAACGAGCACGTCTCCGACGTGTTCGGCGCGCTGCTCGAGCAGTACGTGCGCCGGCAGGACGCGCACGAGGCGAGCTGGCTGATCGGCGAGGGCCTGTTCACCGACCAGGTGGAGGGCGTCGCGATCCGCTCGATGATCGCGCCCGGCACCGCGTACGACGACGACGTGCTGGGCCGCGACCCGCAGCCGGCGCACCTGCGCGACTACATCGAGACCACCGAGGACAACGGCGGGGTGCACCTGAACTCGGGCATCCCGAACCGCGCGTTCGTCGTCGCCGCGCTGCGGCTCGGCGGGCCCGCCTGGGAGCGCGCCGGACGTATCTGGTACGACACCCTCACGGGCGACCTCATCGACCGCGACACCGACTTCGCCGGATTCGCCGCGGCGACGATCGACACGGCCCGCGCCCGCTACGGCGACACCTCCGCGGAGGCGCTCGCGGTCGCCGAGGGGTGGGCCGAGGTCGGCGTCATCGCCGCCTGACGCCCTCGGCGCCTCAGGCGCCGCGCAGGTCGCCCCGCACGATCGAGTCGCCCGAGTGGGCGGGGTCGCCGTCGTCGGGCTCGGCCGAGACGTCGACCAGCGGGTACTCGCCCAGGTCGATGCCGGCCGGCACCGTGAACCGCCCGCTCGCGCCGTCGAGCAGCCCGATGCTCACGAGCCCCGACGCGTCGCCCCGGATCAGCCACACCTCGAGCAGGTCGTCGGGGTCATCGACGCCGGAGAGGTTCACCACGACCTCCCGGGTGCCGTCGGGCAGCTCCTCGACGACCGCGACGCCGCTCGCACCCGGCCAGCCGGGGAAGCCCTCGAGGTCGGCCTCGGCGAGCACCGACACGTCGGGTTCGCGCGAGTTCCACCAGACCCCGCCCGCGATGCCCGCGACGAGGCCGAGCACGGCCGCCGCGGCCAGCAGGGGCGCCCAGAACCGGGCGCCGCGCGCGCGGCGACGAGCCGCGAGGTCCACCGGGGCGGGCGTCGCGGCCGGCGGTTCCGCCGGGGCGGGCTCAGGCGCTGCGGCGTCACCCTGCTGCGAGGCATCCGTCGGCACGGCCCGCACCGAGTCGGAGAGGCCGAGCTCGGCGTGGATGCCCGCCCACACGGACGCCGGCGGCGCCTCGAGCGGCGCACCCGCCGCCTCGCGCGCGAGGTCGGATGCCGCGCGCAGCGCGTCCAGCTCGCCGGTGCAGCGCAGGCACTCGTCGAGGTGCGCCCGCTCGTCGGGCGTCGGCTCGCGGTCGCCGAGGGCGATCACGGCGAGCTCGTCGTCGTCACAGTGCGGCATCATCCACCTCCAATCGTGCGCGCATGCGGGTGAGACTTCGTCGGACGTGGCTCTTCACGGTGCCGAGCGGCATGCCCGTCCGTTCGGCGATCTGCCCGTGGGTGAGCCCCTCCCAGTAGGCCAGGTGCATGATCCGCCGCGGCTCGGGCGGCAGCTGCTGCAGCTCGTCGGCCACGAGCACGCGCTCCTCCAACCGCGGGTCGACCGTCTCGGTGACCGAGAGCTCGCCGGCCGCGGCCTCGGCCAGGCGCCGCTCGCGCGACCTGGCCTCGTGCATGTCGGCGACCGCGTAGCGGGTGATGCCCGTCAGCCACGCCGACAGGGAGCGCTCGGGATCGAACCGCTCGCGCGAGCGCCACGCCTTCACGAAGACCTGCTGGGTCACGTCCTCGGCGTCCTGGCTGTTGCCGAGCGAGCGCACGGCGATCGTGAACACGAGTCTCGACCACCTCCCGTAGGCCGCGGCGACGGCCCACTCCTCGCCGTCGCGGAAGGCCTCGGCGAGCCGCCGGTCGTCCTGTGCGGGGTCGTCCACGTGCTTCCGCTGCCTCCTCGCGGTCGTCGTGCGATGCGACACGAACGGGTGCGGCGCACCGGGCGCCGTCGCCTGGATCGTGTCCACCAGCATAGTGATCGCCGCCTCATCCGATCGGCTCCGCCCACACCACGACCGAGTCGAGGTACGTGCGTCGCTCCCAGTCGAACTCGCCGCCGCAGGTGATGATCGCGAGCCGCTTCGCGCCCTCCCGGTCGAACACCGCGTCCCAGTCGACGGATCCCTTGCGGGACGTCTCCCGGGCGACGATCGCGTAGCGCTCGGCGGAGCCGTCGGCTGCGGTCAGCGCGATCTCCGTGCCGGCCGGCGCGTCCGCGAACGCCGCGAACGGGCCGAGCCCGTACTCGAGCGAGTCCACGTGCGCGGCGACCACGACCGCGCCCGCATCGTCGCCGATGCCGGGCCCGTATCGGTACCATCCCGCCACGGCGGGATCGCGCGGCAGCTCCATGACGTCGCCGTCGGTCACCCCGACCGGGACGACCTCGACGTCCACCCCGATGCCGCCTGCCTGCAGGCGGACCGGCGCCTCGGTCGGATCGCCCGGCAGCTCGTCGAGCGACGCGCTGCGGACCTCGACCTCGGCGGCGGGTCGGGCGGCGGGTTCGACGGATGCCGCGGAGGGCGCGGGCACGGACGCGTCGATGACCTGCACCGGCGCCGGCCCCGCGGCATCCGTCGAGCCTGCCGCGCCCGCGAGCACCAGGCCCGCGGCGAGCAGCGCCGCGAGGGCGGCCCCCGCGCAGCACGCTGCTGCGACGGAGACCTCCCTCGTCCGGACCATGGCGCTCAGCGCCTGCTCCGGATCGGGCTGCGACGGTCGGCCACGCCGATCGCCACGGCCGCACCCAGCAGCAGCACGGCGGCGGAGGCACCGAGCCACCACACCGCTGCGTCGACGGGCGCGTTCGTCGCGGCGAGCCCCGCCTCGCCCGCGGGCACGTCGCCCGGGGTGGAGTGGAGTCCGCCGACGGTCTGCACGGCGAGGGCGAGGTTCTCGTCCTCGAGGCTGCCCCAGGCGTAGGCGATCGTGAGCTCGCCCTCGGCGACGGTCACGTCGGCCGGCCCGAGCACGGGGTCGGTCGTGCCGGCTGCGGCGACCGATGCGGAGATCGTGCCGGCCGGCAGGTCGAGCGAGGCCTCATCGGGGTTCGCGAGGTCGGTGATCACCGCGTCGCCGCCTGCGAGCACGTCGACGGCGGGTGCCGCCGCGATGTGCCGCACCGTGAGCCGGCCCTCGCCGGCCGCGGACGAGGACGTGTCGTCGGTGAACAGCGTCGCGGTGGGCGCACCGTCGGCGTCGAGGTGGGCCGCCGCGGTGTAGTCCATGCCGCCCTCGAGCGTGAGGTCGACCGGGCCGATCGCCGCGTCCTCCGAGTCGGCCGCGTTGATCTGCACGGTGTACGTGCCGCCGGCGAGCTCGAGCGGTCCAGCGAGGTCGCCGGGCTCGAAGTCCTCGAGCGTGAGCTCGTCGTTCACGTACACGTCGACCGTCAGCGCGGGCACGCCGTGCAGCACGCTCAGCATCGCGGTCTCGTGCTCGTCGGCGGAAGCGGGTGCGATCGCGGCGAGCGCGACCACCGCTCCCGCGGCGATGCCGGCTGCGGCGCCGGCGACTGTTCTGGTGCGCATGGGTTCCTCCTCATCTGGCCCCGGCAGGGGCGGAGAACTGCTGTCACCCATGTCTTCCGGTCGAGGGGGGCGATCGGATGCACCGGGCCGATCGGATGCACCGGGGTACGATCGCGTCATGGACGTCACCGTGTCGCGCAGCGGCGGGTTCGCGGGGCTGTCCGTGCGCTGGCGGGTGCACGTGGACGACCAGCCCGACGCCGACGCCTGGCACGTGCTGATCGCGTCGATCCCGTGGGACGACGCGCCGCAGCCGCCCGCCCAGCCCGACCGGTTCACCTACCGCATCGAGTGCCGCCCGCACGAGGCGCAGCTGGCCGAGCGCCAGCTCGACGGCCCGTGGCGCGAGCTGGTCGACCGCGTGCAGGAGCGCGGCGAGCGCGAGCGCGCCTGAGACGACGAACGGCCCGACGCATCGCGTCGGGCCGTTCGGGTGCTGCTGCGGCTCAGCTGACGCCGAGCAGGTCGATCACGAAGATGAGCGTCTTGCCCGAGAGCTGGTGGCCGCCGCCGGCGGGGCCGTAGGCCTGGTGCGGCGGCACGGTGAGCTTGCGGCGCCCGCCGACCTTCATGCCGGGGATGCCCTCCTGCCAGCCGGCGATGAGCGCGGCGAGCGGGAAGTTGATGGACTGCCCGCGGCTCCACGAGGAGTCGAACTCGGCACCGGAGTCGTACTCGACGCCGAGGTAGTGCACGTCGACGGTCGAGCCCGGCTGGGCCTCGGCGCCGTCGCCGACGACGATGTCCTCGATCACGAGTTCGACGGGCGCGGGGCCCTCCGGTGCGTCGACCTCGGGCTTGCTGTTGGTGTCTGTCATGGGTTCCATCCAATCGGATGCACCCGCCTCCGGCAACGCGGGTGAGGGACGCGTGTCCCTCTTCTGCTTGCGCGGGCATCGATGCGGATGCATCCTGAAACCCACGAACTCGTCGCCCGAGCAGCGTTGTCGGCAGTGCCACACCACCGGGCGACGAGTTTCATGCGTGGGCCGTTCCCCCGGCTTCGCGCAGGCAGGCGTCTCGTCGCCCGGTGGAGCTCTTGGTCCTCCCGGTCAGTCGCCCATCAGGCGCGACCGGATGAGGAAGCGGACCCCCTCCGGCGCCTCGAGCGAGAAGCCGCTGCCCCGGCCCGGCACCACGTCGACCGTGAGGTACGTGTGCCGCCAGAGGGCGAACTGCTCGGCGGACATCCAGAAGGGCACGGAGCGGTCCTCGTCCAGTGCGAGGTCGCCGAGGAGCATGTCGGCCGCGCTGGTGGCGAACTCCCCCGCCGGGTAGCACATGGGCGAGCTCCCGTCGCAGCATCCGCCCGACTGGTGGAACATCAGCGGGCCGTGGGCCGACCACAGCCGGTCGATGAGCGCGGCCGCCGCGGGCGTGAGCTCCACCCGCGGCGACGCGTCACCCTCGACCGTGATCGACCCCACGATGGTGCGGAGCGATTCGAGCGACATCGGCCTAGAAGAACCCGAGCGGGCTCTCGTTGTAGCTGACCAGCAGGTTCTTGGTCTGCTGGTAGTGGTCGAGCGCCTGCACGTTGTTCTCGCGGCCGATGCCCGACGACTTGTAGCCGCCGAACGCCGCCCCCGCCGGGTACGCGTGGTAGTTGTTCACCCACACGCGGCCGGCCTGGATGTCGCGGCCGGCCCGGTACGCCTCGTTGCCGTTGCGCGACCAGACGCCCGCGCCCAGGCCGTACAGGGTGTCGTTCGCGATCGAGATGGCGTCGTCGTAGTCGGTGAAGCTCGTGACCGCGACGACCGGGCCGAAGATCTCCTCCTGGAACAGCCGCATGCGGTTCTGCCCCTCGAAGATCGTCGGGGCGACGTAGTAGCCGTCGGTGAGGTCGCCGCCGAGGTCGACCCGCTCGCCGCCGAGCAGCAGCTTCGCGCCCTCCTGCTGGCCGATGTCGATGTAGCTCAGGATCTTCTCGAGCTGGTCGTTCGACGCCTGCGCGCCGACCTGCGTCTCGGTGTCGAGCGGGTTGCCCTGCTTGGCCTGCTTCGTGCGCTCGATCGCGTCGTTCAGGAAGGAGTCGTAGATCGACTTCTGGATGAGCGATCGGCTCGGGCAGGTGCACACCTCCCCCTGGTTGAACGCGAACAGGCTGAAGCCCTCGAGCGCCTTCGAGTAGAAGTCGTCGTCGCGGTCGGCGACCGACTCGAACACGATGTTCGGGCTCTTGCCGCCCAGCTCGACCGTGGTGGGGATGATGTTGTTCGCCGCGTACTGCAGGATGAGCCGGCCCGTGGTCGTCTCGCCGGTGAAGGCGATCTTGCGGATGCGGCTGGAGGACGCGAGCGGCTTGCCCGCCTCGACCCCGAAGCCGTTGACGACGTTCACGACGCCTGCCGGGAGCACGTCCGCGATGAGGCCCATCAGCACGAGGATCGAGCTGGGCGTCTGCTCGGCCGGCTTCAGCACGACGCAGTTGCCCGCGGCGAGCGCCGGGGCGAGCTTCCAGACCGCCATCAGCAGCGGGAAGTTCCACGGGATGATCTGGCCGACCACGCCGAGCGGCTCGTGGAAGTGGTACGCGACCGTGTCGTTGTCGAGCTGGGTGAAGCTGCCCTCCTGCGCCCGGATCAGGGCCGCGTAGTACCGGAAGTGGTCGCTCGCGAGCGGGAGGTCGGCGTTCAGCGGCTCGCGGATGGACTTGCCGTTGTCCCATGTCTCGGCGACGGCGAGCAGCTCGCGGTTGGCGTCGATGATGTCGGCGATGCGGTTCAGCACCGCCGCCCGCTCGGCCGCGCTCGTGCGGCCCCACGTGGCCGCCGCCCCGTGGGCGGCGTCGAGGGCGAGCTCGATGTCCTCGGCCGTGCCGCGCGCGACCTCGGTGAACGGCTTGCCGTTGACGGGCGAGATGTTCTCGAAGTAGCCGCCCTTGACCGGCTTGACCCATTCCCCGCCGATGAAGTGCTCGTACCGGGGTGCGAAATCGATGAGTGCGCCCTGGGTGCCGGGCGCTGCGTAGACCGTCATCGGTCCTCCTGTTTCCTGACTCCGTTGTCGGCGTGCCCGTGACGGGCACGTGTCGACACGGTAGGTCGAGGAAGGTTGCAGCGACGTTGCAGCGGGGTTGCAGCGGGCGTGCTCAGGCGAGTTCGCGCTGGATCGCCTCGATGCGGGCGACGACGCGCGCCCGCTTCGGCGAGCGCGACGGCAGCAGGCGCAGGCACGCCTGCTGCACCTCGAGGTCGTCGCGGGCGGCCTCGGTGTCGGCGTAGCGCACGAGGTGCTCCACGGCGGCGTCGGCGAGCATCGCCTCGCGCAGGCGCGACGCGACCTCGGCGCGGATGCGCGCGACGCCCGGCGCGGTCGACTCCGGCAGCACGGGACCGGCCGCGTGCTCCAGCGCCCGCAGGTGCGCACCGCGGTCGAGCAGGTCGAGCACCTCGCGCGCGTCGGTCGCGATCGGCTCGGCGAGGCGGTACGGACGGGAGGCGGGCACGGGCACGCCCGCGCCCTCGAGCACGCGGCGCAGGCGCACGAGCTCGGCGCGGAGCGTCACCGACGAGGCATCCGTCTCGTAGAGGAGGCCCGCCAGGCGCTCGGCCGTGAGGCCCTCGGGGTGCCACGCGAGCAGCAGCAGGATCTCGGCGTGGCGGAGGCTGAGGCGCAGCCCGCCCAGCCGCGGCGGATCGCCGCCCTGCACGTGCAGCGCGCGGTCGGGCGCGGCTCGCCGCATGCGCGACCGGCGGATGGTGGCCTGCACGTCGGTCTGCAGCCGCTGGATGCGCAGCTCGGACTCGACCGCGGCGACGGTCGCGGAGACGAGGGCGAGCGTGTGCGGCGCGACCGCCTGGTCGTCCCCGGTGATGTCGATGACCCCGAGGATCGCACCCGAGACGGGGTCGTGCACCGGTGCCGCGGTGCAGCTCCACGGGTGCACGATCGAGTGGAAGTGCTCCGCGCCGCGGATCTGCACCGCCCGGTCGAGCGCGAGCGAGGTGCCCGGGGCGCTCGTGCCGATGCGCTCCTCCGACCAGTCGGCGCCCGGGACGAAGCGCATGTCCTCGGCCCGGCGCCGCAGGGTGCGGTCGCCCTCGACCCAGAGCAGGCGGCCGCGCGCGTCGCCCACCGCGACCAGCAGGCCGTTCTCGTCGGCGTCGTCGGCGAGCAGCCTCCGGATCACCGGCAGCGCGCCGGTCAGCTCGTGCTGCGCGCGGTACTCGCGGAACTCGTCGTCGCCGAGGACGATGCCGGGGAGCGAGCGCTCGGGGTCGACGGCGTGCGACAGTGCGCGACGCCAGGCGTCGTGCACCAGGGGGCGCAGGGAGAGCCCGGGGCCGGGATCGTCGCCCGCAGCCACGCGCTCGCGCGCGGCGAGCAGCGCGTCGCGCCACGCGATCGGCGCCTCGGTGCGCATCGCGTCGTCGGCTGCGGGCATCCGTGGGCTCCGATCGACGTCGTCCGGGTGGGCCCAGCATACGCCGGGCACGGATACGTCAGGCGAGCAGCGATGCGCGCGCGGCGACGATCGAGGCGAGCAGCGCCTGCTCGTCGGCGGCGGCCCGCCCGCCGTCGCGCCCGCCGAATGCGGCGCGACCCGAGGCGATGCGCTCCCGGGTGAACGCGAGGTGGGTGGTGTCGCGGATGAGCGCGTCCATCGTGCGCCGCGCGACGGCACCGCGCGCCGAGGCGTTCGCCCGCGCACGCCGACGCCCCTCCGGCGTGGTGAACATCTCGAGCTCGCCGGCGCTGAACCAGCCGACGGCGGCGTACTCCGCCAGGCGTCGGCGCAGGACGCGGCGCTCGAGGCGGCGCAGCCACACCGTGATGCCGATCGCGAGCACGAACAGCGGCACCTGCACGAGCAGGTAGTACCCGAAGAAGTCGTCGACGACGAACAGGGCGCCGTTCCAGAGCGCGTGGAGGCCGATCGCGGGCACCAGGCCGACGAGCGCGCCGAGCAGCGCGCTGCGGCCCCGGGCGACGAAGGTCCCGATCGCGATGCCCGTGCACGCGGTGAACATGACATGCGCGAACGGCGACATCACGCCGCGCACGAAGAAGACCGAACCGAGCCCGTCGGGCCCCGACTCGAGCAGCGCGACGCCGAAGTACAACGCGTTCTCCGTGAACGCGAAGCCCGCCGCGATGGTCGCCGCGTAGACGAGGCCGTCGACGGGGCCGTCGAGGTGCGCGCGCGCGACCGCGGCGAGCACGAGCAGCCCCGCGGCCTTCGCGAGCTCCTCGACGATCGGGGCCTGCACGACCGCGCCGAGGAACTCGTCGTCGATGCCGCCGAGCACGACGAGCGCGAGGTCGACGAGCAGCGCGAGCGCGACCGACACGGTCGCGCCCCACAGGAACGCGAACCACAGCGCGCCGCGGGGCTCGGGCTCCCAGCGGTCGATCCAGCGCACCGCCCAGAGCACGGCCGCCAGCGGCACGAGCGCGAGCACGGCGCCCGCGGCGGCGGCGCCCGTGCCGAGCGCCTGGACGAAGTAGGCGGCCACGGCGAGGCCGACGAGCGACGCCAGCACGATGCCGACCGCGGCGAGGCCGGCGCCGCGCGACCGCGAGGTGCGCGGCGAGGTCGGCCGCAGGTGCGGCTGCGGGCCGACGGGCCCGTTCGGCGCGTGGCCGCTCACGCGACCGGCTCGAACATCGCGGCCGGGTTCAGGATGCCCGCCGGGTCGAACGCGGCCTTGATGCGGCGCTGCAGGTCGTGCTGCCCGTCGCCGAGCTCGTCGCGCAGCCAGCGGCGCTTCAGCACGCCGACCCCGTGCTCGCCGGTCAGGGTCCCGCCCAGCCGGACCGCGGTGCGGAACAGCTCGTCCGCGGCCGCCCAGACCCGCTCGGGCACCTCGTCGCCGGAGTAGACGAAGTTCGGATGCAGGTTGCCGTCGCCCGCGTGCGCGACGGTGGGGATCTCCAGGTCGTACGCGGCGCCGATCCGCGCGATCTCGCGGAACATCGCGGGCAGCTGCGAACGCGGCACCGCGACGTCCTCGATCAGCACCTCGCCGGTCGCGGCGAGCGCCGCGTGGAACGAGCGGCGGACGGCCAGGAGGCGCTCCCCCTCGGCCGCATCCGCCGCGAGCTCGACCGTGCCGCCCGCGCTCGCGAGCGCCGCGGCGACCTCCGCCGCCTCCGCCGGCGCGGCCGGGCCGTCGCACTGGGCGATGAGGAACGCCGCATCGTCGGGCGCGACACCCGCGGCGAGGGGCGTGCCGTCCAGCGCGGCCGGCCCCAGGTGCGAGCGGATGCGGCCGAGCCCCGCGGGTTCGAGCAGCTCCAGCATCGCGGGGCGGAGGTGCGCGCGCACGACCGCCGCCGCACCCTCCGCGGCGGACTCGACGTCGGCGTAGGCGGCGGCGATCGTCACCGGCTCGTGCCGCGGCGCGGGTCGCAGCCGCAGGGTGGCCTCGACGATGACGCCGAGCGTGCCCTCGGAGCCGGTGAGCAGGGCCGTGAGGTCGTATCCGGTGACGCCCTTGACGGTGCGGTGCCCGGTGCGCAGCAGCGAGCCGTCGGCGAGCACCACGACGAGGCCGAGCACGGCCTCGCGGGTGACCCCGTACTTCGCGCAGAGCAGCCCGCCCGCGCCGGTCGCGATGTTCCCGCCGATGGTCGAGATCGCCTTGCTGGCCGGGTCGGGCGAGTACCAGAGGCCGTGCGGCGCGAGCGCCCGGTTCAGGTCGTCGTTGATCACGCCCGGCTCGACGACCGCCAGCTCGTCCTCGACGTCGATCTCGAGCACCCGGTCCATGCGCGTGGTGTCGAGCACGATCTGCCCGCTCCGGCCGTTCGCGCCGCCCGCGAGGCCCGAGCCGGCACCACGGGCGACGACGGGCGTGCCGGTCGCCGAGGCGATGCGCAGCACGGCCTGCACGTCGGCGACGGATGCGGCGTGCACGATCGCGTCCGGCGGGCTGTCGGTGCGCCAGCCCGACGCGTCGCCCCGGGCGGCCTCGCGCGCGGCGGGCTCGGTCGAGACCGCGTCCCCGAGGACGCGGCGCAGTTCGTCGATGACGTCGGATGCCATGCGATCACCCTACGGCTGCGGCGCCGGCGGGCGTCGCGCGGCGATGTCCGATTCCCGCTACCGAATCGCCCCGAGGGGTGCGAGGCTGGACGCATGCAGGCCGTCGATCGCATCCACGACCCGGAGTTCCGGGAGCGCTACCTGGCCATGAGCTCGCGCGACGCGCGCTTCGACGGGCAGTTCATCACCGGCGTGCACTCGACCGGCATCTACTGCCGGCCGAGCTGCCCCGCGACCACGCCCAAGCCCGAGCACGTGCGCTTCTACCTCACCGCGGCGGCCGCCCACGAGGCGGGCCTGCGCGCCTGCAAGCGCTGCCTGCCCGACGCCGTGCCCGGCTCGCCGCGCTGGGACCTCCACGACGACCTCGCCGCGCGGGCCATGCGCCTCATCGGCGACGGCGTCGTCGAGCGCGAGGGCGTGCCCGGGCTCGCCGGGCGACTCGGCTACACCCCGCGCCACCTCGGCCGCATCCTCACCGCCGAGCTCGGCGCCGGCCCCCTCGCGCTCGCCCGCGCGCACCGGGCGCAGACCGCGCGGGCGCTCCTCGTCGGCAGCGACCTGCCCGTCGCCGACGTCGCGTTCGCCGCGGGGTTCGGCAGCGTGCGCCAGTGCAACGACACGGTGCGCGCCGTCTACGAGCGCACGCCGAGTGAACTGCGCGCGCTCGCCCGGCGGCGACGCGGCGCGCCCGAGCACGGCGACGCCGGCCAGATCGTGCTCCGCCTGCCCGCTCGCGCGCCCTTCGACGCGGCCGGGGTGCTCGACTGGCTCGCGGCCCGCGCCGTCGCCGGCATGGAGACGCCGGCCGACGGCGCCTTCACGCGGGCGCTGCGGCTGCCCGGCGGGCCGTCGCTCGTGCGCCTCGAGGCGGACCCGCACGAGCCGGGGGTGCGGGTCACCGCCAGGCTCGCCTCGCTCGCCGACCTGCCGCCCCTGGTGGCCCGCGTGCGGCGCCTGTTCGACCTCGACGCCGACGTCGACGCGATCTCGACCGCGCTGGCCGGCGATCCCGCGCTCGCGGGGGCCGTCGCGGCCGAGCCCGGCATGCGGGTGCCCGGATGCCTCGACGCGCACGAACTGCTGTTCCGGGCGATGCTCGGCCAACAGGTCTCCGTCGCGTCGGCGCGCACCGCGCTCACCCGCCTCGTCGACGCGCTCGGCGATCGGGTCGACCTGGACGGCGCGCAGTGGCGGCTGTTCCCGAGCGCCGCGACCATCGCCGAGCGGGGCGCCGAGGTGCTGCGCGGGCCCGCCGCGCGCGTCGCGTCGATCGTCGGCACCGCCGCCGCGCTCGCCTCCGGCGACCTCCGCGTCGACGTCGACGTGCCGCGCCACGAGCTCCGGGAGGCGCTGCTCGCCATGCCCGGCATCGGCCCGTGGACGGCCGGGTACGTGGCCATGCGCGTCACCGGCGACCCCGACGTGCTGCTCACGGGCGACTCCGCGCTCCGGAGCGGCGCCGCACGACTCGGGCTCCCCGCCGATGCCCGGGCGCTGGCCGGGCGAGGCGCGGACTGGGCCCCGTGGCGGAGCTACGCGTCGATGCACCTCTGGCGCGCCGCCGCCGGCGCACCCGGGGGAACAGCCGTGGGATCCGTGGCAGGAACTGCAGGATCTGTTGTACCCGCACGACAAGTCCGCCCCACCCGGTCTCGATAGCCTGAGGGGGTGAGATTCGCACACCTCAGGGTCGACGGCCAGCGCACCCCCCGGCTCGCGGTGGTGCACGGCGACCGCGCGCTCTTCCTCGACGAGGTGGTCGACGATCCGCCGCGCGACCTCCAGGACCTCATCGAACGCGGCCCCGAGGGCCTCGCGCACGTCCGCGGCCTCGCCGACGCCGCCATCGCCGCCGACGCCCCCACGCACGCCGTCGCCCACCTGCGGCACGCCTCCGCCGTGCTGCGCCCCCCGCACATCCTCGCCATCGGCGCGAACTACGCCGCCCACGCCTCCGAGCTGAAGCTGCGCTCCGAGACCGCGATGACCGTCTTCTCGCTGTGGCCGAACTCGCTCGCCGCGCACGGCGGCACCACGACCTGGCCCGACGAGCTCTCGAACGAGGTCGACTACGAGGCCGAACTCGGCGTGATCATCGGCCGGCCCGCCCGCGGCGTGCGCGTGCAGGACGCGCTCGACTACGTGTGGGGCTACACGGTCGTCAACGACATCACGGCCCGGAACATCCAGTTCTCCGAGGCCCAGTGGTCGCGCTGCAAGTCGTTCGACGGGTTCACCCCCACCGGACCGGTCGTCGTCACCGCCGACGAGATCCCCGACCCGCAGGACGTCTGGCTCACCACCAACGTCGACGGGCACATCCTGCAGGACGCGTCGTCCGACGAGATGGTGCGCTCCGTCGCGGAGATCATCTCGTACCTGTCGCGCTCGGCGACCATCCCTCCGGGCACGCTCATCTCGACCGGCAGCCCCGGCGGCGCCGGCTACTCGCGCAAGCCCCCCGTGTTCCTGCACGACGGCTCGACCGTGACGGTCTCGATCGACGCCATCGGGGCGCTCACGACGCACTGCCGCGTGGTCTGAGCGCCCCGCACCGGCGTCAGTCGGAGGGCTCGGCCTGGAGCTGCACGACCGGGATGGCGCTGGTGATCGGCTCCATGCCCGACAGCCGGTCGGGCGAGAGCTGGTGCGTCACGGCCTCGCGGGTCATCAGCCCCGCCTCGACCACCAGGTCGGCCACCGGCCGGCCCGTGCGCAGGGCCTCCTTGGCGAGCTCGGCGGCCTGCCCGTAGCCGATGAACGGGATCAGCGCCGTGATCACGCCGACGCTCGAGGCGACCATCTCGCCGAGGCGCTCGGTGTTCGCGGTGATGCCGTCCACGCAGTTGACCCGCAGCGTCCAGCAGGCCTGGCGCATCCAGGTGATCGACTGCAGCAGCGAGTGCGCGATGACCGGCTCGAACGCGTTCAGCTGGAGCTGGCCGGCCTCGGCCGCCATCGTCACGGTCACGTCGGTGCCCGCGACCTGGAAGGCGACCTGGCTGACCGCCTCCGGGATCACCGGGTTGACCTTGCCGGGCATGATCGACGAGCCCGCCTGCTTCGGCGGCAGGTTGATCTCGCCGAGGCCGGTCTGGGGGCCAGACGAGAGCAGCCGCAGGTCGTTGCAGATCTTCGAGAGCTTGATCGCGCTGCGCTTCAGCGAGCCGGAGAACGACATGAACACGCCCGTGTCGCTCGTCGACTCGATCAGGTCGGGTGCGGTCTCCAGGCCCAGGCCGGTGATCTCGTTGAGGTGCCGCACCGCCGCCGCCGCATAGCCCGGGTCGGCCGTGATGCCGGTGCCGATCGCGGTCGCGCCGAGGTTGATCTCGGCGAGCAGCCAGCGGGTCTCCTCGAGCCGCGCGCGGTCCTCGCCGAGCGTCGTGGCGTAGCCGTGGAACTCCTGCCCGAGCGTCATCGGCACGGCGTCCTGCAGCTGCGTGCGGCCCACCTTGAGCACCTCGCGGAACTCCATGGCCTTGCGGTGGAACGACCGGCGCAGCTCCTCCAGCTCGTCGAGCAGCGTGCGCAGCGAGAGCGACAGCGCGATCTTCAGCGCGGTCGGGTACGTGTCGTTGGTCGACTGGCTGCGGTTGACGTCGTCGATGGGGTGGATGACGTCGTAGCGGCCCTTCTCGAAGCCGGCGAGTTCGAGGGCGACGTTCGCGATGACCTCGTTCGCGTTCATGTTGGTCGAGGTGCCGGCGCCGCCCTGGATCACGCCGACGACGAACTCGTCGTGGAACTCGCCGTCGATGATCCGCTGGCAGGCGGCGTCGATGCGGCCGGCCGTCTCGGCGCGCAGCGCACCGACCTCGAGGTTGGCGCGCGCGGCGGCCTGCTTGACCGAGGCGAGCGCGACGATCAGCTCGGGATACACCGAGATGGGACGCTTGGAGATCGGGAAGTTGTCCAGCGCGCGACGCGTGTGCACGCCCCAGTAGGCGTCGGCCGGGACCTCCACCTGGCCGAGCGAATCCGACTCGACGCGCATCGGCCCGAGCTCGCTCATTCGCCCCTCCCCTCGTCGTCGCAGTGCATGAGGGGTCGCAGGTTCATGGGATCTCCATCGCCATCGGTGGTGGTGCGCCGGTGGGTCGCCGGCATGCCCTCCGAGCCTACCGTCGCGGGCCGCCCCGCGACAGCGGGACGGCCCGTGACCGGTGCGCCGCGGGTGCGCGTCAGAAGAGCGCGAACGGCAGCATCGCGACGGTGAAGACCGCGGTGCCGACGAGGGCGAGCGCGCCGAACCCGATCACGACGGCGTTCAGCACGATGCCCCAGATCGCCAGGGTGCGACCGGCGGGCTCGCGGGTCAGCGCCAGGCAGCCGAGCACGAGGCCGGCGATGGGACCGATCACGGCACCGCCGCCGGTGAGGATGGAGACGATGCCGAGCACGAGGCTGGCGATGCCGAGCCCGCGGGGTGCGGCCGCGGTGGCGCTGGGGCCGTAGTCGGCGGTCGGGGCGGGGGTGGTGGGGACGGTGGTGGTCATGACATCCACGCTACGGTCGCGGCCGGGCCGGCGACATCCGGTGAACCCCCGTCCTGCGGCGGTGGTCCGCCCGCTCAGCCGTGGAAGGCGGGCACGATCAGGTAGATGCCGAACAGCACCGCGAGTCCGCTGAGGGCGAAGCAGGCCCAGGCGCCGACGAGGGCGAGTCGCTTCGCTCCCTCGCCGAGCGGGCTCTTCCTGGCCGCCTTCGCCGCGCGCTTCTCGGCCGCGCGGATCTCGGCGGGCGTCATGATCGTGATCGCGTCGGTGAACTCGGCGGGGCTCACCACGGGCGCCCGGCCCGAGACCACGAGCAGCCGGATTCCGAGCGCGTAGGCGGCGACCACGACGCAGGCGCCGAGCATCGACGCGACGAGCACGACGAGGAACGAGAACCAGTCGATCACGAGCGGGCCCCCTTCCGCTTGGCATCGCGCGGGATGCGGACCGCTCGGCCGGAGGCCGCGACCTCGCTGGTCACGTTGTGCTGGTTGACCTCGTCGCGCTTGGAGACGAGGTACAGCCCGATGATCGCGGCGAAGCCCGCGACCGCGTCGATCAGGATGCCGGCGACGCCGAGGTTCGCGACGAGCGCCGCGAGCGCGCCGATGATGCCCGCCGCGGGCAGCGTGAGCAGCCAGCCGATGCCGATGCGGCCCGCGGTGGACCAGCGCACCGTCGACCCGCGGCGGCCGAGGCCCGAGCCGATGACCGAGCCCGACGCGACCTGCGTGGTCGAGAGCGCGAAGCCGAGGTGGCTCGAGGCGAGGATCGTCGCCGCGGTGCTCGTCTCGGCGGCGAAGCCCTGGGCGGGCTTGACGTCGGTGAGCCCCGTGCCGAGGGTGCGGATGATGCGCCAGCCGCCGACGTAGGTGCCCAGCGCGATCGCGATCGCGCACGCGACGACCACCCAGCCCTGCGGTCCGGTACCCGTGGACTGCAGCCCCGCCGCGATGAACGCGAGGGTGATGACGCCCATCGTCTTCTGCGCGTCGTTCGTGCCGTGCGCGAGCGCCACCAGCGAGCTCGAGAACACCTGCGCGCGGCGGAAGCCGTCGCGGCCGTCGGGCTTGCGGTCGTTGCGCCGGGTGATCCAGTACGCCAGCCGGGTCGCGCAGAACGCGACGAGCCCGGCGGTGAGCGGCGCGAGCACGGCGGGCAGCAGCACCTTCGACGCCAGCACCGACAGGTCGATCGCCTGGAGGCCCGCGCCGACGAGCGCCGCACCGATCAGCCCGCCGAACAGGGCGTGGCTGGAACTCGACGGCAGGCCGAACAGCCAGGTCACCATGTTCCAGATGATCGCGCCGAGCAGCCCCGCGAAGATCAGGGTCGGCGTGATCAGCACGCCGTCCTCGCCCTCGCGGATGATGCCGCCGGAGATCGTGCGCGCCACCTCCGTCGAGAGGAACGCGCCGATGAGGTTCAGCACCGCCGCGAGCGCGACGGCCACCTTCGGGCGGAGCGCACCGGTCGCGATGGGGGTCGCCATCGCATTGGCGGTGTCGTGGAACCCGTTGGTGAAGTCGAAGAAGAGTGCCAGTACGACGACCAGCAGGACGACGAGGGTGAGATCCACCGGATGCTCTCTGTGGAGGGACGTGAACCGAAGCATCCTGTCACGCGCGGGCCCCGCGGGCAAACCGCTCGCGCGCTCAGGCGGCCGGATCGTCCTCCGCGACGACGCTCGCCAGGTCGCTGCCGAACCGGAAGGCGCGACGCACCCGACCGCCGGCGAGCACCCCGGGCAACCAGAACCTCGCGTCGTCCCACATCTCGCCGAGCGGCAGCCGGGCCACCGGGTACCAGGCCGGCACCAGCTCGTCCGACTCCCCCGGCACGCCGTCGAACCGCTCCGTGACGAACACGTCCGACTCCTGGCTCCATGCGCTCCGGGTCGGGAACCGGTAGGTCAGGCGGCCGCGGTGCTCGAGGTCGGATGCCGCGACGGTGACGCCCGACTCCTCGTACACCTCGCGCACGGCCGCCGCCACCGCGGACTCCCCGGGTTCGAGCTTGCCGCCGAGCCCGACCAGCCGCCCGGCGCCGAGCCCCTCCTTCTTGCGCCCGAGCAGCACCTGCCGCCCGCCCTCGCCGTCGCGGAGCAGGTAGCAGACGCAGACCCGGGGCAGCACGATGCTCAGCCGAACAGGATCTTGGCCTCGTCGTAGCGCGACTGCGGCACCACGTTGAGCCCGCCGGTCGCGTCGGCGATGCTCACGACCTCGATGTCGGTGCCGGTGAGCGAGACCATGGAACCCCACGCGTGGTCGTGCACGGCCGTGATGGCGGACATGCCGAGCCGGGTGGCGAGCACGCGGTCGAAGGCCGACGGGGCGCCGCCGCGCTGGATGTGCCCGAGCACGGTCTCGCGCGACTCGATGCCGGTGCGCTCCTCGATCATCGGCGCGAGCAGCTCGCCGATGCCGCCGAGACGCGGACGCCCGAACGCGTCGAGCCCCTTGTGCGAGTGCGCCTCCGACATGCCCTCGAGGGTGAATCCCTCGGCGACCACCACGAGCGGTGCGCGTCCGCGATCGCGGACCGACTCGACCCACTCGCAGATCTGCTCGATGGTCTTCGGCTGCTCGGGGATGAGGATCGCGTGGGCGCCCCCGGCCATGCCCGAGTGCAGCGCGATCCAGCCGACGTGACGGCCCATGACCTCGACCACCATGCAGCGACCGTGCGAGTCGGCCGTGGTGCGCAGGCGGTCGATCGCCTCGGTGGCGATCTGCACGGCGGTGTCGAAGCCGAACGAGTAGTCGGTGGCGGCGAGGTCGTTGTCGATGGTCTTGGGCACGCCGACGATGTTGATGCCGCCCTCGTCGACGAGGCGGCGCGCGGCCGTCAGGGTGCCCTCGCCGCCGATCGCGATGATCGCGTCGATGCCGTTCTCGTCGAGCATGCGCTGGATGTTCTCGGGCCCGCCGCCCTCGCCCTCGAAGGGGTTGGTGCGGCTCGACCCGAGGATCGTGCCGCCCTGCTTGGAGAGCCCGCGCACGTCGTGGCGGACGATCTCGGTGAAGTCGCCCTCGACGACGCCGCGCCAGCCGTTGCGGAACCCGACGAACTCGTCGTCGTGCGAGATGACGCCGTTCAGCACGGCACCGCGGATGACGGCGTTCAGTCCGGGGCAGTCGCCGCCGCTGGTGAGCAGACCGATCTTCATGGGATGCACGACTCCTTGTCGATCATCGGTGCGGGTGGTGGTGCCGACCCGGTGCCCCGGGGCGGGTCTGCCGCAGTCTATCGACAGCCGGTGATCAGAGGGTGCCGTCCAGCGCCTGCCGCAGCAGGTGCTGGAGCGCGTCGAGCTGCACCGAGTCCGCCGAGCCCGGGTCGACGTCGGAGCCGTCGAGCGCGCGGGCGGCGAGGCCCTGCTTGGCGTCGATCAGCTCGGCGATGCGCGTGTCGATCGTGTGCGCGGCGATGATGCGCCACGCGGTGACCGGCTCGTCCTGGCCGATGCGGTGCACGCGGTCGATCGCCTGCGTCTGCTCGGCGGCCGTCCAGCTGAGCTCGGCCAGCACGACGTTCGACGCCGACTGCAGGTTGACGCCCACGCCCGCCGCCGTGAGCGAGCAGACCGCGACGTGCACGTCCGGGTCGGAGTTGAACGCGTCGATGGCGGCCTGGCGTGCGATCGCCGACTGGTCGCCGCGGATCGACACCGAGCGCAGCTCGCGCGCCGCGAACGCGGCCTCGGCCTGGTCCATGACGTCGATGTGCTTGGCGAAGAACACGACCTTGCCGGCCGACCGCGCCAGCTGCGCGGCGTAGTCGGCGGCCAGGCCGGCCTTGGCCTGGCCGATGCGGCGCACCATGGTGAAGACGTTGTCGCCCGACTTGGCGCTGCGCGACTCCTCGAGCTCGGCGCTCGCCACGGCCCGGATGAACGCGTCGCGCTGGTCGTCGTCGAGGTCGCCGACGCGCAGGTCGCGGCTCGCGACGAGCGTGCGGAACCGCTCGGCGAGGCGCTGGGCGAGCTCGCGCTCGGCCTGGCGGATGGAGCGGCCGAGCTCGTCGTCCAGCTCCACCGGGAGGTCGGCCACGCGCTTGTCGGGCAGGTCGGCGGCGACGTCGACCTTTCGGCGACGCACGATGCCGAGGTCGACCACGGCCTGCCGTGCCTCCGGGTAGAACCCCTGGTCGGCGGGCGTCAGCCCCGTCTCCTCGAGTCGTGCGAGCAGCTGCGGAGCCGGCTTGTCGCCGTCGATCCAGCCGAGGAACCGCCAGATCGCGCGGAAGTCGTCGACGTCGTTGATGAGCGGCGTGCCCGTCAGCGCGAGCAGCAGGGGGTCGCCGCCGGGCGCGCGCTCGCGGATGCGCTGCGCGAGCTGCAGCACGTTGCGGGAGCGCTGCGACTGCAGGTTCTTGATGAAGTGCGCCTCGTCGACCACCATGCCGCGGAAGCCGAGCGTCGACAGCCACGACATGTGCCGGTCGAGTACGTCGTAGTTGACGATGACCACGTCGGCGAACGCGTCGAGGGTGTCGCCGTCGCCGTGGATCACGGTCGCGCGGCGGTGCGGCGTCCAGCGCTCGACCTCGCGCGCCCAGTTCATCTTGACGACGTTCGGCACGACCGCGAGCAGCGGGTACGCGTCGGCGACCGACGCCGCGAGCACGCTCTGGGCCGTCTTGCCGAGGCCCGGCTCGTCGGCGAGCAGGAACGTGCGATGCCCCTCGCGCGCGGCCTCGATGAAGCGGGCCTGGTGCCGCATGAGCTCCAGGTGCCGCGGCGACAGGCGATCGATCGCCGGCGCCTCGGGCAGCTCCATGGTGGCCGCGCGGCCGCCGGCCCCCTGCTCGAACGCCTTGAACAGCGGCTGCAGCAGCTCCCAGTTCGCCAGGCGGCGCACGGGCACGGGCGCCTTCCGCGGCGCGCTCAGGTCCGGCGCCAGGAACGGGTTCGCCAGCTGGCGCGCCCGCACCGACTGCGGCACGACCTGGTTCTCGCTGATCGGCTCGGCGGCCGGTTCCGGCTCGCGCGAGATGATCAGCTCGTCGGGGCTCAGCTCGGCGCCCGACTCGAGCAGCCAGTCGCGGCGGAACCGCTGCGCGACCGTGGAGATCGAGGCATCCGGCTCGAGCAGCGAGATGAGGCTCGTGTCGCGGGCCGCCGTCTTCGCGAGGATCTGCGCGATGCCGTCGAGGCGCTTCAGCAGTTCGGCCCGGGGTCCGTCGTCGATCGACGCGTCGCCCCTGACCCGCGACCGCTCCTCGCGCATGAGCAGCGCGATCACCTGGAACTTGGTGCGGTTGGTCGGCCCCACCTTGCCCTTCTGGGCCTTCGCCTCGACCTCGCGCACCTTGCGCGCGAGGATCGGGATGATGGGCGCGTCGTCGTCGCGGGAGCGCGTGCGCTGCCTCGTGCTGGCCATGGTCCTCCAAAACTCCTCACCGCCCGGTGCGGTGCGCCCCCGGGCGGATGCCCCGTTCCCGTCGACCGCGCCGGCGCCCGAGGGGTGCCGCCGTCGTGACGGGGTGCGCCGAGACCGGTGTCCGAGCAAGGTGCGAGCTTCTGGCGGGTGGCCACTCGACACCGTCGGAACGAGAAAAGCAGGCTCGACCGGCGCGGCGTCCAGTCTAGCCGCAACCCGCGCGTGGTCGCCACGCGGACCGCCGTGCCGGGCCGCGGCGCGGTGGGACTACCCTGAGAGCGTGATCGAGGACATCAAGAAGCGCGCGCTGCACCGCACGCGGATCATCGAGGGCCAGCTGCGCGGCATCGAGAAGATGATCGAGAGCGAGGAGTACTGCGTCGACATCGTCACGCTGTCGCTCGCGGTGCAGAAGTCGCTCGCCTCGCTCAACAAGCTCCTCGTCGAGAACCACCTGCGCACGCACGTCAGCCACATGTACGAGGCGGGCGGCGAGGAGCGCGAGGCGGCCGTCGCCGAGCTCGTGCGGCTGTTCGAGCTCTCCAACAACCGGAGCTGACCGTGCCCCGGCTGCAGCTCGTGACCGGGGACCTCACGCACGAACGCGTCGACGCGATCGTCAACGCCGCCAACTCCACGCTGCTGGGCGGCGGGGGCGTCGACGGCGCGATCCACCGCGCCGGCGGCCCGGCGATCCTCGCGGAGTGCCGGGCGCTGCGCCAGTCGGTGCTGCCCGAGGGGCTCGGCACGGGCGAGGCCGTCGCCACGACGGCGGGCCTGCTCGAGGCGCGCTGGGTGATCCACACCGTCGGGCCGGTCTGGCCCGGCCCGGGCGACGAGGCCGACGCGCGGCGCGAGCTGCTCGCGGGCGCCTACGATTCCTCGCTGCTGCTGGCCGCGGAACTCGGCGCCGACTCGATCGCGTTCCCGGCGATCTCGGCGGGCGTCTACGGCTGGCCGATGGGCGACGCGGCGCGCGTCGCGATCGGCGCCGTCGCGGCGGCATCCGCCTCCCCCGGCCTGGTGCGGTTCGTCCTCTTCAGCGCCGCGACGCACCGGGTGTTCGCTCAGGCCGCGGAGGAGGCCGGGGTCGCGGTCGAGTCCTGACCCCGCGCATCCGACGCCTGCGCCTCGGCGAGCGCCCGCGCCGTGATGCGGTTCGCCATGCCGGAGAAGATCACGCCGTGGAACGGCAGGATCGCGAACCAGTACAGCCGGCCGGGCAGCCCCTTGGGGAAGAACACCGCGCGCTGGCGGTAGACGGATGCCTCCCCGTCGGGTTCCGCCGACATCTCCAGCCATGCCCGCCCGGGCAGTCGCATCTCGGCGCGCAGGCGCAGCAGCCGCCCGCGGTCGATGCGCTCGACCCGCCAGAAGTCCACCGCGTCGCCCGGGTGCAGCTCGTCGGGGTCGCGCCGCCCGCGGCGGAGCCCCACGCCGCCGACGAGCTTGTCGATCCAGCCCCGCAGCGCCCAGGCGAGCGGGAAGGAGTACCAGCCGTTCTCGCCGCCGACGCCCTCGATCACCGCCCACAGGTCAGCGACGGGTGCGGGCGAGCGCCGCTCGCGCAGGTCGGTGTAGACCGTGTAGCCCGCCCAGTCGGGGTCGCTCGGCAGCGGGTCGCTCGGGGCGCCGAGCACCTCGGCGTTGCGCCAGCTCGTCTCGACGTCGCCGCGGCGCTCGCGCTCGAGCGCCAGCCGCACCGCCCGGCGGTAGGGCGTCAGCCCGCCCTCGGGCGGCGGGATGAGCGCGTCGATGTCGTGCTCGCGCGCCACGCACTCGAACTGCAGCGATTCGATGATCGGCACCGCGAGGCGTCGCGGGATGGGCGTGACGAGGTTCACCCACTGGCTCGCGAGGTACGGCGTGAGCACCGGCAGCGCAGCGATGGGCCGCTGGTGCAGGCCCGCCTCGACCGCGTACCCGTTCATGAGCTGGCCGTACCGGTGCACGTCGGGTCCGCCGATGTCGAACGTGCGGTTCACCGCGCCCGGCACGTCGGCCGCCTCCACCAGGTAGTGCAGCACGTCGCGCACCGCGATCGGCTGGATGCGGTTGCGCACCCAGCGCGGCGCGGGCATGTAGGGCAGCACCTCGGTGAGGTGCCGGATCATCTCGAACGACGTCGAGCCGGAGCCGATGATGACGCCCGCCTGCAGCACGATCGTCGGCACGCCGGAGTGCAGCAGGATCTCCCCCACCTCGACGCGGGACGCGAGGTGCCGCGAGAGCCGGTCGGAGTCGGGGTGCAGCCCGCCGAGGTAGACGATGCGCTCCACGCCCGCCGCCCGCGCCGCCCGCGCCACGTTGCGTGCGATCGCCCGCTCCTCCGCGGCGAAGTCGCCGCGCCCGCCCATGGAGTGCACGAGGTAGTAGAGCACCTCGACGCCCTCGCAGGCACGCGCGACGGATGCCTCGTCGACCAGGTCGCCCTGGACGACCTCGACGTCCCCGGCCCACGGCACGTCGCGCAGCCGCTGCGGCGAGCGCGCCAGCACCCGCACGTCGTGCCCCGCCGCCGCGAGCCGCGGCGCGAGGCGCCCGCCGATGTAGCCGGTCGCGCCGGTCACCAGCACCCGTCGTCCCATGTCGTCCCCCTCCCGGCTCACCACGCTACGTGAGCCCGGCGCCGGGAGGGCCGGATTCCCGGCGACCTCAGATCATGCTCTTGGTGTGCCAGACCGTCTTCGTCTCGGTGAACGCGGTGATGCGGTCGAGCGACGGCGCGGCGGCATCCGGCCCCTGCTCGGGGCGGAGCACGCGCTTCAGCGTCTCGGCCGCGGCGATCTCGAGGTCGACCCAGTCGAGCGCCCCCGCGCCGACGAGGTCGATGGCGTTGACGTCGTCGTGGCTGGCGAGCCAGGGCGCGATCTCGGCCGGCGAGCCCGTGAGCGTGTTCACCACGCCGCCGGGCACGTCGCTGGTGGCGAGCACCTCGGCGAGGCTGATCGCCGGCAGCGGGTACGGCTCGCTGGCGATCACGACCACGGCGTTGCCCGCGACGAGCGCGGGCGCGACGGACGAGACCAGGCCGAGCAGGGCCGTGTCCTGCGGGGCGACGACGGCGACGACCCCGGTCGGCTCGGGCACCGAGATGTTGAAGTACGGGCCCGCGACCGGGTTGGCGTTGCCGGCCACCTGGGCGAACTTGTCGGACCAGCCCGCGTACCAGACCCAGCGGTCGATGGCCTCGTCGACCTGCGCGGTCGCCGCGGCGCGGGTGACGCCCTCGAGCTGCATGACCTCGTCGACGAACTGCGCCCGCCGGCCCTCGAGCAGCTCGGCGATGCGGTAGAGCACCTGGCCGCGGTTGTACGCGGTCGCACCCGCCCAGCCGGACAACGCGGAGCGCGCCGCGACGACCGCGTCGCGCGCGTCCTTGCGCGAGGCCTTGGCGGCGTTCGCGAGGAACGACCCGTCGGCGGCGCGCACCTCGTAGGTGCGGCCGGACTCGCTGCGCGGGAACTTCCCGCCGATCGCGAGCTTGTACGTCTTCGGCACGGCCAGCCGGCTCATCGCTTCGCTCCCTTCGCCTGGCGCTTGGGCGTTCGTGCGGGCTGCTCCTCGGGCGGCGTGATCGCCGCCCGGTCCCGAGCGGCGGGCGCGAGGTACGCCGCGAGCCCGTGGCGGCCGCCCTCGCGGCCGTAGCCCGACTCCTTGTAGCCGCCGAAGGGACTCGCGGGGTCGAACCGGTTGAACGTGTTCGCCCACACGACGCCTGCGCGGAGCCTGTCGGCGACCGCGAGGATGCGGCTGCCCTTGTCGGTCCAGATGCCGGCGGAGAGCCCGTACGGCGTGTTGTTCGCCTTCGCAACCGCCTCGGCCGGCGTGCGGAAGGTCAGCACCGAGAGCACCGGTCCGAAGATCTCCTCGCGCGCGATGCGGTGGCTCGTGGAGACGTTCGTGAAGATGGTCGGCGCGAACCAGAACCCCTCGTCGGGGATCTCGCAGTCGGCGCTCCAGCGCTCGGCGCCCTCCGCCTCGCCCGCCGCGCTCAGCTCGCGGATGCGGTCGAGCTGCTCGCGCGAGTTGATCGCGCCGATGTCGGTGTTCTTGTCGAGCGGGTCGCCGAGGCGGAGCGTCGACAGGCGCGCCTTCAGCCGCTCGACGACCTCGTCGTGCACGTTCTCCTGCACGAGCAGTCGGCTGCCGGCGCAGCAGACGTGGCCCTGGTTGAAGAAGATGCCGTTGACGATGCCCTCGATCGCCTGGTCGATGGGCGCGTCGTCGAAGACGATGTTCGCGGCCTTGCCGCCGAGCTCGAGGGTGACCTTCTTGTGCGTGCCCGCGACCTGCCGCGCGATGGCGCGGCCGACCCCCGTCGAGCCGGTGAAGGCGACCTTGTCGACGTCGTCGTGCGCGACGAGCGCGGCACCGGTCTCGCCGGCGCCCGTGATGATGTTCACCACGCCGGGCGGCAGGTCGGCCTGCTGCACGATCTCGGCGAACAGGAGCGCCGTGAGCGGCGTGGTCTCCGCCGGCTTCAGCACGACCGTGTTGCCGGCCGCGAGGGCGGGCGCGATCTTCCAGGCGAGCATGAGCAGCGGGAAGTTCCACGGGATCACCTGCGCGGCCACGCCGAGCGAGCGCGGGTCGGCGCCGAGTCCCGCGTGGTCGAGCTTGTCGGCCCAGCCCGCGTAGTAGAAGAACCAGGCGGCCACGAGCGGCACGTCGACGTCGCGGCTCTCCTTGATGGGCTTGCCGTTGTCGAGGCTCTCGGCCACCGCCAGCTCGCGGGCGCGCTCCTGCAGCAGGCGCGCGATGCGGAACAGGTACTTGCCGCGGTCGCGGCCGGACATGCGCGACCAGGTGCGCTGGTACGCGCGGCGCGCGGCGGCCACGGCCGCGTCGACGTCCGCCGCGTCGGCGGTCGAGACGGTCGCGATCCGCTCCTCGGAGGCGGGCGAGATCGTCTGGAACGGCGTGCCGTTGCCGTCGACGAACTCGCCGTCGATGAACAGGCCGTACGCGTCGCGCAGGTTCAGGATCGCGCGCGACTCGGGAGCCGGCGCGTACTCGAGAAAGCTCATGGTTCGACTCCTCAGTCGATCGTCAGGTAGTCGGGTCCGGAGTAGTGGCCGCTCGCCAGCTTCCGGCGCTGCATCAGCATGTCGTTCAGCAGGCTCGATGCGCCGAACCGGAACAGGTGCGGCGCCAGCCACTCCTCGCCCACGGTCTCGGCGACGGTCACGAGGTACTTGATCGCGTCCTTCGACGAGCGGATGCCGCCGGCCGGCTTCACCCCGATGCGCTGGCCGGTCAGGCGGTACCAGTCGCGGACGACCTCGAGCATGAGCAGCGTCACCGGGAGCGTCGCGGCGGGCTGCACCTTGCCGGTCGACGTCTTGATGAAGTCGCCGCCGGCGAGGATCGCGAGCCACGAGGCGCGACGCACGTTGTCGTAGGTCACCAGCTCGCCGGTCTCGAGGATCACCTTGAGCGACGCGGAGGTGCCGTCGGGACGCGCGCAGGCCTCCTTGACCCGCACGATCTCGTCGAAGACCTGGCCGTAGCGCCCCGCGAGGAACGCGCCGCGGTCGATGACCATGTCGATCTCGTCGGCGCCCGCGGCGACGGCGTCGGCGGTGTCCTGGAGCTTGATCGCGAGCGACGAGCGGCCGCTCGGGAACGCGGTGGCCACCGCGGCGACCGAGACGAGTCCGTCGTCGGGGTCGCCGTGGGCCGCGCCGAGGGCCTCGACGGCGTACGGCACCATGTCGCCGTACACGCACACGGCGGCGACGCGCGGCGTGCCGGGCTCCGACGGGTCGGGACGCAGCGCCTTCGCGACGAGCGAGCGGACCTTGCCCGGGGTGTCGGCGCCCTCGAGCGTCGTGAGGTCGATGAGCTCGATGATGCGGTCGATCGCCCACGCCTTGGACGTGGTCTTGATCGAGCGGGTGCCGAGCGACGCGGCGCGCTGCTCGAGCCCGACCGCATCGACGCCGGGGATGCCGTGGAGGTAGCGGCGCAGGGTCGCGTCGTCGGGCTCGCCGCCGAGGATGGCGACGGCGCGCTCGCGTGCGTGGTGCACGAGCTGGGAACCGGACATGGGTGGTGACTTCCTTCGTCTGGACGGACTAGCCGTCGAGGATGTGGAGGGCCGTCTCCTCGTCGGTGACGAGGACGGTGCAGAGGCCGCTGCGGACGACCGCGTCGGCGACCGCGTGCTTGCTGCGGCCGGCGATCACCGCGATGGCCTGGTCGGCGTCACGGAGCTCGTCGAGGGTGAGTCCGACGGTGCGGGCGTCGAGGGCGGGGTCGACGATGTTGCCGTCGGGGTCGATGTAGCGGCCGACGACGTCGCCGACGGCGCCCTTGCGGACGAGCTCGTCGACCTCGCCCGCCGACAGGTACCCGCTCTCCACGTGCACGGAGTCGTGGTCGGCGGCGCCGGCGCTGAAGAGGTAGGCGCCGGCCGAGCGGGCCTGGTCGATGACGCCCGCCACCACGCGGTCGGACTCGATGGCCTGCTTCGTCTCGATGCGCTCGAGGATCGCGGGGCTCGGCAGCAGCGTCGCCTGGCCTGCGGCCTTCTGCGCGATCGCGACCGCGGTCGCCGCCGCCGTGCCGGCACGCCGGTTGAGGCTCACGCCGCCGTTGATCTGCACGACGCTGACCCCGGACGCCCAGCCCTGCCGGAGGTGCTGCGCGACCAGGTGGAGGGTGCGGCCCCAGCTGACGCCGAGGGTGCGCGGCACCGGCCGCAGCGCGGTCAGGT
This sequence comes from Agromyces sp. SYSU T00194, assembly GCF_040496035.1. Taxonomy (NCBI): domain Bacteria; kingdom Bacillati; phylum Actinomycetota; class Actinomycetes; order Micrococcales; family Microbacteriaceae; genus Agromyces; species Agromyces chitinivorans. Next base: position 2,567,977 of record NZ_JBEPJZ010000001.1, on the reverse strand, counting down.
AGTCGGCGGCGGCCTGCGCGGTGCGGATCTGCACCTCGTCGGGGCCGTCGACCCCGGCGGTGGAGACGACGATCGCGTCGTCGAGGCCGCGCTCCTCGCGCAGCCGACGCTCGATCGGCAGGCGCCTGGCGCGCGGATGGACGATCTCGATGCGGATGTAGCCCTTGGCCTTCGCCTGCGACAGCAGCCGGCCGACCTTCCACCGGGTGAGGTGCAGTGCCTGCCCGATCTCGTCCTGGGTCTTGTTCTCCTCGTAGTAGAGCTCCGCCGCACGGATCGAGAGGAGTTCGTCGGTCTCGACCATCACGCTCCTTCCGACTCCTCCACGGTACGCCCGGTTCGCCCGCGCAGCAACACATGCAGCGCTTCCTGCTCAGATGAGCAGTGCGGATGCCTCCCGCGGCGCAGCGTCGGCGCGCCGCCGCTCACTAGGCTGGGCTCCATGCGCCCCCTCGCCCTCGCCGTCGACATCGGCGGCACGAAGGTCGAGAGCGCCCTCGTCGACGACACGGGCGCACTCGTGCCCGGATCGCGGCATCGGCGCCCGACCGGACCCACCGCCACCTCCGACGAACTCGCCGCGCACGTCGCGCAGGCGGTGACCGCGACCGCCGCGGGCCTGCCCGACGACGGCGCACTCGTCGGCTGCGGCATCGGCGCGGCCGGGCCGGTCGACCTCGTCGACGGTCTCGTCTCGCCCCTGAACCTGCCCGTCTGGCGGGGCTTCCCCCTGGTCGACCTCGTCGAGCGCGCCCTGCCCGGCGTGCCGGTCACCCTGCGCATCGACGGCCTGTGCATCACGCTCGCCGAGCACTGGGTCGGCGCCGGGCGCGGCGTGGGGGCGATGATGGGCATGGTCGTCTCGACCGGCATCGGCGGCGGCTTCATCCTCGACGGGAGGGCGGTGGCGAGCCCGACCGGCAACGGCGGGCACGTCGGGCACATCGAGGTCGGCGGGTTCGACGACGCGTGCCCCTGCGGCGGTACGGGGTGCGTCGAGGCCGTCGCATCCGGTCCCCGCACGGTGGCCTGGGCGCGCGCGCAGGGATTCGCCGGCGCGACCGGCGAGGAGCTCGCCGCCGCGCACGCCGTGGGCGACGCGGTCGCGATCGCGGCCGTGCGCCGCGCGGGCACCGCGGTCGGACGCGCGATCGCGTCGGCCACGAGCCTGCTCGACCTCGACCTGGTCGCGATCGGCGGCGGGTTCTCGCACGTCGCGCCCGAGTTCTTCGACCATGCCCGTGCCGCGCTCGCCGAACGCACCGGCTTCGGCTTCGTCACGCGGCTCGAGATCGTGCCGTCGGCGCTGTCCGGTGACGGGCCGCTGATCGGCGCGGCCGCACTCGTGCACCGGCCGCACGACCTGGCCTGACGCGCGACCTCGCCTGACGCGACCTCAGGCGAGCGTGCGCCGCACGTCCTCGACGTCCTGCCGCATCTGCGCCATGAGCGGCTCGAGCCCCGCATAGGCGACCATGCCGCGCATCCGCTCGGCGAACGCGATGTCGACGACGTGGTCGTACAGGTCGATGTCGGCATCGAGCACGTACGCCTCGACCTGGCGCTGCGGCACGCCCTCGAAGGTCGGGTTGTCCCCCACCGAGATCGCCGCGGGCAGGCGCTCGCCGCCATCGACCAGCCAGCCGGCGTAGACGCCGTCGGCGGGGATGAGCCCCTCGGACTCGGGTGCGAGGTTCGCCGTCGGGAAGCCGAGCTCGCGGCCGCGGGCGGCACCGTGCACGACGATGCCGCGCACCGTCGGCAGGTGGCCCATCAGCCGCCCCGCCGCCGCCACGTCGCCCGCGTCGAGCAGTTCGCGGATCCAGGTCGACGACACGCGGCGATCTGCCTCCGGCACCACGTCGTCCACCACGCGCACGGCGAACCCGTGCCGCTCGCCGGCCTCGGCGAGGCTCGCCACGTCGCCCGCGCCCCGGTGGCCGTAGCGGAAGTCGCCGCCCACGAGCACCTCGCGCGCGTGCAGCCCGTCGACCAGCACCGAGCGCACGAACTCGTCCGGCTCGACGGAGGCGAGTCGCGCGTCGAAGTGCAGCAGCAGCGTCTCGTCGATGCCCGTGTCGGCCAGCAGGTCGAGCTTCTGTCGCACGCTCACGAGCGGCTCCGGGCACTTCTCGGGCGCGAGGTGGGCGAGCGGATGCCGGTCGAAGGTGACCACCGCGGACGCGACGCCGAGGGCCTCGGCCCGTCGGCGCAGCTCGCCGATCACGGCGCGGTGGCCGGTGTGCACGCCGTCGAACTTGCCGATCGTGACGACGGACGGCCCGGCGTCGCCCGGCACGTCGGCCAGGCCGTCGAACACCCTCACGCGGCATCCTCCCCGCGACGCACCGGGTGGCGGGCGAGCCACCACATGCCGAGCACCGGCAGCACGACCGGGATGAACACGTAGCCGCGGCCGAAGGCCGACCACACGGTGTCGTGCGGGAACAGCGCCGGGTCGACGAGCGAGAGCGTGCCGACCACCAGCACGCCCGTGAACTCGAACGCGATGGTCGCCCAGGCCACCACGTACCAGGCGCGGCCGCGCCGCACGAGCGCCACCGTCGCGACGATGTACACGACCGCGGCGAGCGCCGACAGCACGTACGCCAGCGGCGCCTCGTCGAACTTCGTGGCGATCTGCACGAAGGAACGCCCGGTCGCCGCGAGGGCGAGCACGGCGTACACGGCGACGAGCACGCGCCCGATGCCGCTCATGCGCGGCCGGGTCGCAGGGGCGTCCAGGGGGTGGTCGACTTCGGTCATGGTTCCTCGATTATCGCAACGGGCGCGTCACGCCTGCTGCACGGTCCAGATCTGCAGCATGCGGTAGACCATCACCGCGACGGCGAACGCCGCGACCCCGAGCACGACGGTGCTCCAGCGGCTGCGGTCGAGCAGGGCCCAGAACCCGGCGGCGGCCGGCAGCAGCGCCGCGGAGACGAGATAGACCCAGAACTCCAGCGGGTCGCCCGTCGGGGCGTTGCCGAACGCCGGCGCGGCGATCGCCACGACCACCTGCGCGACCAGCAGCAGCTCCACGAGCGCGAGCGCGCCCATGCTGAGGTCGCTCGGCACCCGGCCGGCCAGTCCCAGCACGACGCACAGCAGCCCGGCCGCCGTGGCGATGCCGACCTGCAGCAGGGCGAACCACTCGATCACGGTGCCTCCTCCGCGGGGAACCCGGTCACGACGGCGAGGGCGCCACCGCGTCGCTCGACGATGGCGACCAGCCGGCCCACCGGGTCGACGGCCGCGAACGGCCCGCGCGCGCCCGGGTCGATGGCGACGCGCTTGCCGTGCCCGAGGTCGGTCGCCTGGACGGCGTCGACGTCGACGCGCGGCAGCACGCGCGACGCGGCGTCGGCGGGAGCGATGAGCGCCCCCGGCACGTCCGTGTCGTCGGCGAGCACGACGGCGTCGGCCACGTCGAACGGCCCGACGCGCGTGCGGCGCAGGCGCGTCAGGTGCCCGCCCACGCCGAGGCCGGCACCGAGGTCGCGGGCCAGCGCCCGGATGTACGTGCCCGACGAGCAGTCGACGACGACGTCCAGGTCGATCCAGCCCTCGCCGCGACGCTCCGCCTCGACCTCGAACGCGTGCACGGTCACGGCGCGCGCGGCGAGCTCGACGTCCTCGCCCGACCGCACGCGGTCGTATGCGCGCCGGCCGTCGACCTTGATGGCGCTGACCGCGCTCGGCACCTGCTCGATCGGTCCGGTGAGGGCTCGGACGCCCGCCTCGATCGCCGCCGCGGGGACCGCCGCGACCCGCGCGGGGTCCGCGGCCCGGACGACCTCGCCCTCGGCGTCGTCGGTCACGGTCGCGACGCCCAGGCGAATGGTCGCCTCGTACCGCTTGTCGAGGCCGACCATGTGGTGCAGCAGGCGCGTGGAGGTGCCGATGCCGATCACGAGCAGGCCCGTGGCCATCGGGTCGAGGGTGCCGGCGTGCCCCACCTTGCGGGTGCCGGCGAGCCGACGCACCCGGCCGACGACCCCGTGGCTGGTGATCTGCTGCGGCTTGTCGACGAGGAGGATGCCGCTGGTCACGGGGGTCAAGGCTACCAGCGTGCGACCCGCGTCCCGCGCGGGCACGTAGGCTTGCGCGGGTGAGGATCGGGATCGTCGGCGCCGGGGCGCTCGGAGGGGCGTTCGCGGCACTGCTCGCACGTGCCGGCCACGAGGTCGAGGTCACGGCCCGCGGCGACGGGCTCCGCGCCATCCGCGACGACGGCGTCCGGCTGAGCGGCGGCTACGGCGAGGTGCACGTGCGCGTCGCGGCATCCGACCGGCTGTCGTCCCGCCCCGACCTCGCGCTGGTCTGCACCAAGGCGCAGGACGCCCGCGCGGCCATCGCCGACAACCGCGACGCGCTCGACGGGACCACCGTGGTCGTCGTGCAGAACGGCCTCGAGGGCGTCGACACCGCGCGCGAGCTGCTGCCCGGCGCCGACTGCTACGGCGTGCTGTCCATCATCGCCGCGAACTACACCGAGCCCGGGCACGTACGCATCACGACGACGGCCGCGAGCTACCTCGGCCGCGACGCCGGGCCCGCCGACGACGGATCCCGACGCGTCGCCGCACTGCTCTCGGAGGCGGTGCCCGTCGTCGCGATCGACGGATTCGCGGGCGCCCAGTGGACCAAGCTCGTGGTGAACATGCTGAACGCCCTGCCCGCGATCACGGGCCTGAGCGTGCAGGCGGTCATCGCCGACCGCCGCCTCCGCCGGGTGCTGACGGCGTCGATGCGCGAGACCGTGCGCGTCGGCGTCGCGAGCGGCGTCCGCTTCGGCGCCCTGCAGGGCCTCGGCGACCGTCGGCTCCGGCTGTTCGCCCGCCTGCCCCTCGCGCTCGGGCAGGCCCTGCCGCTGCTCATGGGCGTGCGCATGGGCCGCGTGCCCAACCTCGGCTCGACGCTGCAGAGCATCCGGCGCGGGCAGCGCACCGAGATCGACCACCTGAACGGCGCGGTGGTGCGGCGGGCGGATGCCGCGGGCGTGCCCGCGCCCGTGAACCGCGCGCTCACGGCGCTGGTGCACCGCGTCGAGGAGACCGGCGAGCACCTGCCGGTCGACGAGGTGCTCGGGGCGGTCGATGCCTGACACCGGGTCGGGCTCGGCCCTCGCGGACCCCGTCGTGCGCTGGTTCGCCGAGACGGCGCGCGACCTGCCCTGGCGCCGGGCCGACTGCAGCCCGTGGGGCGTGCTCGTCAGCGAGTTCATGCTGCAGCAGACGCAGGTCTCGCGGGTCGTGCCCGCGTTCGAGGCGTGGATGCGGCGCTGGCCGACGCCCGGCGCCCTCGCGGCGGAACCCGCCTCCGAAGCGGTGCGCGCCTGGGGCGGCCTCGGCTACCCGCGACGTGCGATGTGGCTGCACCGGGCGGCGGTCGAGATCGTCGAGCGGCACGACGGCGAGGTGCCCGCCGACGTCGACGCGCTCCTCGCGCTGCGCGGCGTCGGCCCCTACACGGCGCGGGCCGTGGCCGCGTTCGCGTTCGGGCGGCGCCATCCGGTCGTCGACACCAACACCCGCCGGGTCATCGCGCGCGCGGTTGACGGGCGGGGCGACGCGGGACCGCCCGACCCGCGACGGGAACTCGCGGCGATGGACGCGCTGCTGCCCGCGGACGAGCCCGCCGCGCAGGCGTTCAACGCGGGCATGATGGAGCTGGGGGCGGTGGCGTGCACGTCCCGCTCCCCCGCCTGCGATCGCTGCCCGGTCGCCGGGCTGTGCGCCTGGCGCGCGGCCGGCTACCCGGCGTACGACGGTCCGCGCCGGCGCGCCCAGGCGAGCTTCGCCGGCTCCGACCGGCAGGTGCGGGGCATCGTCATGCGCGAGCTCCGCGCCGCGCACCGGCCGGTGACGCGCGCGGAACTGGCGCCGGCCTGGCCGGACGCCGATCAGCTCGCGCGCGCGATCGACTCGCTCGTCGCCGACGGGCTGGCGGTCGCGCAGCCCGACGGGCTCGCGCTGCCGGAGTGACTACTCCTCGTCGGCCTCGCGCGGCTTGACGTACGGGTCGGCCTCACCCGCGTACTGGGCGGTGCTCGCCGACTTCGAGGTCTCCGCGTCGCGCTCGCGCGCCTCGCGGAGCAGGTCCTCGATGTGCTGGGCGTTCTCGGGGATCGCATCGAGGATGAACTCGAGGCTCGGCGTCAGCCGCGCCGTGATGTTCCGGCCGACCTCGCTGCGGAGCATGCCGGTCGCCGCCTTCAGCGCGGCCGCCGAGTCGGCGCGCTCCTCGTCGGTGCCGTACACCGTGTAGAACACGCTCGCGTGCTGGAGGTCTCCCGTCACCCGCACGTCGGTGATCGTCACGAACCCCAGACGAGGGTCGCGGATGCCCTTGTCGAGCCGCCGCGCGACGATCTCCTTGATGCGGTCGGCCATCTTCCTGGCCCGTGCCGGATCAGCCATGCTCTCCCCTTCCGAGAACGTCCGGGGCGGCTCGCGCCGCCCCGGACCGGAAACTAGACCCGCGGCTTCTCGCGCAGCTCGGTCGTCTCGATCTCGTCGCCGACCTGGATGTCGTTGAACTTGCCGAGGCCGATACCGCACTCGAAGTCCGTGCGGACCTCGGTGACGTCGTCCTTGAACCGACGCAGCGACTCGATCGCGAGCCCGTCCGCGACGACCACGCCGTCGCGGATGACCCGCGCCTTGGCGTTGCGCGTGATGGTGCCCGAGCGCACGATCGAACCGGCGATGTTGCCGAACTTCGAGGAGCGGAACACCTCCCGGATCTCCGCGACGCCCGACTGGACCTCCTCGAACTCAGGCTTCAGCATGCCCTTGAGCGAGTTCTCGATGTCGTCGATCGCGTTGTAGATGACGTTGTAGAAGCGCACGTCGACGCCCTCGCGGGCGGCACGCTCGCGCGCCTTCACGTCGGGCCGGACGTTGAACCCGATCACGATCGCGTTGTCGATCGTGGCCAGGTCGATGTCCGACTCGGTGACGGCGCCCACACCGCGGTGCAGGATGCGCAGCTGCACCGAGTCGTCGACCTCGATCTTCATCAGGGACTCCTCGAGCGCCTCCACGGCACCCGAGACGTCGCCCTTGATGATGAGGTTGAGCGCCTCGACCTTGCCCTCCTCGAGCGCACGCGTGAAGTCTTCGAGCGAGATGCGCTTGCGTGCCTTCGCCAGCTGCGCGTTGCGCTCGGCGGCCTCGCGCTTCTCGGCGATCTGGCGCGCGGTGCGGTCGTCGCCGGTCACGAGGAACGTGTCGCCCGCGCGGGGCACGGTCGACAGGCCCTGCACCTGCACGGGACGCGACGGCGTGGCCTCGTCGACCGCATCGCCGTTCTCGTCGACCATGGCGCGCACGCGGCCGTAGGCCGTGCCCGCGACGATCGCGTCGCCGACGCGCAGCGTGCCCGACTGGATGAGCACGGTCGCCACCGCGCCGCGGCCCTTGTCGAGCTTGGCCTCGATCGCGACGCCGCGCGCGTCCTTGTCGGGGTTCGCGCGCAGGTCGAGACCGGCGTCGGCGGTGAGCAGCACCGCGTCGAGCAGGTCGTTGATGCCGATGTCCTCGCGGGCCGACACGTCGACGAACATGACGTCGCCGCCGTACTCCTCGGCCACGAGGCCGAACTCGGTCAGCTGCTGGCGCACCTTCTGCGGGTTCGCGTCGGGCTTGTCGATCTTGTTCACCGCGACCACGATCGGCACGTCGGCCGCCTGGGCGTGGTTCAGCGCCTCCACCGTCTGCGGCATGATGCCGTCGTCGGCGGCGACCACGAGGATCGCGATGTCGGTCACCTGCGCACCGCGGGCACGCATGGCGGTGAACGCCTCGTGACCCGGGGTGTCGATGAAGGTGATCGCGCGGTCGCGGCCCTCGTGCTCGGTGTGCACCTGGTACGCACCGATGTGCTGCGTGATGCCGCCGGCCTCGCCCGCGACGACGTTCGCGTTGCGGATCGCGTCGAGCAGTCGCGTCTTACCGTGGTCGACGTGGCCCATCACGGTCACGACCGGCGGACGCCACTCGAGGTCCTCGTCGGACTCGTCCTCGAGCTCCTGCTCGAGGTCGATGTCGAAGCCCTCGAGGAGCTCCTTGTCCTCGTCCTCGGGCGAGACGATCTGGATCTTGTAGCCGAGCTCCTCGCCGAGCACCTCGAAGGTGGCCTCGTCGAGCGACTCGGTCGCCGTCGCCATCTCACCGAGGTGGAACAGCACGGTGACCAGGTTGCCGGGGCTCGCGTCGATCTTGTCGGCGAAGTCGGAGATCGACGCGCCGCGACGCAGGCGGACGACGGTGTTGCCGTCGCCGCGCGGGACCTGCACGCCGCCGATCGACGGCGCCTCCCGCATCTCGAATTCCTGCCGCTTCGTCCGCTTCGACTTGCGCGAGCGGCTCTTGCCGCCGCCGCGGCCGAAGGCACCCGCGGTGCCGCCGCCGGGACCGCGGCCACGGCCGCCGCCACCACCCGGACGCGGGCCGAAGCCGCCGGGACGCCCCGGAGCTCCGGTGAAGCCGCCACCGCCGCCGGGGCGCTGACCGCCACCGGCGCCGCCGGGACGACCGCCGCCGCCGGGACGACCGCCACCGCCGGGACGACCGGCGCCCGCGGGACGGGGCGCGCCGGGACGCGGGATCGACGGCCGGGGGATGTTGCCCGGGGTCGGGCGCTGGCCCATGCCCTGCGAGCTCGAGTACGGGTTGTTGCCGGGGCGGGGCTGCGCCGGGCGCTTGCCCATGCCCTGCGACGAGGCGAACGGGTTGTTGCCGGGGCGCGGGGCACCGCCCGGGCGCGGTGCGGAACCGCCGGGCTTGGGCGCGCCGGGCTTTGCTCCACCGGGCTTCGGCGCGTTGCCGGGCTTCGGCGCGCCACCGGGCTTGGCCGCGTCCGCGGCGGGCGCGGCGGTCTCGGGCTTCGGGGCCTCGGCCGGCTTCGCGGCCTCGGCACGGGCCTGGCGCTCGGCCACGCTCATCGGCTGGTCGGCCGAAGGTGCCGGCGACGACGCAGCGGGCTCGGCCGCGGCGGGCTTGGCAGCGGGCTTCGCGGCCGCGGGCTTGGCGGCACCCGGCCGGGCAGCGCCGGGCTTGGCCGCACCGGGCTTCGGGGCGGCACCGGGCTTCGCGGGAGCGCCGTTGCCGGCGCCTCCCGCGGCGCCGGCCAGCGCGGCCTTCAGGCGGCGCGCGACGGGGGGCTCGACGCTGGACGAGGGTCCCTTGACGTACTCGCCCATCTCCTTGAGCTTCTCGAGCGCGACCTTGCTGTCGACGCCGAGCTCGCTCGCGATCTCATGTACACGGGGCTTGGCAGCCACATCTCTCCTGTTCCGGGTCTGCGCCCGGACAGGGGCAGACCATACCTAGCGGACGGGTCTCATTTCGAGCCGTTCATCGGTTGTCCATCAGCCGTTCAGCCTGTTCTCTAAGTCGTTCGTGTCCAGTTCGCCGGTCACGCGCAACGCCCGCCCGAAGGCGCGGCGGCGCAGTGCGAGCCGGAGGCACTCACGGTCCGGATGCAGCCACGCGCCACGCCCGGGCAAGCACGCGGCGGTATCCACCACGACTCGGGATTCTCGGGCGACGACCCTCAGAAGCGAGGAACGTTCGGTGCGCGAACGGCATCCGATGCACGTTCTGACCGGATCCATCCTACACCTCGACGAGCGGACCCCGACTCACGCGCCGGTCTCCGCACGGGAGTCGGGCTGGATGTCGATCTTGGCCCCGGTGAGCTTCGCAGCCAGGCGGGCGTTCTGCCCCTCCTTGCCGATCGCGAGCGACAGCTGGTAATCCGGCACCAACGCGCGGACCGCCCGCAGCTCCGGGTCGACGACGACGGTCTTGGACACCTTCGCGGGCGACAACGCGCTCGCGACGAACGACGCGAGGTCGTCGGAGTAGTCGACGATGTCGATCTTCTCGTTGTTCAGTTCCGCCGTCACCGAGCGCACGCGCTGGCCGAGCTCGCCGATGCACGCGCCCTTGGCGTTCACGCCGGGCTGGGTCGCGCGAACGGCGATCTTGGTGCGGTGACCGGCCTCGCGGGCCAGCGAGACGATCTCGACGACGCCCGACGCGATCTCGGGCACCTCGAGCGCGAACAGCTTGCGCACGAGTGCCGGATGCGTGCGCGAGACGGTGATCGACGGGCCCTTCAGCCCCTTCGTGACGCTCGTCACGTAGACGCGGATGCGCGCGCCGTGACGGTACTCCTCGCCGGGCACCTGCTCCTCGGGCGGGAGGATCGCCTCGACCGTGCCCAGGTCGATGTGCACCATGCGCGGGTTCGGCCCCTGCTGGATGATGCCGGCGACGATGTCGCCCTCGCGGCCGCGGAACTCGCCGAGCACCGCGTCGTCGGCGATGTCGCGCAGGCGCTGGTTGATGGTCTGCTTCGCGGCGAACGCGGCGATGCGCCCGAAGTCGCTCGGGCTGTCGACGACCTCCCCGATGACGTTGCCGTCCTCGTCGTGCTCGGGCACGTAGACGGTGACGTGCCCGGTCTTGCGGTCGAGCTCGACGCGTGCGCCGAGCGGGTTGGCGTGCCCGTGCTGGCCGGGGTTGGTGTGCTTCAGGTACGCCATGAGGATCGCCTGCTCGATGATCCGGACGAGCTCGTCGAAGGGGATCTCCTTCTCGCGCTCCATCATTCTCAGGACGCTGAGGTCGATGTCCACAGCCGGCCTCCTCTATTCAACTCTCGCCGTCGCCCCACCACTCGACGGGCCAGGAGACAACGGTACCGGATGCCGGGGCCAACGCGAACGTGACGCGGATGTCACCGGCACGTGACGAACCCGCGCGGCCTCTGGCGGCGGCACTCGATGCGCGGCCATACTGTGGCGATGGACGCTGTCAACGAATTCGTCCTCTTCTCGGGGGACCTGCTCTGGACCTGGCTCGTGCTGCCGCTGGTGGTGCTGCTCGGCCTCTACTTCACGGTGCGGAGCGGGGTGGTGCAGTTCCGGCTCATACCCGAGATGTTCCGCACGCTGACCGACAAGACACCGCGCACGACCGACGGGAAGCCGCAGTCGGTCTCGGCCTTCCAGGCGTTCACCGTGTCGGCGGCGTCGCGCGTCGGCGTCGGCAACATCGCCGGCGTCGGCACCGCCATCGCGATCGGCGGCCCGGGGGCGGTGTTCTGGATGTGGCTGATGGCCTTCGTCGGCGGCGCGAGCGCGTTCGTCGAGTCGACCCTCGGCCAGCTCTACAAGGTGCGCGACGCGGACGGGTTCCGCGGCGGCCCGGCGTACTACATGGAGAAGGGCCTGAAGGCACGGTGGATGGGCGTCGTCTTCGCGATCACCCTCATCATCTGCTTCCCGTTCGTGTTCTCCGCCCTGCAGGCCAACACCATCAGCGCCACCGTCTCGACGACCGTCGCCGGCGACGGCGCACCCGCGTGGATCGCCTGGGTGGTCGGGATCGTGCTGGCGCTGCTGACGGCCCTGGTGGTCTTCGGCGGCATCCGTCGCATCGCACACGTCACGCAGGCGGTGGTGCCCCTCATGGCACTGCTCTACCTGCTGGTCGGCCTGGTGATCGTGGCCATGAACATCTCCGAACTGCCGTCGGTGTTCGCGTCGATCTTCACCGAGGCGTTCGGGTTCAACGAGGTCGTGGGCGCGGCGTTCGGCACGATCATCTTGAACGGCGTGCGTCGCGGCATGTTCTCGAACGAGGCGGGCCTCGGGTCGGCGCCGAACGCGGGCGCGAGCGCCGCCGTCACCCACCCGGTCAAGCAGGGCCTGGTGCAGACGCTCGGCGTCTACTTCGACACGTTCCTGATCTGCTCGATCACGGCGTTCATCATCCTCGTCTCGAGCCCCGACCTCGCCAACGCCGAGCGCGGCATCGGGCTGACCCAGGGCGCCGTCACCGGGAACCTCGGCACCTGGGCGGGCGTGCTGCTCAGCATCGTGATCTTCCTGCTCGCGTTCAGCTCGATCCTCGGCAACTACTACTACGGCGAGGCGAACATCGACTTCATCACGACCCACCGCGGCGTGCTGACCGGCTTCCGGGTCGTCGTCGTGCTCGCGATCTTCGTCGGCTCCGTGGCATCGGCCGACGTGGTCTGGAACACCGCGGACTCGGTCATGGGGCTCATGGCGCTGGTCAACCTGATCGCCATCGGCCTGCTGTCGGGCGTCGCGTTCCGGCTGCTGCGCGACTACACCCGGCAGCGACGCGAGGGACGCAACCCGGTCTTCACGCGGGCGCTCGTGCCCGACCTCGACGGCATCGAGTGCTGGGAGGACGAGCTCTCGGTCACCGGCCCGATCGACATCGAGACCAAGGAGCACGAGGCCGCCAAGCATCGCGACCACCTGCACCACCAGGAGGACTGACCGACGTGGGCGTCCGGGGCCCTGCGGCGCCCGGACGCCCACGGATCAGCGCTGGAGGACCATGATGCCGACCATGGGGGGCGGGTGCGGGCCGGGCCGCATCTCGACCTGGACCGCGTAGGCGCGGGGTTCGTGGCTGTGGTGGACATCGGTGCCTCCGTCTCCCGGATATCTGGATGGTCCGAGCCTCGCGCGCGCCGATATCGGCGCGACATCCGCGCCCGCGGATCGGCGACGGCGCGCTCGCACGTCGGCGCCGCCGCGTCAAGCCCCGGTTCGCGACACGTGTCGTGACTAGGGTGACGGAATGGACATCGACTCCCCCAAGGACGCCGCACGCACTGCGGAACGCTCGCGGACCTTCCAGGTGTTCGCACGCTCGGGCTACGTCGTGCTCGGCGTGATCCACGCCATCATCGGCGCGATCGCCATCTCGGTGGCCTCGGGCGGCGGCGGCGGCGAGGCGGACCAGTCCGGGGCGATGCAGCAGATCGCGAAGACGCCCTTCGGCGGCGTGCTGCTCTGGGCGATCGCGATCGGCCTGTTCGCGCTGGCGATCTGGTCGGTCGCCGAGGCGCTGCTCGCGCGGGGCTCGGACGCGAAGGAGAAGTGGGGCGAGCGGCTCAAGGAGGGCGGCAAGGCCGTCACCTACGTCGCCATCGGGTGGACCGCCCTGGTGTTCGCCATGGGCGGCAGCAGTGACTCCGACCAGTCGAGCCAGGGTGTCGCCGCGATGCTGATCCAGGCGCCGGGCGGGGTGTTCGTGCTCGGCCTCATCGGGCTCGTCGTGCTCGGCATCGGCGGCGCGTTCGTCTGGCGCGGCGTGCGACTCGACTTCACCGAGAGCATCGACGTGCCGTCCGGCCCCGTCGGCTCGGCGCTGGTCGCCCTCGGCGTCGCCGGCTACGTCGCGAAGGGCATCGGCGTCGGCATCGTGGGCGTGCTCTTCGTGATCGCCGCGTTCACCCTCGACCCCGAGCAGGCCGGCGGCCTCGACGCGGCGCTGAAGAGCCTGCTCGGGCTCCCGTTCGGCGTCGTGCTGCTCTGGGCGATCGGCCTCGGCCTCATCGCCTACGGCGCGTACTCGGTCGCGCGCGCGAAGTACGCCCGGCTCTGAGCCGGCCGGCCGCCGGGGACGCGCCGGTCAGCCGCGCACGGCGGCGACCGCGTCGGCGAGCGGCACGGTCGTGCGCTCCCCCGAGGCGCGGTCCCACACCTCGACCACGCCGTCGGCGACGCCGCGGCCGACGATCACGACCCTCGGCACGCCGATGAGCTCGGCGTCGGCGAACTTGACCCCGGGCGACAGCTTCGGGCGGTCGTCGAACAGCACGTCGCATCCGCTCGCCTCGAGGTCTGCGACGACCCGCTCGGCGGCCTCGAACACGGCCGGGTCCTTGCCGGTGGCGACCACGTGCACGTCGAACGGCGCGATCGACGCGGGCCACACGAGGCCCTTCTCGTCGTTGTGCTCCTCGGCGATGATCGCCAGGATGCGGGTCACGCCGATGCCGTAGGAGCCCATCGTGACGGTCACGAGCTTGCCGTTCTCGTCGAGCACCTTGAGGCCGAGCGCGTCGGCGTACTTGCGGCCGAGCTGGAAGACGTGGCCGATCTCCATGCCGCGCGCGAGGTGCACCGCGCCGGAGCCGTCGGGCGCGGGGTCGCCCTCGCGCACGGTGGCGGCCTCGATCGTGCCGTCGGCGGTGAAGTCGCGTCCGGCGACGAGGCCGAACACGTGCTGCTCGTCGAGGTTCGCGCCGGTGATCCACTCGGTGCCGTCGACCACGCGCGGGTCGACGAGGTAGCGGATGCCCGTGGTCGACTCCTCGCCGAGCACGGCGCCGTCCGGCGACCAGGGACCGATGTAGCCCTTCACGAGCCCGGGGTGCGCGGCGAAGTCCGCCTCAGTGGCCGCCTCGACCTCGGCCGGGGAGAACGCCACCTCGACGCGCTTGTCGTCGACGTCGCGGTCGCCGGGCAGGCCGATGATGACCAGTTCGCGCGTGCCGTCGGGCTGGACGAGGGCGAGCACGACGTTCTTCAGCGTGTCCGCGGCGGTCCAGGCGCGGCCGTCGGGCCTCGGGTACTCGGCGTTCGCGAGGTCGACGAGCGTCGCGATGGTCGGCGTGTTCGGCGAGTCGAGCACGACCGCGTCGGGGAGACCCTCGATCGGCATCGCCTCGGGCACGACCGTCGTGAACGCCTCGACATTGGCCGCGTAGCCGCCGTCGGAGCGCACGAAGGTGTCCTCGCCGACGGGCGTGGGGTGCAGGAACTCCTCGCTGCGGGAGCCGCCCATGGCACCGGCATCCGCCTGCACGATCACGTACTCGAGGCCGAGGCGGGCGAAAATGCGCTCGTACGCGTCGCGCTGCGCCTGGTACGACGCGTCGAGCCCGGCATCCGTGTGGTCGAAGGAGTACGCGTCCTTCATGGTGAACTCGCGGCCGCGCAGGAGGCCCGCGCGCGGACGCGCCTCGTCGCGGTACTTGTCCTGGATCTGGAAGATCGTCAGCGGCAGGTCCTTGTACGACGAGTAGAGGTCCTTCACCGTGAGCGTGAAGACCTCCTCGTGCGTGGGCGCGAGCAGGTAGTCGGCGCCCTTGCGGTCCTGGAGGCGGAAGATGCCGTCGCCGTACTCGTCCCAGCGCCCGGTCGCCTCGTACGGTTCCTTCGGCAGCAGCGCCGGGAAGTGCACCTCGTGGGCACCGGCAGCGGCCATCTCCTCGCGGATGACGCGCTCCAGCTTCTCCTTGACCCGCAGGCCGAGCGGGAGCCACGCGAACACCCCCGGCGCCTGGCGGCGGATGTAGCCGGCGCGCACGAGCAGCTTGTGGCTCGCGACCTCGGCGTCGGCGGGGTCTTCGCGGAGCGTGCGGAGGAAGTAGTTCGTCAGGCGTACGGGCACCCGAACAGTCTAGGGGCGGCGGGCGGATGCCCCCGGGCGGCCGGATCCGACCCCTGAATGTATACAGAAATCCACTTCAGTTTCACTATGGTCGCGGAATCGTGCGCCGGGTGCTACGTTCTGTATACACAGGGAGGCCGACGATGACCACGACAGGACGCGCCAGCGACCGGGCGTACGACGCGCTCCGCGACGAGATCGTCGCGTGGGAGCTCCCGCCGGGGAGCGTGCTCGGCGAGGTGGAACAGGCGGCCCGCCTCGGTGTCTCGCGCACGCCTCTCCGCGAAGCGCTCTCCCGCCTCGCGGCCGACGGGCTCGTCGCCCCGCACGCCGGGCGCGGCGTGGTCGTGACCGACCTCTCGGCCGAAGACGTACGCGAGCTGTTCGAGGTGCGCCGGGCGCTCGAGGAGCAGGCGGCCCGCCTCGCCGCGCGCCGCGCCGCCCCCGAGCCGTTCCGCGCCCTCGCCGCGGAGTTCGCCGCGGTCGGCGAACTGCTCGAGCACGACGACCCGCTGCGCCATCGCTACTTCGACCTGGTCGGCCGGTTCGACGCCGCACTCGACGCGGCGATGGGCAACGGCTACCTCGCCGCGGCGCTCCGCCCGGTGCGCACGCACCTCGCCCGCGTGCGGCGCATGGCGCGCTTCGACGCGGAGCGCCTCCTCGAGGCGGCGCGCGAGCACCAGGCCATCGCGCTCGCGATCGCCGACGGCGAATCGGAGCTCGCCGCGCACGCGACCCACCTGCACCTGCACCACGCCCTCCAGGGCATCCTCGACCACCTCGCCGGCGACGCCGCCGACACGGACCCCCACCCGCAACGAACGGAGCACATCGCATGATCGACCTCGAGGTCCGCACCTACCGCAGCGACGAGCTGCTGCCGCGCGAGGACCAGCTCGCGTGGCGCATCGCCCAGATCGCCGCGGACCCCGTCGCGGTGGACGACGACGTCACCGAGATGATCATCAACCGCGTCATCGACAACGCCTCGGTCGCGGTCGCCTCGCTCGGCCGTGCGCCGGTCGTCGCGGCCCGCGGTCAGGCGCAGGTGCACCCCTACTCCCCCGGCTCGACCGTCTTCGGTGTCGCGGGTCGCTACAGCCCCGAGTGGGCGGCGTACGCGAACGGCGTCGCGGTGCGCGAGCTCGACTACCACGACACGTTCCTCGCCGCCGAGTACTCGCACCCCGGCGACAACATCCCGCCCATCCTCGCGGTCGCCCAGCACGCGGGCCGCGACGGCGCGGCGCTCGTGCGCGGCATCGCCACCGGCTACGAGATCCAGGTCGACCTCGTGAAGGCGATCTCCCTGCACAAGCACAAGATCGACCACGTCGCCCACCTCGGCCCGTCGGCCGCGGCCGGCATCGGCACCCTGCTCGGGCTCGACCCGGCCGTGATCTTCCAGGCGATCGGCCAGGCGCTGCACACGACCACCGCCACCCGCCAGTCGCGCAAGGGCGAGATCTCGACCTGGAAGGCGTCGGCGCCCGCGTTCGCCGGGAAGATGGCCGTCGAGGCGGTCGACCGCGCGATCCGCGGCCAGTCCAGCCCCTCCCCCATCTGGGAGGGCGAGGACGGCGTGATCGCGTGGCTGCTCGACGGCCCAGAGGGCCGCTACACGGTGCCGCTGCCCGGCCCGGGCGAGTCGAAGCGCGCGATCCTCGACTCGTACACCAAGGAGCACTCGGCCGAGTACCAGGCGCAGGCGCTCATCGACCTCGGCCGCCGCATCGGCACCGAGCACCCCGAGCTGCGCGAGGCGGCCGCGGTCGAGTCGATCCTCATCGCGACCAGCCACCACACGCACTACGTGATCGGCTCGGGCGCGAACGACCCGCAGAAGTACGACCCGACCGCGTCGCGCGAGACGCTCGACCACTCGATCCCGTACATCTTCACGGTCGCGCTGCAGGACGGCAGCTGGCACCACGTCGACTCGTACGCGCCCGAGCGCGCGCAGCGCCCCGACACCGTCGAGCTCTGGCGCAAGGTCACCACGGTCGAGGACCCCGAGTGGACCCGCCGCTACCACTCGCTCGACATCGCCGAGAAGGCGTTCGGGGGTCGCGTCGAGATCACCCTCGCCGACGGTGGCCGCATCGTCGAGGAGATCGCGGTCGCCGACGCGCACCCGCTCGGCGCCCGCCCGTTCGGTCGCGAGCAGTACGTGCAGAAGTTCCGCACGCTCGCCGACGGCGTGCTCGCCGACTCCGAGGTCGAGCGCTTCCTCGACCTCGCGGTGCGCCTGCCCGAGCTCACCCCGGGCGAACTGGGCGAGCTGAATCCGATCGCCGACGGCCTCCCCGAGGCCCCGAAGGGACTGTTCTGATGGTGCTCCACTCGAAGGTCACGCCCACCGAGAAGCGGCGACGGTTCCGCGAGGCCCTCGCGGGCCCGAGGATCGTGCGGATGCCCGGGGCGTTCAATCCGCTCTCCGCGCGGCTCATCGAGGACGTCGGCTTCGAGGGCGTCTACATCTCCGGGGCCGTCCTCAGCGCCGACCTGGGCCTGCCCGACATCGGGCTGACGACGCTGACCGAGGTCGCCGGTCGCGGCGCGCAGATCGCCCGCGTCACCGACCTGCCCACGCTCATCGACGCCGACACCGGATTCGGCGAGCCGATGAACGTCGCGCGCACGGTGCAGATGATCGAGGACGCCGGCATCTCGGCCCTGCACATCGAGGACCAGGTGAACCCCAAGCGGTGCGGGCACCTCGACGGCAAGGACGTCGTCGACGACGCGACGGCGCTCCGGCGCATCCGTGCCGCCGTCGACGCCCGTCGCGACCCCGACCTCGTGATCATGGCGCGCACCGACGTGCGCGGCGTCGCGGGCCTGGGTGCCGCGACCGAGCGCGCCAAGGCGCTCGTCGACGCGGGCGCCGACGCGATCTTCCCCGAGGCGATGGCCGACCTCGACGAGTTCGCGGCCATGCGCGCCGCGGTCGACGTGCCGATCCTCGCCAACATGACCGAGTTCGGCAAGAGCCCGCTGTTCACCGCCGCCCAGCTCGAGGCCGTGGGCGTCGACCTCGTGATCCACCCCGTCTCGCTGCTGCGCCTCGCGATGGGCGAGGCGGAGCGGAGCCTGCGCCAGCTGGCCGCCGAGGGGAGCCTCACGAACGCGGTGCCGCGCATGCAGACCCGCGCACGCCTGTACGAACTCAACGAGTACGCCGACTACGCCCGGTTCGACGAGGAGGTCTTCGCCTTCGACGTGCCGGGCGCGGCAGACGACCTGGCGCCCCGCGAGGACGCGGAGCCCCGACGAAAGGAGCACGCATGACCGACACCGCACCCGAGATCCGGAAGGGACTCGCCGGGGTCGTCGTCGACACGACGGCGATCTCGAAGGTGAACCCCGCCACCAACTCGCTGCTGTACCGGGGGTACCCGGTGCAGGAGCTCGCCGAGCACTGCTCGGTCGAGGAGGTCGCGCTGCTGCTCTGGAACGGCGAGCTGCCGGCTCCCGAGGAGCTCGCCGCGTTCGAGGCCGAGGAGCGCGCCGGGCGTGCCCTCGCACCCCAGGTGCGCGACGCGATCACCCGCGCCCCCGTCACGGCGCACCCGATGGACGTGCTGCGCACCGCGATCAGCGTGCACGGCGAGATCGACCCCGACACGGCGGATGCCTCACCGGAGGCCGACCTGCGCAAGGCCAAGCGCCTGTTCGCGGCGGTGCCCGCCATGGTCGCCCTCGACCAGCGCCGCCGCCACGGCCTCGAGGAGATCGCTCCGCGCGACGACCTCGACTACTCGGCGAACCTGCTCTGGATGACCTTCGGCACCGAGCTCACCGAGGCCGAGGTCGACGTCTTCCGGGTGTCGATGGTGCTCTACGCCGAGCACTCGTTCAACGCCTCGACGTTCACGGCGCGCGTGGTCACCTCGACCATGAGCGACCTGCACTCGGCGGTCGTCGCTGCCGTCGGCGCGCTCAAGGGCCCGCTGCACGGCGGCGCGAACGAGGCGGTCATGCACATGTTCGACGAGATCGGCGACGCCTCGGCGGCCGTGGCCTGGCTCGAGGACGCCCTCGCGAGCAAGCGCAAGATCATGGGCTTCGGGCACCGCGTCTACAAGAACGGCGACTCGCGCGTTCCGACCATGAAGGCTGCGCTCGACCGACTCATCGCCGAGCGCGGACGCGACGACATGCTCGCGCTCTACGACACGCTGGGCGACGCCATGGCCGAGCGCAAGGGCATCCTGCCGAACCTCGACTACCCGAGCGGGCCGGCCTACCACCTGCTCGGCTTCGACACCCCGACGTTCACGCCGCTGTTCGTCGCCAGCCGGGTGATGGGCTGGACCGCCCACATCATGGAGCAGGCGGCGGCGAACGCGCTGATCCGCCCGCTCTCGGCCTACGACGGCCCGGAGCAGCGGCACCTGCCGCAGGCCGTCGCGGTCTGAGCCGCCCGGTGGCCGGAGCTCAGGCCCGCCAGAGCTCCGGCCCCGGTCGCACCACCGCGAGCGTCGGCACCACCGCGGTGCGGGAGAGCCGCAGCACCGACATCGCGAGCTCCGCGACGTCATCGGGCCGGATCATCTCGTCGGCGGGGACCGCGTCGTGCTTCCAGGCGGCCATGTCGGTGTCGACGTAGCCCGGGCAGATCGCGGTGGCGAGCACGCCCGCGGCGTACTCCTCCTGGGTGAGCGCCTCGCACAGGGACACGATCGCGGCCTTCGTCGCGCCGTACGCGGCCAGCCCCGCCTCCGCCACGAGGGCCGTCATCGACGCGATCGCGACCACGCGTGCGCTGCCGTGCTCCTCGGCGGCCCGACGCAGCGGCGGGATCGCCTGCGAGACCAGGGCGAACGTGCTGCGCAGGTTGACGGCGTAGTGCAGGTCGAGCCGGCGCAGGGGCGTCTCGGCGATCGGGCTGCCCTTGCCCATGCCCGCGTTCAGCACGAGGTGGTCGAGGCGCCCGAACCGCTCGAGGTGGGCGGGCACGAGCGCGTCGACCGCCGCCTCGTCGGCGAGGTCGGCCGGGACGCCGACGACCGGCGTCCCGAGTTCGTCGCGCACCTGCGCGGCGGCGCGCTCGAGCCCCGCCCGGTCGCGGCCGGTGATGGTCACCGCGTACCCGTCGGCTGCCAGCCGACGGGTGATCGCGAGGCCGATGCCGCGGGAGCCGCCGGTCACGATCGCCGCGCGCATCAGCGTGCCGCCCGGGCCGGGGCGAGCTGGCCGAGCCCGTAGGCGAGGAGCGGCTCCACGGCGCTCCCGGCGGTCTCGAAGCCCGAGCCGACCGTGCTCCCGGCGAGGAAGCGCGAGTGGATGCCCTCGGCGATCACCGCGAGCTTCAGCGCCGCGAGCGCCAGGTACGGCTCGAGGTCGGGGAGGTCCCGGCCGCGCGCGTAGCGGTCGAGGAACGCGGCCGGCGACGGCAGTGCATTCGGCCCGCCGCGCACGTGCGGCACGCCGAGCACCGGCTCGGTGAGCGGTTCCCAGTAGACGAGCGTCATCGCGAGGTCCGCGAGCGGGTCCCCGAGCGTGGACAGCTCCCAGTCGACGATCGCCTCGATCCGCGGCGCGTCGGGCGCCACGAGGACGTTGTCGATGCGGTAGTCGCCGTGCACGATCGTCGCTCCCGACTCCTGCGGCAGCGCATCGGCCAGCAGGACCGCGAGGCGCTCGAAGTCGGCCGACTCGCGGGTGCGGACCCGGGACCACTGGTCGGACCACCGGCGCAACTGCCGCCCGAGGTAGCCCGCGGGGCGACCGAAGTCGGCGAGGCCGACGGCGATCGGGTCGACGCGGTGCAGCGCGGCGAGGCGGTCGGCGAGCTCATCGCCCAGCGCGGCCTGGTCGGCGCTCGAGAGCGCCCCGAGCTCCGCATGGCTGCGCAGCGTGCGCCCCTCGACGTAGTCGACGACGAGGAAGGGCACGCCGAGCACCGACTCGTCGCGGCAGAGCAGGCGCGTGCCGGGCACCGGCACCGGCGTGTCCTGGAGCGCGTCCATGACGCGGTACTCGCGCACCATGTCGTGCGCGCTCGGGGTGAGGGGACCGAGCGGCGGGCGGCGCAGCACCCAGTCGTGGACGCCGTCGCTCAGCCGGTAGGTGAGATTCGACTTCCCCCCGGAGACGAGCCGGGCGTTGAGCCCGCCGTTGTAGCCCGGCAGGTGCTGCGAGAAGTGGCGGTGCAGCGCGATCACGTCGAGTCCGACGGGCATCAGGCCACCTCCGCCGCGGCGAGGCGACGCGCCTTGACGGCGCGCTTGGCGATGGCCCAGCGATGCGTCTCGCTCGAGCCGTCGTAGATGCGGAACGGCCGCACCTCGCGCCAGTACCTGCTCAGCAGCAGGTCGCCGGCGGTGCCGGTCGCCCCCGCGAGCTGCACCGAGCGATCGGTGATGCGCCCGACGGCCTCGGCCACGAAGACCTTCGCCATCGACGTCGCCGTACCGGCGTCCTGCCCGGTGTCGAGCAGCCAGGCTGCGTGGCGGATGAGTGCCCGCGAGGCGGCCATGTCGATCTCGTTGTCGGCGACCTGCTGCTGCACCATGCCGAGGTTCGCCAGGCGGTCGCCGAAGCCGTGGCGCTGGGAGACGTACCCGAGGGCGATGTCGTGCGCACGCCGGGCGAGCCCCAGCCAGCGCATGCAGTGGGTCAGCCGGGCGGGGGCGAGCCGTGCCTGGGCCGCCTCGAAGCCATGGTCGACCTCGCCGAGCACGGCGTCGTCGGGCACGACGCAGTCGCGGAACTCGACCTCGCTGTGCCCGCCGAACAGGCCCACGTCGAGCGTGTCGAGATCGCGGACGACGGTGATGCCCGGGTGGTCGCCGTCGACGAGGAAGAGCGTGGCACCGCCCGCGTCGCCCGGCTCCCCCGACGTGCGTGCCATGACGAAGAACAGCGCGGCGCCGCGCGCCCCGGTGATGAACCACTTGCGGCCGTCGATGCGCCACCCGCCCTCGACCCGGCGCGCGCGCGTCCGGAGCGCGCGGGGGTCGGATCCGGCGCCGGGCGCGGGCTCGGTCATGGCGAACGCGCTGCGCGCGCGGCCGCTGCCGAGTTCGGGCAGCCATCGTTCCCGCTGCGCCGGGGACCCGATGCGCTCGAGCAGGTGCATGTTGCCCTCGTCGGGGGCGGAGCAGTGCAGCGCGAGCGGGCCCAGCAACGAGTATCCGGCCTCCTCGAGCACCACCGACTGCGCGCGCATGTCGAGGCCGTGGCCGCCCCACTCTCGTCCGAGCTGCGGTGCGATCAGGCCCTCGGCGCGCGCGGCGTCCTGCAGGCCGCGCCGCACCGACTCGTCGCCGTCGTGCACCGAACCGCCCGTCTCCAGCTCCACGGGGATCACCACGTCGCGCACGAACCGGCGCACCCTGGCGGCGAGTGCGGACACCTCGTCGTCGATCTCGAACTCGATCGCCATGTCTGGGGGCTCCTTCGCCTCGGGATGATCCCAGTATTGAATCACCGTTAGAAATCTCTCCCAGAATGGTGCGCCCTCAACCCCTTGTACGTCAAGCACGGCATCGTGCAGTTTTGAATCTGTTGTAAAAACTGCGGATCGGTGTCACACTGTCGGGACAGGGCCGCACGGCCAGGGCAGATCAGTGAGGATCGATCGGATGTTCAAGGACCTCGGAACGTCGCGCACCGTGTACGACACGGAGCACCGCGAGTTCGGCGCGCTCGTCGCCGACTTCGTCGAAGCGGAGGCCGCGCCGCACGCGGAGCGGTGGGAACGCGAGGGCAAGGTGGACCGCTCCCTGTTCACCGCCGCCGCGGAAGCCGGCATCCTCGGCTTCGGCGTGCCGGAGGAGTACGGCGGGATGGGCATCGACGACTTCCGCTACAACGCGATCATGGGCGAGGAGCTCGCGCGCAACCCCGTCAGCGACGGCATGGCGTGCATCGCCCTGTCGAACGACATCGTCTACCCCTACTTCCTCGACCTCACGAACGACGACCAGAAGGCGCGCTGGCTCCCCGGGCTCGCCGAGGGCACGCTCGTCACCGCCATCGCGATGACCGAGCCGGGCACGGGCTCCGACCTCGCGGGCATCCGCACCTCCGCGGTCCGCGACGGCGACGAGTACGTCGTGAACGGCGCGAAGACGTTCATCTCGAACGGGCAGAACGCCGACCTCGTCGTCACCGCGGTGCGCACCTCCGACGACCGGCACAAGGGCCTCAGCCTCCTCGTGATCCCGGCCGACTCCCCCGGCTTCTCCCGGGGCCGCAACCTCGACAAGATCGGCCTGCACGCGCAGGACACCAGCGAGCTCTCCTTCGTCGACGTGCGCGTGCCCGCGGAGAACCTGCTCGGCGCGGAGGGGGCCGGGTTCCTCGGGCTGATGAAGAACCTCCCCCAGGAGCGGATCTCCATCGCCGCCGCGGCCGTCGCGGCGTGCGAGGGCGTGCTCGAGCGCACGCTGTCGTACGTCAAGGAGCGGAAGGCCTTCGGGCAGCCCATCGGCAGCTTCCAGAACACCCGCTTCGTGCTCGCCGAGCTCACCACCGAGGTGCGCGTCACGCGCGCCTACATCGACGACTGCCTGCGCCAGCACGTCGACGGCCGCCTCACCGCCGAGGATGCGGCCGCCGCGAAGTGGTGGTGCACCGAGCTGCAGCAGAAGGTCGTGGGCCGCTGCCTGCAGCTGCACGGCGGCTACGGCTACATGCGCGAGTACCGCATCGCGCGCGACTACGAGGACGCGCGCATCACGACCATCTACGGCGGCACCACCGAGATCATGAAGGAGATCGTCGGCCGCAGCCTCGGGCTGTGACCGCGATCGGGAGGACACACAGGACCATGACCGACGCATTCATCTACGACACGTTCCGCACCCCGCGCGGCAAGAACCGCGGCGGCGCACTGCACGGCACGAAGCCGGTCGACCTCGCGAGCGGGCTGCTCGCCGAGCTCGGCCCGCGCAACCCGTCGCTCGACCTCGACCGCATCGACGACGTCGTACTCGGCGTCGTCTCGCCCGTGGGCGAGCAGGGCGGCGACATCGCGCGCACCGCGATCCTGAACGCAGGGCTGCCCGAGCACGTCCCCGGCGTGCAGGTCAATCGCTTCTGCGCCTCCGGCCTCGAGGCCGTGAACCTGGCCGCGCAGAAGGTGGCCTCGGGTTGGGAGGACCTCGTCGTCGCCGGCGGCGTCGAGGCGATGTCGCGGGTGCCGATCGGCTCCGACGGCGGCGCCTACGCGCAGGACCCGACGACCGCGTACGACGCCTACTTCGTGCCGCAGGGCATCTCGGCCGACCTCATCGCGACGATCGAGGGCTTCGACCGCGAGGACGTCGACGAGTTCGCCGTGTGGAGCCAGGACAAGGCGGATGCCGCCTGGGCCAACGGCTGGTTCGACAGGTCGATCGTGCCCGTGCGCGACATGAACGGCGTGCTGGTGCTCGACCACGACGAGCACCGCCGTCCCGGCTCCACCGTCGACGGGCTCGGCAAGCTCCCGTCGGCCTTCGCCACCATGGGCGACCTGGGCGGCTTCGACGCCGTGGCGCTGCAGAAGTACCACTCGGTCGAGAAGATCTCGCACGTGCACACCGCGGCGAACTCGTCCGGCATCGTCGACGGCGCCGCCCTCGTCGTGCTCGGCAGCGAGGCCGCCGGCAACGCGATGGGCCTCACGCCCCGCGCGCGCATCGTCGGCACGGCCGTGCTCGGCAGCGAGCCGACCATCATGCTCACCGGGCCGACCAGCGTTACGCAGCGCGTGCTCGACCGGACCGGCCTCACCGTCGACGACATCGACCTGTTCGAGCTCAACGAGGCGTTCGCCTCCGTCGTGCTCAAGTGGATGAAGGACCTCCACATCCCGCGCGAGAAGGTCAACGTCAACGGCGGTGCGATCGCCATGGGGCATCCGCTCGGCGCCACCGGCGCGATGATCCTCGGCACCATGCTCGACGAGCTCGAGCGTCGCGACCTCCGCCGCGGCCTGGCGACGCTCTGCGTCGGCGCCGGCATGGGCATCGCGACCGTGATCGAACGACTCTGAGTTCGAACGACCCCGACCCGCACGAACCGACAGGACTGGACCCACTCATGACCATCGAAGCCATCGTGACCGAGGCGCCCGCGATCCACTGGGAGCGCGACGAGGACGGCATCGTCACCCTGACCCTCGACGACCCCGACGCCACCGTCAACACCATGAACGACGCCTACACCGAGTCGATGGGCATCGTCGTCGACCGGCTCGAGGCCGAGCTCGACGACGTGACCGGCGTCATCCTCGCCAGCGCGAAGTCCAGCTTCTTCGCCGGTGGCGACCTCCGCCAGCTGATGCAGGGCTCGCCCGAGACCGCGGCCGAGCAGACCGCGCACGTCGAGCGCGTGAAGGGCGACCTGCGCCGCCTCGAGAAGCTCGGCAAGCCCGTGGTCGCCGCGATCAACGGCACCGCGCTCGGCGGCGGCCTCGAGGTCGCGCTCGCCGCCCACCACCGCGTCGTCGCCGACGTGAAGGGCACTCGCCTCGGCCTGCCCGAGGTCACGCTCGGCCTCCTGCCGGGCGGCGGCGGCATCACCCGCACGGTCCGCATGCTCGGGCTGCAGCCCGCGCTCACCAAGGTGATCATGACCGGCACGAAGTTCACGCCGGCGGGCGCCCTCGAGGTCGGCATCGTCGACGAGGTGGTCCCGACCGTCGACGAGCTGATCCCCGCCGCGAAGGCCTGGATCGCGGCGAACCCGGTCGCGGTGAAGCCCTGGGACGAGAAGGGCTTCCGCATCCCCGGCGGCGGCCCCAACAGCCCGTCGGTCGCCTCGATGCTCCCGGCCATGGCGGCGAACGTGCGCAAGCAGGTCAAGGGAGCGCCCATGCCCGCGCCCCGCGCCGCGCTCGCGGCCGCCGTCGAGGGCGCGCTGGTCGACTTCGACACCGCCTCGACGATCGAGACCCGGTACCTCACCTCGCTCACGGTCGGACAGGTCGCGAAGAACATGATCAACGCGTTCTTCTTCGACCTCCAGAAGATCAACGCCGGCGCGAGCCGCCCCGACGGCTACCCGACGTTCACCGCGACGAAGGTCGGCGTGATCGGCGCGGGCATGATGGGCGCGGCCATCGCCTACGTGTCGGCGAAGGCCGGCATCGACGTCGTGCTGAAGGACGTCTCGATCGAGGCGGCCCGCCGCGGCAAGGGCTACGCCGAGCGGATCGAGGCCAAGGCGCTCTCGCGCGGGAAGACCACCCCCGAGAAGTCCGCCGCGCTGCTCGCCCGCATCACGCCGTCTGCCGACCCGGCCGACTTCGCCGGCGTCGACCTGGTGATCGAGGCGGTCTTCGAGAGCGTCGACGTGAAGCAGGCCGTGTTCCAGGAGATCGAGGACGTCGTGGAGCCCGACGCGGTGCTCGGCTCGAACACCTCGACCCTCCCGATCACGGAGCTCTCGACCGGTGTGAAGCGGCCCGACGACTTCATCGGCATCCACTTCTTCTCCCCCGTCGACAAGATGCCGCTGGTCGAGATCGTGCGCGGGCGCAACACCGGCGACGAGGTGCTGGCGAAGACCTTCGACTACGTGCTGCAGATCCGCAAGACGCCGATCGTCGTCAACGACAACCGCGGCTTCTTCACCTCGCGCGTCATCGGTCGCTACATCGACGAGGCCGTCGCCGCGGTCGGCGAGGGCGTCTCCCCCGCGACCGTCGAGCAGGCGTCGCTCCAGGCCGGCTACCCGGCAGGCGCGCTGCAGCTGCTCGACGAGCTCACCATCACGCTGACCCAGAAGATCCGCGAGGAGACGAAGAAGGCGGCCATCGCCGAGGGGAAGGGCTGGACCGAGCACGGCGCCGAGGCGGTCGTCGACCGCATGGTGGACGAACTCGGCCGGAAGGGGCGCTCGACCGGCGGCGGGTTCTACGACTACGACGCCGACGGCAGGCGCGTCGGCCTCTGGCCAGGACTCGCCGACGCCTTCGGCTCGGGGACCGAGGTGCCGTTCGACGACCTCAAGGAGCGGATGCTCTTCGCCGAGGCGATCGACACGGTCCGATGCTTCGACGAGGGCGTGCTCACGAGCGTCGCCGACGCCAACATCGGCTCGATCTACGGCATCGGCTTCCCGGCGTGGACGGGCGGCGTGATCCAGTACATCAACCAGTACGAGGGCGGACTCCCCGGCTTCGTGGCACGCGCCCGCGAGCTCGCGGCCGCCTACGGCCCGCACTTCGAGCCCCCGGCGTCGCTCGTCGCGAAGGCCGAGGCCGGCGAGACGTACGCCTGAGGCACGGCAGGAAGGGAAGGAGCACGGCGATGGTACGCACGCGGTTCACGGAGCTGCTCGGCATCGAGCATCCGATCGTCCAGGGCGGCATGATGTGGGTCGGCCGCGCGGAGCTCGCCGCGGCCGTGTCTGAGGCGGGCGGCCTCGGCATCATCACCGCACTGACCCAGCCGACGCCCGCAGACCTCGTGAAGGAGGTCGAGCGCGCGCGGACGATGACCGACAAGCCGATCGGGGTGAACCTCACCATCCTCCCCTCGATCAACCCGCCGCCGTACGACGAGTACCGGCGCGCGATCGTCGATGCGGGCGTCACGATCGTGGAGACCGCCGGCTCGAACCCCGAGCCGCACATGGAGATGTTCAAGGCCAACGGCATTCGCGTCGTGCACAAGTGCACGAGCGTCCGCCACGCGGTGAAGGCGCAGACCGTGGGCGTCGACGCAGTGAGCATCGACGGGTTCGAGTGCGCCGGCCACCCCGGCGAGGACGACGTGCCCGGTCTCGTGCTGATCCCCGCAGCGGCGGACGCGCTGTCGATCCCCTTCATCGCCTCGGGCGGGTTCGGCGACGGCCGCGGCCTCGCGGCCGCGCTCGCACTCGGCGCGGACGGCATCAACATGGGGACGCGATTCATGTGCTCGCAGGAGTCGCCCATCTCGCATCGGGTGAAGGAGCGCATCGTCGAGGCGACCGAGCAGGACACCGAGCTCATCTTCCGCACGCTGTCGAACACCGCGCGCGTGGCGAGCAACTCGGTCAGCCGGGAGGTCGTCGAGATCCTCGACGCCGGCGGGGACTTCCCCGCCGTACGGCACCTCGTCGCCGGCGCCCGCGGGCGCCAGGTGTTCGAGGAGGGCGACCTCGAGGCCGGCATCTGGACGGTCGGGATGGTGCAGGGCATCATCCACGACATCCCGACGGCCGGCGAGATCGTGCGCCGCACCGTGGCCGACGCCGAGCAGGTGCTCCGCTCGCGGCTCGACCTCTTCGAGCCCGTCGCGGTCTGAGCCGTACGCGGCCCGCGCGAGGCATCGGCCTCGTCGCGGGCCGCGTCGTCGTGCGGCGGGCCGCGACGTCGTACGCGCCGGCGAGCGCGGCCCGGCGGCTCAGCGCGCCGCGCGCTCGCCGAGTTCCGGGGCCCCCATGCCGTGCAGCACGAGGGAGCGCGCCGCGTGGACCAGGTCGCCGAGCGACCGCATCCGGGGGTTCCACCACTCCGCGGCCCAGTTCATCGAGCCGAGCAGCAGCAGGCGCGAGACGTTGACGTCGAGGTCCTCGCGAAGCTGGCCGGCTCGCTGCGCCTCGTCGAACAGGTCGCGCCAGATGCGGCTGTAGGCCGCCTCCTCCTCGGCGGGCCGGGTGCGCAGCTGCTCGGGCACCTGCCCCGCGTTGCGCACCGACGCCGTCGTGTAGTCGGAGATGCTCAGCTCGTACCGCAGGTGCGCCTCGACGGCCACCAGGATGCGATCGATGGGCTCGGTGCCCTGCGGCAGCTCGTCGAGCACCGCCTGCACGTGCAGCCGCACGCGGTGGGCGCCGGCCCACATGACCTCCTCGATGAGGTCGTCCCGCGACGGGAAGTAGTAGTAGATCGCCGGCGCCTGCACCTCGGCGACCTCGGCGACATCGCTCAGGCGCGTGCCCGCGTACCCCTTGCGACTGAGCACGTGGGCGGCCGCGTCGAGGATGCGCTCGCGAGTGCGCTCCGACTTGGTGGGGCTCGCGACCTGCGGCGCGACGCTGCGCTGGGCCATGCCTGCTCCCCTCTCCCGCCGCGGCGGGAAATCGAATCGTCGTTCGATTCTCTCACGTCATCCCCAGCTGCGCCGGGACATCTTGTATCGAGTCGACGAGTCCGGGATACTGTGAATGATCATTCACTTCTGATCAGCAACTCCCCGAGGAAGCGGAGCATCCCATGACACTGACCGACCCCGCGAAGCTGCAGGAGCAGCCTGCACCGGACCTGCCCGACGTCGCCGCGACCGTCGCCACCGCCCGCGAGGCGGCCGCGTGGTGGGCGAGCCTGGGCTACAAGGAGCGTCGTCGCCGCACGCTCGCCTGGAAGAACGCCATCGCCAACGGCGCCGACGACCTCGCCGCGATCATCTCGCGCGAGACGGGCAAGCCGCAGGGCGACGCCACGCTCGAGATCATGCTGACCCTGGGTCACCTCGACTGGGCCGCCAAGCACGCCGAGAAGGTGCTGAAGCGCCGCGGCGTACCGGCCGGGGCGGTCGCGTTCAACCAGAAGGCCACCCTCGGCTACGAGCCGTACGGCGTCGTCGCCGTGATCGGTCCGTGGAACTACCCGCTCTACACGCCCATGGGGTCGGTCGGGTACGCGATCGCCGCCGGCAACGCCGTGGTCTTCAAGCCCAGCGAGCTCACGCCCGACACCGCGGTCTGGCTCGCCAAGGCGTGGACGCGGGCGAACCCCGAGCAGCCCGTGCTGCAGGTCGTGACGGGCGGCGGCGAGGTCGGCAGTGCGCTGATCCGCGCCGGCGTCGACAAGGTCGGGTTCACCGGGTCGACGGCAACCGCGAAGCGCGTGATGGCGACGTGCGCCGAGCGGCTCACCCCGCTGGTCGCCGAGTGCGGCGGCAAGGACGCGATGATCGTCGCCGCGGACGCGAACCTCGACCTCGCGACCGACTTCGCGGTGTTCGGCGGGTTCGGCAACAGCGGCCAGACCTGCGTGGGCGTCGAGCGCGTGTACGTCGTCGAGTCGGTGCGCCGGCAGTTCCTCGACCTGCTGGTGGAGAAGGCCCGCACGCTCACGCCGGGCGCGGACGAGTCCGCCTCGTACGGTCGCATGACCCACCCGTCGGGCGGCGACGTCGTGCGCGAGCACGTGCGGGACGCCCTGACCCGCGGCGGCACCGCGCTGCTCGGCGGGGTCGACTCGGTGAAGGCGCCGTACGTCGAGCCGATCGTGCTCACCGACGTGCCGGAGGACGCCGACGCCGTCTGCGTGGAGACGTTCGGCCCCACCCTGGTCGTCAACGGCGTCGCCGACCTCGACGAGGCGGTCGAGAAGGCCAACGCGACCGACTACGGGCTCGGCGCCTCGATCTTCACGCGCAACCACAGGCAGGGAGAGCGGATCGCCGCGCGACTCAAGGCGGGCGCGGTCACGATCGACTCGGTGCTCGGCTTCGCCGGCGTCGCGGCGCTGCCGTTCGGCGGCGTCGGCGGCTCGGGCTTCGGTCGCGTGCACGGGCCCGACGGCCTGCGCGAGTTCAGCCGGGCGAAGTCGATGACCGTGCAGCGCTTCAAGGCGCCGCTCGACCTCCTGCGCATCGACCGGTCCGAGCGCGACATGAAGATCGCGAGGTCGATGCTGCACTCGCTCCACGGCAGCAAGCAGGGCGGCCACGGCGCCTGAGGCGCCCGGCCGTCAGCGGCCGAGGTCGGTGTCCGGCGGGTCCAGCACCGCATCGACCATGGCCGCGACGCACCGCACGACCTGGGGGTCGTCGCTCCACCGGGAGCGACGGCCCCCGTCCACGACCACGCCGAGTGCGGCGTGCACCAGGATGCGGGCCGACGGCAGGTCGAGCGACGGGTGCACCGCACGGAGGCGGTTCACCCATTCGGCGACGTGCTCCCGCTGCAGCGCGAGCAGCCGGGAGAGGTCCTGTTCGCCGAGGCTGGTGGCGTCGGCGGAGTACACCGAGAGCAGCTCGTGCTGCTCGAAGGCGAAGCGGATGTAGGCCCGCCCCATCGACTGCAGCGCCCCCTCGGGGTCGTCGCCGGCGCGCGACGTCGCGTCCGCCGTCACCTGGGTCAGCCGCTCCGCCGCCCGCACGCACGCCGCGAAGAGGATGTCGGACTTGCCCGCGAAGTGGCGGTAGACGCCCGACGGGGTGAGCCCCGCCGCCGCCGCGATCTCGTCGATGCCGACGTCGTGGTAGCCGCGCCGGTTGAACAGGGTGATCGCCTTCGAGAGCAGCAACTCGCGACGACCGCCGATCGGCTCGCCGTCGGTGCGCTCGATGGGCGGGGCGTCGACCCCGTCGAGCGAGACGGCGAGGACCCGGTGGGCCGCCCCGCCGAGCACCCGCTCCATCCGGCGCACCCCGAGCGAGGTGCGGTGCGCCGTGATCGACGCGATCACCGCGAGCCCGCCGGATGCGACGCGGTCGGCGGTCTCGGGCGTGATGTCGTCCCGCACCTCGAGCAGGGCGTCGGCGACGGTGGCCGTCAGGCGATCGAACTGGGCGCCGATCTCGGCGCGGTGCTCGGGCGCCAGGTAGCGGCCCTCCCAGCGGTAGAGGCCGCCGGTGCGGCGGTTCGCGACGGTGGTCCGGAGCACGGAGGACACGAGCTGGTCCAGCCGTTCCTCGGGGTCGTCGGTCCGGGGCAGCCGGTCGATGCCGTCGAGCAGCCCGCCGGCGAGCCCGCGGGCGCAGGCGACGAACAGCGCGTACTTGCTCGGGTAGTGCCGGTAGAGCGCCGGGGCGGAGACGCCCACCGCTGCGGCGATGTCCTCCATGCCGACGGCGTGGAATCCGTGCGCGCTGAACGCCTCGGCGGCCGCCGCCTCGATCCGCTGCTTGCGGTCCTTCGGCCTGCGCCGCACGCCTTCGGTGACGACTTCCGACACGTGCACCTCCCCACCAGCACCCTAGGGTACGACCGCCCGCGGCGCCGCATGCCACGTCGCATCGGACCGCCGCAGTCCACAGATGAGAACCGCGATTAACAAAAGTGATGACGGAACGCCGCCGGTCATGCATACTGGGTGCATACCTGCACGAAGAGGTGGAGAGGGATTCGATGACGAACTCAGCAGTTGCGGAGAGCCCGGTGGCACAGACGGTGCCGGCCTGGAGCTTCCGCACGCATTGGATGAGCCAGACGGCGGGCCACGCGGTCTCGCAGCCCGACGCGGTCGCGCTGCGCTACCTCGGGCAGGACACGACCTGGGGGCAGCTGCACGAGCGCTCGCTGACGCTCGCCGGCGCGCTGCGGGCCCGCGGCGTGCGCTCGGGCGACCGAGTCATGCTGCTCACGCTGAACCGGCCCGAGTTCGTCGAGTCGGTCTTCGCGATCAACAGCCTCGGCGCCATCGCGGTGCCGGTGAACTTCCGCCTGACGCCGCCCGAGATCCTCTACCTCGTCGAGGACAGCGGGTCGCGCGTGATCATCGTGGACGAGATGCTCGCCCCGCTCGCAGCGGCCGTCGCGGGACTCACCGACACGATCGAGTCCAAGATCGTGCTCGGCACGGCCGACGGGTTCGAGTCGTACGAGGACGTGCTCGCCGACGCCGAGCAGATCGAGCTCGAGGACGTGCCGGAGGACTCGACCGCGCTGCTCATGTACACCTCGGGCACGACCGGCGCACCCAAGGGCGCGATGCTCTCGCACCGGAACATGTACCTCCAGGCCGTCACCTGCATCCGCAGCAACGCCGTCTGGGACGAGTCGGACATCGCGTTCCTCACCGCGCCGTTCTTCCACATCGCCGGCCTCGGCTCGATCGCGGCCAACTTCATCCTCGGCATCCCGACGGTCATCCACCCGCTCGGCGCGTTCGACCCGGCCGCCGTCGTCGACGCGTGGGAGCGCGAGGGCGCGACGATCGTCTTCAACGTGCCGCAGCAGTGGCAGGCCATCTGCGCGCTGCCCGGCATCAAGGACCGCGACCTCAAGCTCCGCATCATCAGCTGGGGTGCGGCGCCGGCCTCCGACACCGTGCTGCGCGCCATGGAGGAGACCTTCCCCGATGCGACGAACGTCGCCGTGTTCGGCCAGACCGAGATGTCGCCGATCACCTGCGTGCTGAGCGGCGAGGACTCCCGCCGCAAGCTGGGCTCGGTCGGCAAGCCGATCCCGACGATCCAGTACCGGGTGGTCGACGACGAGATGCACGACGTCGCCGTCGGCGAGG
The DNA here is from genome assembly GCF_040496035.1 of Agromyces sp. SYSU T00194. NCBI lineage: Bacteria > Bacillati > Actinomycetota > Actinomycetes > Micrococcales > Microbacteriaceae > Agromyces > Agromyces chitinivorans. Next base: position 2,534,611 of record NZ_JBEPJZ010000001.1, on the reverse strand, counting down.
TGGGCGAGATCGTCTACCGCGGACCGACCATGATGTCGGCGTACTGGAACAAGCCCGAGGAGACCGCGAAGGCCTTCGCCGGCGGCTGGTTCCACTCCGGCGACCTGGTGCGCCAGGACGACGAGGGCTTCGTCTGGGTCGTCGACCGCAAGAAGGACATGATCATCTCGGGCGGCGAGAACATCTACTGCGCCGAGGTCGAGAACGCGATGTTCGCGCACCCGAAGGTGCTCGAGGCCGCGATCATCGGCCGCGAGGACGACCGTTGGGGTGAGGTGCCGGTCGCGTTCGTCGCACTGAAGCCCGACCAGGAGCTCTCACTGGAGGAGTTCAACGACTTCCTCGGCGCCACGCTGGCGCGCTACAAGCTGCCGAAGGACCTCGTGATCATCGATGCCCTTCCCCGCAACGCGGGCGGCAAGGTCCTGAAGACCGTGCTGCGCGATCGACTGGCGGAGCTGGCGGACGGGTGACCGCCGCCGCCACGGCGCACGCGCGCCTCGAGGTCGACCCCGGCCTCGAGGCGCGCGTGCGCACCCTCCTCGCACGGGACTCGGTCGACCCCGACGAGCTCGACGAGCTCTGGTCGGCCCTGCCCGTCGCCGCGATCGACGACCTCCTGGGTCGCTGGCGCGGGTCGGCGGTTCCGACCGGCCACGGCCTGGGCCGGGTGCTCGACGGCGTGCGCTGGCACGGCAAGCACATGCGCTCGGCGAACGACGTGAGCCCGATCGTCTGCGCGGAGCCCGACGGCACGCTGGTGGACAACGTCGAGCTCGCGCGCGGCGGCGCGTCGCTCTGGATGGTGGCCTTCCGCGGCGAGGTGACGGCGACGATGGTCTACGACGGCATGGCGACGTTCGACCACTTCAAGCGGGCGGGCGACGGCCTCCTCCTCGGCGTGATGAACGGCAAGGACGTGCTGCACCGCGGCCGTCACTTCTGGTTCGTGCTCGAGGCGGAGGGCCCCGCCTAGCGCCGTCGGTGCCGGCGTCCGGCCAGAATGGGCCTATGAGCGTACCCGCCGACCCCACCCGCTTCGCCGTTCCGACGCCGACGTCGGCCCGGCGCACCAGCCGACAGGACGATCTCTACCGCCGCCTCGGCGAGCTGTACCTCCGACGCGGGTTCCTCGCGCTCACGGTCGACGAGACCGCATCGGAGTTGCGCTGCTCGAAGTCGACGATCTACGCGCTCGCCCCGACGCGCGAGGAGCTCCTGCGCCAGGTGGTGCTGGACTACTTCCGCCGCGCGGCCGACATGATCGAGACGCGCGTGGCCGACCACGAGGACCCGGTCGACCGCCTCGGGGCGTACCTGACGGGCGTCTCGGACGCCGTGCGCGACGCATCCGAGACGTTCATGGAGGACGTCGTCGGATTCGGTCCCACCCGCGAGGTCTACGAGGTCAACGCCGCCGGCGCCGCGCGCCGCATCCGCGAGCTGATCGAGGCGGGCGTGGCCGCCGGCGCGATCCGACCGGTGCGCGCGGCCTTCGCCGCGGACCTCGCCACGTCGGCGATCGTGCGCATCCAGCAGCGCGAGGTGCGGCGGAACACGGGCATGACCGAGCCCGACTCGTTCGACGCGCTGGCGGACCTCCTCCTCGACGGGCTCCGCACCCGCGCCTGAACGATACGCAGAACAGTACTTGCGTGTGCTCAGCAGTACTGTATGATCGATGCATCCGATGCCGACGACGTGCGAGGAGGATCGATGAGGATCGCCGTGTTGCGGAAGCAGGTGCCCGACACCTGGGGTGAACGACGCATGGACCCCACGACGGGGCGCGCGGATCGCGCCGCGTCCGACGCGGTGCCCGACGAGATCGACGACCGTGCGCTCGAGGCGGCACTGCAGCTGCGCGAGGCCCTCGGCGATGCCGAGATCGTGCTCCTGGCCATGGGGCCGGAGACGGTCGAGCCGGCACTGCGCTCGGGACTCGCACTCGGCGCCGACCGCGCCGTGCACGTCGTCGACGACGCGCTCGCGGGTTCCGACCTGCTGCAGACCGGACGCGTGCTCGCCGCGGCGCTCGCACGCGAGCCCTACGACCTCGTGCTGACCGGCGTCGAGTCGACCGACGGCCGGGGCGGCATGCTCCCGGCCATGCTCGCCGAACGCGCCGGCATCCCCCTCGTGAGCGCCGCGGCTTCGCTCGAGGTCGCCGACGGCCTCCTCCGCGCCGACCGCGCGACCGAGTTCCAGTCGATGCGGGTCGAGGTGCCGCTCCCGGCGATCGTCTCGGTCACCGAACGGTTCCCGGAGGCCCGGATCGGATCGTTCCGCGGCATCCGGCAGGCCAAGAAGAAGCCGATCGACCGGCTCGGGCTCGCCGACCTCGGACTCGCCCCGGCCACCGCGGCCTCGGTCGTCGTGGGCGTCGCGCAGGCGCCCGAGCGCTCCGCCGGTGCCCGCATCGTCGACGACGGCTCCGCCGCCGAGGCGATCGCCGACTTCCTCGCCGAACGCAACCTGATCTAGAGGAGACGTGGACATGGACAGCGTGCTGGTACTCGCCGAGGTCGCCGCGGACGGCGCCGTGCGGAACACGATCGACCCGCTCGTCGGAGCCGCCTCGACGCTCGGCGATCCCGTCGCCGTGGCGGTCGTGCCGCCCGGCCGGGCCGACGCCGTCGCCGATCGGCTCCGCGCGGCGGGCGCACCGCGCGCGGTGATCGCCGAGATCGACGACGCGGGCATCGTGCTCGCCACGCCCCAGGTCGACCTGCTCGTCGCCGCGGTCGCGCTCGTCGAGCCCGTCGCGGTGATCGCCGGGCACACCGTCGAGGGACGCGAGGTCGCGGGCCGGCTCGCCGCGCGCACCGACTCCCCGGTCGCGGCAGACGCGATCGCGGTGGAGCGTGCCGAGGCGGGCGTCCGGGTCACCCACTCCGTGTTCGGCGGCAGCTGGATCGTGACGTCCGGCGCCGACGGCGGTCCGATCGTGGCGACGGTGCGCGTGGGCGCGACGGCGCCGGTCGGACCTGCCGACGCGATCGAGGTGGAGCAGGTCGCGCTCGACGCCCCCGCCGGCGTGCGCGCACTCGACGCGGCCGAGCTCGGCGGCTCGACCAGCCGTCCCGACCTGCGCGGCGCCGCGCGGGTCGTCTCCGGCGGCCGGGCGCTCGGCTCCCGCGAGCAGTTCGCGCTGGTCGGGCAGCTCGCGGACGCGCTCGGCGCCGCCGTCGGCGCCTCCCGTGCCGCCGTCGACTCCGGCTACGCGCCGCAGGAGCTCCAGGTCGGGCAGACCGGCACCACGGTCGCGCCCGACCTCTACCTCGCGCTCGGCATCTCCGGAGCCATCCAGCACCTCGCGGGGATGCGCACGTCGAAGACGATCGTCGCGATCGACCGCGACCCCGACGCCCCGATCTTCGAGATCGCCGACCTCGGCGTGGTCGGCGACCTGTTCCAGGTCGTGCCGAAGCTCATCGACGCGGTCGAGGCCCGACGATGAGCACGGCCACGCGCACCCCGGCGGCCAGTCGTCGGAAGGTGCTGGGCTGGGCCGTGCCGGCGGCGATCGTGGCGGTGGTCGCGGTGGTCCTGCTGGCGCGCTGGCTGCGCACGCTCGCCGGCGTGGAGGACTTCATCGCCGCGTACCCGGGCAGCGTGCCGCCCCCGCCCGGAACGCCCGAGGGGTTCCCCGCGTGGCTGTCCTGGCAGCACTTCCTGAACGCGTTCTTCGTGCTGCTGATCGTGCGCACGGGGTGGCGTGTGCGCACCGTCACCCGGCCCGAGGCCCACTGGACCCGTGACAACACCGGCCGGTTCCGCACCACGCGCGCCCCGAAGCGGATCAGCTTCGACCTGTGGCTGCACCTCACCCTCGACGCGCTGTGGGTGCTGAACGGCATCGTGTTCGTCGTGCTGTTGTTCGCGACCGGGCACTGGGCGCGCATCGTGCCGACCTCGTGGGAGGTCGTGCCGAACGCGCTGTCGGTGCTGCTGCAGTACCTCTCGCTCGACTGGCCCACCGAGGACGGCTGGGTGGTCTACAACAGCCTGCAGCTGCTCGCGTACTTCGCGATCGTGTTCGTCGCGGCGCCGCTCGCGCTCGTCACCGGCCTGCGGATGTCGCCTGCGTGGCCGGTCGACGCCCCGCGGCTGAACCGCGCGTACCCGATCGAGCTGGCGCGCGCCATCCACTTCCCGACGATGCTCTTCTTCGTCGCGTTCGTCGTGGCGCACGTCGGCCTGGTGCTGGCGACCGGCGCCCTGCGCAACCTCAACCACATGTACGCCGGGTCCGACGAGGTGAACTGGATCGGCGCGGCCGTCTTCGCGGGCTCCGTGGTCGTGATGGTCGCCGGGTGGGTGCTCGCCCGGCCGATGTACCTGCGCGGGCTGGCGCAGCTCACCGGGAAGGTCACCCGCTAGCCGGTCGCGCCCGCCCGGGTGCGTCCGCCTACCGTTCGGGCTCCGGCTCGGGTTCCGCGTCCTCCGCGTCGATGGGCTCGACGACCGTCTCGGTGACGCGCTCCGCGTCGCCCCGGGGCAGGCGCACCGTCGCGATGAGGCCGGTGCCCGTGGCATCCGGATGCGTGAGCACCGCCGCCGCGGGCCCCCGCACCGCGTCGTGGGCGCTCAGCGCGGGCTCGTCGGCGCGTGCCGCGCGCATCTGCTCGCCGTTCAGCAGCAGGTTCAGCAGGATGGCGCAGATCGCGCCCGCCGAGATGCCCGAGTCGAAGATGAGCTGGAACCAGTCGGGGAACTCGTCGTAGATGCCGGGCGCCACGGTCGGCAGCAGCGCCACGCCGACCGAGATCGCCACGACGAGCACGTTCGAGTTGTTGAAGCTCACCTTCGACAGCGACCGCACGCCCGATGCAGCGACCATGCCGAACAGCGCGATGCCCGCGCCGCCGAGCACGGCGGTGGGCACGCCCTCGACGATCGCCCCGACCTTCGGGATCAGTCCGAGCAGCACGAGGATGCCGCCCGCGACCGTCACCACGTACCGCGACTTCACCCGGGTGAGGCTGACGAGCCCCACGTTCTGCGCGAACGCCGTGTACGGGAAGGTGTTGAAGATGCCGCCGAGCAGGGTCGAGAGCCCGTCGGCGCGGAGGCCGTCGGCGAGCTGGCGCTTCTGCACCGGCCGATCGACGATCTCGCCGATCGCGATCATGTCGCCCGTGGTCTCGGTCATGATGACGAGGCCGACGATGAGCATGGAGATGATCGCCGCGGGCGGGAAGGTCGGGAGCCCGAAGTGGAACGGGGTGATGAACGCGAACCACGCGGCATCCCCCACCCCGGTCCAGTCGACCAGCCCGAACGGGATCGCGACCAGCGTGCCGACCACGAGGCCGAGCAGCACCGAGACGCGCGCGAGGGCGGGCGGTGCGAACCGCTCGATGAGCACGATCAGCGCGAGCGTGCCGAACGCGAACGCCACGTCGATCGGACGGGCCGACTCCTGGTTGTGCGTGATCCAGCCCGCCGCGACGCGCATGAGCGACAGGCCGATGATGAGGATGACCGTGCCGGTGACGATCGGCGGGAAGAAGCGCAGCAGGCTCGAGAACACCGGGGCGAGCAGCACCATGAACAGCCCGCACGCGATGGTCGCGCCGAAGACGGCCGTGATGTCGTAGGTGAGGCCGATCGAGATCATCGGACCGACGGCGGCGAACGTGACGCCCTGGATCATCGGCAGCCGCACGCCGAACCGCCAGAACCCGATGGTCTGGATGAGCGTGGCGATGCCCGCGACGAACAGGTCCGCGCTGATCAGGAACGCGAGGTCCTCGGGCGCGTAGTCGAGCGCGCCGCCGACGATGAGCGGCACGGCGACCGCGCCCGCGTACATCGCCAGCACGTGCTGCAGCCCGAGCGGGAAGAGCCGCGCGAGCGCCGGCACCTGGTCGACCGGATGCTTCTCGGGCCTCGCCTTCGCGCTGGTGGACCGGTTCGACATGGCACTCCCCTCCCCGGGGGCGACCGCCCCTCTGGCTCGAACCTAGAAGCGGACCGTTACCCCCGTGTTACCCGCGTGGGGCGATCTCGTGATTCCCGGAACCCGCCGCGCCTAGGCTGGGATGCCGTGACCACCGTGCTCCTCACCGGCTTCGAGCCCTTCGGCGGCGACGCCGTCAACCCCTCGGGCGACGCGGTGCGCGCCGTCGCCGCGAGCTGGGACGCTCCCGAACGACTCGTCACGGCCGTGCTGCCGGTCTCGTTCGCCGCCGCGGCCGCCGAGCTCGAGCGCCTCGTCGACGCGCACTCCCCCGACGTCGTCATCGCGGCGGGGCTCGCCGGCGGACGCGACGGCATCACGCCCGAGCGCATCGCGGTGAACCTGGCCGACGCCCGCATCCCCGACAACGACGGCGACCGGCCGCTGGACGCGCCGGTCGTGGCAGGCGGGCCGGACGCGCGCTTCACGGGCCTGCCGGTGAAGGCCATCGTCGCCGAGCTGTCCGCCCGCGGCATCCGCTCGTCGCTGTCCACCACCGCCGGCACGTACGTGTGCAACGCGGTGTTCTACGCGGGCACCGAGCTCGCCGCCCGGCGCCCCGGCATGCGCGCGGGTTTCATCCACGTGCCGTACGCGTCAGAGAGCGCGCCCGACGGCGCGCCGTCGCTGCCGGCGGTGACCATCGCAGAGGCGCTCGCGATCGCGTGCCGCGTCGCGCTCGACACCCCGGCCGACCTCGCGCTCGCGGGCGGCTCGCTGCACTGAGCCTGCCGCGGGCCGGTCAGCTCGTGACGACCTGCGGGCTGCCGACCGGGGCATCCGCCCCCATCTCGTCGGCGATGCGGTTCGCCTCGGCGATGAGCGTCTCCACGATCTCGGCCTCGGGCACGGTCTTGATGACCTCGCCCTTGACGAAGATCTGGCCCTTGCCATTGCCGGATGCCACGCCGAGGTCGGCCTCGCGCGCCTCGCCGGGTCCGTTCACGACGCAGCCCATGACCGCGACGCGCAGCGGCACGCTCATGCCCTCGAGGCCCGCGGTGACGTCGTCGGCCAGCTTGTAGACGTCGACCTGGGCGCGCCCGCACGACGGGCAGGAGACGATCTCGAGCTTGCGCTCGCGCAGGTTCAGCGACTGCAGGATCTGCAGGCCGACCTTGACCTCCTCCGCCGGCGGCGCCGACAGGGAGACGCGGATGGTGTCGCCGATGCCCTCGGCGAGCAGGATGCCGAACGCGGTCGCCGACTTGATCGTGCCCTGGAAGGCGGGGCCGGCCTCGGTGACGCCGAGGTGCAGCGGCCAGTCGCCGCGCTCGGCGAGCATGCGGTACGCCTTCACCATGACGATGGGGTCGTTGTGCTTGACCGAGATCTTGAAGTCGTGGAAGTCGTGCTCCTCGAAGAGGCTCGCCTCCCAGACGGCCGACTCGACGAGCGCCTCGGGCGTCGCCTTGCCGTACTTCTGCAGCAGGCGCGGGTCGAGCGAGCCCGCGTTCACGCCGATGCGCAGCGAGACGCCGGCCTCCTTGGCGCGCTTGGCGATCTCGCCGACGCGGTCGTCGAACTTGCGGATGTTGCCCGGGTTCACGCGCACCGCGGCGCAGCCCGCGTCGATCGCGGCGAACACGTAGTTCGGCTGGAAGTGGATGTCGGCGATGACCGGGATCTGGCTCTTCTTCGCGATGATCGGCAGTGCCTCGGCGTCGTCGCGGCTCGGCACGGCCACGCGCACGATCTCGCAGCCCGACGCGGTGAGCTCGGCGATCTGCTGGAGCGTCGCGTTGATGTTCGGCGTCGGCGTGGTCGTCATCGACTGCACGCTCACCGGCGCGTCTCCGCCGACGAGCACCTTGCCGACCTTGATCTGGCGCGACTTGCGTCGCGGGGCGAGGGTTTCGGGGACCTTCGGCATTCCGAGATTCACTGCAGGCACGTCTGCCAGTCTACGTGCGGGTCGGATGCCCCGGGGCGGCGCGTGGGCATCCGCGCGCGTCGGGGGCTATCCGCACGTGCCCGCGACGACCGGCGCGCGGAGCACGGTCACGATCCCGTGCTCGTCCGTCTCGGCCCGCAGCTCCCAGTCCTCGACCGCCGAGCCCTCGTCGAGCCGCACCTGCCCGTCGCAGTCGTACGCGGTCGCGTGGCGATCGGCGTCCACGGGATCGCCGACCGAGATCCGCTCGGGACCGACCAGGCGGATGTCACCGACCAAGTCGCTCGAGAACGCTGCACCCCACGTCGGCGCGTCCGCACCGGCGTCCGCTGGCGCGATCGTCATGCCGCCCCAGGAATACGACCCGCCGTCGGCCCGCTCGATCGCCTCGACGTCCACGCCCTGCTGCATCAGGAAGCCGCGGATGCCGGCCGCAGCCCCGTCGACCGCCGCCGCGAACGCCACCGTCGAGACGCCGTTCCCGGGCACGCGGAACTCGAGACGATCGGCACGCAGCACGATCATCACGCCTGCCGCCGCAGCGTCCGTGGCATCGTCGCCGTCATCGGAGCCGCCGCCCTCGTCACCGGATGCCGACGAGTCGCTCGGGTCCTCGGCGCCCGCGTCGGCCGGACCGGACGCGCCCTGCCCGGCACCGGACGACGGGGCGCCCGTCTCACCGGGTTCGGCCGTGCACCCCGTTCCGAGCAGCAGCACGGCGATGATCAGGGTCGCGGCGACGATGCCGCGTGGTGAGGATCGGCGCACGCTTCATCATGTCCCGGCGGCACGCGCCGAACCCGGATGTCCACAACCTCCGCGCACCCGGATGCGGAGATCGTCGGCGAAACGCCGTGCAGGCGCGCGCGCCGGCGGCGTGTCGGGGCGGCGGTCCGCATCCGTGAACGCGGATCGGCGCCCGCCGAGGCGTCAGCCGCCGAGCTGGTCGAGCAGCGCGCCGAGGAACACGTCGGGGTGCTCGAGGTGCGGTGAGTGGCCGCAGTCGGGCACCTCGACCTCGCGGGCCGTGCCGCCGTTGTCGACGTAGCGGCCGAGCACGGCGCGCGTCTGCGAGACCATGGGCTGCGGCGGCGCGGCATCCGCCCCCGGCCAGCCGGGGATGACACCGAGCGCACCGAGGTTGTTCAGGTCGAACAAGGAGGTATCCGAGACGATCACGTCGTCGGCGCCGTGGATCCAGAGGATCGGCGGCTTGGTCGCCAGGTCGGCGATGCCGGAGGCGTCGAACACGGTCGGCGCCATGGTGTTCAGCACGCCGCTCGTGCCCGGCGCGAATCCGGGCCAGTTCTCCGACGTGGTCGCGTCACCCGGGTAGTTGCCCACGCCGGTCTTGGTGGTGAGCATCGACTCGACCCAGATCGCGTCGTACTCGCTCGTGAATCCCGGCTTGACGTACGTGCCCAGGTACACCGAGAGCGGCGAGGTCGCCGCATCCGACGACCGGTCGCCGTCGGCGAGCCGCTGCACGAACTCCGGGTTGGCCCCGCCGCCACCGGCACCGGCCGCATCGGGGGTCACGAGCGCGCCGGAGGCATCCGTCGCACCGAAGCCGTAGGGCGACACGGGGTCGACCAGGGTGACGGATGCCACGGAGACGGCCGGGTGCTCGAGCAGGAACTGCATGACGACGCCGCCTCCCATGCTCCAGCCCACCAGGTGCACGTCGGCGAGCCCCAGGGCCTCGATGACGGATGCCACGTCGTCGGCGTAGTCGCCGAGGCCGCGCGTGGCGTCGACGGGCAGCGTCTCCGACTCGCCGAAGCCGCGCAGGTCGACCGCGAGCGCCCGCACGTCGTCGGGCAGCGCCAGCATGGTCGGCTGCCAGAACAGCGACGACGAGACGTTGCCGTGCACGAACAGCACCGTGCGCGCCGCATCGGGCGACGGCCGTTCCAGGACGCGTGCGGTCAGGCGCGGGGTGGTGACGTCGTGGGCGGTGATGCCGTGCAGCAGGGTGTCGGTCACGGTTGACTCCTCGTCGAGTGGTGCGGTGGAACGAAACGGAACGGTGGATCGGTGGTGCGTCGACGTCGGGGTCGTCGTGCGGCGGATCAGGCGGGAATGGCGACCTTCAGCGGCGGCTCGGTCGCGGCGACGACCTCGTCGACCGTGACGCCGGGCGCCACCTCGACGAGCACGAGCCCGTCGGGGGTGACGTCGATCACGGCGAGGTCGGTGATGATGCGGTCGACCACGCCGATGCCGGTGAGCGGCAGCGAGCACTCGTCCACGATCTTCGCCGAGCCGTCCTTGGCGACGTGCTCCATGAGCACGATGACCTGCTTGGCGCCGTGCACGAGGTCCATCGCGCCGCCGGGGCCCTTGACCATCTTGCCGGGGATCATCCAGTTGGCCAGGTCGCCCGTCGCGGAGACCTGCATGGCGCCGAGGATGGCGGCGTCGATCTTGCCGCCGCGGATCATGCCGAAGCTCATCGCCGAGTCGAAGTACGCCGAGCCGGGCAGCACCGTCACGGTCTCCTTGCCGGCGTTGATGAGGTCGGGGTCGACCTGGTCCTCGGTGGGGTACGGGCCCACGCCGAGGATGCCGTTCTCCGACTGGAGCACGACCGTGACGCCCTCGGGCACGTAGTTCGGCACGAGCGTCGGCAGGCCGATGCCGAGGTTCACGTAGGCGCCGTCGGGCAGTTCCCTCGCCGCGCGGGCGGCCATCTCCAGGCGGGTGAGTGCCATGTCAGTGCTCCTCTGCGGTCTGGTCGGTCGGGCGCACGGTGCGCTTCTCGATGCGCTTCTCGACGTCGGTGCCGACCACCACGAGGCGGTCGACGTAGATGCCGGGCAGGTGCACGGCATCGGGGTCGAGCTCGCCCGGCTCGACGAGCTCCTCGACCTCGGCGACGCAGACGGCACCCGCCATCGCGGCCAGCGGCGAGAAGTTGCGCGCCGACTTGTCGAAGACGAGGTTGCCGTGCCGGTCGCCGCGCAGCGCGTGCACGAGCGCGAAGTCGGTCGTGATCGCGGTCTCGAGCACGAACTCGCGGTCTGCCCCGCGGTACTCGAAGACCTGCTTCGGCTTCGCCTCGCTCGCGATCGCGATCGACCCGTCCGCCGCGTACCGCTGCGGCAGGCCGCCCTCGGAGACCTGCGTGCCGACCCCGGTCTGGGTGTAGAACGCGGCGATGCCGCTGCCGCCCGCGCGCAGCTTCTCGGCGAGCGTGCCCTGCGGGGTGAGCTCCAGTTCGAGCTCGCCGGACAGGTACTGGCGGGCGAACTCCTTGTTCTCCCCCACGTACGACGAGGTCATCTTGCGGATGAGCCCTTCGGCCAGCAGCACGCCGAGGCCCCAGTCATCGACGCCGCAGTTGTTCGACACCACCGACAGCTCGCCGACGCGCCGCTCGAGCAGCGCGTCGATCAGCACCATCGGGATGCCGCAGAGCCCGAACCCGCCCACGGCGAGGCTCGCGCCAGAGGGGATGTCGGCCACGGCCTCCGCCGCGGAACCGACCACCTTGTCGAGTGTCATGCGTTCTCCTTCGTTCGCGCCTGGTCGAGCCGGTCGGCGATGACCGGTGCGACCTGTCGGGCACCGTGCTCGCCCATGATGATCGTGTAGTGGTTGACGTCGTCGGCCTCGAGGAAGGTCGCGTCGTGCAGCTGGCCGCGCCAGGCGTCGACCGTCTCGGGCGCGTAGAGCGCGTCGGGCTGGTCGAACAGGCCGCGCGGGGCGCGCACGAACGTGATCGGCACGGTGAGGGCCATCAGTGCCGCCGCGTAGTCGTCGGTGCCGTCGAGCTGCAGCGCGTTCTCGGCGATCGCCTCGGGGTTCGCCGACGCGCGCAGCTCGGGGGCCTCGCCCACCAGGTCGTAGTCGACGTAGGTCTCGATCTCGTCGCACCAGTACGGCCCGATGCCCGGGTGCCTCCGCCAGAAGTCGCGGTACGCCTCGACCGACTCGAAGGTCATCGACAGCCGCTCCAGCGCGGGTCCGAGCGTCGCCGCCGCGGCCTCCTCGGGCGTCATGCCCGCGGGCGGCGGGATCGGCAGGCCGCCGTCGACGAGCACGAGCGACGCCACGCGCTCGGGGTGCAGCTCGGCGAACCGCACGGCGACGAACGCGCCCATCGAGTGGCCCACGACCACCGCGCGCTCGATGCCTGCGGCGTCGAGCACCGCGGCCATGTCGTCGGCGTGCACGCGCAGCCCGAACGGACCGGGCAGGCCGTTGCTGCCCGCGCGTCCGCGCAGGTCGGGCGCGACCACGCGCACGCCATCGAGCAGGTCGGCCACGAACGGCCAGGCGAGGTGGCTCGAGGTGATGCCGTGGATCGCGAGCACCGGCGTGCCCGTGGCATCCGACCGCCACTCGCCGTAGGTCAGCTCGCCGCCCGCGACGGGCGCGGTGCGCAGCTCGGGGGCGCTCATCGCGCGCTCCATCCGCCGTCCATGGTGTAGCTCGCGCCCGTGACCATGCCCGAGTCGGGGCCGGCGAGCCAGCACACCAGCGACGCGACCTCCTCGGGCTCGACGAGGCGCTTCACGGCCGACTCGGTGAGCATGATCTTCGGCACGACCTCCTCCTCGGGGATGCCGTGCACGCGCGCCTGGTCGGCGATCTGCTTCTCGACGAGCGGCGTGCGCACGTAGGCCGGGTCGACGCAATTGCTCGTGACGCCGTGCGGGCCGCCCTCGAGCGCGGTCACCTTCGAGAAGCCCTCGAGGCCGTGCTTGGCCGAGACGTAGGCCGACTTGAAGGCGGATGCCCGGAGGCCGTGCACGCTCGAGAGGTTGATGATGCGGCCGAACCCGCGCTCGTACATGCCGGGCAGGGCGGCGCGCACCAGCAGGTAGGGCGCCTCGAGCATGAGCCGCAGGATGAGCGCGAACTTCTCCGGCGGGAACTCCTGGATCGGAGCCACGTGCTGGATGCCCGCGTTGTTCACGAGGATGTCGATGTCGAGCACCGTCTCGGCGAGCGCCGCGGTGTCGGACAGGTCGACCTGCCACGCGGTGCCGCCGATCTCGTCAGCGAGTGCGGTCGCGGCGTCGCCGTTCAGGTCGGCGACGGTCACGGAGGCGCCGCGGTCGGCGAAGGCGCGGGCGCACGCGGCGCCGATGCCGCTGGCGCCGCCGGTGACGAGCGCGCGTCGTCCGGTCAGGTCGGTCACGATTCCTCCTTCTGCGGTGCGGCCGCCGGGCGGCCCTGCTCCTGGTGTGCGGCCACTGGGCGGCCCAGCGCGCCTCCGATGAAGCGCATCATCTCGTCGAGCACGTGCTCGGGCACGGCCGAGGTGCCGGAGGCGGTCGGGTCGGCATCGCCGCCGGGACCGCCGCCGTTGCTGCCCCAGAGCACCCAGCGCATGCCGATCATCTCGCCGATGCCCATGAGGGCCCACGCGGCGACGGTGGTGTCGATGTCGCCGATCTCGCCGGCGCCGTGCGCCTGGTCGAGCCCCTCGATGTAGCCCTCGACGATGCGCGTGTAGTGCAGGCGCAGCGCGTCGGGCGAGACGAGCTCGGCCTCGCGCACCACGCGGTACAGGGCCGGGTGCTCCGCGGTGAAGCGGAAGAACGCGGCGAAGCCCTCGCGCTCGGCCGAGATGCGGTCGGGGGCGCTCGCGGCGCCCTCGGCCATCGCGTGCCGCACGCGTCGGTTCAGGTCCTCCACCAGTTCGTTGAACAGGTCGAGCTTGGAGTCGAAGTACAGGTAGAACGTGCCCTGGCCGACCCCCGCACGGTCGGTGATGCGGGAGACGGATGCCTCCGTGTAGCCGAGCTCGGCGAAGACGTCCTCCGCGGCCTGCAGGATGCGGCGGCGGGTCTCGGCACCGCGTGCGGTGCGCGGCTGCGCGCTCATCGCGCCGTCTCGCGTTCCGCGCGGGCGCGCTCGGCGAGCACGTGCCGCAGCACCTTGCCGCTCATCGAGCGCGGGATCTCGTCGATGAAGCGGATGTCGCGGGGCACCTTGAAGCCCGCGAGCACGCCGCGCGCGTGGGCGACGAGCTCCGTGGCATCCGTCACCGCGCCCCGGCGCATGACCACCCAGGCCTGGCCCGTCTCGCCCCAGCGCGAATCGGGCACGCCCACGACCGCGACGTCCTCGACCGCGGGGTGCGAGCGCAGTGCGTCCTCGACCTCGGCCGGCGCGACCTGCTCGCCGCCGGAGATGAACACGTCCTTGATGCGGTCGACGATCGTGAAGTAGCCCTCGTCGTCGCGATGCACGAGGTCGCCGGTGTGCAGCCACCCGCCGCGCAGGGCGAACGCCGTCTCCTCGGGGGCCCGGAAGTAGCCGCCGAACACGGCCGGTCCGCGCACCAGCAGCTCGCCCGAGGCATCCCCCTCGAGCTGCTCCCCCGTCACCGGGTCGGCGATCGCGACCTCGACGTGCGGGTACGGCTTGCCGGCCGAGCCGAGGTGGGTGCGGGCGTCCTCATCGGGCAGGCAGAGCACGTTCGGGGCGGCCTCGGTGAGCCCGTACCCCTGCGAGAGCGCGACGCCGCGCGCGTGCCAGGTGCGCAGCAGCGCGGGCGGCATCGGCGCTCCGCCGACGATCGCGTGCGAGAGGCTCGACAGGTCGGCCTCGGCGAAGCCCGGATGCTGTGCCAGGAACAGGTAGTTCGCCGGCACGCCCATCATGGTCGTGATGCGGCGCTCGGCGATGAGGCGCAGCACCCGCCCCGGGTCGAAGGTGCGCTCGAGCACCACGGTCGCGCCCACCCACCAGGCCAGCAGCGGCTGGATGTTCCAGCCGCCGACGTGGAACTGCGGCATGACCGCGAGCACCGTGTCGTGCGTCGTGATCTCGGCGATGCGCGACAGCGCGAGGTTCGTCCAGAAGCAGTTCGCGTGCGTGAGCACCGCGCCCTTCGCGTTGCCCGTCGTGCCCGAGGTGAAGATGATCAGGAGGGCGTCGTCGTCGGCGACGGGGCGGCGTTCGGGCGCCTCGCGCCGCTCCCCGCTCGGCGCGGGCAGGTCGGCCTCGATGCCGTGGGCGCCGGGCGCGGCGTCGGCGATGCGGGCCGGGAGGCGGTCGCGCGCCGCACGGGCCAGCGTGGCGAACTCCTCCTCGACCACGAGCAGCGCCGGGTCGGACGCCTCGAGCTGCTCGGCGAGCTCGCGCGGCGTGAGCCGCCACGACAACGGCACCAGCACGAGCCCCGCCTTCGCGCAGGCGAAGAACAGCACGACCTGGTCGGCGCTGTTGCCCGTGACCGTCGCGATGCGGTCGCCCACGCCGTAGCCGGCGTCGAGCAGCCGCTCGGCGAGTCCGGCCGCGCGCTCGTCGAGCTGCCGGTACGTGATCGCCACGCCCCGGTCGTCGACGGCCACGCGGTCGGGCGTCGCGATCGCGCGATCCCGGGTCCAGCGCCCCAGCGTGTGCAGCCCTGCGTCAGGCATCCACGGTCTCCTTCGACTCGAGCATCGTCGAGCGTCGGTGCGTGCGGAGTCGCTGCGGGATGCCCGCGATGCCGCCCGGCAGGAACATGACGACGAGTATGAAGAGCGTACCGAGGATGAACAGCGGCTCCGACAGCGGCACCCGCAGCACGGCGGGCAGCGCGTCGATGGCCTCCGAGCCGGCCAGCACGGTGAGGCGCTGGTCGAGCAGCGTGTAGATCAGCCCGCCGATGATCGCGCCCCAGCGGTAGCCCACGCCGCCCAGCACCACGATGACGAGCAGCGTCAGCGTGAAGTCGGCGGTGGCGACGCGGGGCGCCGCGCCCGACTGGAGCAGCAGGTAGCCCATGCCCGCGACCGCGGCGAGCGCGCCGGCGACCGTGAACACCAGCAGCTTCACCGGGTACGGGCGCACGCCGAGCACGCGCACGCGCAGCTCGTTCTCGCGGCCCGCTGCCGCGACGTGGCCGGCGCGGGAGCGCTCGACCCAGAGCACGACGAGGTACACGAAGACCAGCACGCCGAGCGCGAACCAGTACAGGTTGCGCGTGTTCATCACGCCGATGAAGCCCTCGGGCACGTGCGTGATGTCGAGCGCGAGGCCCTCCTCGCCACCGGTGGCGCCGCCCGGGTTGCGGCGGATGAGCACCGACCCGGCCTGCGCGAACGCGAGCGTGACCATGGCGAACGAGATGCCGCCCACGCGCAGCGCGAGCGAGCCGACGGTGAGCGAGAGCACGATGCCGAACACCAGCGTGATGAGGATCGCGCCGACGAACACCACCTCGCTCGGCAGCTCCGACGGGGCGAACCACTCGAGCACGACGCCCAGCCCGTAGGCGCCGGCGGCGAAGAACAGCGCGTGGCCGAACGAGAGCATGCCGGCCAGGCCGAACAGCAGCCGGTAGCTGAGCGCGAGCGCCGCGATGAGCATGGCGTACGCGAGCAGCTGGAGCGTGCCCGGCGTGTAGGTGGGCCCGGGGAAGACCCCGGGGATCTCGATGGCGAGCAGCGGCAGGATGGCCGCGAGCACGATGATCGCGGCGGAGCCGCCGATCCAGGCGATGCGGCGACGGTTCGTGGTGGTCATGCTGCTGCCTTCCCCATGAGTCCGCTCGGGCGGATGAGCAGTACCGCTGCGAGCGCGAGCACGACCGCGAGGTCGCCCGTGCCGCCGAGGTAGAAGTTGGCGAACTGCTGGAGCACCGCCACGAGCACCGACGCGATCGCCGCTCCCGCGAGGGAGCCGAGCCCGCCGATGACGGTCACGATGAAGGCGAAGATGAGCAGCGAGCTGCCCAGGTGCGCCGACACGTACCCGTAGTAGACCGACGCGAGCACGCCGCCGAGGCCGGCGGCCGCGCCGCCGATCGCGAACACGAGCGTGAAGCTGCGCCGCACGTCGATGCCGAGCGCGGTGACCATGTGCCGGTTCTCGACGCCGGCGCGGATGATGAGGCCGTACCGGGTGCCGCGCAGGAAGAGCACGATGCCGAGCAGCACGAGCACCGCGATGCCGATGAGCAGGAAGCGGTCGTTCGGGATGCGTGCGCCGAGCACCTCGGTGGTCTCGGTGAGCCACGCGGGCTTCGCCGTGTAGATCGGGTCGGTGCCCCAGATGCCCTCCATGAGGGCGACGCCCGCGAGGGCGAGACCCACCGTGACGAGCACCTGCTCGATGTGCCGCTCGTAGAGCCTGCGGATCAGCAGGTACTCGGTGAGCGCGGCGACGATCGCGCCGACCACCGCACCGACGAGCATCGAGAGCAGCAGGCCGCCCCAGCTGCCGTCGGAGACGCGCCGGCCGACCTCCCAGCCGAGGAACGCGCCGATCGTGAGGAACACGCCGTGCGCGAAGTTCAGCACGTGCATGAGGCCGTAGATCAGCGAGAGGCCGGATGCGACCAGGAAGTAGAGCGCTCCGAGGCCGAGCCCCGTGATGAGCAGCAGGATGACGGTGCTCATGCGCGACCCTCCTCGGTCTCGGTGTTGGTGGTGACGGTGTCGGATGCCTCGGGCGCGGGCGCGTCCGCAGCGGCATCCGCTTCGGCGTGGTCGCCGTGCACGCCCAGCAGGCGGTGCACCAGGTCGTCGTCGTCGAGGAACTCGGCGGCGGGGCCCGTGTGCACGACCCGTCCGCCGCTCAGCACGACGACGTCGGTCGCGAGCTGGCGCACCACGTGCAGGTTCTGCTCGACGAGCAGGATCGGCACGCTGTCGGCGACGGCCTCGAGCGCCTCGGCCACCTCGCCGACGATCTTCGGGGCGAGTCCCTTGGTGGGCTCGTCGACGAGCAGCACGCGGTTGTCGTTGAGCAGCGCCCGGGCGAGCGAGACCATCTGCTGCTGGCCGCCCGAGAGCGTGCCGGCGCGCTGCGCCTTGCGCTGCACGAGGTCGGGGAACAGCCGCTCGACGAGCTCGCGCCGGGGCTCGGCGTCGCGCTCGGCGAGGCGGAGGTTCTCCGCGACGGTGAGGCCCGCGAAGACCTCGCGGTCCTCGGGCACGTAGCCGACGCCGCGCTGCACGATGCGGTGCGTGGGCATGCGGTCGACGCGGTCGCCCGCGAGGCGCACGTCGCCTGTGCGGTCGATCAGGCCGAGGATGGCCTTGATCGTGCTCGTCTTGCCGACGCCGTTGCGCCCGAGGAGGGCGGTGACGCCGGTGGACGGCACGGTGAAGCCGACGTCCTCGACCACCTGCTGGCCCGCGATGCGGGCGTTGAGGCCCGAGACGGCCAGGATCGGCTCGCTCATACGGTCTCTCCCAGGTAGGCGGACTGGACGGTGGGGTCGGCCATGACGGCCTCGGGGGTGTCGCAGGCGAGCAGCTCGCCGTGGTGCATGACCGCGACCCGGTCGACGAGGCCGAGCACGACCTCCATGTGGTGCTCGACCATGAGCACCGTGCGCCCGCCCTTGTGGAGCCGGCGGATGACCTCGGACAGCGCGGGCACGTCGCCCGAGCCGACTCCGGCCATGGGTTCGTCGAGGAGGATCAGCTTCGGCTCGGTCGCGATGAGCATCGCGATCTCGAGCTTGCGCTTCTCGCCGTGCGCGAGGCCGGAGGCCTCGGCATCGGCGCGGTGGCCCAGGTCGACCTCCTCGAGGGCCTCGCGCGCCCGGCGGGTGGCCGCGTCGGAGTCCCGCGGTACGCGGAACACCGACGCGGCCCGGCCCTCGCGGGCCTGCGCCGCCAGGCGCAC
Organism: Agromyces sp. SYSU T00194; assembly: GCF_040496035.1. Lineage (NCBI taxonomy): Bacteria > Bacillati > Actinomycetota > Actinomycetes > Micrococcales > Microbacteriaceae > Agromyces > Agromyces chitinivorans. The sequence goes on along the minus strand of NZ_JBEPJZ010000001.1, from coordinate 2,516,168 downwards.
GTTCTCGAGCACGCTGAGTGCTCCGAACACGCTGGACGTCTGGAACGTCCGGCCGAGCCCGAGTGCTGCGCGGCGGTGGATGGGTTCCTTCGTGACGTCCTGTCCGTCGAGCTCGACCGTTCCGGCGGTCGGCGCGAGCAGGCCGGAGACCACGTTGAAGAGCGTGGTCTTGCCGGCACCGTTCGGGCCGATGACGCCGAGCATCTCGCCGTGGGTGACGTCGAGCGTCACCTCGTGCAGGATGCGGGCACCGCCGATGGTCAGGCCGACCCCGTTCAGGGACAGCATCGCGTGTTCGCTCATGTTGCGTGACTAGCCGGCGACCGGAGGCGCGACGGTCTCGGCGTCGACGGACTCGATCAGCTCGGGGACCCACGACCCGCCGTCGTCGACCAGGCGCACCTGGTACATCGGCTGGATGACCGCGTGGTCCTCGGCGCGCACGGTGACCTCGCCCTTGACGGAGTCGAAGCTCGCGCCCTCGAGGGCGGCGATCATGTCGTCGACGTCGTCACCGGCGCGGACCGCCTCGACGATCATCTGCGCGGCGAGGAAGCCGTCGGGCGAGAACAGGTCGCCGACGAGCCCCTCGGCCTCGAGGTACTCGAGCATCGCGGCCTCCGCCTCGCTGCCGCTGGCACCCGCGAAGTAGTGGTTCAGGAAGCTGATGTCGCCCGACGCGTCGCCGTAGGCGCCGTAGGTCGCGACATCGCCGAGGCCGGTGACGACCGGGGCCACGTCGAAGACGCCCTGCTGCTGCAGCGCGGTCCACATGGCGCCCGAGCTCGCGCCCGCCCATGCGACGAAGATCAGGTCGGGGTCGGCGTCGACGAGCTGCTGCGCGAACGGGGTGAACTCGGTCGCGTCCTCGGCGACGAGCACGCCCTCGACGTCGGCGCCCTGGCCGCCCAGCACCGCCTCCACGCCGGCGAGGTTGCCCTGGCCGAACGCGGTGTCCTGCGCGAACACGACGACGCTCTTGCCCGCCGCGTCGCCGATGAAGGTACCGGCGGTCGCGACGTCCTGGTAGGTCTGGCGGCCCGAGCGGAACGTGTACTCGTTGATGCCGGTGATGGCGTCGGCGGCCGCCGGGCCCGAGATGTAGAGCACCTGGTTCTGCGAGGCCTGCTCGGCGAGCGCGCCGGCGATGCCCGACGAGACGGTGCCCGCGAGGATCGTGGTGCCCTGGCCGATGAGGTCCTTGGCCTGGGAGACGGCCGTGTCGGGGTTGCCCTGGTCGTCCGACCAGGTGATGTCGAGCTCTCGGCCGTCGACGGTTCCGGTGCCGTCGGTCGCGTAGTCGAGGCCTGCCTCGAAGCCGGCCGTGTACGCCTCGCCGTAGGCGGCGAGCGGTCCCGTCTGGGACGTGATCATGCCGATGCTGACCGGGGCGAGCTCCTCGCCGGTCGTGTCGTCTCCGCCGTCGGCGGCGGTCGGCGCACAGCCGACCAGGGCGAACGCCGACGCGGCGAGAACGCCGGCGGCAAGGTACTTCTTCGTAACCCGCATTGGTATGCCTCTCAAGGAAGGTGTGACTGCAGTGTCGGTTGAAACCTGACAGGTGGTTCAGGTTTCAGAAATGTACACTAGGCGGCAGCGAGCCGGTCCGCAACCCGCTCTCCACACCCCCGACGAAGGAGTCACGACCGCGATGAGCAGCACCCCCAACGACGTCGTCATCATCGGCGGCGCCCGTACCCCCCAGGGCCGCGTGAACGGCGCATTCGCACGCCTGTCGGCCGTCGAGCTCGGCACCGCGGCCGTCCGCGCCACCCTCGAGCGCACCGGCGTCTCCCCCGACGACGTCGACGCCGTCCTCATGGGCCAGGTGCTGCAGGCGGGCGCCGGCCAGAACCCCGCCAAGCAGACCGCGAACGCCGCCGGAATCCCCTGGCGCGTGCCCGCGATGACGCTCAACAAGGTGTGCCTGTCGGGCCTCGCCGCGGTCGTCGACGCGGCCCGCATGATCCGCCTCGGCGAGGCATCCGTCGTCGTCGCCGGCGGCCAGGAGTCGATGACCAACGCACCGCACCTGCTGCCCGGCTCGCGCCGCGGCTGGGCCTACGGCAGCGTCACCATGCTCGACCACGCCGCCTACGACGGCCTCACCGACGCGTTCGACGGCGACTCCATGGGCGCGTCCACCGAGCGCGTGAACACCCGGCTCGGCCTCGGCCGGGCGGAGCAGGACGAGATCGCCGCCGCCTCGCACCAGCGCGCCGCCGCAGCGCAGGCCGCCGGGGTCTTCGACGACGAGATCGTGCCGGTCGACGTGCCCCAGCGCAAGGGCGACCCCGTGACCGTGACCACCGACGAGGGCGTGCGCGGCGACTCGACCGTCGAGGTGCTCGGGCGGCTGCGCCCCGCGTTCGCCGATGGCGGCACCATCACCGCCGGCAACTCGTCGCCGCTCAGCGACGGCGCATCGGCGCTCATCGTCGCCTCGCGCGCCTGGGCCGAGGAGCGCGGGCTGCCCTGGCTCGCCGTCGTCGAGTCCTCCGGGCACGTCGCCGGCCCCGACAACTCGCTGCACTCGCAGCCCTCGCACGCCATCGAGGCGGCGCTCGCCCGTCGCGGCTGGGAGGCCGGCGACCTCGACCACATCGAGATCAACGAGGCGTTCGCGGCGGTCTCGCTGCAGTCGGCGCGCGACCTCGGCGTCGATGCGGCGATCGTCAATCCCGACGGCGGGGCGATCTCGCTGGGGCATCCGATCGGCGCATCGGGGGCCCGCCTCGCCCTGCACGCGGCGCTCGCGCTGGCCCGACGCGGCTCCGGTCGCGCGGCCGTCGCGCTCTGCGGCGGCGGCGGCCAGGGCGACGCGCTGCTGCTCTCGCGCTGACCACGCCCGGGCTCCGTGCCCCGTCCCCGCCGCGCCGTGCGCCGGAGGCTGCACCGTTCCGGAGCGCCCGGGGCCTGACGGCGCGGGATTCCGCCACGCCGTCGCCGCCGCTCCTGAAAAGCGACCCTCCGACCTCAGGGAGTGGGGCGGTTGGCGCGGAGCACCTCGAGGCGCGCGCGGTACTCGACCTCGTCGATGTCGCCGTTCGCGAAGCGCTCGGAGAGCGTCTGCTCCGCGCCGCCGCGCGCCCACGGACCGCGCGGCCCGTACCCCTCGGCCGCCGCGCGCCGCCAGCGACGCCCGGCGAACGTGAACAGCAGCACGAACACCAGGATCCAGAACAACGGCACCAGGACGAAGAGCCAGGCGAAGCCGCCGACCCAGGGTCCGGCGTGTGCGACGACCTCGGTGGCGGTCAGTGCGGTGAGCATGGGCATTCCTCTCGTCGGGCCGGGCGGATGCGCCCGGTCCCACCAGCGTCGCCGCACGCGCCCCGCACCGAATCCGCTGGGCGGATGCTTCCGGGCTGCGCCTCGCGGAGTACGCCCGGGCGCCTCCGGACCCGCCGCCTACTGCCAGCCGGGCGCGACCAGGCCGGTCTCGTAGGCGAGGACGACCAGTTGCACCCGGTCGCGCGCCGCGAGCTTCGTCATGATGCGCGAGACGTGCGTCTTCGCCGTGAGCGGACTCAGCACGAGGCGCGCGGCGATCTCGTCGTTGGTGAGGCCGAGGCCCACCAGGCGCAGCACCTCGGTCTCGCGCGCGGTCAGGGCGTCGAGGGCGTCGGATGCGGGTGCCTCGCGGAGCCCGCCCGACACGCGCTCGAGCAGGCGGCGCGTCACCCCCGGCGAGAGCAGGGCGTCGCCCGCTGCGACGACCCGCACCGCCCGCACGAGGTCGGCGGGCTCGGTGTCCTTGACGAGGAACCCGCTGGCCCCGGCGCGGATCGCGCGGGCCACGTACTCGTCGAGCTCGAACGTGGAGACGACCACGATCCGCGTGCCGGCGAGACCCGGATCCGCGACGATCGCCTCCGTCGCCGCGAGCCCGTCGCCGCCGGGCATGCGGATGTCCATCAGCACGACGTCGGGCCGACTCGCGCGCACGGCCGCGACGGTCTCCTCCCCCGTGCCCGCCTCGCCGACCACCTCGATGTCGGCCTCGGCGTCGAGCAGGGCCCGGAAGCCCGCGCGCACCAGGTGCTGGTCGTCGGCGACGACCGCCCGGATCACGGGGCCGCCGCCCATGGCAGCCGTGCCCGCACCCGCGCGCCGCCGAACGGCGAGACGCCGAACTCGATGGTGCCGCCGAGCAACTCGGCGCGCTCGCGCATGCCGAGCATGCCGCCGCCGGGCTCGGCGTCCTCGAACCCCGGCCCGTCGTCGTCGACGACGAGGTCGAGCACGTCGCCCGCGTGCGCGAGCGACACGAACGCGGAGCTCGCCCCCGCGTGCCGGACGGCGTTGGTCAGCGCCTCCTGCACGATGCGGTACGCGGCGAGCTGCACGGCCGCGGCGGGCGGCACGGCCAGCCGGTCGTGCAACTCGACCTCGAGGCCGGACCGTGCGAACCCCTCGACGAGCTCCGGCAGCGCCGACAGGTCGGCCTGCGGCGCGAGCGGCCCGGACTCGCCGTCGCCGCGGAGCACGCCGAGCACCTCGCGCACCTCCTCGAGCGCGGTGCGGCTGGTCGACTTGATGCTCGCCAGCGCGTCCCTGGCCCGGTCGGGGTCCTGGTCGAACAGGTGCAGGGCCACGCCGGACTCGACGTTGATCTGCGCGAGCGAGTGCGCGAGCACGTCGTGCAGCTCGCGGGCGATGCGCACGCGCTCGGCCTGCTCCGCCGCGCGCCGACGACGCTCCGCCTCGGCACGGAACCGCGCCATGCGCTGGCGCCGCCCACCCACCGTGCCGCCGATGGCGAAGCACAGGGCGAGGCCGACCGTCACCAGGGCGACCTGGAACGGATGCCAGTCGAGCCCGGCGTCGGCGGCGAGCGCGATGCACGTCACCCAGCCGGCGACGACCGACACCAGCGCCCACACCGTCGCACCGCGGGCGACGCCGAGGACGATCGCGAACGCGAGCGCGACGTACGGGGGCCCGACGTCGGGGGTCAGCAGGAGGTCGGCCGTCGCGAGCGCGCTCACCACGGCGACCGTCGGCCCCGGCCAGCGGCGGCCGGCGAGCAGGGCGGCCGGGCCGGCGAGTGCGAGCAGCACCGTCGACAGCCCGACGACGGGCCGCTCGGCGATGCGCAGCGCGATCCAGATCGCCGCGGGCACCTGCACGAGCGCGCTCACGACCGCGGGCGCGACGACCGAGAGGCGCGCGCGCCGGCGCGCGGAGCGGTCGTTCGGTCGCGGCACGGGATGCAGCGTACGCGCGTCGCCGCCCGGGCGCGTCCTCCCCGGGGAGTCCGCCCGGCTGCTTCCCGGGGATGAGCCGCTCACGTCAGAAGAACGACACCGGCTTGACGATGTCGGCGTAGATGAGCAGCGCGCTCATGGCGCCCAGGACGATCACGACCGCGAAGGTCACCGGCATGAACTTCGCCATGTCGACCGGTCCGGGGTCGGGCCGGCGGAACAGCTTCGCGAACCCGCGTCGCACGGCCTCCCAGAGCGCGCCGGCGACGTGCCCGCCGTCGAGCGGCAGCAGCGGGATGAGGTTGAAGACGAACAGGGCCACGTTCAGCGAGGCGAGGATGCCGATGAGGCTCGCCGCCTTGTTGGCCAGCGGGATCTCGTCGATGCTCGCGATCTCGCCGGCCACCCGGCCCACGCCGACGACGCTGATCGGGCCGTTCGGGTCGCGCTCCTCGCTGCCGAACGCGGCCTGGGCGACGTCGACCATGCGCTGCGGCAGGTTGATGATGACCCCCGCGACGGCCTGCACGTTGTCGCCGACGGCCGGCAGCACGGCGGTGACCGGCTGGCGCACCGTCTCCGCGGCGGGGCCGACGCCGACGAAGCCGACGTCCTCGGTGATCGCCTGCCCGTCCGCGTCCTCCTGCACGGTGCCGTCGTCGGCGTAGACGTAGCGCTCGGTGAGCCGCGGCGTGACGGTGAGCGCGACCTCGGCGCCGTCGCGCTCCACGACGAGCGCGAGCGGCTGCCCCGCGTTCGCGCGCACGACCTCGGTGAACGCCGCCCAGCTCTCGACGGGCGCGCCGTCCAGCGAGACGAGCCGGTCGCCGGGCCGGATGCCCGCCTCGGCACCGGGCGCGGCCGCGTCGTCCGCCGTGCACGACTGCTGCGCGCTGGTCGCGGGCAGGACGCACTCGGAGACCGAGCCGATGGTGGTGCTGGGCTGTGCGACGCCGAAGCCCATCAGCAGCACGCCGTAGAGCAGCACCGCCAGCAGCAGGTTCATGAACGGGCCGCCGAGCATGATCACGATGCGCTTGAAGACCGGCAGCCGGTAGAACGCGCGTTCCTCCTCGCCCGGCCCGATCGTCTCCGCGCTCGCGGCGCGGGCGTCCTGCGCGAGCGACTGGAAGAAGCCCGTGCTGCCGTTGCGGGCGGCGGATGCCCCGACGGGCATGCGTCGCGCCGTGGCGGGCGCGTCGGCGGCGGACGTCGTCTCGGGGGCATCCGCCGTGTCGGCCAGCGGCCCGATGTCGGTCGACCCGCCGTCCGGGCGATGCCGGTCGGGCGGGAACATGCCGATCATCGAGATGTAGCCGCCGAGCGGGATCGCCTTCACGCCGTACTCGGTCTCACCGGCCTGCTTCGACCAGACCGTCGGGCCGAAGCCGATCATGTACTGGGTGACCTTGACGCCGAAGAGCTTGGCGGGCAGCAGGTGCCCGATCTCGTGCAGGCCGATCGACACGGCGAGGCCGAGGGCGATGATCACCACACCCAGGATGAAGGCCAGCACGGAGTCCACCGACCCAGCGTAGCCCCGGCCCGCTGGGAACGGGCTGGCCGACCGCTGTGCGCGGCCGGGCCCGGATCAGCCGGCGTCGATACGCGCGTCGGCGGCCCGGCGCGCCCGCGCCTCGGTGTCGGCCAGGGACGCGACCGTCAGGGGCTCCGAACCGGCGTCGAAGCCGTCGACGATCGCCTGCACGGTGTCGACGATGTCGGTGAAGCCGATGCGCCCGGCGTGGAAGGCGGCCACCGCCTGCTCGTTTGCCGCGTTGAACACGGCCGGGTAGGGGCCGCCCGCGCGGCCGACGGCCTTGGCGAGCGCGACCGCCGGGAACGCGGTCTCGTCGAGGGGCTCGAACGTCCACGACTGGGCGGTGGTGAAGTCGAGCGGACGGCCGACCCCGGGCACGCGGTGCGGCCAGTCGAGGCCGAGCGAGATGGGCAGGCGCATGTCGGGCGGCGAGGCCTGCGCGATCGTCGAGCCGTCGACGAACTCGACCATCGAGTGCACGATCGACTGCGGGTGGACGGCCACGTCGATCCGGTCGTAGTCGACGCCGAAGAGCAGGTGCGCCTCGATCACCTCGAGGCCCTTGTTCACGAGGGTGGCCGAGTTGGTGGTCACGACGAGCCCCATGTCCCAGGTCGGGTGGGCGAGCGCGTCGGCCGGCGTGACGTCCGCGAGCTCGTCGCGGGTGCGCCCGCGGAACGGTCCGCCCGAGGCCGTGAGGACGAGCCGGCGCACCTCCGCGTCGGTGCCCGCCCGCAGTGCCTGGGCGATCGCGCTGTGCTCCGAGTCGACGGGCACGATCTGCCCGGGCGCGGCGATCGCGGTGACGAGGTCGCCGCCGACGATGAGCGACTCCTTGTTCGCCAGCGCGAGCGTGCGCCCCTCCTCGAGCGCGGCGATCGTCGGGCCGAGCCCGACCGACCCGGTGATGCCGTTCAGCACCACGTCGGCCTCGACGTCGCGGACGAGGCGCACCGCCTCATCGACGCCGACGGCGGTGTGCTCGACGCCGAACCGGGCGGCCTGCGCGGCCAGGCCCGCACGGTCGCTGCCGACCGCGAGGCCGACCACGCGGAAGCGGTCGGGAGCGCCGGCGATGACGTCGAGCGCCTGCGTGCCGATGGATCCGGTCGAACCGAGGATGATGACGCTGCGCACGACCCCACCCTACGGGGCGCCGGACTCGCTCAGGCGAGCACGGCGAGGGCCGCGACCCAGCCGCCGCCGGCCGGCAGCCCGTGCAGCTCGGGCGTCGCGCCGAGCGCGTCGAACTCGGGCACCGAGCGCTCGATGCGCCCCGGCCCGCCGTCGGGCATCGAGAGCGCGAGCCTCGAGGGCTCGACGAACCGCGTGTGCCCCACGACCCGCAGCAGCGCGGCCTTCCGCGCCCAGAGCTCGGCGCGGGCGACACGGCGCGCGCCCGGGTCCAGTGCGTCGAGCGCGCGGCGCTCGAGCGGGTGGAAGGCGGCGAGGTCGATCGCCGCGTGGTCGACGAGGTCGGTCGACTCGACGGCGACGCCGACGGGGTGCCGTCGGTCCACGACCGCGATGCCGATCCCGGGGCCGACCGCGGCGTCGCCGAACCATCGCCCGCCCGACGCCGTCGTGGGGTACCCGATCGCGGGCGCGGCATGGCGTGCGCCGCACTCGGGGCAGGACCAGTCCAGCTCGATGTCGTCCGCCGGCACCTCGGCGCGGTCGGCGAGCAGCGCCCGCAGCACCGCCGTCGCGGACGGCGCGCGGCGGCTCGTGCGATGCACGAACACGCTCGGGCCCCGCTCGCCGATCTCGAGCCGCTCGCCGTCCTGCGTGGCATCCATCGCTCCATGATGCCGCGTCCGGGTCGCGGGCGCGGGCACCGCGCGGATCCGGGGGCCGCCGGCATCGCCGTCGACGCATGCACCCGGAGGTATGGTCGGTCGGGTGACCGCCACCACCGCCGTGCGCGCGAGCCGCCCCGGGTTCGTCTACTTCCTCGTGCGCGGGATCCTGCGCCCGCTGGCCCTGCTCCTGTACCGCCCCACGATCACGGGCCGCGAGCACGTGCCGCGCACCGGCGCGGTCGTCATCGCCAGCAACCACCTGTCGCTCATCGACAGCATCGTGATCCCCCTCGTCGCGCCGCGCCCCGTGCAGTTCCTGACGAAGTCCGACTACTTCACCGGCACCGGCGTATCGGGCTGGGTGTCGCGGCGCTTCTTCGAGGCGATCGGCGCGGTCGCCGTGGAGCGCGGCGCCGGCTCGCAGGCGCAGGCCGCCCTCGACCGCGGCCGCGACGTGCTCGAGTCGGGCAGCGCGTTCGCCATCTACCCGGAGGGCTCGCGCTCGACCGACGGCCTGCTCTACCGCGGCCGCACCGGGGTGGCGTGGCTCTCGCTCGCGACCGGCGCCCCGATCGTGCCGGTCGGACTGGTCGGCACGCAGGCCATCCAGCCGGTCGGCAGCCGCTGGCCGCGCATCCGTCCCGTCGAGGTGCACTTCGGTCCGCCGATCGCGCCGGAGCCGGGGACGCCCGCGACCTCGGGCCGCGCCCGGCGCGAGCTCACCGACCGCGTGATGGCGGGCATCAACGCGCTCTCCGCACAGGAGCTCGCCGGCCGCTACAACGACCGCCCGCTGACCGACGGCTGAGTCGGGGCGGGGAACCGGCCGGGCGCGCGGGCATCTCCCGGGCGTCGCGGGTAGGGTGCCCCCGATGCTGAGATCACTCGCCGTCGCGTGGGCCGCCGTCGCGGTGCTGCTCGTGACCGCCGGATGCACCGCCGAGGCGCCGGAGCCGCCCTCGGCGCCCCGCTACGCGAGCCTGCTGCCGGAACCCGACCCCGACGAGTTCGACCCCGGCCTGATCGTCAGCGACGACAGCTTCTACAACAGCGACGCGATGACCGCGACGCAGGTGCAGGACTTCTTCGAGTCGCGCCGCTGCCTGCCCCGCGACGGGGTGCCGTGCCTGGCGGACTACCGCGAGGACACCCCGGACAAGGCGCGCGTGGAGCCCGGGCACTGCGAGGCCTACGAGGGCACCCGGCGGGAGCTCGCGTCGACGATCGTCGCGAAGGTCGCCCGGGCCTGCGGGGTGAGCCCGCGGGCGCTGCTCGTGCTGCTCCAGAAGGAGCAGTCGCTGGTCACCCACCCGTCGGCGTACGGCTACGAGCGCGCGACCGGGTACGCCTGCCCCGACGGCGCCGACTGCGACTCCCGGTACTTCGGCTTCTTCAACCAGGTGTACGCGGCCGCGTGGCAGTTCCGGCAGTACGCCCAGTACCCCGACCGACGGTACGAGGTCGGCCGCACCGACGTGCAGTTCAACCCCGACCCGTCCTGCGGCGCCGCATCCGTCGCGATCGGGAACCAGGCGACGGCGGGCCTGTACAACTACACGCCGTACCAGCCGAACGCGGCCACCCTGGCGGACCCCGGCGACGGCGACGGATGCTCCGCCTGGGGCAACTTCAACTTCTGGCGCATCTGGCACCGGTGGTTCGGCGACCCGCTCACGGAGCGCTTCGACGCGTTCTTCCCGCCGTGCGCGAACCTGGCGGACGGGCAGCCGTGCCCGGTCGAGCCCGCCTGGCCGCTCGGCTCCGCCGGCCGCGGGTGAGTCCCGGCCGCGGGTGAGTCCCGGCCGCGGATGAGGCTCCGTCCGGGAACGAGCCGCCGCCTGTGCAGGCCGCGAGCGGCGGCCGTGGGGCGCGGATAGCATGTGCGGGTGCGCTCCCTGGTCGCCATCCGTGCCCACCGGCCGACGCCGGACGTCGCGCGCCTGCATCGGATCCTGTCGCAGATCGTTCCCGACGGACGCCTCGTGGTCGTCGTCGACCGGACGGCCGAGGGGGCTCCGCAGGTCTGGCCGGACGAGTACGAGCTGGTGCCGTTCGACCGCGAGCTCCTCGCCGAGCTGGGCCTGCGCTCCGACATGTCCGACCTGGGATGGCGCTGCGGCGACTACGCCTACTACGCGCTCGCGCACGCCCGTGCGTTCGACCATGCCTGGCTCATCGAACCGGACGTCAGGTTCGCCGGCGCGGACCCGGCAGCGCTCCTGCGCGAACTCGACGCGTCCGAGGCGGACCTGGTCGCGCCGGACATCCGACGCGCGGTGGACTGGCTCTGGCAGCCGCACCTGACCACCCGCGGCGTCGCGGAGCCGTGGCGCTGCTTCTTCCCGCTGACCCGGCTCTCCCGGCGGGCCGTCGACGCCGCACGCGACCTGCGTCATCGGGTGCAGTGGCAGGACAGCCACGTCGGGCAGCCCAACGACGAGGGCATCGTCGCGACCGCGGTCCTCGGGGCCGGGCTGTCATCGGAGGACCTCCGCGCCGGGCGACCCGAGACGTTCGCGCACTTCCACCATCGGCCGAAGCTCACGGTGGAGTCCCTCGCCGGCGCGGCACCCGGCGTGGCCCATCCGGTCGTCGACCACGAGGGCTTCGTCCGCGCGCTGCGTCGCGAGTTGCTGCTCGCGACCCGGGCCGACGTGCGCAGCCTGCTCCGCGGCCGGCGGCGGCGCGGTGCCGTCCGCATCCTCCAGATCCTGGCCGACCACGCACTGCTCACTCCCGGGATGCGACCCGCGCACGAGGCGGTGTTCGGGCCGGCCGACCTGCAGTACCGCCACTACGACCGCGCGTTCCGTGCCCGGGTCCTGCGCACGCTCCCCCGCCACGTCCGGGCGCTCGCCGCCGCCGCCGGGCTCGTCGTGCTGGCGTACGGCCGCCCGCGCAGCGCGTGACCCGGCCCGCGTCGCGGTCGCGGCGGGCAGGACCGCTCAGCCCGCGACGACGACCTCGGGCTCGTGGCGCACGGGGAAGGCGACGGATGCCGCGATGAAGCACTTCGCCGCCGCCTCGGCGTGCAGCGTCGCGGCCACCTCGGCCATCCCCTCGTCGCGCACGACCACCCGCGGATGCAGCACGACCTCCGTGAACGCGCCCCCGCCGCGCCCGTCCTCGCGCATGGTGCCGGTCGCGCGGTCGGTGTAGCCCACGACGACCACGCCGTGGTTCGTCGCGACGTGCAGGTACGAGAGCATGTGGCATTCGCTGAGCGCGCCGACGAGCAGTTCCTCGGGGTTCCAGCGGTCGCGGTCGCCGTGGAAGGTGCGATCTGCCGACCCCTCGATCGGATGCAGCTTGCCGTGCGCCTCGAGCCGGTTGACGCGGCCGTAGGCACGGTAGTGGGAGGTGCCCTCGCCGCGATCGCCGAGCCAGTCGAGGCCGACCTCGTAGTGGTGCGCGTCCTTCACCGGGCCATCCTCGCACGCCGCCGCCGTGGCCGGCCCCGTGGCCGCCGCCGGCGCCGGGCGGCGATAGGCTGGGGCCACCATGACTGACACGATCGACGCGCCCGGACGCGGGGCCGCGGCACCCGTCTTCACCATTCCGCAGGAGCGGCGGATCGTCACCGCGATCCCCGGCCCGAAGTCGCAGGAACTGCACGCGCGACGCGAGGCGGTCGTGTCCGCCGGCGTGTCCTCCGTGCTCCCGGTGTACATCGCCCGCGCCAACGGCGCGGTGCTCGAGGACGTCGACGGCAACCGGTTCCTCGACTTCGGCGCGGGCATCGGCGTCACGACCGTGGGCCACACCGAGGCATCCGTCGTGGCCGCCGCCGCCGGGCAACTGCAGGACGTCATCCACACCCTCTTCACCATCACGCCCTACGAGGAGTACGTGCGGGTGGCCGAGTGGCTCGCGAAGCTGACCCCCGGCGACTTCGCCAAGCGCTCGGTGCTGGTGAACTCCGGCGCCGAGGCGGTCGAGAACGGCGTGAAGATCGCCCGCCGCTCCACCCGCCGCCGCGCCGTGGCCGTGCTCGACCACGCCTACCACGGGCGCACCAACCTCACGATGGCCATGAACTACAAGGCGCACCCGTACGCGACCGGCTACGGCCCGCTCGCGGGCGACGTCTACCACGCGCCCGGCTCCTACCCGTATCGCGACGGGCTGAGCGGGGCGGACGCCGCGGCGCGCACGATCTCGTACCTCGAGAAGGCGGTCGGGGCGACCGACCTCGCGTGCCTCGTGGTCGAGCCCATCCAGGGCGAGGGCGGCTTCATGGTGCCCGCCGACGGCTACCTCCCCGCGCTGCAGGAGTGGTGCACCGCCAACGGCGTCGTGATGATCGCCGACGAAATCCAGAGCGGCATGGCCCGCACCGGGCGCGTGTTCGCGAGCGAGCACTTCGGCTGGGTGCCCGACCTCGTGCTGTCGGCGAAGGGCATCGCCGGCGGGCTGCCGCTGGCCGCCGTCACCGGTCGCGCCGACATCATGGACGCGTCGCAGCCCGGCGGGCTGGGCGGCACGTTCGGCGGCAACCCGGTCGCCTGCGCGGCGGCGATCGCCGTGTTCGAGGCCATCGACCGGGGCGAGCTGCTCGCCGCCGGCGCGCGCATCGAGGCCGCGCTCACGGCCGGCCTCGAGCGCCTGCGCGAGCGGTACGACATCATCGGCGACATCCGCGGACGCGGCGCGATGCAGGCGATCGAACTCGTGCGCCCCGGCACCGCGGCGACGACGAAGGAGCCGTACCCCGAGGCGGTGCAGCAGCTGATCGCGGCCTCCGCGCAGCAGGGCGTGCTCTTCCTCTCGGCTGGCACGTTCGGCAACGTGCTGCGGTTCCTGCCCAGCCTCGCCGTGACCGACGAGCTCATCGCCGACGCGCTCTCGGTGCTCGACGACGCGTTCGCGGCTCTGGACTGAGCCGTGCCGGGCACCTTCAGCGTCGCACACGCGGTCGAACTGGCCGTCGTCGAACGGAGCGGTTTCATCGAATCACGTCACTCCGGCTCCGCCGTCGTGCTCTCCCCCGACGGCGACGTCGTCCGCACCCTCGGCGACATCGTCACCCCGATCTTCCCGCGGTCGAGCCTGAAGCCCTTCCAGGCCGTGGCCGTCATGTCGGCGGGCGTCACGCTGCGCGGGGAGGACGCGGCCATCGCCACCGCGAGCCACACGGGCACGGCGGGGCACGTCGCCCTCGTCCGCGGGCTGCTGGGCCGCGCCGGCATCCCGGCCTCGATGCTCGCGTGCCCGCCCGAGCGCCCGCTGGACTCCGCCGCGCGCGACCAGCTGGCCCGCGCCGGTGGCGGTCCCGAGCGCATCACCATGAACTGCTCGGGCAAGCACGCGGCCATGCTGCTCGCCTGCGCCGCCAACGACTGGCCGCTCGAGGGGTACCTCGACCCGGAGCACCCGGTGCAGCGCCGCGTCCTCGACGTCGTCGAGCGCCTCACCGGGGAGCGTCCCGCCGCGACCGGCATCGACGGCTGCGGCGTGCCCGTGCACGCCCTGTCGATCGAGGGCCTCGCGCGCGGCATCCAGCGCATCACGACCGCCTCGTCGTCCTCCCCGTTCGCGCTCTACCGTGAGGCGAGCGCCCTCACCGAGGCCGTGCGCGCGAACGGCTGGGTGGTCGCCGGGCCCGGGCAGCCGGACTCGGTCGCGATCGACCGGCTCGGCGTGTTCGCCAAGCACGGCGCCGAGGGCGTGATGGTCATGACCGCGCCCGACGGCACGACGACGGCGCTGAAGGTGCTCGACGGCAGCCGGCGCGCGTCGACGATCGTCGCGCTGCGCCTGCTCGCCGAGGCGGGTGCGCTCAGCCAGGACGCGGTCGACGAGGTCGCCATGGAGCTCGACCTCTGGGTGCTCGGCGGCGGCAGCCGCGTCGGCGCGATCCGCGCGACCGTCTGACCCGCGCCTCGGGCGACCGGGCGGCGGCGTTCAGCGGGCGTCCGCGTCCCAGGCGACGCGACGTACCGGCCGACCGGGTTCCCTGCACCAGAGCGCCGCGACGCCGGGATCGAGCAGTGGCGGCAGCGCACGCTCGCCCGTGAGCGCGCGCAGGTTCGCGTGCCCGCCGTCGGCGAGCAGCACGACCTCCTCACGGCGACCCGCGACCAGCGCCCAGCACGCCGACCAGGCGGCCGCGTCGCCCACGACGAGCCGCGCCTCGTGCGGGGAGCACTCCACCGGGACCGTGCGCGAGCGGGGGTCGGCGGGGTCGAGCTGCACGGCCGTGCCGCCCGTCGCCCGCCGCCACCGCTCGGCGAAGGCGCGCGGTGCGTCGCTGCACGCGAACGCGGTGCCCCTGGGCGGGATCGTCGCGTCCCCCGGCGCCTCGACGCGCCCCCGGGCTCGCACGTGGCGGCCGCGCATCGTGCCGTCGGCCGGGGCGCCCGCGTCGGCGCCCGGCGCCGCGTCGAGGCGCAGGGCCCGGAACGCGAGCCCCCGCCACTGGCCGCCGCCCGGCGGCGCGTCCGCGTGCCACAGTGCGGGGTCGCCGCCCGCCTGCCGCACGTCCGCCGCGGTCGGCTGCCGCAGCAGCAGGGTCTCCCGGAACAGCGGAGCGATGCGGGCGGCGCCGGGCGCGGCCGCGAGTCGCCGGGCGCTCGCCGCCACCGGGATCGACCTGGTGCGCAGCAGCCGCTCGAGCGCCTGCGCACCGGCGACGCGGTACTCCTCGGGCCAGTCGTCGAACAGGTCGTCGAGGTCGTCGATCACGACCGCGACGCGCCCCGGATCGCCGGGCTCGTGCAGCACGTCCCAGACCCGGCTGCGCGGCACCGACGCCGACAGGCGGCGCACGCTCCGGTGCCGCGCGAGTCCCGCCGAGACCGTGGCGAGCACTCCGGTGCGGCCGCTCGCGACGCCACCGACGACCAGCAGCGCGCCCGCGCCCGGGTCCCAGGCCGCGACCGCGTGCCGCTGGCGGTCGAGGTCGTCGACGAGGCCGAGCACCACGTGGTCGCTCCGCGCCCCTGCGGCGCCCGCCGCGGCGACGTCGGCGGACGTCACGGCATCCGGCAGGGGCGGCGCCCAGGGGGCGGGCGGGACCGGGGCGCCGGCGTGCCGCCTGCCGATGTCCGCGATGTCGCCCGGCGCGACGAGTGCCGCGCGGAACGGGACCACGCGGCCGTCCCCGCGATCGAGGTAGCCCCGCCCGGGCGCGTCCGGCGACAGCACGGCGGCATCCGCCGTGCCGAGCATGGACCTGCTCTCGGCCGGATCGATCACGCGCAGGCACACGCGCACCCCGCAGTTGGCGCGGATGCCCTCCCCGATCGCCGCGCTCGGTCGCTGCGCGCCGAGCACGAGGTGGATGCCGAGCGAGCGCCCGCGCGCGGCGAGGTCCTCGAACACCGCGACGACCTCGGGGATGCGCCGCGCGAGCGCCTGGTACTCGTCGACGATCACGACCAGGCGCGGCTCCGTGCCCGGGGGCAGCGCCTCGACCCCGGGCGCGCCCGCACGTCGCAGCACGGACTCGCGGCGCAGCACCTCGGCGCCGAGGCTGCGCACCATGCGGCGGGCGGCGGCCTCGTCCAGGTCGGTGAACACGCCCGCCACGTGGGGCAGCCCCAGGAGCGGGCCGAACGCCGCGGCACCCTTGAAGTCGACGAGCACGAGCGCGACCTCGGCCGGCGGGCGCGACGCCGCCAGCGCGCACGCCCAGGCGACGAGGAACGCGCTCTTGCCGCTGCCGGTGGTCCCCGCGACGAGGGCGTGCGGTGCCGCGGCGAGGTCGAGCTCCGCGGGCCCGTCGGGCGACGCGCCGATGCGGGCGACGAGGCCCTCGCCGCCGACCTGCGCGGCGTCGAAGGGCACGGGCGCACCGGCGCCGCCGTCGGGCGGATGCGCGGCGCCGAGCGCGTCCGCCCACGCCAGCGCCTCCGGCTCGCCGAGGAGCACCGGCACGCACGGGTGCACCTCGCCGTCGGCCCGCACGACCGTTGCGCGCGCGGGACCCTCGAGCACGACGACCGCGCCGACCGGCCGGTCGAGTCCGTCGCGCCGGTCGGCGAGCACGAGTTCGGCCACCCCCGCGCCGTGTGCCGCCCCGGGCGTCGGCCCATCGACCACGCGCAGGCGCGCCGCCGCGCCGGGCGCGCGATGCGGCAGGCGTGCGCCCCACGCCCATGCCCGGGTGGCGGGCAGCTCCACGGCCAGGGTCCCGGGCGCGCCCGCGAAGCAGGCCTGCACGACGAGTGCACGCGCGAGGGCGCGGGCCGGCACCGGGGGGCCGACCAGCGCGACGCCGGCGGCGAGGTCGACGACGACCGGCGCGTCGCGCAGCGTGGCCGCCGCCACCACGACCGCGCGCGCGGCGTCGTCGTCCGCGTCGCCGTCGAGCCGCAGGGCGCTCGGCGACTCGCCCGGTCCCACCACGACCCGGGTCGACGACGACGCCGTCCAGCGCAGCCGCGCCGCGGTGCCGTCGAGCACGGCGCGCGCCCCGGGATCCGCACGCCAGCTCGCGCGACGCTCCAGCTCGTGCGCCGATGCGACCTCCCGGCCCACCCGTTCGAGCTCGCGCTCGCGTTCGGAGGCCGCACGTCGGGCCGCACGCCGGGAGCCACGCCCCCGGTCGAGCACCCCGGCGATCGCCACGAGCGGCCCGAGCGCCGCGAACACGAGCGCGTACGGCGAGCCGGTCATGGCCCAGAGCACGACGGAACCGACGACGGGAGCCGCCGTCGCGAGGACGGGGAACGGGGTTCGCGTCGCGGGACGAGGGGCCGGGGGCAGGCGCAGCGCGGGTTCGGGCACCCGACCAGTCCAGCCCCGGCCGGGCGATCGGCCGGCCGCGCGCCGGCACACCGCATCCGCCGCCTGCCGCCGTGCGGATGTGGAGGACGCGCGAGACGCCTCAGCCGACCGTGAACCAGCGGCCGGCGAGGTCGACGCGTCCCCCGCGCGGCACGGAGACGCGCCGGCCCGGCTCGCAGCGCACCACGCCGGCACCGCGCGGGAGCCGCACCCAGGTGCCGTTCGACGAGCCGCGGTCCGCGACCCAGAGCTGCCCGTCCACCGCGCCGAACTCGAGGTGCGTCCTCGACACCGTACGCTCCGGGTCGTCGATCGCGACCAGGAGGTCGATCCGCTCGTCGTCCGCGGCCACGGGCCGTCGGCCGATGAGCCCCGAGCCACGCACGTGACGCAGCTCACCGGCGTCGAACGTGAGCGCGAAGACGGTGGATGCGTCGCTGGCGCCCGCGGCCGGCGCGGGAGCCTCGCCGATCGGCACGCTCACCACCCCCGTGGTCCGCAGGCGCACGAGCGCCGTCGTGTCGTCGGCACGGTGGTCCCGTCGCCGCCGCGACTCCGGGGTCGCACCGGCGGCGCTGCCGCACCCGCCGCAGAACAGCGCACCGGGCGGCATCGCCGAACCGCAGATGCGGCACGTCACGCCTGCTCCTCGCGTCGCAGCCGCGCCTGGCGCGAGAAGCTCGACAGCGACACCGCCGCCCGCAGCCGGCGCCACGGCCCACGACGGGCCGCGATCCGTTCGCGCGCGGCGTCGACCGCGCTCCACACCGCGGTCGCCTGGGCGTCGTCCGGTCCGTCCGGCGCGAACAGCGACCGCTCGACCGCCGACGCGACGACCAGCGCGGGCATGCCGCCGACGGCAGCCGCCTGCTCCGAGCACGTCGCCGCGGCCGGCACGGCGTACCCGAAGTCGCTCGCCGCGTCCGCGAACTCGTTCCACCCCTGCGCGACCCGCTCCCCCGGGCTCGGCGCGGTGCGCCGCAGTCGTCGCCGACGCAGTTTCGCACCGATCACGGCGAGGAACGGGCTCGCGAGCAGCGCGAGGACCAACAGGGCCCACCCGCCGACCCGCAGGATCGCGAACAGCGCGTCGAGGAACGGCGAGGGGTCGTCGTCGGATGCGTCGTCGGCGGCTTCGGGCTCGGGAACGGTACGCTCCACCGGCGTCCGCGCCGCGGGCGGGGGCAGCACCGACTGCGGGCGCGAGACCACCGTCGGCTCGTCGGGCTCCGCCTCCGGGACCGGTCGCGGCGCGGGGTTCGGGTCGATCGCGAGCCAGGTGCCGTCGGCGTCCTGCACCTCGATCCATGCCGACATGTCCGCGCCCGCGACCTGGGTCGTCCCCGACTCGGCGCGGGCGTCGACCCCCGGGTCGAAGCCCATCACCACGCGCGCGGGGAACCCGATCTCGCGCGCCATCAGCGCCGCGGCGACGGCGTACTGCTCGGCGTCGCCGAGCATCGGCCGGTCGGTCGCGAGCTGCGTGAGCCGGTCGGCCGAATGGCCCGACCGGCTGGCCGGCTCGTCCGGGGAGATCCCGTGGCTCACGTACCCGTCGGCCCGCAGGCCCGCGACGGCTCCCGCGAGCCGCTCCCCGGGCGACTCGGAGGCCGGCGCGTACCGATCGAGCAGCCGGTCCAGGCCCTCGGGCAGCGCGGGAGTGGCGGGGAGCACCGCCTGCCCCGGCCGGAGCGCCGCCACGTCGTCGGCGTCGGCGACGGCGTACGCGACCGCCCGGTACTCGTCGCCCCGCCGCAGGCCCTCGGTGATCGCCGCCGTCCCGGTGGCGTCGTTGTAGAAGAACGTCGCGCCGAGCGACTCCGCCCGGTCGCCCGCGAACGCGATCGACTCGATCGGTCCCACGCCGGGCACCCAGATGCCCTCGTAGCCGAGCACGCGCACCTCGAGGTCGCGCTCGCGGTCCGACGGCGCGTCCTGCTCGAGCCGGTAGGGCAGGCGGGTGAAGGAGCCGGATGCCTCCGCGCCGTCCGCGCCGCCGACGGTGAAGACGATCCCGTCGTACGTGTCGAGCACGGCCACCCGCAGTCGCTCGCCCGGCTCGAGACCGCGCACGGCGAGCATCGGCTGGTCGGCCCGCTCGGGACGCTGCCAGGCGCGGAACGCCGCGAGCGGGCTGTCGGCCTCGCGCGGGTCGAACGGCTGCTGCACATGGGCGCGCACGACCTCCCGCTGCGCTGCGGGCGCGATCGCCACGGCCGCACCCGTGCCGAGCACCACCGCGGCGGTGCCGAGCGCGACGGCGCCCGCCACCCGACGCGCGGAGACGCCACGCCGTGCGGCGTCCTCGGCCCCCGGGAGGCGCCGCACGGCGACCAGCCAGGCGAGGGTCGCGACGACCATGCCGACGCCCCCCGCGACGCCCCAGTCGCTCGACCGGGGACCCAGGAGGATGCCGGCGAGGAACATCCCGATCGGAGGCAGCACCGCGAGCGCCGGGCGTGCCGTGCGCAGCGCGATGCTCATCGCTCCGGCCGACGACGCCAGGGCGCTGAGCAGCGCGGGCACGAGCAGCGCCTGGTAGGTGCCCACCGGGAGCACGATCGTCACCAGGCGCGACCACGACAGCGCCGTCCCGGCGATCAGCTCCACGATGCCCGCGGGGGTCGGCAGCACGCCGGCGAACGCGGCGCCCGGCACCGCGAGCGGGACCCCGACCACGAGGTAGGCGCCGAGGCATCCCAGGAGCACGCCCCACGCGGGCCACGCGCGCACGGCGCCGACGGCGGCCACCGCGAACCCGGCCGCGGCGCCCACGCCGATCACGAGGGCGAGGTGCCGTGCCTCGTAGATCGGCCACCACGGCACCGCGGCCGCCGCGACCGCGAGGCCGAGCAGGGGGAACGCCCACCACCGCAGCCTGCGTCGCGCGCCCGTCGCGTCGCTCATGCCGCCGCCGACCGTGCCAGGATCGCGCGCAGGTCGTCGAGCACGCCGACGGTGAGCACCTGGGTGCCACCCACGCGGCGCGTACCGGGCATCGCACCGGTGCGGCAGACCACCCCGATGACCTCCACGTCCGGTCGCACCTGCGCCGCGGCTGCCCGCAACGTCCCGATCCCGACGGCGGAACCCGTCACGATGAAGACGAGGGAGACCCCCATGACCGCCTCGCTCGTCATGCGCATCGCGTCGACGAGGCGGGGCGCCCGCTCGTCCTGCGCCACCGCGCAGAGCGCGTCGAGCAGGCGGTCTCTGGAGATCGTCGGCAGGTCCATGAGTCCCCGCATGCCGGGCCGCGCGGTGGCCGGTCCCGAGGTCGGGACGATGACCGACGCACCGCGGGCGTCGCGCACCGCGCGCACGCCGAGCGAGCCCACCGCCCCCACGGCGAGCTCGAACTCGTCGGCGTCCGCGTAGTGCGCGGGCTCGGCGTCGAGCACGAGCATCATGTGGCTGCGGCGGGTCTCCTCGAACTGGCGCACCATGAAGGTGCCGGTCTTCGCCGAGCTGCGCCAGTGGATGTGCCGCCGGTCGTCGCCCGGCACGTACTCCCGCAGCGCATGGAAGGCGACGTCGCTGGCGGTCAGGTCACGCGTCGGCGACCCCTCGAGGTCGCGCACGAACCCGGTGCTCACCGCGGGGATCGGGATCGTGCGGGGATGCACGTGCAGGCGCGAGCGCTCGGCCCACACCACCTCGCGGCGCACCAGTCCGATCGGGTCGGCGCGCACTGTGCGCACCGGGCCGATGTCGACGATACCGCGCCGGTCTGTCGGGAGCGGCAGCACGCGGCGCTCCGCGGAGCCCGGCGCGAGGTTCGCCACGGCGAGCGCGGTCGTCCCGCCGCCGACGCGCACCTCGACGCCCACGCCGACGGCCCGCCGTCGGCCGACGTTCGCGACCACCACCGCCGCCTCGGCGGGATCGCCGACGACCACGCGCGGCTCCGGCAGCTCGAGCGAGACCGCGAACGCGCTGCGACCCACGAGGTACAGGCTCGCGCAGGCCAGCGCGACCACGAGCGCCCATCCGACGACGACCGCCTCGAGCCAGCCGAGCCCGTAGCCGGCCGCGAGGGCGAGCAGCGCGGCCGCCGACACCCACCACCCGGTGGGCGTCACCACCTGCCGCACCGCGACCCACGCGCGCGAGACGCCCGAGCGCGCGGCGAGCCCCGCGTCGACGGCCGCGCCGACCGCGGTCGCGAGCGCGCCGTCGCGCCCGCGGACCTCGGCCTCGCCCGCGTCGGCGCCCGTCACACGGCCTGCCTGGTGTTCGGGGGCGCCGTCTCGAGCAGCACCTGGGCGACGACGCTCGACGCGCTGACCCCCTCGAACTCGGCCTCGGCGTCGAGGATGAGGCGGTGCGCGAGCACGGGCTCGGCGAGCGCCTTGACGTCGTCGGGCACCACGAAGTGACGGCCGCGGCTGGCGGCGTGCGTCTTGGCGGCGCGGATGAGTCCGAGGGCACCGCGCACGCTCGCGCCGAGGCGCACCTCGACCGCGGAGCGCGTCGCGTCGACGAGGCGCGAGACGTAGTCGTGGATCGTCGCGTCGACGTAGACCTGGCGCGCCTGCGCCGCGAGGTCGATGACCTCGTCGGCGCGGACGATGCCGCGCACCGCCTGCTCGTGCGCTCGGGTGCCGGCGCCCTCGAGGATGCGGACGGTCGATGCGTGGTCGGGGTACCCGATCGAGGTGCGCAGCAGGAACCGGTCGAGCTGCGCCTCCGGGAGCCGGTAGGTGCCCGCCTGCTCGATGGGGTTCTGCGTCGCGATCACCATGAACGGCGGCGAGACCGGGTGGGTGACGCCGTCGACGGTCACCTGGCGCTCCTCCATGACCTCCAGCAGTGCCGACTGCGTCTTCGGGCTCGCCCGGTTGATCTCGTCGGCCAGGACGATGTTGGCGAACACCGGGCCGCCGTGGAACTCGAACGCGCCGGAGCGCTGGTCGTAGACGCTCATGCCCGTGATGTCGCCGGGCAGCAGGTCGGGGGTGAACTGCACCCGGTTGCTCGACCCGGCGACCGATTCGGCCATGGCGCGCGCGAGCGAGGTCTTGCCGGTGCCGGGCACGTCCTCGAGCAGCAGGTGCCCTTCGGTCAGCAGCGCCGTGAAGGCCAGCCGGATCACGTGGGTCTTGCCGAGGAGCACCTGCTCCACGCCCGCGACCAGCCGGTCGAACGTGTCCGCGAACTCCGTGGCCTGCTCGGGTGTCATCGTCATCTGCGTGCTCCTCGCATCGTCAGTCGCTCTCGTATCGTTTCGTGATGCCGCCGACGGTGACGTCCAGCCACGCGGTCGCGGACTGCCCGCCGCCGGCGCCGCCCCCGCCGCTCACGGTGCAGCTGGTCTCCGACTGCGCGGCCGTTCCGGCCCCGGCCCCGACGCCGCAGCGGAACGAGACGGCCAGCCCGCCGTTGTCGGGCGCGTTCGTCCAGGTCCATCGCGCGGCATCAGCATCCCACTGCCGGCTCGGCAGCGCGAAGTCGAGCGATGGTTGCGGCTCGCCGGGCTGCACCGCGCTCCACGGCCCGCAACTGCCCCACGGCGCGCAGGCGCGGACCTGGAACCGCACCGGCTCCCCGAACGGCCGGCCGAGCATCTCGCGCGGCCACCCGGCCCCGTCGAACGAGCGCACGCTGCCCGCGAGCTGCACGCCGGCCGCGTCCACGGCCACGATCTCGTAGCGGCTCGCCCGCGGGGTCACCGAGGTGACCCGGTAGTCCCACGCCAGCCCGTCGGAGGTCCAGCGCATCTCGCCGCGCACCTCGTCGATGACGCGGTCGAAGGGCCGCGGCGTCACGACGAGCACCGGGCTCGACGCGCATCCGGCCCGGTTGTAGCCCCACACGACGAACGCGTACTCGGTGTTCTCGTCGGAGAGTCCCTCGAAGCGCGTCGAGCGCACGCCGGGCCCGAACGCCCGCGTCTCCTCGACGCCCGCGCCGTTCGTCGGTGCGGAGACCGCGCCGGGGGCGGGCGAGCCCACCGAGCACGCCTGCGGCCCGGTCGGCAGGCTGCGGCTGCCGACGGCGAGGCGCTGCACGAAGTAGCCCAGGATCGCGTCGCCGTTGGGCTCGAACGCGCTCCAGCTGACGGTCACCGCCCCCGCCGATGCATCGCCGACGGCGTCGGCGGCCCCGGCGACGGGCGCGCCGAACGGCGTGCCGGTGACGGATGCCTCGCGCCAGATCGACAACGCGGGGTACGCATCGTTGCGCGGGCTGATCGCCACGGGCACGGAACTCCCGTTGGCCAGCCCCATCCGGTCGAACGTGCACGCGGTCGCCGAGCAGATCGACGCCGCCGACAGCTCGCCGGTCTGCCCCGCGATGATCACGACGTACCGGCTCACCGGCGTGCCGCCGCCCGCGGGGACCACCGGCGTCCAGCTGACCCGGAGCCCGCCGTCG
This sequence comes from Agromyces sp. SYSU T00194, assembly GCF_040496035.1. Lineage (NCBI taxonomy): Bacteria > Bacillati > Actinomycetota > Actinomycetes > Micrococcales > Microbacteriaceae > Agromyces > Agromyces chitinivorans. The sequence goes on along the minus strand of NZ_JBEPJZ010000001.1, from coordinate 2,492,508 downwards.
AGCGGTGCCGCCCGCAGGTCGGCGGGCGCGCCGGGCACGACGTCCGACCAGATCGGCTCGGGCAGCCCGGTCGCCCCGGACCGGCCGATGGCGTTGCGCGCGCGCACCTCCACCGCGACCTGGTTCGCGCGGCCGTTGCCCGGCGTGGGCACCGTGCAATCCGTCGCCGCGCACGCGTGCACGCCCGCGACCTCACCGCTGCCGGGCTCCCGGAGGGTGACCTCGTAGTCGATGATCGGCGAGTTGTTGGACGCGCCCGGCTCGAAGCCGATGCTGATCGTGCCGTCGCCGAACCCCGTGGCGCGTGCGTTCGCGACCGGCTCGGGCCGGTCCTGCACCGATACGGTCACGAGGCCCCACGCGTATCGGCTCGCGTCGCCCGTGGCATCCGCCACCTGGTACTGGACGGTCGTGTTGACCGGCTCGGCGTTCTCCGCGACCGTGACGCGCAGGGACGACCGGTCGGCGCTCGGCACCACCTGCACGCCGCTCGGCAGGCTCGCGGCGTCGGTGCCGCGCACGCGGATGACCCGCAGCGGCTCGCCCGGGAACGGGTTGGTCGCCTGGTCGTTGGCGAGCACGTCGACCGTGGTCGTCGATCCGCGACGCGCCACGGCCGAGTCGGCCGCCGGGACGGCGAGCGGTCGCGTGGACGGCACGACCCGCAGCTCGATGCGGCCGGAGCGGCCGTCGCCGCTGTCGTCCTGGACCGCGACCGTGACGGCGGCCCGGGTGCCGGCGAGCGTGGCGGCGCCGGTCGCGACGGTCAGCACGGTCCCGTCGAGCGAGACGTCGAATCCCTCGGGCTGCGGCTGCAGGACGCGGTACTCCAGCTCGTCGAGGTCGGCCGGATAGGGGTAGCTCGTCAGTCGCAGCAGGTCGATCTCGCGCTGCTGCCCGGGCTCGAACTCGATCAGGCCGCCCGTGAACGACGGCGGCTGGTTCTCGCGCGGCAGCACGGTGATGGGGAGCACGATCGTCGCGGTGCGGGCTCCGGGGTCGTCGGCGGAGGCACCGTCGGTGACGACGAACGACAGCGAGGCGGGCCCGAAGTACTCGTCGGCGCTGCGGAAGCGCAGCGTGTCGGCGTCGATGACGAGGTCTCCGCCGTCGCCGTTCGACGCGCGCACGGTCGCCTCGTCGGTGATCCGCACCCCGCGCCCGCCGACCGCGACCACGTGGTCGTTGATCTCGATCTCGATCTCCTGCTCGCTCTGCACGATGATCGGCGGCGCATCGAGGCGCAGCTGCGGCAGGGCGTCCTCGAAGCCGGGCACGCGGATGAACGCGTAGGCGTCGAGGGCGGGATCCTGCGGGTGCGAGACGTGGAACGGGATCACCTGCCGCTCGTCGGCCAGCGTGACGCGGACCGTGCCGTCGGCGCGGACCTCGGCCCCCGACTCCCAGCCCGGCACGAGCGAGACGTCGAGCGTGTCGACGGGGCCGTCGGCGAAGAAGACGTTCTCGCGCACGTCGACGTCGACCCACGACCGGTCGAGGATGTCCGACAGCGACAGCACGGTGTCTCCGGCCTCGGGCCGCGCCAGCGGCGCCTCGGCGCTCACGTCGACGATGAGGAACGTCGAGTCGATCGCCTCGCCGTCGTTGCGGATCGTGTAGATGAAGCTGTGGCGGCCCTCGGCGTCGGGCACGTCCACGCGCACCAGGTCGCCGTCGACGGACGCCGTCGCGGAGCCGTCCACCGCCTCGACGTCGACGATGGCGAGGGGCCCGCCGTCCGGATCGGAGTCGTTGTCGAGCACGCGCACCGCGATCTCGCCGCCCGGGCGGGCGCGCACCTCGTCCGGGACCGCGATCGGGGCGCGCACGCCCTCGAGCCGCGGCGCGATCCCGACCCGGATCGTGCCGGTCGCCCGGGCTCCGAGCGCGTCGACGACCGCGTAGCGGAAGACGTCGGTGCCTGCGGAGTACTCGCCGGCCTCGTACTCGATCCAGTCGACGCCGGTGCGGACCACGATGCCGCGCTCCGGCGGCGTCTCCTGCCCGATGAGCTGCACCGAGTCGCCGTCGGGGTCGATGCCGAGCATCGGGATGCGGATGCGCACGGTCTCGCCGGCGAGCACGCGCGAGGTGACCACGCGGGGCACGGGCGCGGCGTTGTCCTCGAGGTCGGCCTCGGCGACCGTGATCGTCACGGTCGCCGTGGCGAACTGGCCGTCGGGCGCCTCCACGCGGTAGACCGCCTGCACGGTGCCGGGACGATCGGGCGCGAGGTAGCGCAGCACGTCGCCGGAGGCGAACAGGAGCCCCTCGCCTGCGGCGGGCGACTCGACGAGGTCGGCCGCCAGCGTGATCTGCTCGTCGTCGGGATGACGGTCGTTCGCCAGCACCGGGATGTCGATGACGTCGCCGACGCGTGCGGAGACCGCGTCGTCGGCCGCCACGGGAGCCTGCGGCCGCTCCGGCGCCGGGATCTCGATGACGCGCACGGTCCCGGTCGCCTCGGCGCGTCCGTTGCTCACCGTGTACTCGAACGACCCGGTGCCGTCCGCGAGCACCCCGCTGAGGGTCACGCGCAGCAGGCGGTGCTCGATGACCTCGACCTGCAGCCCCGCGACGTCGGACCCGTCGTCGGCTCCGGTGATCACGAGCACGCCGCCGGTCGGGTCGATGTCGGTGGCGAGCACGTCGACGTCGCTCGGCTTGCCGGCGCGGAGGAACGCCGTGTGCGGCACGGTGATCGGCGTGGTGTCGGCGTCGGGCGGTGCGGCGACGTCGACGCGGACCACGCCGACGGCGCTCTGGTCGCCGTCGCTCGCCGTGTACTCGAGGTAGTGGGTGCCGACGACGTCGCTCGTGAACCGGAAGGTGCCGGTGTCGAAGTCGGGCACGAGGGTCACGTCGGGCTTCGCGGGGACGGCGGTCAGGCGGATCGCGCCGCTGCCGCCGGTCACGTGCCGCAGCGGCGAGATGGTCAGCTCCTCGCCGGCGGACGCGAGCACCGCGAAGGGCTCGGTCATGAGCGGCACGGAGCCGGGCGATCGCACCGACACCGACAGGACGCCGGAGCCGACGTCGCGCCCGTCCGAGACCGAGAGTCCCACGGTGCGCTCGGCCCCGCTGCCGCCGCGCTCGGTGAAGACCACCTCGCCGCCCGGGGCGTAGGTCACCGTGTCGGGCGCGCCCGCGATCGCGTCGGACAGGTAGAACGGGTCGCCGTCGGGGTCGTACCAGTCGGCCAGCACGTCGGTCGTGACGCGCCCGCCCGCCTCCACCACCGCGGACGCGCCGCGCGCCTGCACCGGGGGGAGGTTCTCGTCGTCGCCGCGCGCCGTGATGCGCACCACCGCGGTCGCCTGTCCGCCGCGGCCGTCGTCGATCGTGTAGTCGAGCGCGATCGTTCCCGTGGCGCCCGCCGGCAGGGTGACCTGGAGCTGCTGGTCGTTGCTCACCAGGTCGACGTCGACCCCGTCCGGCGCGGGCGCGACCGAGGAGATCGCGAGCACGTCGCCGTTGGCGTCGTAGTCGTTGAGCAGCACCGGGAGGATGGTGGTCCGCTGCGGCCTCGCCCCGAAGTCGTCGTCGACGGCGACGGGCGGCACCTGCACGCGCTCGAGCGTCGGCGGCGTGGACGGGTCGTTCTCCTCGACCACGCGCTCGTCGGTCTCGTCGCGCAGCAGCGCGTCCCAGGCGTCGACCAGCGCCCAGCCGTCGCGCACCGACCAGGAGCGTCCGGTCGCCGCGTCGTTGAGCACGAGCGCGGAGCCGTTGTGCCGGAAGGCGAGCTCCGTCGCCGCGCCGCCCGCGAGCGCGGCGTCGCCGGGGCCGCAGGAACTCCAGCCGGTGGCGTCCCCCCACGCGGCGTAGTCGCAGTCCTCCCACCGCACCGGTGCCGCCGGGGCACCGGCGCGGGCGTCCACGAGCACCTCGGGGTCGCCCGCCCCGAAGGGCACCGCGAGCAGGCCGCCGCGGTGCGCCACGAGCACCGCGTCGCCCGTGGCCGAGGGCTCCTGGAGCACCGCCTCGCCCGACACCCCCCAGTCGCCCAGGTCGACCCGGCCGCCCTCGAGGTGGAGGACCCCCGCGTCGCGGTCCAGCACGGCCCAGTGCCCGCCGACGGCGGTGACCGCCCACTCGGCGTCGGCCGGGAGTTCGCCCTCGACCTGCCAGGTGCGCTCGACCGCGGTTCCCGCGGCGGCGTCGAACCGGGCGACGCGCCCGGTGGACGGCGTGAAGGCGAGCATCGTGCCGTCGTCGGCGGCGGCGGCGGTCACGGTGCCGGCGCCGAAGGTCAGGTCGGGATCGCGCTGCCCGTCGAACTCGCCGAAGTCGTCGATGGGGGTCGACCACACGTCGCCGTCGGATGCCACGACGATGCGCTCGCCCGCGATCGCGACCTGCGGACGCACCGGCGGGATCGCCACGCTCTCCGCGATGGTCGCCGTCGCGGGGTCGAGCACGTCCAGGTTCGCCTGCTCGGCGTCGACGACGAGCACGGTGGCACCCCGCTGCACCAGCACGGGAGCCGCGACCCCGGTCTCGACCGCCGTGTCGAGCTCGCGCACGGCGGTGTTGAGGCGGCCGACCGACTCGATCGCGCCGTTGGCGACCCAGACGGATGCGTCGCCGAGCTCCACCCGCTGCGAGGTGTACCCGCCGCTCGCGATGGCCACGCCCGCCACGAGCGCCGTGGTCGCCGTCGTCGCGGCGATCGTCAGCACGCCGGACCGGTGGGCGCGGAACCACTCGGAGATCACGGGGCCGGCTCCGCCGCGACCTCCACGCACCGCTCGGCGCTGGGATCGCCCACGCGCCCGGCACGGGTCACGGTGACCGTGGCGCACACCACGGACTGCTCGCCGGCGTCGAGCCGGTACTCGGTGCCCACCTGCATGCTGGAGGGACGCCCGTCGACCGTGACGACGTACGCGTCGTCCTCGTCGACGCCCGGATCCTCCCAGGTGAACACGACCGTCGTGCCGTCGACCGTGGCCGACACGTCGCTGACGCGCGGGAGGTCGGTGGGGGCCGGTCGTGGCGTCAGGAGGAACACGGCGAGCCCGGCGACGACCGCGGCGGCCACCACGCCTCCCGCCGTCCAGCCCGCGAGCCGGCGCCGGCGTTCGCGAACGGCGCGCGCCGCGGGCCCGGTGCCGCCCCCGGGCTCCGGTCCGCGCAGCGCGGTCCGGTCGTCGACGTCGATCGCGGTCGCCTGCGCCCAGTCGTCCATGCGGGCCTCGATCGGCGTCTGCGGCAGGTCGAGCTCGGACTCGACCTCCTGCAGCTCGCGCAGCAGCTCGTCCACGCTCTGCGGCCGGTCGGCCGGGCGGCGCGACATCGCACGGCGCAGCACCTGCTCGAGCGAGGCCGGCACGTCGGGCCGGCCGATCGGCGCGGGGGTCGCCCGGGCGATCCGCTGGATCAGCTCGAACGTGGAGTTGTCGCCGCCGGGCACCTCGAACGGCGAACGGCCCGCGAGCAGCGAGTACACGGTCGCCGCGAGCGACCAGACCTCCGAGGCCACGGAGCCGCTGTCCTCGTCGGCGAGCACCTCGGGAGCGGACCAGGGCACCGACATCCCGACGGAGTCGTCGTCCCCGGCCTCGCCGCGCGTCGCGGCGATGCCGAAGTCGCTCAGCACCGGGTGGCCGAACGCGGTCACCAGGATGTTGGACGGCTTGATGTCGCGGTGCAGCACGCCCTCCCGGTGCGCGCTCTCGACCGCGGACCCGATGCGGATGCCCACCTCGAGCGCATCGGCGACGGGCAGCGGGTCGGCGCGGTAGCGCTGGGCGAGCGCCGACGAGCAGTACTCCATGACGAGGTACGGCCGGCCGTCGGAGGCGACGCTCGCCGCGTGCACGGTCAGCACGGCCGGGTGCGAGCTCAGCCGGGCCATGAGGTTCGCCTCGGCGCGGAACATGCGACGGAGGTGCTCGTTGACGACCTCCGCGAGCAGCACCTTGACGGCCACGGGCCGACGCGGCATCTGCTGCTCGTACAGGAACACGTCGGCGAAGCCGCCCGTGCCGAGCACGCGGACGAACGAGAAGCCGGGAATGGTCGGCGGCGTCGAGGGCAGGCGCCTGGTCACGCGACCTCCCTCGGTGCCCGCCACCGCCGGCGTCGCCGGCGTGCCTCTGGTGGGACCCGCCCCCATTCTAGGGTCGCGGCCGGCCCTCGCGACGGCGGCGACGGCGGCCGGTGGATGCCGTCCTCAGGCGTCGCCGGGGGCCGACCGCACGCGCAGCACGTCGACGACCAGCACGGTGACGTTGTCGCGTCCCCCGTTGCCGAGCGCGGCGTCCATGAGCTGCCGGGCCGCGGCCTCCGGCTCGTGCGAGCCGAGCAGGAAGTGCCGGATCCCGTACGGGGTGAGCTCCTTCGTCAGCCCGTCGGAGCAGACCAGCAGCCGCATCCCCTCGACCAGCGGCACGAGGCGCGTGTCGGGCACCGGCGTCTCGTGGAAGCCGACGGCCCGGGTGATCACGTTGCTGTGCGGATGCGTCTCCGCCTCCTCCTGCGTGATGTGCCCCGCGTCGACGAGTTCCTGCACGATCGAGTGGTCGACGGTCAGCTGGTCGAGCTCGTCGTCCAGCAGGCGGTAGACCCGCGAGTCGCCGATGTTGAACACCAGCCAGGCCGGCGCATCCCCGTCGACGGCGATGCCGACGCCGGTGACCGTCGTGCCGCTGCCCTCGTCGGTGACGCCGATGCTGCGCACCATGTCCTCGACCGCGGCCGAGAGCGATCTGCCGATCTCGTCGCCGGCGATCGTGCTGCGGCCGCCGTGCTCGGCGAGGCGGGTGACGACGGCGGCGCTCGCGAAGTCGCCCGCGGTGTGACCGCCCATGCCGTCGGCGACCGCGAAGACCGGGGGCCGGGCGACGAACGAGTCCTCGTTCACCTGGCGTCGCAGCCCGGTGTCGGTGAGCGCCGCCCAGGCGAGCGTGACCTCCGCGCCGCCGGGGAGGGTCACCCGCGTGCCGGGGTTCCCGTGTCCGATCTGCGTCACGTGCCTGGTCCTTCGTCGACGAGGGGCTCGTGGACCCGCTCCTGCGCGGCTGCGAGGATCTCGACGAGTGTACCCCCGATGTCGAGCGTCGATCCGGGACCGACGACGACCGACTCGCCACCCCGCAGGCGCCGCCGGGCGCCGCCCGGCGCGACCACGGTCGTGCCGTTGCGGGAGTGCAGGTCGGTCACCACGACGGTCCGGCCGACCGGTCGGAGCTCGACGTGGGTGGACGACACCGCGGGCAGCGCGGCGGGCACGGCGTACAGGCGCGGGGCGTCCTCCGCCGGGATCCGCGGCAGGCTCGGCCGACGCCCGACGTACACGGGGCCGTCCAGCGGCTGCACGGCCTCGGCGCCGATGCGGAACGCGGCGATGCCGCCGGACGAGACGGGCTCGGCGAGCACGTCGACGCCGCGTGCGGGCGTGACCGGCGCCGCGGCGGGCACGGGGAGCACCAGCTGGGTCTCGGCGGCGCCGAGCCCGGCGGCACGGGTCTCGTCGTCGACGTCCGCCGCCGCGTGCGCGGCGTCGCAGGCCCAGCCGATCACCCGACCGCGCGCCGTCGCCCCCGGGCCGCCGACCCGTTCGCCGTCGCGCGGGCCCGCGAGCCCGGCGGCGGACCCGCGGACGAGCAGGTGCGTGACCTGGTCGAAGTCGGCGAGGTGGAACGGGCGGATGCCCCGGTCGTCGAACCGCCGGCTGCCGCCCGGGGAGTCGAGGTCGACGACCGCGTCGCCGCGCACGACGACGGTCACCCGGCGCGCGCCCGGTCCGTCGTCGTCGAAGCGCACGAGCGCGAACCCGCCGGGTGCGTCCCGGACCGACGGCAGGACGCCGACGAGCTCCTCGACCAGCGCGCCCGGATCGTCGGCGAGGCGGCGGAGTCCCGCGAGGGTCCGCGCGTCCGCCGGGGCGGCCACGGCGGCGAGGAACGCCCGGCCGACGACCACGTCCCACTCCGGGAGTCCGTCGGCCTCGCCGAGGAACACCCGCGACTCGCCCATCACCCCAGTCTGGCACTCACCGGGACCCGGCCGCGCATCGACTCAGGCGCCGATGTAGCTCATGACGTGCTTGACGCGCGTGTAGTCCTCGAACCCGTACTGCGACAGGTCCTTGCCGTAGCCCGAGTGCTTGAAGCCGCCGTGCGGCATCTCGGCGACGATCGGGATGTGGGTGTTGATCCACACGCAGCCGAAGTCGAGGTGCTTGGCGAAGCGCATCGCCCGCCCGTGGTCCCTCGTCCACACGCTCGAGGCGAGGCCGTACTGCACGCCGTTCGCCCACTCGAGCGCCTGCGCCTCGTCGGTGAACTTCTGCACCGTGATGACGGGACCGAAGATCTCGCGCTGGATCGCCTCGTCGTCCTGGTGCAGGCCCGAGACGACGGTCGCCTCCCAGAAGTAGCCGCGGTCGCCCTGGCGGCGGCCGCCGAGCGCGATGTCCGCGTGGTCGGGCAGGCGGTCGATGAAGCCCGAGACCTGCGCGAGCTGGTTCGCGTTGTTGACCGGGCCGTAGTACACGCCGTCCTCGCGGGGCCCGCCGGTGGTGGCGTGCACGCGGGCGCGCTCGGCGAGCGCCGCGACGAACTCGTCGTGGACGCCGGCCTGCACGAGCACGCGCGTCGCCGCGGTGCAGTCCTGGCCGGCATTGAAGTAGCCGGCGGCGACGATGCCCTCGACCGCCGCGGCGATGTCGGCGTCGTCGAAGACGACCACGGGCGCCTTGCCGCCGAGCTCGAGGTGCACGCGCTTGAGGTCGGACGCCGCCTGCCGGGCGACCTCCATGCCGGCGCGCACCGACCCCGTGATGGCGACCATCTGCGGGGTCGGGTGCTCCAGGAGCGCGGCGCCGGTGCCGCGGTCGCCCGTGACGACGTTCAGCACGCCCGGCGGCAGGTGCTCGGCGGCGACCTCGGCGAGGAGCAGTGTGGCGAGCGGCGTCGTGTCGGACGGCTTCAGCACGAGCGTGTTGCCCGCGGCGATGGCCGGGGCCACCTTCCAGACGGCCATGTTGAGCGGGTAGTTCCACGGGGTGACCTGCCCGATCACGCCGATCGGCTCGCGCCGGATGAACGAGGTGTGGTCGGCCATGTACTCGCCGGCGGCGCGACCCTCGAGGTTGCGCGCGGCACCCGCGAAGAAGCGCAGCTGGTCGACCGACAGCAGGATCTCGTCCTCGACCAGGCTCGCTCGGGGCTTCCCCGTGTCCTGCGACTCCAGGTCGGCGAACTCCTCGGCGCGCGCCTCCATCGCATCGGCGATGCGGAACAGCGCGAGCTGGCGCTCGGCGGGCGTCGCCTGGCCCCAGGTCGCGAAGGCGCTCGTCGCCGCGCCGTAGGCCGCGTCGATGTCCGCTGCGACCGAGATCGGGCTGGTCGCGTAGACCTCCTCCGTGGCGGGGTCGACGAGCTCGAGCGCCGCGTCGCCGCGGGCGTCGACGTACTCGCCGCCGATGAAGTTGCGGAGTTCGGTCACGGGCATGGCAGGGCCTCCTCGGGTTCGGTGCCGCCCATGCTAACGGTCGAACGCGACATCCGAAACCCGCATTCACCATCGATTCCGTCGCGAATCTGAGAATTCACAACGGAATCGCTTGCCGGAGGCATCCGGCACTGACAGAATCGACGCATGACGAACGCAGGGCGCAACCACGGCGGCCGGCCGGTGCAGCTCGACGAGGTCTCGAAGAAGATCATCGAGCAGCTTCAGGCCGACGGCCGCCGCTCGTACGCCGACATCGGCAAGGCGGTGGGCCTGTCCGAGGCGGCCGTGCGCCAGCGCGTGCAGAAGCTCACCGACGCCGGGGTCATGCAGATCGTCGCCGTGACCGATCCGATGCAGCTCGGCTTCACGCGTCAGGCCATGATCGGCGTCCGCGCCGCCGGCGACACCCGCGACCTCGCGGACCGCCTGGCCGAGATCCCGGAGATCGACTACGTCGTGCTCACCGCCGGCAGCTTCGACCTGCTGGCCGAAGTGGTCTGCGAGGACGACGACGAGCTGATCGAGCTGCTGAACACGAGCATCCGCAGCATCCCCGGCGTCGTCTCGACCGAGACGTTCGTCTACCTCAAGCTCCGCAAGCAGTTCTACAACTGGGGAACACGATAGGAAATGAGCACCATGACCCGAACCGTCGCCGACGTCGACGTGGCCGCCCTCCAGCAGAAGGCAAAGGACCACCTCTGGATGCACTTCTCGCGCCAGTCCACCATGGAGTCCGGCGTGCCGATCATCACCCGCGGCGAGGGCCACCACATCTGGGACGCGCAGGGCAAGCGGTACATCGACGGCCTGTCCGGCCTGTTCGTCGTCAACGCCGGCCACGGCCGCGCGCGCCTCGCGGAGGTCGCCCGCAAGCAGGCCGAGGAACTCGCGTTCTTCCCGATCTGGTCGTATGCGCACCCCTCGGCGATCGAGCTGGCCGACCGGCTCGCCGACTACGCCCCGGGCGAGCTGAACCGCGTGTTCTTCTCCACCGGCGGCGGCGAGGCGGTCGAGACCGCGTTCAAGCTCGCCAAGTACTACTGGAAGCTCAAGGGCCGCCCCACCAAGCACAAGGTCATCTCGCGCGCGGTGGCGTACCACGGCACCCCGCAGGGCGCCCTCGCGATCACGGGCATCCCGGGCATGAAGGAGATGTTCGAGCCGGTCACGCCCGGCGGCTTCCGCGTGCCGAACACGAACTTCTACCGCGCCGCCGAGATGGGCGGCCCGAGCGACGACCTCGAGGCGTTCGGCCTGTGGGCCGCGAACCGCATCGAGGAGATGATCGAGTTCGAGGGCCCCGAGACGGTCGCCGCGGTCTTCCTGGAGCCGGTGCAGAACTCGGGCGGATGCTTCCCGCCGCCGCCCGGCTACTTCCAGCGCGTGCGCGAGATCTGCGACAAGCACGACGTGCTGCTGGTCTCCGACGAGGTCATCTGCGCGTTCGGCCGCCTGGGCTCGATGTTCGCGTGCGAGCAGTACGGCTACCAGCCCGACATGATCACGTGCGCGAAGGCGATGACGAGCGGCTACTCCCCCATCGGCGCCACCATCGTGAGCGAGGAGATCTACGAGCCGTTCAAGCACGGCGACACGTCGTTCTACCACGGCTACACGTTTGCCGGGCACCCGGTCTCGGCCGCGGTCGCGCTCGAGAACCTCGACATCTTCGAGGAGGAGGGCCTGAACGAGCGCGTGCGCGAGAACTCGCCGCTCTTCCGCGCCGAGCTCGAGCAGCTGCTCGACCTGCCGATCGTGGGCGACGTCCGCGGCGACGGGTACTTCTTCGGCATCGAGCTGGTCAAGGACAAGGCCACGAAGGAGACGTTCGACGAGGCCGAGTCGGAGCGTCTGCTGCGCGGCTTCCTGTCGAAGGCGCTCTTCGATGCGGGGCTGTACTGCCGCGCCGACGACCGCGGCGACCCCGTGATCCAGCTCGCCCCGCCGCTGACGATCGGCCCGAGCGAGTTCGCGGAGATCGGCCAGATCCTGCGCGGCGTGCTCACCGAGGCGGGCAACCGGCTCTGATGGCGCGTGCGTCCGACGGTGCGGCGCGGTCGTACCGCGACCTGAGCTTCTGGTTCGACGCGCTCGCCGAGTCGGGCGCCGACGACCTCATGCCCCGCGCCGGGGTCGAGGGCGACCTCGACGCGGACGTGGCCGTGATCGGCGGCGGGCTCACCGGCCTGTGGTCGGCGTACTACCTGTCGCTGCTGCGCCCGGAGCTGTCGGTCATCGTGCTCGAGCGCGAGATCGCGGGCTACGGCGCCTCCGGCCGCAACGGCGGGTGGTGCTCGGCGCTGTTCCCGCAGTCGGCGTCGGCGCTCGAGCGCCGCCATGGCCGCGAGGCCGCCGTCGCCATGCGCCGCGCGATGATCGAGACCGTCGACGAGGTCGGTCGCGTGGCCGACGCGGAGGGCATCGACTGCGACTTCTCGCGCGGCGGTACCGTGCTGTTCGCGCGCTCCGAGGTGCAGGCGCGCGGCGCCCGCGCCGAGGTCGCGGAGGCTGCGGAGTTCGGCGTCGACCCGCTGGAGTACTGGGACGACACGGAGGTCGCCCGCTTCGGCGCCTCCGGCGTGGCGGGCGGCACCGCCACCGGTGCGGTGTTCGACCCGTCGTGCGCACGGGTGCAGCCCGCGAAGCTCGTCCGCGGGCTCGCGCGCGCGGTCGAGGCGCGCGGCGTGCGCATCGCCGAGCGCACGGAGGTCGTCGACTGGGAGCCCGGGCGCGTCCGCGTGCGCACCCCGGGCGGCGCCGACGCGACCGTCCGCGCGCCGCACGTGCTCGTGGCGACCGAGGGCTATGGGGCGGCCCTGCCGCACGTCGGCCGTCGCATCCTGCCGCTGTACTCGCTGATGATCGCGACGGAGCCGCTGCCCGCATCGGTCTGGGACGAGATCGGCATCGCGCACGGACAGACGTTCAGCGACTTCCGCCACCTGCTCGTCTACGGGCAGCGCACGGCCGACGACCGCATCGCGTTCGGCGGACGCGGCGCACGCTACCACTGGGGCAGCGCGGTACGACCCGAGTTCGACCGCGACGAGCGCGTCTTCGGGCACCTCGTCGAGACGCTCGCCGACCTGTTCCCCGCCGTGGCCGGCGCGCGGATCACGCACCGCTGGGGCGGACCGCTCGGCGTGCCGCGCGACTGGCACGCAGCGGTCTCCTACGACCGGGCGAACGGCGTGGGCTACGCCGGCGGCTACGTCGGCGACGGACTCAGCACCACGAACCTCGCGGGCCGCACGCTCGCCGATCTCGTGCTCGGGCGGGACACCGCGCTGACGGCCCTGCCCTGGGTCGGGCACCGGTCGCGTCGGTGGGAGCCCGAGCCGCTGCGCTTCGTCGGCACGAACCTCGGCCTCGCCGGCATGGAGCTCGCCGACCTGGAGGAGCGCACCACCGGTCGCCCATCCGTCGCCGCGAAGCTGCTCGGGCCCTTGATCGGCGCGTGACCCGACGAGCTCAGCTCGCCGAGACGAGATCGTCGTCCGGCTCGCGATACGACCACTCGGGCACGCGGCCCGACCCGATGACGGTGCGCAGCAGGTCGGTCATGCCGTGCCCGGGGTCGATGCCGGCCGCCTCGTCCAGGTAGGCGGCCGCGACCGACCCGCGGCCGCGCGCCCACGCGAGCCAGGCGAGCACGCAGTACGGTTCGACGCGGTCCTCGGGCGCGGCGCAGGCGGTGACGAGCCGCAGGACCTCGACGGCGGCGTCGATGCGTCGCGCGTCGGGCGCCCGGCCCCCCACCCCGATCAGCAGCTCGTGGAGCACGATGTCGTGGTCGTGCGATCCACGCGCGACCTCCTCGGCGACCAGGTCGTCCATGGGTCGACCGTCGACGAGCCGCCGGAGCGCGTGGACCTCCTGCCGCTCGGCCGCGAGCAACCCGATCTCGAGGCCGAACGCGATCTGGAGCAGCACCACGTCGCGGTGGATGGGGAACTGGAGCACGGCGAGGAGCCGCCCGAGCGGCTCGGGATCGGCATCGCCGGGGCGCCACCCCACGAGTTCCTCGGCGATCGCCACCGGGTCGGGGAGGCTCGCGGCCTCGGGCCCCGACGCCGCGGGGTCGACGGCTGCGGCGCCGAAGGCGACACCGCGCGGGCGCCGCGGCCCGTCGATCACCTCGTCGCACGCGTCGCGGACCGCCCGTGCGAACTCCGGCACCACGGGCGGCAGCGCGGCGAGCGTCTCGGTGGTGTACGCCGACCGCACCGTCTGCCGGGCGGCGAGCGGGGAGGCGTCGATCTCCCGGAGCGGGCGTCCGGTCCGGGGGCATCCGTCGTCGAGGTAGCTGCCCCACCCGTCGGCGGCCACGCAGAGCACGTCGGCGACCGGATGCCCCGCAGCCACGAGCGCCGCATGCACCGACCGCCCGAGGGTCGGCCGCGGAATCCCCCGCTCGGCGGCGAAGGTCTCGGGCGCGTAGACGACCACCACCACGGTGCCGACCTCGCCGACGCGCCGGAGCATCGACTCGAGCGCTCGCGCGATGGCCACCTCCCCTGCGCGGCGTCGCGCGTCGGCGGGGAGGTCGGCGCGCATCGCGGCGGTGCGGCGGTCGCCGCGCGCGGCGATGCAGACGACGCTGCGCTCGGGACGGAACCCGACGAGTTCGGCGACGACGGCGAGCAGGTCCTGGGGCTGGCGGATCCGGAAGTCGGGAGGGGTCATGACTGCCGAGCGTGGCGCCTCCGACGCGGGCGACGACGCGGCCGCCCGCATCCGGTCGGAGTGCGGCGATCGGGCGGGGTGTGGAGGAGCCGTCAGCCGAAGAGGTCCGACACCGCGCGGACATCGTCAGGCGTCGGCGCCCACGCGGTCGCGGCGGCGGCGTTCTGCCGCACCTGCTCGGGCCGGGTCGCACCGGCGATCACGCTGCCCATCGCCGGCTCGGCGAGGAGCCAGCCGATGGTCGCGTCGAGCATCGAGACGCCACGCTCGCGACACAGCTCGGCGTAGGCGTCGAGCCGGTCCCACGGCGCCTGCTCGAGAAGGTGCGGGCGCTGGCGCATGATGCGGGAGTCCTCGGGTCCGCCCGACCGGGTGAACTTCCCGGTGAGCAGGCCGTTGTGCAGCGGGAAGTACGGCAGCAGTCCGACGCCGAAGTGTCGTGCCGCGGGCAGCAGCTCGCGCTCGGCGTCGCGCGCGAGCAGGCTGTACTCGTTCTGCGCCGACACGAAGCGCTCGGTGCCGAGCTCGCGCGCGACGAGCTCGGCCTCGGCGAGCTGCCATCCGCGGTAGTTCGAGTGGCCGATGTAGCGCACCTTGCCCTCGTCGACGAGCTCCCCGAGGGCGGCGAGCGTCTCGGCGACCGGTGTCAGCGGGTCGGGTTCGTGCAGCTGGTAGAGGTCGATCCAGTCGGTCTGCAGGCGGCGGAGGGATGCCTCGACGGCGAGGCGGACGTACCGGCGCGAGCCCTTCGCGCCCCACGAGGGGATGCCGGTGTCGACCTGCGTGTGCCCGAACTTCGTGGCGAGCACCACCTCGTCGCGACGCCCGCGGAGGGCGTGGCCGAGCAGCTCCTCGCTCCGACCCGCACCGCCGTAGATGTCTGCCGTGTCGATGAGCGTGATGCCCGCGTCCAGCGCGGCGCCGACGACGGCATCCGTGCCGTCCTGGTCCTCGGTGGCCGTGCCCGTCCGACCGAAGTTGTTCCCTCCGAGGCCCACCGCCGAGACGCGGAGGCCCGATCCACCCAGGCTGCGATACTCCATCCGTCCAGCCTAGGTGCCCGACGACCGCTCCTCCACAGCGGCCCGCCCGGTCGCACCGCACGGCATGGCCGATTCCCGCCGGTCGGCGTCGGCGACCGCGACTAGCCTCGAACCATGACCACCGTCCACGTCACCCGGGTCGACTCCCCCATCGGCCGCATCGAGATCGTCGCCGCCGGCGACGCCGTCACGGGCCTCGCGATCGAATGCGACGGCTCGCTCCCCCACGACGGGCTGCCGGACTCCGACCTCCCGGTGCTCGCCGAGGCCCGCCGCCAGCTCGCCGAGTACTTCGCCGGGGCACGCTCCGGCTTCGACCTGCCCCTCGACCTGCACGGCACGCCGTTCCAGCGCGATGTCTGGCGCGAGCTCCAGCGCCTCGGCTGGGGCGAGGCGACGTCGTACGGGGCGCTGGCCGCGGCAGTGGGCCGGCCGGGCTCGGCGCGAGCGATCGGCGGCGCCGTCGGCGCGAATCCCGTGCCGATCATCGTGGGCTGCCACCGCGTGCTCGCGTCCGACGGGCGCATCACGGGCTACAGCGGCGGCCAGGGCGTGCCGACGAAGGTCTGGCTGCTCGGGCACGAGCAGATCGGCTTCGCGGCGTGAGCCCGGATGCGCCGGGCACGCCGAGCCCCTCGGTGCTCGTCGACCCCGACGGGGTCGCGAGGTGTGCGTGGGCCGGCGCCGACCCCGAGTACCAGCGGTACCACGATGCCGAGTGGGGGGTGCCGCAGCGCGACCCGCGGGCACTGTTCGAGAAGGTCTGCCTCGAGGGGTTCCAGGCGGGCCTGTCCTGGCTCACGATCCTCCGCAGGCGGGAGGGGTTCCGCTCCGCGTTCCACGGGTTCGTCCCCGAACGGGTCGCGACCATGGACGCCGACGACGTCGACCGGCTGATGCAGGACTCCGGCATCATCCGGAACCGGGCGAAGATCGAAGCGACGATCGGCAACGCGCGAGCCGTGCTCGAGCTCGATCGAGGCCTCGACGAGGTCATGTGGGCGCACGCACCCGCTCCGGGGCCGCGCCCGCGCCGGCTCGCCGACGTGCCGGCGACCACCCCCGAGTCCACCGCACTCAGCCGCGAACTCCGCAGGCTCGGCTTCCGCTTCGTCGGACCGACGACCGTCTACGCGCTGATGCAGTCGAGCGGCATGGTCGACGACCACGTCATCGCATGCCACCGGGCCGACGGGTCAGACCACCAGTTCGATCTCCGCGACCCCGCCGGGGCCGACGCGCGTCGTGCGCAGGAAGCGGTGTCCGTGGGCCTCGCCCCAATCGACCAGGTCGTCGACGCCGTCGACGGCCGCGCGCGTTGACACGAGGGCGGCCGCGAGGCGGCCCTTGGCCTGCTTGTTGAAGTGCGCGAGCGCCCTGCGGGTGCCGTCCTCACCCTCGGTGACGACCCGCACGTAGACCCCGTTCGCATCGGCACCCAGCGGACCGAGCGCCGCGTAGCCCTCCGAGCGCAGGTCGACGACCAGCCCCGGCGCGGCCGCCAGCACGGCCGTGGCGGCTGCCGCCCAGTGCGCGCGCAGGCGCAGGCCGGGCAGGCGCGAATCGTGCGACAGTCGATACGCCGGGATCGGATCGAGGGCCGCGATCGGCCCGAGCAGCGCGGACTGGACCGTCAGGTGCTCGTGGGCGAATGCGCGGTCCGCGCTCGACCACGACGCGGAGTCCAGGGCGTCGTAGAGCACCCCCGTGTAGCGGTCGACGGCCGGCAACGTCGGCGCCGAACGCAGCGCCCGGTTCCGGTCGATCTCCGCCAGCTGGGTGCGACCGAGCTTCAGCGCACGCACGCTCGCGTCCGCGTCGGCGGCGAGCGCCACGACCGCGTCCACGACGACCGCACGCGGGTCACGCAGCGCGGGGAACGACAGCGCGGCGAGGTCGAGGCTCGCGCCATCGCCTCCGTCGCGCTTGGTCTCGGAGGGCGGGAGGACGACGCGCATCAGTCGTCGAGGAAGTCGAGCGCCTGGTCGACGTTCACGCCGAGCGGGTCGATCGAGTCGAGCGTGACGCGCGGCAACGAGGCAGCCGGGCCCGCCCACGGCTGGTAGCCCTCCACGCTCTGCTCGACGGCGTGCCAGGTCACCTCGTCGAGGTGCGGCAGGTTGCGCAGGCGCTTCGCGAGCCGCTCGCGGTGCAGGTCCTCGTCGGAGCAGACCACCTCGATCACCCGCAACGCGACCCCCGTGCGCTCGGCCAGGTCACGCCACTGCAGGCGGGCCGCCTCCACCGCGTTCACCGCGTCGACGATGACCGTGCGGCCGGCGACGAGCACGCCCTCGGCGATCGTCTCCGCGACGAGGTAGGCCGCGAGCCCGGTCGGCTGCTCGGCGGCGATCCCCGCGTGGAGGATCGCCGATTCGATCGGATCGACCGAGACGACGGTCGCGCCGAGACGCCCGCCGATGACCTCGGCGATCGTGGACTTGCCGGCACCCGGGAGGCCCGCCATGACGATCAGCCGAGGGACCCGGAGCTCGTCGAACTGGCGCTCCCCGGGCACCTCGGCCGCTGTCGTCATCGTGTCAGGAGAGCTCGACCCGCGAGGCGACGACGCGGACCGTGTTCTCCTCGACGGAGAGGAAGCCCTCGTCGGCGCGCGCGGTGATGCGCTCGCCACCGGCGACCGTCACCCGCACCTCGCCCTTGGCGAGGATCGCGAGCATGGGCTCGTGACCGGGCAGGATGCCGATCTCGCCCTCGACGGTCTTCGCGACCACCATCGTCGCGTCGTCGCTCGCCCAGACCTCGCGGTCTGCGGAGACGACCCGCACTCGGAACGGCTCAGCCATGCTCAGCCGTTCTCCTTCTGGATGCGCGCCCAGTTCTCCTCGACGTCCGAGATCGGGCCGACGTTGAAGAACGCCTGCTCGGCCACGTGGTCGAAGTCACCGCGGACGATCGCGTCGAACGACTCGATGGTGTCCTTCAGCGGAACGGTCGAACCCTCGACGCCCGTGAACTTCTTCGCCATGTAGGTGTTCTGCGAGAGGAACTGCTGGATGCGGCGGGCACGGGCGACCGTGACCTTGTCCTCCTCCGAGAGCTCGTCGACACCGAGGATCGCGATGATCTCCTGGAGCTCCTTGTTCTTCTGCAGGATCGCCTTGACGTTGGTCGCGACGCGGTAGTGGTCCTCACCCAGGTAGCGCGGGTCGAGGATGCGGCTCGTCGAGGTCAGCGGGTCCACGGCGGGGTAGAGGCCCTTCGAGGCGATCTCGCGCGAGAGCTCGGTGGTCGCGTCCAGGTGCGCGAACGTGGTCGCCGGCGCCGGGTCGGTGTAGTCGTCGGCCGGCACGTAGATCGCCTGCAGCGAGGTGATCGAGTGGCCGCGCGTCGAGGTGATGCGCTCCTGCAGGATGCCCATCTCGTCGGCGAGGTTCGGCTGGTAACCCACCGCGGAGGGCATGCGGCCGAGGAGGGTCGAGACCTCCGAGCCCGCCTGCGTGAAGCGGAAGATGTTGTCGATGAACAGCAGCACGTCCTGCTTCTGCACGTCGCGGAAGTACTCCGCCATCGTCAGGGCCGACAGCGCGACGCGAAGACGCGTCCCCGGCGGCTCGTCCATCTGGCCGAAGACGAGGGCGGTCTTGTCGAAGACGCCCGCCTCCTCCATCTCGTGGATGAGGTCGTTGCCCTCACGGGTGCGCTCGCCGACACCGGCGAACACCGACACACCACCGTGGTCCTGCGCGACGCGCTGGATCATCTCCTGGATGAGGACCGTCTTGCCGACGCCCGCACCACCGAAGAGGCCGATCTTGCCACCCTGCACGTACGGGGTGAGCAGGTCGATGACCTTGATGCCGGTCTCGAACAGCTGGGTCTTCGACTCCAGCTGGTCGAAGGCCGGGGGCTTGCGGTGGATCGGCCAGCGCTCGGCGACCTCGATGGTCTCGCCGGGCTCGGCGTTGAGCACGTCGCCGGTGACGTTGAACACCTTGCCCTTGGTGACGTCGCCGACGGGCACCGAGATGGGCGCGCCGGTGTCGGTGACCTCCTGGCCGCGGACGAGGCCGTCGGTCGGCTTCAGCGCGATGGCACGGACGAGGTCGTCGCCGAGGTGCTGGGCGACCTCGAGCGTGAGCACGAGGGTCTCCTCACCGAGGACGATCTCGGTCTTCAGCGCGTTGTAGATGTCGGGGATCGAGTCGTGCGGGAACTCGATGTCGACGACCGGGCCCGTGACCCGGGCGATGCGGCCGACGGCGCCGGCCACAGGCGCGGCCGCAGCCGGTGCGGTAGCGGTGTCAGTCATGGGATTCTCTTCCTTCTGGTGGCTTGTTACTTGGACGACGACAGCGCGTCTGCGCCGCCCACGATCTCGGCGATCTGCTGGGTGATCTCGGACTGGCGCGCGTTGTTCGCCAGTCGCTGGTAGTCGAGGATGAGCTTGTCGGCGTTGTCGCTCGCCGACTTCATCGCCTTCTGCGTCGCCGCGTGCTTCGCCGCGGCGGACTCGAGCAGGGTCGCGAAGATGCGGCTCTCGAGGTAGACCGGCAGCAGTGCGTCGAGCACCGTCTCGGCGTCGGGCTCGAACTCGTAGAGCGGGTACACGGTGGAGGGGCCCGCGTCGGGCTCCTCGTCGACCAGGCGGATCGGCAGGAGGCGTCGCACCTCCGGCGTCTGCGTGATCATGCTGACGAAGCGGTTGAAGACGAGGTGGATCTCATCGACGCCGCCGTCCTCCGCATCGCGCAGGAACGCCTCGAGCACCGCGTCGGAGATCTCCTTGGCGAGCTCGTACTCGGGGTTGTCGGTGCTGCCGGTCCACGACCGCTCCGACGCGCGGCGGCGGAACGTGAAGTACCCGGTCGCCTTGCGGCCGACGAGGAAGTACGCGACCTCCTTGCCCTCGCTGCGCAGCAGCTCGGAGAGGCGGTCGGCCTCGCGCAGCACCTGCGAGTTGAAGGCGCCCGCGAGCCCGCGGTCGGATGCGAAGATCACGACCGCGGCGCGCTTGACCGTCTCGGGCTCGGTGGTGAGCACGTGGTCGACGTTCGAGTGCGTGGCGACCGCCGCCACCGCGCGCCCGATGGCGTGCGCGTAGGGCGTCGACGCCTTCACGCGACCGAGTGCCTTCTGGATGCGCGAGGCGGAGATCAGCTCCATGGCGCGGGTGATCTTCTTCGTCGTCTGCGCCGTCTTGATCTTCTGACGGTAGACCCGGAGTTGCGCTCCCATGTGTCTCCTGTGTGTCCTGTCCTGTGGTGCGGATCGTCGGGTGCGCGTCAGCGCTTGCCGCGGACGATCTCCTCCTGGTTGACCTCGGACTTGTCGGCGGCCTCGTGCGACTCGCTGCCCGGCTCGACGAGGGAGTGCCCCTCCTCCGAGCGGAACTCGAGCTTGAACGTGTCGACCTCGGAGTCCAGGGTCGCCAGGGTGTCGTCGTCGAGCACGTTCGTCTCACGCAGCGTGGAGAGCACCTCGGTGTTGCGACCCAGGTGGTCGAGCAGCTCGCGCTCGAAGCGCAGCACGTCCTCGACGGGGATGTCGTCGAGCTTGCCGTTCGTGCCGGCCCAGATCGAGACGACCTGCTCCTCGACGGGGTACGGCGAGTACTGCGGCTGCTTGAGCAGCTCGGTCAGGCGCGCACCGCGGGCGAGCTGGCGGCGGCTGGCCGCGTCGAGGTCGGACGCGAACATCGCGAACGCCTCGAGCGAGCGGTACTGGGCGAGTTCGAGCTTGAGCGTGCCGGAGACCTTCTTGATCGACTTGACCTGGGCGTCGCCACCGACGCGCGACACCGAGATGCCGACGTCGACCGCGGGGCGCTGGTTGGCGTTGAACAGGTCAGACTGCAGGAAGATCTGGCCGTCGGTGATCGAGATCACGTTGGTCGGGATGTACGCCGAGACGTCGTTCGCCTTGGTCTCGATGATCGGCAGGCCGGTCATCGAACCCGCGCCGAGCTCGTCCGAGAGCTTCGCGCAACGCTCGAGGAGGCGCGAGTGCAGGTAGAACACGTCACCGGGGTACGCCTCGCGGCCCGGCGGGCGGCGGAGCAGCAGCGACACGGCGCGGTAGGCCTCGGCCTGCTTCGACAGGTCGTCGAAGATGATCAGCACGTGCTTGCCGCCGTACATCCAGTGCTGGCCGATGGCCGAACCGGTGTAGGGGGCCAGGTACTTGAAGCCCGCGGGGTCCGACGCCGGGGCCGCGACGATGGTGGTGTACTCCATCGCGCCGGCGTCCTCGAGGGCGCCCTTCACCGAGGCGATGGTCGAGCCCTTCTGGCCGATCGCGACGTAGATGCAGCGGACCTGCTTGCTCGGGTCGCCCGACTCCCAGTTCGCCTTCTGGTTGATGATCGTGTCGATCGCGATGGCGGTCTTGCCGGTCTGGCGGTCGCCGATGATCAGCTGGCGCTGGCCGCGGCCGATCGGGATCATGGCGTCGATCGCCTTGATGCCGGTCTGCATCGGCTCGTGCACGCTCTTGCGCTGCATGACGCCGGGCGCCTGGAGCTCGAGGGCGCGACGACCCTCGGTGGCGATCTCGCCGAGCCCGTCGATCGGGGCGCCCAGCGGGTCGACCACGCGGCCGAGGTAGCCGTCGCCGACCGGCACGGAGAGGACCTCGCCCGTGCGGGTCACCTCCATGCCCTCCTCGATGCCGCCGAACTCACCGAGCACGACGACGCCGATCTCGTCCTCGTCGAGGTTCAGCGCGAGGCCGAGGGTGCCGTCCGCGAAGCGGAGGAGCTCGTTCGCCATGGCCGAGGGCAGGCCCTCGACGTGGGCGATGCCGTCCGCGGCAT
The DNA here is from genome assembly GCF_040496035.1 of Agromyces sp. SYSU T00194. NCBI lineage: Bacteria > Bacillati > Actinomycetota > Actinomycetes > Micrococcales > Microbacteriaceae > Agromyces > Agromyces chitinivorans. The sequence goes on along the minus strand of NZ_JBEPJZ010000001.1, from coordinate 2,470,536 downwards.
CCGTGACGTAGCCGACCTCGGTCTTCTCGCCCGAGCTCGGCTCGTACGACGAGACGAACTCGGAGAGAGCCGACCGGATCTCATCTGGGCTGATGGTGAGTTCTGCCATTTGTCTGTTCCTTCTTCTGCACCGCCGGCGGAGCCGGTGGGGACGCTGGGGGCCGATGCGGTGCCGGCCGGGGTGGGTCCGGCCTCAGCCGGCGAGCTTCTGCCTCAGGTCGCTGAGGCGGGCGGCGACGCTGCCGTCGATGACGTCGTCACCGATCTGGATGCGCAGTCCGCCGACGAGGGACGGGTCGATCACGAGGTTGAACCGGACATCGCGGCCGTACTGGCCCGCGAGCTGGCGCTCGAGCCGCTGCAGCTGTGCGGCGGAGAGCGGACCCGCGGAGGTGACGGTGGCGACGGCGTAGCCGCGCTCGTCGGCAACGATCGCGGCCGCGCCGCGGAGCAGCTCGCCGATGCGGCGCCCGCGCGGCTGCTCCACCAGGTGGCGCACGATCGCCGCGGCCTGCGGCGATGCGTTGCCCGTGAGCAGGCGGTCGGCGAGGCCGACCTTCGACGCGGTCGGGCTCAGCTTGCTGCCGAGCGCGAGCTCCAGCTCGGCGTTCGAGGCGACGATGCGCCCGAACTCGAACAGCTCGGACTCCACCGGGGTGGTGCCGGCCGAGCGGGCGGCAGCACGCAGGCCGAGCTCCTCGATGCCCTGGAGCAGGTCATCGGCGTTGGACCAGCGGCTCACGGCGATGCCGCCGAGCAGCTCGAGCGCCGTCGCGCCGATCCGCCCGCCGAACACCCCGTTCACCAGCGCCCGGGTGCGGGTCGCGTCGGCATCGGGGTCGGTCAGGGCCGAGCGCAGCTGCGCGGAACGCCCGACGACCCGGCCTGCGGCGAACAGGTCCTCGGCGACCTGGAGGTCGACGGAACGCTGCGCGGCGAGCGCCGCCTTCGCGGCGGCGGTCGCTTCCCTCGTCGCACTGCCCATGGGCTACTTCTTCTCCCCTGCGGCCTCGGACGCCTCGAGGTCCGCCAGGAAGCGGTCCACGAGTGCGCTGGCCTTCGCGTCGTCGGAGAGGCTCTCGCCGATGACGCCCGACGCGAGGTCGATCGCGAGCGTGCCCACGTCGGACCGGAGCGAGACGAGTGCCGCCTGGCGCTCCGCCTCGATCTGCGACTGCGCGGACGCGGTGACGCGTGCGGCCTCGGCGGTCGCCGTCTCCTTCGCCTCCGCGACGATCTTCTTGCCGTCCTCGCGGGCGGACTCGCGGATGCTGCCCGCCTCGGCGCGCGCCTCGGCGAGCTGGGCGGTGTACTGCTCGAGCGCGGCCTCGGCCTTGCGCTGCGCCTCGTCGGCCTTGGCGATGTTGCCCTCGATGGCCTCGGCGCGCTCGTCGAGCAGCTTCTGCATGCGCGGGAGCACGTTGAACCAGAAGAAGACGAGGATGATGACGAAGCACACCGCCGACCAGACGATGTCGTACGTCGCCGGGAGCAGCGGGTTCTGCGTCGTCTCCGCGCTCTCCTCCGCAGCCCTGACTAGTGCGTGAAGCACAGTGGCCTCCTAATTGCCGGCGGGTCGGACTAGTTCGTGAAGATGAAGTACGTCGCGATGCCGATGAAGGCGAGCGCCTCGGTGAAGGCGATACCGATCCACATCAGCACCTGGAGGCGACCGGCCAGCTCGGGCTGGCGGGCGACGCCCTCGATCGTCTTGCCGACGACGATACCGACGCCGATCGCCGGGCCGATGGCGGCCAGGCCGTAGCCGACGGTCGCGATGTTTCCGTTGATCTCGGCGAGAACGGTGGTTGCGTCCACGTTGGGGTTTCCTTTCCTAGGGTTCCGATCGGGCGGGGGCGCCCGGGGTCAGTGCTCTTCCGCGACGGCCAGCTGGATGTAGACGGCCGTCAGGAGCGCGAAGACGTAGGCCTGCAGCACTGCCACGAGGATCTCGAACAGCGTGAAGACGAAGCCGAAGGCGAGCGTGCCCACGCCGAAGAGCGCGTACCAGCCGCCGGCGGTGAAGAAGAAGAACTGCGTCGCGGCGAAGAAGAGCACCAGCAGCAGGTGGCCGACGATCATGTTCATCATGAGTCGCAGGGTGAGCGTCACCGGGCGGATGATGAACGTCGAGATGAGCTCGATCGGCGTGACGATGAAGTAGACCGGCCACGGCACGCCCGCCGGGAAGAGCGAGTTCTTGAAGAAGTTCTTCGGGCTCTTCTTGATGCCGGCGTAGATGAACGTGACGTACGCGACGATCGCGAGCACGAGCGGAACGCCGATGACCGACGTGCCGGCGATGTTCAGGAACGGGATGATGCCCGTGATGTTCATGAACAGCACCATGAAGAAGATGGTGGTCAGCAGCGGCAGGAACCGACGCCCGTCGGCCTTGCCGAGCAGGTCCTCCGCGACGTTCACGCGCACGAAGTCCAGGCCCATCTCGACGACCGACTGGAAGCGGCCGGGCACCACGCGCATGCGGCGCGTGCCGAGCCAGAAGACCAGGATCAGTGCGGCGACCGCGATGAAGCGGACCAGCATGATGCGGTTGATCTCGAACGCGGTTCCCTCGAAGAGGAACCCGGGCGGGAAGAACTCTGCGATCGACGGACCGTGGAACTCGCCATCTTCGGCAGCGGTCGGAACCAGCAGGTTCACAGCGTGTACTAGCAGCGCTATCTCCTGTTTCGGGGCGTCGAGCAGGTGCTCTCGCGTCGACGAACATTCAGCGAACTCGGCACACCTGTGGCGTATCCAAGTCCGGGGGGATCGGGGATGATCCTAGCAAGAGAACCCGCTCCGCGCCGAATCGAAGCGGACCGGAATGCGACGGATGCCACGACGGATGCCGCGAGCGGCACGTATTCCGCCGTGAGGATCAGTCGTCGGTGGGCGCCTTCGGGAGCTCGACGTCGCTCGCGTAGGGCACGCGCGAGCGCAGCACGACCACGACGTCGACCACGAGCGACGCGATCACGCCTGCCACGATGCTGAGGAAGAGCACGGTCGGCTCGATCCACGAGGCGCCCTGCAGGAGCACCACCAGCACGATGAACAGCACGAACTTCAGCAGCCACCCGCCGAGCACGATGCCGAAGAACGCCCCGACGAACAGGTCGCTCGCCGCGAAGCGGTTGGCCAGCAGGATGCTGGCGGCGGTGATGCCCATGAACACGATCGCGATCGCCGTGCCGAGCAGCGCGCTGGTCAGGCCGACGGTGCCCGCGACCAGCCATCCCACGAGCCCGCCCACGACGGCGATGGCGAGTGCGGCGAGGCCGCCCCACCGCAGCGCCTGGCGGAGCACCGGCCCCGAGGTCGGCTGCCGGTCGTCGGCGTCGCCGGATCTCGCTCGTGCGTCGTTCATCGGTCTCCTGAGGGGTGCGTCGACAGTGTACCGCCGGGCGCGTCCTCGCCATGGGCTGCGCCCTCGTCGTCGCCGCCGTCCCCGTCGAGGTCGGCGCGGAGCGCCCCCCGGCGCCGCCGCGTGAGCGGCGCAAGCGTGAGCGCGGCGCAGGCGACGAACCCGACGCCGAGGAAGACGAACGCCCAGGAACGGTCGACGTCGGTGTAGGCCGGGAGCACGAAGCTCAGCAGGAAGCCCACGGACGCCACGCCCGTCCACGCGTAGAGGATCAGCACCGCGTGGAGGTGCGTGTGGCCCATGTCGAGCAGCCGGTGGTGCAGGTGCCCGCGATCGGCGGAGAACGGCGACTTGCCCGCGCGCAGGCGGCGGATGACCGCGAGCGTGAAGTCGAGCAGCGGGATCACCAGTACGGCGAACGGGAGGATGACCGGGATGAACGCCGGGAAGAGGTCGCCCGCGCCGATGGCGCCGGGGTTGATCTGGCCGGTCACCGCGATGGCCGAGGTGGCCATGAGCAGTCCGATCAGGAGCGCGCCGGCGTCGCCCATGAAGAGCTTCGCCGGGTGCCAGTTGAGCGGCAGGAAGCCCGCGCACGCGCCGACGACGAGCACCGCCAGCAGCGACGCGAGGTTGAAGTAGTTGGTGGGCGAGGTCTGCTGCACCAGGAGGTACGTGTAGACGAAGAACACGCCGTTGGCGATGAGGGCGACGCCCGCGACGAGGCCGTCGAGCCCGTCGATGAAGTTGACGGCGTTCATCACGAGCACGATCGCGAACACGGTGACGGTCGCCGAGAGCCAGGAGGACCCGACCGTCACTCCCCCGATCGGCAGCGACAGGATCGACACGCCCTGCCAGGCGACGAGACCGGCTGCGAGGAACTGCCCGGCGAGCTTGGTCAGCCAATCGAGGTCCCACACGTCGTCGGCGACGCCGAGCAGCACGATCAGCAGGGCGGCCCCGAGGATCGCGAGGATCTGGCTGCGGTCGGCGAAGACGATGGCGAGCGGGGCGATGCTCGACGAGACGAGGGATGCCACGGCGAACGCCACGAGGATGCCGAGGAACATCGCGATGCCGCCGAGCCGGGGCGTCGGGCGCGTGTGGACGTCCCGCTCGCGGATCTTCGGGTAGAGCCGGTACTTGAGGCTGAGCTTCCAGATGACGATCGAGAGGACGAGCGTCACCACCGCGGTGACGAGCGCGAGGCCCAGGAAGGCCCTCATGCGGAGTCGGCCTCCGGGGCCGCATCCGTCGAGGCTGCGGCGTCGGGCGCTGCGGGGGCGTCGGCCCCCGGCTCGGCGGGGGTCGCGGAGGCGGCCGGGGCGAGCAGGTCCTCGCTCACGATCTCGGCGATGCGTTCGCGCGTGATGACGCCGGCGCGCACGATGACGAGCCTGCCGTCGGGTCGCGACAGGCCGGTCGCGTCGACGATCGTCGACGAGAGGTCGCCGGGCCGCTCCCCCACCGCCTCGTACCCGGCGCCTGCGGGGCCTCCGTCGAGGTAGACCTCGACCGAATCGCCGAGCATGTCCCATGCCGCCTGCGCGGTCGTGGCGGCCGGCTGCCCGCTGAGGTTCGCCGACGAGACCGCGAGCGGCCCGGTCTCGGCGAGGAGCTCGAGCGCGATGGGATGGTCGGGCATGCGCAGGGCGACCGTGCCGCGGGTCTCGCCGAGGTCCCAGCGCAGCGAGGGCTGCGCGTCGAGGATCACCGTGAGCCCACCGGGCCAGAACGCCTCGACGAGCGCGCGCACCGGGTCGGGCACGGCCGCCGCGAGCGCGTCGAGGGTCGGGATGCCCGGGATGAGCACGGGCGGCGGCGCCGTGCGATCACGGCCCTTCGCGTCGAGCAGGCGCTGCACCGCGGTGGCGTCGAAGGCGTCGGCGGCGAGGCCGTAGACGGTGTCGGTCGGCAGGACGACGAGCTGACCGCGGCCGAGGGCCTGGCGGGCCAGTCGCATGCCGGTCATCAGGCCGGTGTCGACCGAGCAGTCGTGGATGCGTGTCATGACCGCACGAGTCTAGTGGAGCGTGCCGTGATCGTCGGAAGTCGCCGCGGCGGCTGTGATACTGGTGCCGTGGCCGCCGTGCTGTACCTCTTCGACTTCGACAAGACGCTCTACGCCTACGACTTCCGCGAGCGCCTGCCGGCGCTGGCGCGCCTGACGGGCACGAGCGAGTACCACCTGGCGAAGACCTGGTGGTCCGGCGGGCACGAGGCCGCGGCCGAGGCCGGCGACCTCGGCTCGGCCGACGAGTACCTCGACGCGTTCGCCGCCGTCACCGGGGCGCGGCTCACGCTGGCGCAGTGGCAGGAGGCCCGCGCGGCGGCGATGACCCCGATCGCCGAGTCGATCGCCGTGCTGCGGCGCGCCGCCGAGCTCGGGACCGTGTCGCTCCTGTCGAACAACCCGATCATCTTCCGCGACTCGCTGCCGGTGCTCGCGCCCGAGGTGCACGAGCTTCTCGGCGGCAACGACCTCGTGTCGGCCGCGCTCGGTGCCCGCAAGCCCGAGCGACGCGCCTTCACGCGCGCGTGCGACCGCTTCGGCGTGCCACCCGAGCGCGCGTTCTTCGTGGACGACTCGGGTGCGAACGTCCGCGGGGCCGCGGACGCCGGCCTGGAGGCGTTCGAGTTCCTGCCCATCGGCGACGAGTACAACACCGACCACCTGCTCGAGGCCGTCGAGGCGTTCGCCGCGGGATGACCGGTCGGTGCCGGCGAGGGGCCAGCGGATGCCCCGGCCTCAGCGCAGCGCGGTGGTCGCCCGGTCGCGGCCGGTGAGGTCGCGGTGGTGCGCGACGGCGCGCCATCCGTCGGCGACGAGCAGTGCCGCGATCGCGGCGGACTGCTGCTCGCCGTGCTCGATCACGAGCAGCCCGCCGGGCCGCAGCAGGCGCCGCCCGGTGCGCGAGACGCCGCGCACCACGTCGAGCCCGTCCGCCCCTCCGTAGAGGGCCGCCTCCGGGTCGTGCAGGCGCACCTCGGGGTCGCGCGGCAGCGCGTCGTCGGGGATGTACGGCGGGTTCGAGGCCACCACGTCGAGCGTGCCGTCGAGCTGGGTCAGCGCCGACGGCAGGTCGCCGAACACGAGCTCCAGGTTGGTGGCGCCGGCCCGACGGACGTTGCCGCGCGCCCAGCGGAACGCGGCCGGCGAGTTCTCGACGGCCCAGACCCGGGCGTGCGGCACCTCGGTCGCCATGGCGAGCGCGATCGCGCCGCTGCCGGTGCCGAGGTCGACGGCACGCGGCTCGGGCGCCGCGACGGCGCGCAGCGCGTCGATCGCGTGCTGCACGACCTGCTCGGTCTCGGGACGGGGCACGAAGACCCCCGGACCGACCTCGAGCTCGAGCGAGCGGAATGCGGCCGTGCCGGTGAGGTGCTGGAGCGGTTCGCGCGCGGCGCGGCGCACGACGAGGGACTCGAGCGCGGCGGCATCCGCCCCGCCCAGCTCGTGGCCGAGCACCAGGCGCGCCTGCACCTCGCCGCGGCCGAGGCCCAGCACGTGGCCGATCAGCAGGTCGGCGTCGACCTCCGCGTCGGCGATGCCGGCGAGCAGCAGGCGGCGCACGACGTCGTCGCGCACCGCGCGCAGGTCGCGTCGGCCGGTGTCGTCGCTCGTATCCACGAGGGTCGAATGTAACGCACTCGCCCGGGAACCGGCCGGGCCGTATGCTCGGATGCGGCGCGCGAGGACGCGCACGAGGGAGAGGACGAGCACATGGGACAGGTCTACGGCAGCATCACCGAGGCGTTCGGGAAGACCCCGCTCGTGCGGCTCAACCGGGTCACCGACGGCGCCGGCGCCGAGGTGCTCGGCAAGCTCGAGTTCTACAACCCCTCCGCGAGCGTCAAGGACCGCCTGGGCATCGCCATCGTCGACGCGGCCGAGGCGTCGGGCGAGCTGCAGCCCGGCGGCACCATCGTCGAGGCGACCAGCGGCAACACGGGCATCGCCCTGGCCATGGTCGGCGCCGCACGCGGCTACCGCGTCATCCTCACCATGCCCGAGACCATGAGCATCGAGCGCCGCCAGCTGCTGAAGGCGTACGGCGCCGAGCTCGTGCTGACGCCCGGTCCGGTCGGCGTGAAGGGCGCGGTCGAGAAGTCGGTCGAGATCGCCGAGGGCATCGAGGGCGCCGTGCTCGCCCGGCAGTTCGAGAACGAGGCGAACCCCGCCATCCACCGCCGCACCACCGCCGAGGAGATCTGGGACGACACCGACGGCGGCGTCGACATCTTCATCTCCGGCATCGGCACGGGCGGCACCATCACCGGCGTCGGCCAGGTGCTCAAGGAGCGCAAGCCCGGCGTGCAGGTCATCGGCGTCGAGCCCGCCGAGTCGCCCATTCTGAACGGCGGCTCCCCCGCCCCGCAGAAGATCCAGGGCATCGGCCCGAACTTCATCCCGCCGATCCTCGACCGCGAGGTCTACGACGAGATCTTCGACGTGAACATCGACCAGGCGGTCGCCATGGCACGCCGACTCGGCATGGAGGAGGGGATCCTCGGCGGCCTCAGCTCGGGTGCCACGGTGCACGCGGCCGTCGAGGTCGCCAAGCGCCCGGAGAACGCGGGCAAGACCATCGTCGTGATCCTCGCCAGCTACGGCGAGCGGTACCTCTCGACGGTGCTCTACGAGGGCCTGCTGGACGCGGACTGAGCGTTCCCTCAGGAGCCGTCTGGTTGGATGGGCCGGTGAAGCTCGTCACCCGCGTCCGCGAGGACCTCGCCACCGCCCGCGCCCACGACCCCGCGTCGCGGAGCGCGTTCGAGATCTTCCTCGCCTACTCGGGCGTGCACGCCGTGTGGGGCCACCGGGTCGCGCACGCGCTCTGGCGCCGCGGATTCCGGCTGCCCGCGCGCGTGCTCTCCCAGCTCAACCGGTTCTTCACGGGCATCGAGATCCACCCCGGCGCCACCATCGGCCGTCGCTTCTTCATCGACCACGGCATGGGCGTCGTGATCGGCGAGACCGCGGTGCTCGGCGACGACGTGATGCTGTACCACGGGGTCACGCTGGGCGGGAAGGCGAAGCGCGGCGCGGGACGCGGCACCAAGCGGCACCCGACGCTCGAGGACGGCGTGACGGTGGGCGCGGGCGCGAAGCTGCTCGGCGACATCACGATCGGCGCGGGGTCCACGGTCGGCGCGAACGCCGTCGTCACGCACGACGCGCCCGCCCACTCGCTGGTGGTCGGCGTGCCGGCGCGGGCGCGACCGCTGGCCGATGCCACCGCCGACGCGGCCCGGGGCGTGCACGACTGACGCGCGCGCGGTGCGCGGGGGTCGCCCGCGGCATCCGCCCGACGGACCTCGCTAGGACTCGTCGCCGATCTGCGCGAGCCTGGCCTCCTCGTCGGCCTGCACGGCCGACTCGATGACCGGGTCGAGCGCGCCGTTCATGACGTGGTCGAGGTTGTACGCCTTGTACCCCGTGCGGTGGTCGGCGATGCGGTTCTCCGGGAAGTTGTAGGTGCGGATGCGCTCGGAGCGGTCCATCGAGCGGATCTGCGACTTGCGCGCGTCGGACGCGGCGGCCGCGAGCTCCTCCTGCTGGCGCGCGAGCAGGCGCGCGCGCAGCACGCGCATCGCCGCCTCGCGGTTCTGCAGCTGCGACTTCTCGTTCTGCATCGACACGACGATGCCGGTCGGCAGGTGCGTGATGCGCACCGCCGAGTCGGTCGTGTTCACCGACTGGCCGCCGGGGCCCGACGAGCGGTAGACGTCGATCTTGAGGTCGTTCTGGTTGAGGTCGACCTCCTCGGGCTCGTCCACCTCGGGGAACACGAGCACGCCCGTGGTCGAGGTGTGGATGCGGCCCTGCGCCTCGGTGACCGGCACGCGCTGCACGCGATGCACGCCGCCCTCGTACTTCAGGTGCGCCCAGACGCCCTCCGACGGGTCGGTGGCGTTCGACTTGATCGCGACCTGCACGTTCTTGTAGCCGCCGAGGTCGGACTCGTCGTGCTCCAGGAGCTCGGTCTTCCACCCCTTCGAGGCGGCGTACTGCAGGTACATGCGCAGCAGGTCGGCCGCGAACAGCGCGCTCTCCGCACCGCCCTCGCCGCCCTTGATCTCCATGATCACGTCGCGCCCGTCGTCGGGATCGCGCGGGATCAGCAGGCGCCGCAGGTGCTCCTGCGCCTCGGCGACCTGCGCCTCGAGGCCCGGCACCTCCTCGGCGAAGGCCTCGTCCTCGGCCGCGAGCTCGCGGGCCGCGGCGAGGTCGTCGCCCGCCTGGGTGAACGCGTCGTGCGCGGCGACGATGCGGCTGAGTTCGGCGTAGCGCCGGTTGACCTTGCGCGAACGCGCGGGGTCGGCGTGCAGCGCCGGGTCGGCCAGCTCTTCCTGGAGCTGGCCGTGCTCGGCGCGCAGCGCCTGGACGGACTCGAACACCTGCGTCAGCGGTGGTCGTTCTCGTGGCCGTGGCGGTGGGCCTCGCCGTGCCCGTTGCCCGCGACCGGAGCCGACTTCTGCATCAGCAGCAGGAACTCGGTGTTCGACTGGGTCTCCTTGAGCCGGCCGAGCACCGCCTCGAGGGCCTGCTGCGGCTCGAGCCCGGCGAGCGCACGACGCAGCTTCCAGGTGATCTTGACCTCGTCGTTGGAGAGCAGCATCTCCTCGCGGCGGGTGGACGACGCGTTGACGTCGACCGCCGGGAAGATGCGCTTGTCGGCGAGCTGGCGCGACAGGCGCAGCTCCGAGTTGCCGGTGCCCTTGAACTCCTCGAAGATCACCTCGTCCATCTTCGAGCCCGTCTCGACGAGCGCCGTGGCGAGGATGGTGAGCGAGCCGCCGTTCTCGATGTTGCGCGCAGCACCGAAGAAGCGCTTCGGCGGGTAGAGCGCGCTCGCGTCGACGCCGCCCGACAGGATGCGGCCGGAGGCCGGCGCCGCGAGGTTGTACGCGCGGCCGAGGCGGGTGATCGAGTCGAGCAGCACGACGACGTCGTGGCCGAGCTCGACGAGGCGCTTCGCACGCTCGATCGCGAGTTCCGCGACCGTCGTGTGGTCCTCCGCGGGGCGGTCGAAGGTCGAGGCGATGACCTCGCCCTTGACCGTGCGCTGCATGTCGGTGACCTCCTCGGGGCGCTCGTCGACGAGCACGACCATGAGGTGGACCTCGGGGTTGTTCTGCGAGATCGCGTTCGCGATCTGCTGCAGCACGATCGTCTTGCCCGCCTTCGGCGGCGCCACGATCAGCCCACGCTGGCCCTTGCCGATCGGCGCGACCAGGTCGATGATGCGCTGGGTGAGCTTCGTCGGCTCGGTCTCCAGGCGCAGGCGGTCCTGCGGGTAGAGCGGGGTCAGCTTCTGGAAGTCGACGCGCTCGCCCGAGGCATCCGGTGCCTGGCCGTTGATCGAGTCGACCTTCACCAGCGCGTTGTACTTCTGGCGGCTGTTGCCCTCGCCCTCGCGCGGCTGCTTGATGGCGCCGACGACCGCGTCGCCCTTGCGCAGGTGGTACTTCTTCACCTGGCCGAGGGAGACGTACACGTCGCTCGGGCCGGGCAGGTAGCCCGTGGTGCGCACGAACGCGTAGTTGTCGAGGACGTCGAGGATGCCCGCGACCGGAACCAGCACGTCGTCGTCGAGGATCTCGGGCTCGACCTCGTCGCCGCCCCCCGTACCGCGACGCTTGCGGTCGCGGTACCGGCTGCGCCGGCCGCCCTGCTCGTCGTCGCGGCCGCCCTGGCCCTGCTGCTGGCCCTTCTGCTGGCCGCCGCGGCGGTCGTCGTCCTGGCCGTCGTCCTGCTGCTTCTGCCGGCCGTTGCCGCCCTGGCCCTTGCCGCCCTGGGCGTTCCTGCCGCCGTTGCCGCGGTCGTCCGCGGAATCGTCGTCCTTGCCCTCGGGCTTCTCGCCCTGCTGGCCCTGCTGGTCGCCGCCGCGGTTGCGGTTGCGGTTGCGGTTGCGGCTGCGGCCCTGGCGCTGCTGGCCCTCGCCGGCGTCGGAGCCCTTGGCGTCCGAGTCCTTCGCGTCCGAGCCCTTCGCATCCGAGCCGGTCGACTCGGCGCCCGCGGCCTCCGAGTCCGTCGCGTCGGAGCCCTTCCGGCCGGAGCCCTTCCGATCGGAGCCCTTCCGGTCGGAGCCCGTCGCGTCGGAGCCCGTCGCATCGGAGCCCGTCGATTCCGGCTCCGTCGAGCCGGCGCCGTTCGCGGGCGCCTGCTCGCGGGCGGCGGCGTCCTGCGGCACGAGGCTGTCGAGGCCCGTGTCGCCGGCGTTCACGTGGGCCCCGGCGGCGGTGCCGGAGCTCGACGCGCGGCGCGGCGCGCGCTTGGGGGCGCCCTCGCCTGCACCGCGGCGGTCGGAGATCGCCTCGACGAGCTCGCCCTTGCGGAGCTTGTTCGCGCCCGCGATGCCGAGGTCGGATGCGAGCTGCTGGAGCTCCGCGACCTTGAGACCGGACAGGGGGGCGCCGTTGGACACGCCGGTGGCGTGTTCGGTTGCGTTGGTCACTGGGTATGTTTCCTTTCCCCCGGCGTTCGGGAAACGAGCCGGGAGAGCTGATGCGCTCGCACGCGACGGGTTCTGCGCGGGGCGCAGTGCACGCGTGGGCGTGAGCAATGAGTTGCTGAGAATCGCACGATGCGGCCGGTTCGCGGTGCCCGCGTGCCTGCCGGGTGCGAATCCGAGTTTACCACCGTGCACCCGGTGGTCCCGACCCTGTGGACGCGCGTGTCAGTCTGCGGCGGCCGCGGTCGCGCCGCGGAAGTCCACCGCGGGCATGAGCGCCTGCCACGGCGAGTCGGCTTCGCGCTCGACCAGCGCGGCGGCGTCGAGGCGCTCGGCGGGGTTGCTCGCGAGCACCAGGATCGATGGGCCGGCGCCGGAGACGACGGCGGCGTGGCCGGCGTCGCGGAGCACCCGGATGAGGCGCTCCGTCTCCGGCATCGCCGAGGCGCGATAGCTCTGGTGGAGCTTGTCCTCGGTGGCCGCGAGCAGCAGCTCGGGGCTCTGGGTGAGCGCCGCGACCAGCAGGGCCGAGCGCGACAGGTTGAACACCGCGTCCTCGTGGGGCACGGACTTCGGCTGGAGCGAGCGGGCGAGCGCCGTCGACATGACGTGCTCGGGCACGAGGACGAGCGGCGACACGCCGCGGTGCACGATCAGCTTCTTGTGCTGCGGGCCGCGCTCGGTCGTCCAGGCGATGGTCAGGCCGCCGAACAGTGCCGGGGCGACGTTGTCGGGGTGGCCCTCGAGGTCGGTGGCGAGTGCGAGCAGGGTGTCCGAGTCGAGGTCGACGACCCCCTCGAGCAGCCCCTTGGCCGCCATCACGCCCGCGACCACCGCGGCCCCCGAGGACCCGAGTCCCCGGCTGTGCGGGATCGTGTTGTGCGCGTGCAGCCGGATCGGCGGCAGGGCGTAGCCCTGCGTGGCGAGGCTGTGCGCCATCGAGCGCACCACCAGGTGCGACTCGTCGAGCGGCACCTCCCCCGCGCCGACGCCCTCGACCTCGATCTCCAGGCCCGGGTGGTCGAGCACCGTGATGTCGAGGTCGTCGTAGAGGGCGAGGCCCAGGCCGAGGGTGTCGAACCCGGGACCGAGGTTCGCGGTGGTCGCCGGCACCTTCACGTGCACCGTGGTGCCCGGTTCCAGCTCCAGGGCCCGCAGGCCGCCGACCACGGCCTCGGTCATGATGCCAATCCGAGCACGTCGGCGATCGCGGCGATGTCAACGGGGACGACGGTCGGCTGCACGTCGGAGCCGTCGGCCGCGCGGAGCGCCCACTGCGGGTCCTTCAGGCCGTGGCCGGTCACCGTGAGCACGACGGTCGCACCCGCGGGGATGGCGCCGGACTCGGCGCGCTCCAGGAGGCCGGCGACGCTGATCGCCGATGCGGGCTCCACGAACACGCCGACCTCCGCCGAGAGGATGCGGTGCGCCTCGAGAATCTTCTCGTCGCTGATCGCGCCGAAGTAGCCGTCGCTGTCGTCGCGCGCGGCCAGGGCGAGCTCCCACGACGCCGGGTTGCCGATGCGGATCGCGCTGGCGATCGTGTCGGGGTCGCGCACCGGCTCGCCGCGCACGATCGGCGCGGAGCCGGCGGCCTGGAAGCCGAACATGCGCGGCAGCCTGGTCGACTCGCCGCGCTCGAGCTCCTCGCGGTACCCGCGGTGGTACGCCGTGTAGTTGCCGGCGTTGCCCACGGGAACGATGTGGAAGTCGGGCGCGTCGCCGAGTGCCTCGACGACCTCGAACGCCGCGGTCTTCTGGCCCTCGATGCGGTCGTTGTTCACCGAGTTCACGAGGTGCACCGGGTAGTTCGCCGACAGGTCCCGCGCGATGTCGAGGCAGTCGTCGAAGTTGCCCTGCACCTGCAGCAGTTCGGCACCGTGCGCGATGGCCTGGGCGAGCTTGCCCATGGCGATCTTGCCCTCGGGCACGAGCACGGCCGACGAGATGCCGGCGTGGGTCGCGTAGGCCGCGGCGCTGGCCGACGTGTTGCCGGTCGACGCGCAGATGACGACCTTCGCACCGTGCTCGACGGCCTTGGACACGGCCATCGTCATGCCGCGGTCCTTGAACGAGCCCGTCGGGTTCATGCCCTCGAACTTCACGAAGACGTTCGCTCCGGTGCGACGGGCGAGCGCCTCCGCGGGGATGAGCGGCGTGCCGCCCTCGCCGAGGGTGATGATCGGGGTGGCATCCGAGACGTCCAGCCGGTCCGCGTACTCGCGGATGACCCCGCGCCACTGGCGGGAGTTCGGCTTCGGAGTGGGCTGTTCCACTATGCTCCTTCGACTCGGAGGACGGATGTGACCTGATCCACGACGGGATCTGCGGCGAGCGCCGCGACGGTGTCGGCCAGGGAGGACTCGCGTGCCTCGTGGGTGCCGATCACAAGGGTAGCCCGCCCGGCATCGTCGCTGAGCGTCTGCTCGAGCTGCTCGACGGAGACGCCGTGCTCGGCGAAGATCCGGGCGATCGCGGCGAGGACGCCGGGCTGGTCGAGCACCTCCAGGGTGACCGCGTAGCGGGTCGTGACCTGCCCGATCTCGAGCACGGGGAGCTCGGCGTGGGTGGACTCGGCGATGCCCGGGCCGCCGGCGACGTGCCGCCGCACGACCGCGACCAGGTCGCCCAGCACGGCCGACGCCGTCTCGGGACCGCCGGCGCCCGCGCCGTAGAACATGAGGTCGCCGGCGGCCGAGGCCTCGACGAAGACCGCGTTGTTCGCGCCGCGCACCGCCGCCAGCGGGTGCGAGCGGTCGACCATGGCGGGGTAGACGCGCGCCGAGACCGCCTCGTCGCCCGTGTCGGGGTCGCGCAGGCGCTCGCAGATCGCGAGCAGCTTGACGACGTAGCCGGCCTTCTTCGCCGACTCGACCTGCGCGGCGGTCACGCCCGTGATGCCCTCGCGGTGCACCTGCTCGACCGGCACCAGCGTGTGGAAGGCGAGGCTCGCGAGGATCGCCGCCTTCTGCGCCGCGTCGTAGCCCTCGATGTCGGCGGTCGGGTCGGCTTCGGCGTAGCCGAGCGCGGTCGCCGCCGCGAGCGCGGACTCGAGGCTGTCGCCCGTGGAGTCCATGCGGTCGAGGATGTAGTTGGTCGTGCCGTTGACGATGCCGAGGATGCGGTCGACGGTGTCGCCGGCCATGCTGTCGCGGAGCGGCCGGATGATGGGGATCGCCCCGCCCACGGCGGCCTCGTAGGCCAGCTGCGCACCGACCTGCTCGGCGGCCTCGAAGAGCTCGGGGCCGTGGGTGGCGAGCAGCGCCTTGTTGGCGGTGACCACGTCGGCGCCCGAGTTGATCGCCTGCAGCACGAGCGTGCGCGCGGGCTCGAGTCCGCCGATGAGCTCGACGACGATGTCGGCGCCCAGGATCAGCGAGGAGGCGTCCGTCGTGAACAGGTCGTGCGGCAGGTCGACGTCGCGCTTCGCGTCGACGTCGCGCACCGCGATGCCCGTCAGCTCGATGCGCGCGCCCGCGCGGGCGGCGAGTTCGTCGGCGTGGTCGAGCAGCAGCCTCGCGACCTGCGAGCCGACCGTGCCGCCGCCCAGCAGGGCGACGCGCAGGGAACGGTATTCGATCATGCGGTCCTCATCCGTGTCAGCGGCCTTCCGTGATTCCGGCATCGCGCGCGAGGAGGTCCGCCTCCGTCTCGCCGCGCACGATCACCCGTGCCTCGCCGGCGACCACGGCGACGACGGCCGGGCGGGCGAGCAGGTTGTAGTTGCTGGAGAGCGCCCAGCAGTAGGCGCCGGTCGCGGCGACGGCGACGAGGTCGCCGGGGTGCACGTCGCCGGGCAGGTAGTCGGCATCCACGAGGATGTCGCCCGACTCGCAGTGCTTGCCGGCCAGCCGCACCAGGGCGGGCTCGGCGGCGGATGCCCGCGAGGCGAGGCGCACCGTGTAGTCGGCGCCGTAGAGCGCGGGCCTGGCGTTGTCGCTCATGCCGCCGTCGACGGCGACGTAGCGGCGGACGCCCCCGGCGACCGGCACGTCCTTGATGGCGCCGACCTCGTACAGCGTGATGCCGGGCGGGCCGACGATCGAGCGGCCCGGCTCGAATGCGAGCACGGGCACCGGGATGCCGAGGGCCGCGCAGCGCTCGGCGACGGCCGCCACGATGCCCCGGGCGAGCTCGCCGACCGGGGTCGGGTCGTCGGCGCTCGTGTACGCGATGCCAAAGCCGCCGCCGAGGTTCAGCTCGGGCACGTCGCCGCCCGCGCGCAGCTCGGCGTGCACGGCGAGGAGGCGCTCGGCCGACTCGGCGAACCCGCCGGCGTCGAAGATCTGGGAGCCGATGTGGCAGTGCAGGCCGAGGAACGCGAGCGCGGAGCGGTCGCGGACGCGTGCGACGACCTCGGGCGCGGCGGCCAGCGGCACGCCGAACTTCTGGTCGTCGTGCGCGGTCGCGAGGAACTCGTGGGTGTGCGCGTGCACGCCGCTGTTCACCCGGAGGCGCACGGCCTGCACGACGCCCGCGCGCTCGGCGGCGTCGGCGACGCGGTCGACCTCGGCGAGCGAGTCGAGCACGATCGAGCCGACGCCCGCGGCGACCGCGCGCGCGATCTCGGCGTCGGACTTGTTGTTGCCGTGGAAGCCGATCGCGGCAGCGGGCACGCCGGCGGCGAGGGCGACGGCGAGCTCTCCCCCGCTCGCGACGTCGACGCGCAGGCCCGCCTCGACGACCCAGCGTGCGACCTCGGCCGAGAGGAACGCCTTGCCGGCGTAGTAGACGTGCGCGTCGGCACCGGCGGCGCGGGCCTCGGTCGCGAACGCGTCGCGTGCAGCCGCGGCGCGGGCGCGTACGTCCGCCTCGTCGAGCACGTAGAGCGGGGTGCCGAAGCGGGCCGCGAGCTCGGTGGCGGCAACGCCCCCGACCTCCAGCACGCCGTCGTCGTCGCGTCGCGCCGACGCGGGCCACACCCGCGCGTCGAGCGCGTTCGCGTCCGCCGGGACGCGCAACCACGCCGGGGCGATGACGTCGGTGGCCACGATGGGAACCTCACGAGGTGGGGACGGTGGGGATCGCTGCGCGGCGAGCGAACCCGGATTGGTTCCTGAAGCCGTCCTTGCAGGGTGCGCCGGCGGGAGCCGGGCAGGCGTCACCATGCTAGCGGGGCCCACATTCCGCGGCCAATCCGATGACGCCCGCCGTCATGCGGGCCCGCGGACCGTCAGCCGCAGGAGCCCGTGCGCTCCAGCAGGGTCTCGTCGAGCACGAGGTCGTCGGCCTCGAGCACGACCGTCACGACGCCGCCCTCCCAGGCCAGGTCGGACACCTCCGCCCCCTCGGGCAGGAACTGCGCGACGCAGACCGGGATCGGGTCGATGCGCAGCAGGTCCTCCGCGATGCCGCCCAGCTCGAACTCCGCCGACCCGCCGACGATGCGCACCGACTCCGGCGTGATGCGCACCGTGTCGCCGTCGGCCTCGATGGTCGCGTCCGCCCGGTACTCGATCGGGAAGCCCAGGATCTCGATCGTGCCGGTGTACGCCACCCGGCCGTCCTCGAAGCGCAGTCCGTCGCCCACGCCGGGGATCGGGATGAGCTCGGAGACGGCGGCCTCGCTGAGCGCGATCGTCGCCTCGGCGTGGTCGGTGGGCTGCGCGCGGTCGCGCGGCGTGCCCTCCAGCACGACGTCCACGTCGAGCACGGCGCCGTTCACGTCGAGCTCAGGCGCGCTGATCGCGACCCGCTCGAAGCGTCCGAGCCAGAGCTGGAGCAGCATGCTCGCCCCGCCGATGGTCACGTCGACGTCGCCGGAGACGCCCTCCGGCAGCTCCTGCTCGATCTGCGCCGCGACCTGCCACTCGCTCGCGCCGCGCAGCCACACGTCGGTCACCACGACGGCGACCGCGAGGACGAGCACGGATGCCGCGACGATCGCCCCGATGACGAGCCCGCGCCGCGGACGGCGCGCGGGGGCGGCATCCGCCTGCTCCATCGGCGGGATCGGCAGCGTGTCCGAGGCATCCGCCCGCGACCCCAGCTCGTCGTCGCCGTAGGGGCGGGTGTCCCCCGGCCCGGTGCCGTCCTGCCGATCGTCGGTCATGTCACATCCGTTCGGGTGCGGTGACGCCGAGCAGCGTCAGGCCGTTGCGGAGCACGGTGCCGGTCGCGTCGTTCAGCCAGAGGCGCGTGCGCTGCAGGTCGCCGACCGGTTCGTCGCCGAGGGGCAGCACGCGGCAGGTGTCGTACCAGCGGTGGAACAGGCCCGCGAGCTCCTCGATGTAGCGCGCGATGCGGTGGGGCTCGCGCAGCTCGGCGGCCTGGGCCACGACGCGCGGGAACTCCTGCAGTGCGCCGAGCAGCGCCGACTCCGACTCGTGCTCGAGCAGCTCGGGCACGAAGCTCGAGCGGTCGACGCCGACGGACGCCGCGTTGCGGGCCACGGCCGCGGTGCGGGCATGGGCGTACTGCACGTAGAAGACCGGGTTGTCGTTGGTGCGGCGCTGGAGCTGCTCGGGGTCGATCGACAGCGGCGAGTCGGCCGGGGAACGGCCGAGCGCGTACCGGAGCGCGTCGGTGCCGAGCCACGCCTGCAGGTCGTCGAGCTCGATGATGTTGCCCGCGCGCTTCGAGAGCCGGGCGCCGTTCACGCTCACGAGCTGCCCGATGAGCACCTCGATGTCGCGGTCGGGATCGTCGCCCGCCGCGCCCGCGAGCGCCTTCAGCCGGTGCACGTAGCCGTGGTGGTCTGCGCCGAGCAGGTAGATCTTGTGCTCGAACCCGCGATCGCCCTTGTCGAGGTAGTACGCGGCGTCGGCGGCGAAGTACGTGTAGACGCCGTTGGCGCGACGGATGACGCGGTCCTTGTCGTCGCCGAAGTCGGTCGTGCGCACCCAGACTGCGCCGTCCTCGTCGAACACGTGCCCCTGTTCGCGCAGGCGGTCGACGGCGAGGTCGATGGCGCTGCGGCCGTCGGCGCCCGGCGCGTGCAGCGTGCGCTCCGAGAACCACACGTCGAAGTGCACGTTGAAGCGCTCGAGCGAATCGCGGATCTCGTCGAGCTGGATGCGGTACGCGGTCTCGCGGGCGACGACGATCCGCTCCTCGGCGGGGAGGGCGAGCAGGTCGGGATGCTCCGCGAGCACCCGCCGGCCGAGCTCGTCCACGTACGCGCCGCGGTAGCCGTTCTCCGGGGCGGCTTCGCCCGAGATCGCCGCCAGCACCGATGCGGCGAACGTGTCCATCTGGTTGCCCGCGTCGTTGATGTAGAACTCGGTGGCGACCTCGGCGCCCGCGGCGCGCAGCACCCGGCCGAGCGAGTCGCCGAGCGCGGCCCAACGCGTGTGGCCGAGGTGCACGGGGCCGGTCGGGTTCGCCGAGACGAACTCGAGGTTCACGACCCGGCCCGCGAGGCGGTCGCCGGAGCCGTAGGCGTCGCCCGCTTCCACGATCGTGCGGGCGAGTGCGCCCGCGGCGGCGGCGTCGAGCCGCACGTTGATGAAGCCCGGTCCGGCGATCTCGACGCTCGCGACGCCGGGCACCTCGGCGAGGCCCGCGGCGAGCTCGTCGGCGATCTGCCGCGGCGGCATGCCGAGCGGCTTCGCGAGCCGCAACGCGATGCTCGACGCCCAGTCGCCGTGCTCGCGGAGCTTCGGCCGCTCGATCACGACATCGGCCGGCGAGAGCTCCAGGGAGACCTCCGCGCCCTGCTCGCGTCGGCGCTCGACGAGGCCCGTCGCGAGGGCGTGCAGGGAGGTCTGGAGATCTGCGGGAGTCACCCCGGAATCCTACCCTCGCCGTTGGTACAGTCGCTCCATGCCCGCGCGCCCGAACCCGTTCGCTCGCCCCCTGTCACGCCTCGTCCTGCTCCCCGTCGCCGCCGCGTCGCTCGTGGTCGGCCTCGCCGGCTGCGCCCCCGAGGACACGGATGCCGCGCCGAGCGCCACGCCCGAGGCGAGCGCCGCCCCGACCACGCCGGCCGCCGAGCCGGAGGCGTCGGAGACGCCGACCCCCACGCCCACGCCCACCGGCGAGCCCGTGTCGGCCACCTGCGAACAGGTGCTCTCCCTCGACCAGCTCTACGCGTTCAACCCGAACTGGGGCACGGACCCGGGCTACGCGCCGACGGGCGAGCCGGCCGTGTTCGCGACCTCCATCGGCGGCGTGGCCTGCGGGCTGCTCAACCAGTCGAGCGGGGAGACGATCGAGCTCTCGGTGGCCCGACCGGTGGACGCCACGATGGAGGACCGGCTGAACGCCGCCGTGCTCTCCGGCCAGGCCGTGCCGACCTACGGCACGCCCCCCGAGGTCGAGGGCTACTACGGACTCGTCGCCGGCACCGGCACCGCCCAGGTGTTCGCCGGCGGCTACTGGATCACCGCGTCCTCGACGGTGTTCTTCGAGCCCGGCGACCCGCAGCCGCTGGTGGAGTCGATGCTCGCGAACCTCGTCGGCTGAGCGGCCCGGGCGGTCGCCGCGGAGCGGTCCGGGCGGCCCGCCCGGTGGTGGTAGTCTCTTCCGGTGCGCCTCCGTAGCTCAGGGGATAGAGCGCCGGTTTCCGGTACCGTAGGTCGGGGGTTCGAATCCCTCCGGGGGCACCAGTGGCGTGAGAGATCGCAGCGCGGATCGCGAGGACATGATCGCGTGGCAGCTCGAGCCGCGCGGCATCCGTGATCGTGCGGTCCTCGCCGCCATGCGCGCCGTGCCGCGGGAGGCGTTCCTCCCCGATCGGCTGCGCGAGTCGGCCTACGCCGACCACCCGCTGCCCATCGGCGACGGGCAGACCATCTCGCAGCCGTACGTCGTGGCGCTGACCGCGCAGGCGGCCCGCATCCGTCCGGGCCACCGGGTGCTCGAGGTCGGCACGGGCTCGGGGTACGCCGCGGCCGTGCTCGGCCGGCTCGCCGACGAGGTCTGGACCGTGGAGCGCGTGCCGGAGCTCGCGGCGGGAGCGGCGGAGGCCCTCGCAGCCACCGGGGCGGGCAACGTGCACGTCGTCACCGGCGACGGCACCCGCGGGCTCGCCGAGCACGCCCCGTACGACGCGATCGTCGCCGCGGCGGCCGGCCCCGACGTGCCCCCGCCGTGGCTCGAGCAGCTCGCGGCGGGCGGGCGCATCGTCATGCCGCTCGCGCGCGGGCGGAGCGGGCAGCAGCTGGTGCGCCTCACTCGGCGCGGCCTCGGCGATCCCGACATCGAGGTGCTCGAGTCGGTGCGATTCGTGCCGCTCGTCGGCGAGCACGGATGGCACGACCGCGGCGCGACCTGAGCCGTGGGCAACGTTCCGGACGCCTCGTTCGTCTCGTACAGTGACGGGCATCGCGTGTCGGACGCGGGCCGGACGGCGGAGGTGAGCCATGGCGGGCGGTTGGCAGGACGCCGTCGCGGACCTCGTCGCGCGCCGCGGCCCCGCGCTGACGCGCTTCGCCGTGCTCGTCTGCGGTGACGAGGAGGACGCGGCCGACATCGTGCAGGAGGCGCTCGCGCGCGCGTGGGCGCGCCCCGGTCGCTCGGTCGACCCGGAGCGCGCCGAGGCGTACGTGCGGCGCACCATCGCCAACGCCGTGATCGACCAGCAGCGGCGCGGAGGGCGCTGGCGCCGCATCCGCCACCTGGTCGTCCAGCCCGACCTGCGCGAGGACGACGCGGATGCCGCGGACCGCCGCATCGACCTGCTGCGACGCCTGGGCGACCTGCCGCCCCGCCAGCGCGCCTGCCTCGTGCTGCGCTACTACGAGGACCGCACGGTCGCCGAGGTCGCCGACGTGCTGGGCATCCGCCCCGGGTCGGTCAAGCGGTATCTGTCGGACGGGCTCGACGCCCTGTTCGCCGCGCTCGAGCCGGCGGCCGCGGCGGCGGGCGTGCGTCGCGCGGACCTGCGGGGTGCGACGGATGCGACGGGGTCGCGCGCGCACGGCGACGACGTGGGCGCCGTCAGGAGGGCGGGGGCATGAGCATCGGCGACGACGGCGGCCGCGAGCAGCGGCTGCGCGAGGCGCTGCGGCACGGCGCCGAGGGAGCGGGGGCGGACCGCGTCGACCCCGACCGGGTCGCGGCGCGTGGCGCCGGCATCCGCCGCGCCCGGCGGAGCGCGGTCGCCCTGGGCGTGGCCGGGGTGCTCGCGATCGCGGGCCT
The DNA here is from genome assembly GCF_040496035.1 of Agromyces sp. SYSU T00194. Lineage (NCBI taxonomy): Bacteria > Bacillati > Actinomycetota > Actinomycetes > Micrococcales > Microbacteriaceae > Agromyces > Agromyces chitinivorans. Next base: position 2,448,621 of record NZ_JBEPJZ010000001.1, on the reverse strand, counting down.
CGGCGGCGTGGTCTGGTCGACCCTGCCCGGGACCGGGTCGGCGACGCTCGCCGACCGGGCCACCGCGGACGGGGCCCGGGAGGAGTCCGCGGACCTGGCGACGGGGTCGGGCGCCGCGGGATCGGCGGCCGCCGGACCGGACGCGGCGTGCAGCGCCCGCGGCCTCCCGGCCGCGGTCGGGGTGGCCCTGGAGGCGGCGGTCGACGAGGCCGCGGTCGGCGGTGCCGTGACGGGCGAGGTGGTGGTGCGCAACGAGACCGGCGCGACGCTCTCGACGACCGCGGAGCTCCGGGTCGAACTCCTCGACGCCCAGGGGGCGGTGGTCGCCGCGGGCATCGCGGAGACGTACCCGCTCTCCCTGGACGCGGGTGCGAGTCGCTCGCTGCCGCTCGTCGCGTCCCCCGTGCCGTGCGGCGACACCGGGGCCGACGCGGCGACGCGGGTGCGCGCCGTGGCGGTGCTCGCGCCCGGGGACGGCGACGCAGCGGTCCGCGTCGAGAGCGTCGCCGAGCCCCTCCCCGACAGGTGAGCGCTCCGGCGATATGCTCGCACCTGCATGCGCCGTCGGGCGCGCGGTGGGGAGAACGACGGATGACGGACGCGAGCGCCAAGGGCACGCCCGCCTGGCTCGGCGCCGTCAACGACCGCGCGGGCCTGTCGGTCCTGCTCGAGCACGGGCCGCTCACCCGCCAGCGGATCTGCGAGCTCGTCGGCGTCTCCAAGCCCACCGCCTCCCTGATCATGCAGCGCCTCATCGCCGGCGGCTTCATCGAGGAGCAGGGGCGGGTGTCGCGCTCGGCCGGCCCCAGCGCGGTCGTCTACGCGGCCCGGCTCGACCGGCGGCTCGGCGTCGCGGTCGACCTCGACGCCGCCGAGCTGCGGGCGCGGGTCGTGGACGCGGCCGGCACCGAGCATCCCGTGGCGCGCCGCAGCCTCCCCGCCGGTGCCGGCGCGCGCGACGCCGTCGGCGAGCTGCGGGACGCCATCGACGCCGCCTGCGCCGCCGCGGGAGCGGACGCGGCCCGCGTGCGCACCGTGTGCCTCGGCATCCCCGGCTACGTCGATCCGGGCAGGAACGGCGAGCTCTTCAGCGAGACCCTGCCCGGATGGCCCACGACCGGGCTGCAACGCACGCTCGAGGCGGCGCTCGAACGCGAGGTGCTCGTCGAGAACGACGTCGACCTCGCCGCGCTCGCCGAGCGGACGCTGGGCAGCGTGCGCGAGGCGTTCGCCCTGCTGTGGCTCGGGAACGGCGTCGGCGCCGCCTTCGACGCGGCGGGCGGCATCCACCGCGGCAGCTTCGGCGGCGCCGGCGAGATCGGCTTCCTGCCGGTGCCCGCGGTCGCCGCCGCGCTCGATCCCGACGCGCGCATCCTGCAGGACCTCGTCGGCGCGGGCGCCGTCGTACGGCTCGCCCGCGCGCACGGGATCGACGCGTCGCGCGCCGCGCTCGACGACGCCCCCGGCGCCGCCGCCCTGCTCGCGGAGCTGGCGGACCGGGTCGCGCTGGCGGCGCTCCCGGTGCTCGCGGTGCTCGACCCGGCGGTGCTCGTGCTCGGCGGCCCGACCGCGGCGCTCGGCGGCGCGGCGCTCGCGGCGGCGGTCCGCGAGCGCATCCGCGCGGTCAGCAGGTGGGATCCGGAGGTCCGGGCGGCCGCCGTGGTGCGGGAGCCCGTGCTCGCGGGGGCGTCCGTGCTCGCGCAGCGGCGCGTGCGCGCGGCACTGCTCGACGAGGTCGCCGCCGTCGGCGCCGCGTGAACCGGCGGACGGTGGACGCTGCCCGCGGGGCGTGCCTAGACTCGGCACAGACGAGTCCGGGGAGGGTGGCGACGATGTCGCGAATGCGATCGGGACCGGTGCCCGCACCGGTGCGGACGCGGTAGGCCCGCGTGGCGGCGACCTTCCTCGTGGTGCCCCTCTGGCAGGGCTCCGACAGCGCACGCGCGCTCCAGCTCGTCGACGGCGCCGAGGCCATCCGCGGCGACCTGCCCGCCTCGGCCACGCGCAGCGTCGAGGTGCCGACGGGCGCCGGAGACGCCCTCGGCAGCGGCGTGAAGCGGCTCACCTCCGTGCTGCACGTGCGCGAGCGCGTCGAGGACGCCCTCGGCGAGATCGACGGCGCCGCGATCGTCGTCGGCGGCGACTGCGGCGCGAGCGTCGGCGCCGTCGCGCACGCGGCCCGCCGCCACGGCACGGCCCTCGGGGTGCTCTGGCTGGACGCGCACGCCGACCTGCACACGCCCGACTCGTCGCCCTCGGGAGCGTTCGGCGGCATGGCGCTGCGCGCCGCACTCGGCGAGGGCGCCGACGGGCTCGCGCTCGCGCCGGAGGTCGCCGTGGCGGCCGACCGCGTGGTGCTCGGCGGTGCGCGCGACCTCGACGACGCGGAGGTCGTGGCGCTCCGGGAGTCCGGCGTCACCTCGATCGGCGTCGCGGGGCTGGCCCGCCCCGACGACGTGATCGACGCCCTCGCCCGCGGCGGCGTGGAACGGCTCTACGTGCACGTCGACCTGGACGTGCTCGATCCCGCGGCGTTCGACGGCGTCGCCGACGCGGTGCCGTTCGGCGCCTCGCCGGCCGACGTTGCGGCGCTGCTGCGGGCGGTCCTCGCGAGGTTCCCGCTCGCCGGCGCGTCGATCGCGGGCTTCGCCCCGTCGAGCGTCGAGGCCGCGGGCGACGACCTGCCGACCATCCTGCGCCTGATCGGGGCGCTCACCGCCTGACCCGCCGCGCCCTCGCGCCGGCCGACCGGAGGAGCCGATGCAGCCCACCACCTACGACGTCGTCGTGATCGGCGCCGGCGCCGTCGGCGAGAACGTGCTCGACCGCGCGATCGCCGGCGGGCTCACCGCCGCGGTCGTCGAGCACGAGCTCGTCGGCGGCGAGTGCTCGTACTGGGCGTGCGAGCCGTCGAAGACCCTGCTCCGATCCGGTGCGGCACTGCGGGCGGCGCAGCGCGTGCCGGGCGCCGCCGAGGCCGTCACGGGCGGCCTCGACGCCGCGGCGGTGCTCGCGCGGCGGAACGCCCGCGTGGGCGACTGGGACGACACCGGTCAGGTGCGCTGGGTCCACGGCATCGGCGCGGACCTCGTGCGGGGGCACGGCCGGCTCGACGGACCGCGTCGCGTGCGCGTCGCCGAACCCGACGGCGGCCAGCGCGTGCTCGAGGCCCGGCACGCCGTCGTCGTCGCCACGGGGTCGACCCCGGAGTTCCCGCCGATCAGGGGCCTCGACCGGGCGCGCCCGTGGACGAGCCGCGAGGCGACCAGCGCGCAGTCGGTGCCGGGCAGCCTCGCGATCCTCGGCGGCGGCGTCGTGGGCTGCGAGATGGCCACCGCCTGGGCGTCGCTCGGGTCGCAGGTCACCCTGCTGACGCGCAGCGGGCTGCTGTCGAAGTTCGAGCCGTTCGCCGCCGAGGCCGTGGCCGACGGGCTGCGCGCGCTCGGGGTGGACGTGCGCACCGGCTGCACCCCCGACGCCATCGCGCGGGACGACGACGACCGGGTCGTGCTCACCCTGCCCGACGGGGCCGAGGTGACGGCCGACGAGCTGCTCGTGGCCACCGGCCGCCGCGCACGCACCACCGACGTCGGCCTCGAGACCGTCGGCCTCGCGCCCGGCGAGTGGATCGCCGTCGACGACACCCTGCGCGCCACCGCCGACGGGCTCGACTGGCTGTACGCGGTGGGCGACGTGACCGGTCGCGCGCTGTTCACCCACCAGGGCAAGTACCAGGCGCGCGCCGCGGGCGACGTGATCGCCTCGCGCGCCGCGGGCGGCACGCCCGACACCGAGCCCTGGGGCGCCCACGTCGCGACGGCCGACCACTCGGCGGTGCCGACGGTCGCGTTCACCGAACCCGAGGTCGCGACGGTCGGCCTCACGGCCGCGGAGGCGGCGAGCCGGGGCGTCCGCGCCCGCGTCGTCGACTACCGGCTGGGGTGGGTGGCCGGTGCGACCGCCCACGCCGACGGCTACTCCGGTCACGCGAACCTCGTCGTCGACGAGGACCGTCGCGTCGTCGTCGGCGCCACGTTCGTCGGGCAGGACGTCGCCGAGCTCGTGCACGCCGCCACCGTCGCGATCGTCGGCGAGGTGCCGATCGACCGGCTCTGGCACGCCGTACCCGCGTTCCCGACGATGAGCGAGATCTGGCTGCGCCTGCTCGAGGCGTACGGTCGCCCGGGGTTCGAGGGCGCCGCGTGATCCGCCGACTGCTGCTCGACTCCCCCGTGAGCCGCGCCGGGTTCTGGTACGCCCACCTCGTCGGCCTGGCCTGGGGCTTCCTCTGGAGCACGGGCCGCATCGAGAAGGAGGGCGGCCTCGTGGTCTTCCGCGGCATGCCGAAGTGGACCTTCGGGCGCGGCGGGTCGTGCGTCGGCGCGTGCTACCTCACGTACGAGAACGTCTCCGAGCCCGTGCTGCGCCACGAGCGCGTGCACGTCGCGCAGTGGCGCCGGTACGGCATGCTCTTCCCGTTCCTCTACCTGCTGTCGGGGCGTGATCCGCTGCGCAACCGGTTCGAGATCGAGGCCGGGCTGGAGGACGGCGGCTACGTGAAGCGCCGCAGGCGCCGCTCTCCCGGACGCGCGACGGCCTGACCGGCCCCGCACGGACGACGACGGCCGGGCGGCGCCTGCGGGAGGCATCCGCCCGGCCGTGTGCACCGGGGCGTGGGGCGTCAGTCGAGCGCGGCCTGCAGCGCCTCGACCAGCTCGGGCATGCCGCCCGACCAGGTCACGCTGAGCGCGGTCGGCGGCGAGACCGACGAGACCTTCACCGGGTCGAAGACCTGCGCCACGCGGCCCGCGGCGACGGCCGGGATGGCCTGCAGCTCGGACTTCTCCAGGAACGCCGCAGCCTCCTCCTCGGTGCTGTGGTAGCTGACGATCACGTCGGCGTCGAGCTTGTCGAGCTCCTCGTAGCTCAGCTCGTAGTAGAAGCCGCCGTCTGAGGTGTCGAGCTCGGACACGCTCGGCGCGATCTCGAAGCCGATGTCGGTGAGCACGTCGACGCGCGCGTCGGCGGCGGTGTAGACGTACACGAAGCCGTCGCCGTCCCAGACGTTCGCGACGGTGGTGCCGGCGAAGTCGGGGTGCTCGGCGGCCGCAGTGGCGAAGTAGTCGGCGATGTCGGCGAGCACCGCGTCGCCGTCGGCCGGGCGGCCGAGCGCCTCGGCGACGATGCGGATCTCGTCGTCCCACGGGGTGGTCCACGGCGCGTCGGGGTAGGCGACGGTCGGGGCGATCTCCGAGAGCAGGTCGTACTGCTCCTGGGTGAGGCCCGAGTACGGGGCGAGGATGAGGTCGGGCGCCGCGTCGACGAACTCCTCGTAGGGCACGGTCGCGCCGCCCTCGGAGTCGTCGAGGATCGCGGGGTGCTCGATGCCCGCCTCGTCGTAGGCCTCCTCGACCCAGGGCAGCAGCGCGTCCTCGCCGACGGTCCAGGGCTGCTCGGCGACGGCCACCGGGAACACGCCGAGGGCGATCGCGGCCTCGGTGGAGCCCCAGCCCCAGGTGGCGACGCGCTCGGGCGCCTCGGTGATCTCGGTCGTGCCCAGCGCGTGCTCGAGGGTCACGGGGAACTCGCCGGTGGCCGCCTCGGCGGCGCCGTCCTCCGCGTCGGTGCCGATGCCGGTGTCGGCGGCGCAGGCGGTGAGGGCGAGGGCGGTGGCGGCGATGGCCGCGAGCGCGAGGGAACGTCGAAGACGCACGGGTGCTCCTTGCAGGATCGAAGGGAATGTAAGGCTAGGCTAACCTAACCAGCGAGCGGATGCCACCCGGCGCCGCCGTCCGCGATGCACGACGTCATCCCGCGACATCCGCACCGGCATCGCCGGCCGCTGGGTGGAAGCGCCCCATCGGCACCACCATCGGCGTGCCCGCGACCGGGTCCGGGATCACGCGCGCCTCCAGTCCGAACGCCTCGCGCACGGTGCGCGCGGTGAGCACCTCCTCGGGCGCCCCCTCGGCCATCACGCGGCCGGACGCCATCACCACGAGGTGGTCCGCGTACCGTGCGGCGAGGTTGAGGTCGTGCAGCACCATCACCACGGTCGTCCCACGGTCGCGGTTCAGCTCCGTGAGCAGGTCGAGCAGCTCGACCTGGTGCGCGAGGTCGAGGAACGTGGTCGGCTCGTCCAGCAGCACCACGTCGGTCTCCTGGGCGAGGACCATCGCGATCCAGGCGCGCTGCCGCTGCCCGCCCGACAGCTCCTCGACCGGACGGTCGGCGAGGTCGGCCATGCCGGTCGCGTCGAGCGCTCGGGCCACCGCGGCCGCGTCATCGCTCGTGTGCCGCCCGAACCAGCCCTGGTGGGGGTGGCGTCCGCGCGCGACGAGGTCGGCGACGCGCACGCCCTCCGGTGCGACCGAGGTCTGCGGCAGCACGCCGACGAGGCGGGCCAGGTCGCGCCGCGACATCCGCCGCACGTCTCGCCCGCTCAGGCGCACCGTGCCCGCGTCGAGCGGATGCAGCCGCGCGAGGCCGCGCAGCAGGGTCGACTTCCCGCACGCGTTCGGGCCGACGACCGCGGTGACGACCCCCGCCGGCAGCGACAGGTCGAGCTCCTCGATGACCCGTCGCCCGTCGTAGCCGAGGCTGACGCCGTCGGCGACGAGCGCCGGCACGGGCGTCGCCCGCGGGGCGCCGGTCGGTGCGGGCGGGACGGTCGCTGCGGTCATGCGCGGGTCCTCCTTCCGGTGGCGAGCAGCCACAACAGGTACGGCGCCCCGACGATGCCGGTGACGATCCCGACGGGAGCGCTGCCGCCGGGCAGCGCGTACTGGCCGATCACGTCGGCGGCGAGCGTCAGGGCCGCCCCGCACAGGGCGGCGACGACGAGCGCGGCCGATCCGTCGCGGAGCAGGCTGCGTGCGATGGCGGGCGCCACGAGTGCCACGAAGGCGATGGGGCCGGCCACCGAGGTGGCGACGGCCACGAGGCCGACCGCGACCAGGAGCAGCAGCACCCGCGCCCGGTCGGATGCGACGCCGAGCGCGCGGGCGTGGTCGTCGCCGAGCGCGAGCACCTCCACCGAGCGCCCGGGCAGCACGGCGAGCAGCGCGAGCAGGCCCACGCCGATCGCGAGGGTCGTGAGCGCGTCGCCGCGCACGTCGGCGAGGCTGCCGACGGTCCAGACGAGCGCCGACTGCGCGTCGCGCACGTCGGCGCGCGCGAGCAGCCACGCGAGCGCCGACCCGCAGAGGTAGGCCATGCCCACGCCGACGAGCACGAACCGGATGCCGTGCAGCCCCTGGCGCCAGGCCAGCAGCCAGATCGCGACCGCCACCGCGAGCGCGCCGCCGAACGCGAACGGCGCGACCGCGGCGCCCGTGATGCCCAGGCCGAGGATGGCCCACACCGCGCCGAGGCTCGCGCCGCTCGCGATGCCCAGGATGTCGGGGCTCGCGAGGGGGTTGCGCAGCACGGACTGGAAGATCGCGCCCGCCAGCGCGAACGCGGATCCCGCGATGAGCGCGGCGAGGATGCGCGGCAGCCGCAGGCGGTGCACGACGAACTCGTCGGCGGGCTCTCCCACGCCGACCAGCGCGCGCAGCACCCGCAGCGGGTCGAGGTCGGCCGCGCCGAGCAGCAGCGCGACCAGCGCGGCGACGACGATCACGCCCACGGCACCGGCGATGACGAGGCCGCGGCGGCGCACGCGACGGGCCCGCACGGCGACGACCGCCGCGGCGGTACCGGTGACGGGCGGCGGGAGGGGGCGAGCGGATGCCACGGGCGTCACACCCCCGCCACGCGACGGCCGCGCGCGACCGCGATCAGCACGGGCGCCCCGATGAACGCGGCGACCACGCCCGCCTCGAGCTCTCCCGGGCTCACGACGAGCCGGCCGATGACGTCGGCCGCGAGCAGCAGCGCCGGGCCGAGCACGAGCGCGAGGCCCGCGATCCAGCGGTAGTCACTGCCGACCAGCCGCCGCGCCGCGTGCGGCACGACCAGGCCGACGAGCGCGATCGGGCCGACGAGCGCGGTGGCCGTGCCGCAGAGCAGCACGATCGCGGCGCCGGAGAGCGCACGCGTGGTGCCGACACGCTGGCCGAGCCCGCGGGCGACGTCGTCGCCCAGCGCGAGCAGGTTCATGCGCCGCGCGAGCAGGAGGGCGAGCACCCCGCCGACCACGAGGAACGGCCAGAGCACCTGCACGGTGTCGAGCCCGCGCCCGGTCAGCGAACCCACGGCCCAGAACCGGTACTGGTTGAACGTGTCGGCGTCCCGGAGCAGCACGACGGTGATGAGCGGCGTGAGCAGCGACGTGAGCGCGGCGCCGACGAGGGCGAGGCGCACGGGCTGCCCGTGTCCGATCGCGAAGACGACGGTCGCGGCGAGCGCGGCACCGGCGAAGGCGAACCAGATGTAGCCGAGCGGGTCGACGACCCCGAACGCGGCGATCGCGACCACGACGGCGAGCGAGGCGCCCGAGTTCACGCCGAGCAGCCCGGGGTCGGCGATCGGGTTGCGGGTGACGCCCTGGATGAGGGTGCCCGCCAGCCCGAGCGCGGCGCCGGCGAGCAGCCCGACGACGGTCCGCGGCACGCGGAGCTCCAGGACGACGCGGTGGTCGGCATCCCCCGCGACCGGCGCGACGAGCGCCTGGCGCACCACGTCGAGGTCGATCTGGCGTACACCGAACGCGAGGCTCGCCCCGATGATCACGACCAGCAGCAGCACCGAAGCGACCACCGCGAGCACGCGGCGCGCGCGACCGGGCGCCCGCAGCGGGGCATCCGGTCGCTTGGTGCCGGTCCCCGACGTCACCGCGGGCGCGGACGTCGGACCCACCTCAGCCCAGCTCGGCGCGACCGAGGCGCCAGTAGCCCATGAAGGCGACGCGTCGGCGGTCGAGGCCGGCCTCGCCGACCAGGTAGCGCCGCAGCGCCTTGATCACCGAGGCCTCGCCGGCCAGCCAGGCGTAGATGCCGCCGTCGAGGCTGCGGCCCTCGGGCACGTCCCAGAGCAGTTCGCGGTCGACGTCGACGTCGGTCACCTCGTCGTGCGCGCCGCCCGCGATCATGATGCGCGCCGCCGCGTCGCGGACCGACGGCACCAGTCGCGAGCCGTGGCGCGCGCCCGCGGCGCGCGGGAGCCAGCGCACGTCGACGCCTGCGGGGGCGACCACGTCGAGCACGTCCTCCGGGGTCGGGACCTCGAGGAACGCGCAGCCCCGAGCCTCGGCGGGCAGCGACTCGAGGATGGCGCAGATCGCCGGGGCGGCCGTCTCGTCTCCCGCGAGCAGCACCGTGTCGACATCGCCGGGCCGCCAGTCGATGCCGAGCGCGCGGCCCGTGCTGAGGTCGTCGGGGCCGACCAGCACCATCGGGTCGCCGACCGTCGCGTGACGGGCCCAGCGCGACGCGGGGCCGCCGTCGCCGTGCAGGGCGAAGTCGACGTCGACCTCGGCGAGCTCCTGGCGCACCGCGCGGATCGTGTAGGTGCGGATCGGGTTGCGCAGGTGCTCGGGCAGTGCGCGCCAGGCGCCGTACCAGTCCTCGCCCTCCGGGAACGCGTCGTACTCCGTGCCGGGCAGCGGGAGCACGAGCTTCACGCGCTGGTCGAGCCCCGCGGTGCCGAATCCCGTGAGGTCGTCGCCCATGAAGGTGACGCGCAGGAATCCGGGGGTCAGCCGCCGCACGCCGCCGACCCTCGCGCGGAACGCGCGGAAGGCGGGGCGGTCGTCGAGGGCTCGGATGGCGACCGCAGGTGAGGTAAGCATTACCTAAGTCTGCCATGACGCGTCGACGCGTCAAGTCCCCTGCGGAAAGAGGTCCGTCAGTCGACGAACGTCGGGGCCGGCGGCCGCAACCGCCGCTGGAGCATGGCGGCGATGGTCAGGATCGTCGCCTCGCCGCCCGGGCGCCCGATGAGCTGCACGCCCATCGGCAGCCCCTCGGCGGTGCGCCGCACGGGCACCGTGACCGCGGGCAGGCCCGCCACGTTCACGAAGCTGGTGAACGGCGTGTACCGCACCTGCTGGGCGAAGTTGGCCTCGCCGTCCTGCTGGTCGTACCACCCGATGGGGCGCGGCGTCATCGCGAGCGCCGGGGAGACGATCGCGTCGTACGGCGCGAAGCGGGCGATCGTGCGCCGCTCGAACGCGGTCAGCTCGGCCAGGGCTGCGGCCAGCTCGGTACCGGTGCAGCGGCGGCCGACCTCGCGCAGCCAGGCCGTGAGCGGCTCGACGGCAGGCTCCTGTGAGGGCTCGAGCGGGATCGACGCGGCACCCACCTGCCAGAGCGTGCGGAAGGCGTCGGGGTAGGCGGGCTCCGGCGAGCGCGGCAGCTCCTCGAGGCCCTGCCCCATGACGGCCAGCGCATCGAGCGCGACGGTCAGCGCCTCGTCGGCCTCCGGCGACACCGACACGTCGAACCCCTCGTCCCACGGGGTGTCGCGCAGCACGGCGAGCTGGAACCGGCCCGACGCGCGCATCGCCGCCGACAGGAACGGCCCGTCCTCGCCCGGGGCGCGCAGGGCGAACGGATGCCGCGCCGGCAGCCCGCGCGGCGCGACCATGCCGTCCAGCAGCAGCGCCGCGTCCGCGACGTCGCGCCCGATGGCGCCCGCGACCGGCAGGCCGCCGAGCATGGCGATGCCCGACCCCTCGGGCACGCGCCCGCGCGAGGGCTTGATGCCGACCAGCCCGCACGCGGCAGCGGGGATGCGGATCGACCCGCCGCCGTCGGAGCCGGGCGCGAACGGCAGCAGGCCGGCGGCGACGGCCACCGCCGCTCCCCCGCTGGACCCGCCGGGGTCGAGCGACGCATCGAGCGGGTGGCGCACGGGCGCGGAGGCGAGCGACTGCGCCGAGGAGGTGAGCCCGAACTCGGGCGTCGCGGTCTTGCCGACGCTTACCGCGCCCGCGGCGTCGAGGTCGTCGGCGAGCGGGTCGGAGGCGTCGGGCACGAAGCCGGCGAACGCGCGCGAACCGAACCCCGTCGGCACGCCCGCGCGGCGCACGAGGTCCTTGTCGGCGAGCGGCATGCCCCAGAGCGGTGCCGCGGGACTGGCCGACGCCTCGACGTCGGCGGCCCGCGCCAGCGCGGCATCCACCCGCACCGTCGTGAACGCCCCGGACGCGGGCCCCAGCCGGGCGATGCGCTCGAGGTAGTGCGCGACCAGCTCGGTCGGCGAGACGGTGCCCCGCTGGAGCAGGTCGCGCTGGGCGACGGCGGAGAGCTCGTGCAGCGCGGTCACCCTCCGAGCGTACGGGGTTGACATCCGCCGCGGTGCATGATTGGTTCATTACATGACTAATGAACCGATGTGGTGGCGATGATCGAGGACGGCAAGCCGATCTTCGTCCAGGTCGCCGAGCGCATCGAGGACGACATCGTCGCCGGCACGCTCCCCGACGGGGGGCAGGCGCCGTCGACGAACGAGATCGCCGCGTTCTACCGCATCAACCCCGCCACCGCCGGCAAGGGCGTCAACCGCCTCGTCGACGACGGCATCCTCGTCAAGCGACGCGGCATCGGCATGTTCGTCGCCGACGGCGCCCGCGAGCGCCTGCTCGCGCGCCGTCGGGCCTCGTTCGTCGCCGCCTTCGTCGCCCCCCTGCTCACGGAGGCCGAGTCGCTGGGCATCAGCCCGAGCGAGGTCGCCGCACTCATCACCGACTCCCGGAAGGATCCCACCCCATGACCGCAGTCATCGCCACCGACGGGCTCAGTCGAAGGTACGGCGACGTGCACGCCGTCGACGACGTGAGCATCTCCGTCGCCGAGCACGGCATCGTCGGGCTCCTCGGCCGCAACGGCGCCGGCAAGACCACCCTCATGCAACTGCTCACCGGCCAGGACTTCCCGACCGGCGGCACCGCGACGGTCTTCGGCGAGCGCCCGCTCGAGAACGCACGGGTGCTCAGCCGCGTCTGCTTCGTGAAGGAGAGCCAGCGCTACCCCGACGAGTTCAGGGGCCGGCACGTGCTGAAGGCCGCGCCGCTCTGCTTCCCCGACTGGGACGCCGCGTTCGCCGACGAGCTCGTCGCGGAGTTCCACGTGCCCGTCGACCGACCGATGAAGAAGATGTCGCGCGGGCAGCACTCCGCGATCGGCGTGATCGTCGGGCTCGCCTCCCGGGCGCCGCTGACGTTCTTCGACGAGCCGTACCTCGGCCTCGACGCGGTCGCCCGCCAGCTCTTCTACGACCGGCTGCTCGCCGACTACGCGGAGCACCCGCGCACGGTGGTGCTCTCGACCCACCTGATCGACGAGGTCGCCGACCTGCTCGAGCACGTGCTCGTGATCGACGACGGGCGCATCGTCATCGACGAACCCGCGGAGACGCTGCGCGAGCAGGGGGCGACCGTCGTCGGCCCCGCCGACCGGGTCGAGGCGTTCATCGCCGGTCGCGAGGTGCTGCACCGCGAGCACCTCGGCGGCACGCTCGGCGCGACCGTCGCGGACGCACTCACCCCCGAGGACCGCGCCGACGCGCGCGCCGCCGGACTCGAGCTCGCGCCCGTCTCGCTGCAGCAGCTCATCGTGCGCACGACCGGCAACCGTGCCCGCGGAACGGGGACGGACGCATGAGCACCGCACTCGCCACGACGACGGCACCGGCCGCCGCTCGACCGGAAGGAACGACCATCGTGAACCGCATCGGCACCGTCGTGCGCCTGCACCTGACGAGCAGATGGGGATTCCTCGTGCTGCCGTGGATCATCCTCGGCTCGGCGTTCGCGATCACCCTCGCGATCTGGGCCATCCTGACCGCGAGCCTGCCCCCCGAGGACGGCGTCGCGGTGAGCGACGGCACGCAGTTCAACGGCGGCGTGCTCTCGATCCTCGTCTACATGCTCATCGCGGGCGTCACGGCGATCAGCGCCTCGTTCCCGTTCCAGCTCGGATTCGGCGTGACCCGCCGCGACTTCTGGATCGGCACGTCGGTGCTCTTCCTCGGCCTCTCGGCGGGCACGGCGGCGGCGCTGACCCTGCTCGCCGCGATCGAGACCTGGACGAACGGGTGGGGGTTCGGCGCCCACATGTTCACCGCGGTGTGGTTCGACGCCGGAAGCTGGCTCGGCACGTGGTTCGTGTTCTTCGCCGTGCAGGCCTACTTCATGTTCACGGGAGGACTCTTCGGGACCTTCCACATGCGGTGGCGCATGAACGGCCTGGTCGTGCTCTGGGTCGCGATCGGCGTGCTCAGCGTCGCCGCGGTGGGAGTGCTCACCTGGACGCAGAGCTGGCAGGCGTTCGGCAGGTGGTTCGTCGACCTCGGGCCCGTCGGGGTCGCCGCGTTCTCGCTCCCGCTCTCGGCGGTCTTCGCGGGCCTGTCCTGGCTGGCCCTGCGACGCGCGACGCCGAAGGACTGAGCACGAGCGGATGCCCCGGGGCGCACGCCGACGGCGGGGCATCCGCTCACTTCAGCGACCGCTGCAGCAGCACCGTGCCGAGCCAGCGGTCGAACTTGAACCCGACCCGGCCCATGCGCCCGATCTCGCGGAAGCCGAACTTCCGGTGCAGGCGGATCGACGCGTCGGCGCCCTGGTCGGCGATCACCGCGAGCATCTCCTTCAGCCCCGCCGCCCTCGACCGCTCGATGAGCTCGCCGAGCAGTACCTTCCCGAGCCCCTTGCCGGTGGCCGCCGGCCCGAGGTAGATCGAGTTCTCGACCGTGTAGCGGTAGGCGCGCTTCTGCTTCCACGGCGACACGAGGGCGTAGCCGAGCAGCTGGCCCGACGGCGACTGGGCGACGATGAACGGCATGCCGAGCCGCTGGAGGTAGGCGAACTTCTGCTTCCACTCGCGCATCGTCATGCGGTCCTCGTCGAAGGTGACCGTCGAGTTGGTGACGTAGTAGTTGTAGATCTCGCGCACGGCGGGCAGGTCCTCGGCGCGCGCGTCGCGGATCGCGTACTCGAAGGGCGCCTCCTGCGGCGCCGGCTTGCGCAGGTGATGCGGCAACTGGCGGCGCTGCTGGTATTCCTCCTCGAGCATGACGACAGACTAGCCGCGGGCGCGACGGCCCCGACAGCGGCTCACGCGAGGGCCCAGTCGACCGGGGCCCCGCCCTGCTCCGCGAGCAGGGCGTTCGCACGGCTGAACGGCCGCGAGCCGAAGAACCCGCGCGACGCCGACAGCGGACTCGGGTGCGCCGACTCGATCGACGGCACGTCGCCGAGCATGGGCTTCAGGCCGGCCGCGTCGCGTCCCCAGAGGATCGCGACCAGCGGCGTGCCGCGCCCGACGAGGGCGCGGATGGCGTGCTCCGTGACCTCCTCCCACCCCTTTCCGCGGTGCGACGCCGGGGCCCCCGGGCGCACGGTCAGCACGCGGTTCAGCAGCATGACGCCCGCGTCCGACCAGGCGGTGAGGTCGCCGTGATCGGGCGTCGGCACGCCGAGGTCGTCGCGCAGCTCGCGGTAGATGTTCTGCAGGCTCCGCGGCACCGGGCGCACGTGCGACTCGACCGCGAACGACAGCCCGATCGGATGCCCCGGGGTGGGGTACGGGTCCTGGCCGACGATCAGCACGCGCACGTCGGCGAGCGGCCGCTGGAACGCGCGCAGCACGCGATCGCCCGCGGGCAGGTAGCCGCGCCCCTCGGCGACCTCGGCGCGGAGGAAGTCGCCCATTGCGGCGATCCGCGCCGCCACCGGCTGCAGCGCCTCCGCCCAGCCGGCGTCGACCAGGCCGTCGTCGGCGAGCTCGGCCAGCGTGCGGGGCACTCAGGCCCCCAGGGTGGTCACGAGCACGCCGCGGTCGGTCGCCTCGGCGCGCCAGACGCTGCCCGCGCCGGCGACGCGCACCGACTCGCCCACGACCAGTGCCGTGTCCTCGTCGATCGCGACGCCACCGGGCACCAGCCCCGCCTCGGTCGCGGCGATCAGCCGCGCGAGCGTGCCCCACTGCGCGGCGTGCACCTCGACGGTCAGGTCGACCAGCCCGATGCCCGGTTCCACGGTCACGTCGTCGAGGCCCTCGCCCGCCTCCTCGCCGCAGACCGGCACGCCGCCGATGCGCCAGCCGCCGAGGATCGCGGTGTCGGCCGCGATCGCGGCACCGGCCGAGAACCCGAGGTAGGGCGAACCGGATGCCACGAGCCGGCGCAGCTCCCCCGCGATCGGTTCGACCGCGCGGCGGTAGCCGGGCGTGGGACCTCCGCCGACGAGGACGCCGTGCGCACCGGCCAGGTGGACCGGCGCGAACTCGCCGTCCGCCTCGGCCACGCCCGTGATGCGCACGTCGGCGCCGCCGCCCGCGGCGAGCGCGCCGCGGTAGAGGTCGGCGTACGGGTTCGGGCCGCCGCCGGGCACGTCGAGCAGCAGCACGGCGATCACCGGTACCGCCGCGCCCTCGGCGGCGGCGCGCTCGGCCGCCTCGGCGACGAAGCCGCGGAACACCTCGGGCTGGTGGGCGGGCGTCCACCCGCCGCCCACGAGGTGCACGCTCACGAGGCCGCCTCGACCGCCTCGTCGACGGGCGGCAGGGCCGACCACGGGAAGACGATCCAGTCGTCGGTGGAACGGTACGTGTAGTCGGGCACGAGCACGGTCTGCGACTTGACGTACAGCGTCGCGGTGCGCACCTCGGCGCCCGCATCCGTGATCATGCCCACGACCTTCTTGAGCGTGCGGCCCGAGTCGGAGACGTCGTCGACCAGCAGCACGCGCTTGCCCGCGAGCGCCGGCGCGTCGAGCATCGGCCCCGACACGATCGGCTCGGGCAACCGTGCGTCGACCCCCGTGTAGAACTCGACGTTGATCGAACCGCAGTTCTTGGTGCCGAGCGCGTAGGCGATCGCACCCGCCAGCAGCAGCCCGCCGCGCGCGATCGCGATCACGACGTCGGGGCGGAAGCCGCTGCCCAGCACGTCGGACGCGAGGGTGCGCGACGCCCCCGCGAAGTCGTCCCAGCCGAGGATCTCGCGGCGGATCTCGTCCGTGCCCGCGTCGTGGTCGATGCTCATGCGTTCAGGCTATCCGTCCGTCGTCGGTCGCGTCGGCGTCCGTCGCGCCGGCGTCGCCGGCGTCGCCGGCGCCCGTCGCGCCGTCGTCGCCGCCCGCGCCCGACGGGATGTCGCGGTGCAGGGAGACCCCGATCTTGTCGGAGATGACCGAGATCATCGTCGCCGACGCGGTGCCCACGATGGCGATGCCGCCGACCATGAGCGCGGTCGCGTACAGCCGACCGACGACCGTCACGGGATACGTGTCGCCGTAGCCGACCGTGGCGATGGTCACGACCGCCCACCAGACGGCCAGGCCGAAGTCGGTGATCGTCGCCCCGGGCGCGTCGCGCTCGGCCTGCAGGGTCGCGAGCGCGATGAAGTAGACGAAGATGATCGCGTAGCCCACGGCGTACGAGACGATGCGCGCGCGCACCGCGTTGCCCGTCCTCGACCGGAAGTACGGCACCTGCCGCAGCAGGTGCATCACGCGGAAGGCGCGGAACAGCGGGATCAGCACCGAGAGCAGGTCGATCACGTTGTGCGAGACGAAGTTCCACCGGTACCGGTGCGGCGTCACGATCAGGCGCACCACGTAGTCGACGCCGAACGCGATCCAGGTGACGAGGGCCGTGGTCAGCATCGCCGAACGCCAGTCGGGGCCGAGGTCGCCGTCGTCGAGGATGAGCACCGAGTACGCCACGATGAACGCCGCCCCGAGCACGAGGAGCGGCGTCGCCAGCACCCGCTCCCATGCGAGGCGCCGGGCGATCTCGTCCTCGCGCGGTGCGTGCTTCGGCCTCACGCCGCGCCCCCGGGCATCCGTGGCGACTGCCCCGCCGAACCCGACCCCGTGACCATGACCCGTCGCATGTCCATGCCGACATTCTGCCCGGGTGCGGGAGCGCCCGCTGTCCTGTCCCCCGTTCGAGGGTGACAATGGTGGGCATGTCCGAGTCCGAGTCGCCCTCGCCCTCCGGCCCGCCGCCCGCGGTCCCCGCCCAGCCCCCGCGACCACGCGGGAAGCGGCGGGTGCCCATGTGGGACAACGCCCGCTGGATCGCGATCACGCTCGTGGTCGTCGGCCACGGCATCCTGCCGCTGATCGCCGAGTCCGACTCCGCCTACAGCGTGTACCTGTTCATCTACTCGTTCCACGTGGCGGTCTTCGTCACCGTGTCGGGGTACTTCACGAAGTCGGCCCCGCAGAACGCGCGCGCGCTGCGGCTGATCCTCACCGACGTCGTCTTCCCGTACCTGGTCTTCGAGACCATCTGGACGGTCGTCAAGTGGCTCACGGGCGGCGCGTTCTCGCTCGACTACACGACGCCGTCCTGGACGCTCTGGTTCCTGCTCGCCCTGGCGATGTGGCGCATCGCCCTGCCGTACCTCGTGCTGCTGCGGTATCCGCTGCTCATCGCCATCGTCATCTCGATCGGCGCCGGGTACACCGAGGCCATCGACTCGACGCTCGCGCTCACGCGCACGTTCGGCATGCTGCCGTTCTTCGTGTTCGGCTGGCAGCTGCGCCAGTGGCAGGTCACCGATCGCTGGCTCGACCTGCGCCCGGCCGTCGTCTGGCGCTGGCGCGCCGGCGCCATCGCGCTGTTCGCGATCGTGCTCGCCGTCATGCCGCTCGCCATCGGCACCTGGCGCGACATCGGGCTGCGGCGCTTCATGCTGTACGACGACGCCTACATGGCGATCGGGTACGACGAGCCGTGGTCGGGACTCATCCGGCTCGCGCTGCTCGCCTCCGCCATGGTCATGACCGTGGCGTTCCTGATGCTCATGCCGCGCGGGGCGCACTGGTTCACGCCGTACGGCGCGGCGACGATGTACATCTACCTGCTGCACAGCTTCGTGCTCTACCCCATCCGCGAGTCCGACCTGCTCGCAGGCGACCAGCCGGCCTGGGCGCTGCCGATCATGATCGTGTTCTGCGTCGGCGTGTCGATCCTGCTCTCGCAACCCCTGGTGATGCGGATCTTCCGCCCGCTGGTGCAGCCCCGCGCGCGCTGGCTGTTCCGCCCGGAGCCGCACACCGCGACCGGCACCATCGTGCTGCCCGACGACGACGACCTGCTGCGGGGCTCCGGGCCGCCCGCGCCGTCGCACTGACGGGGAAACAGCCGGTTACGGCGTGTTGCGCCGACCGTTGCCGGTGGCCGCGGGCGTGCCTACGCTGCATCCGAGAGCCCGGGAACGACTCGAGCCCGATCGCGACCACAGGAGACCCACGATGAGCGAGCAGCCCGCAGACTGGCGGTTCGAGACCAAGCAGGTGCACTCGGGCGCCGCGCCCGACCCCACCACCCACGCGCGCGCCACGCCGATCTACCAGACGACGTCGTACGTGTTCGACAGCGCCCAGCACGCGCAGAACCTCTTCGCGCTGGCCGAGTTCGGCAACATCTACACCCGCATCATGAACCCGACCCAGGCGGTCGTCGAGGAGCGCGTCGCCGCGCTCGAGGGGGGCACCGGCGCCCTCCTCGTCGCGTCCGGCCAGGCGGCCGAGACGTTCGCGGTGCTGAACATCGCGCAGGCGGGCGACCACATCGTCTCGTCGAGCTCGATCTACGGCGGCACCTACAACCTGTTCAAGTACACCCTCGCGAAGCTCGGCATCGAGACGACCTTCGTCGAGAACCAGGACGACCCCGAGGAGTGGCGCCGTGCCGTGCGCCCGAACACGAAGCTCTTCTTCGCCGAGACGATCGGCAACCCGAAGATCAACGTGCTCGACATCTCGCTCGTCGCCGACGTCGCCCACGCGGCGGACGTGCCGCTGATCGTCGACAACACGATCGCGACGCCGTACCTCATCCGCCCGTTCGAGCACGGCGCCGACATCGTGATCCACTCGGCGACGAAGTTCCTCGGCGGGCACGGCACCGTCGTCGGCGGCATCATCGTCGACGGCGGCTCGTTCGCCTGGTCGGAGCACGTGGACAAGTTCCCCGGGCTCACCGAGCCCGACCCGTCGTACCACGGCGCCAGCTACACGGCGGCGGTCGGCGACGCCCTCGCGTTCGTCATCAAGGCCCGCGTGCAGCTGCTGCGCGACCTCGGCGCCGCCATCTCGCCCAACAACGCGTTCCAGCTCATCCAGGGCATCGAGACGCTGAGCCTGCGCATCGAGCGCCACGTGCAGAACGCGCAGGAGATCGCCGAGTGGCTCGACTCCCACCCCGAGGTGGCGAGCGTGAACTACTCGGGCCTGCCCTCGAGCCCGTGGTACGCCGCGGCGAACAAGTACGCCCCGAAGGGCGTCGGCGCAGTGCTCTCGTTCGAGCTGAAGGGCGGCGTCGACGCCGGCCGCACGCTCGTCGACGAGCTCCAGCTGTTCAGCCACCTCGCGAACATCGGCGACGTCCGCTCGCTGGTCATCCACCCCGCGTCGACGACGCACTCGCAGCTGACCCCCGAGCAGCAGCTCACCACCGGCGTCACGCCGGGCCTGGTGCGCCTCTCGGTCGGCATCGAGAACGTCGAGGACCTGAAGGCCGACCTCGAGGCGGGCCTCGCCGCCGCCAAGCGCGTCACCGAGTCGCTGCGCGCCTGACCGGCCCCCTCGCGCAGCAGGCGGATGCCCCGTGCCCGACGGCACGGGGCATCCGTCGTCTCGGCCGTCGTCGTAACACGGCGGGCCCGCGCCCGCGCTGCGGCGAGAATGGACGCATGGACTGGCAGACGACCGCCGACGTGGTGCCCTCGAGCTTCGTCACCGACGCCCAGGCGCGGTCGCTGCTCGGCAAGCCGCCCGCCACCGGCGCGTGGCGCGAGGGCGACCCCGAGGGCGACCGGCGCTTCGTGCGGATCGGCCCGCTCGCGCTCGAGTCCGGCGCCGAGCTGGCGCGCGCGCGCATCGCCTACGAGACCTGGGGCACGCTGTCGCCCGAGCGGGACAACGCCGTGCTGATCCTGCACGCCCTCACCGGCGACAGCCACGTCATCGGCGCCGCGGGGCCCGGGCACGCGAGCGCCGGCTGGTGGCCCGACGTGGTCGGCCCCGGCAAGCCGATCGACACCGATCGCTGGTTCGTCGTCGCGCCGAACGTGCTGGGCGGCTGCCAGGGATCGACCGGGCCGGCGTCATTCGCGCCCGACGGCGCGGAGTGGGGTGCGCGCTTCCCGTACCTCACGATCCGCGACCAGGTGCGCGCGCAGGCCGCCTTCTCCGACGCGATCGGGATCGAGCGCTGGGCCGCCGCGATCGGCGGGTCGATGGGCGGCATGCACGCGCTGGAGTGGGCGGTCGACGCACCCGACCGCGTCGACGCCATCGGCGTGCTCGCCGCGCCCCCGGTCGCGACGGCGGACCAGATCGCGCTCAACACCGTGCAGGTCGAGGCGATCCGCACCGACGCGCAGTTCCGTTCGGGCGACTACTACGACGCCGCCGACGGCGACGGCCCGACGCGGGGCCTCGCGCTCGCCCGGCGCATGGCGCTGCTCAACTACCGCTCGGCGACCGAGCTGAACGACCGGTTCCAGCGCTCGTGGCAGAGCGGGCTGAGCCCGATGGGCGCGGGAGGCCGGTTCGCCGTCGAGTCGTACCTCGACTTCCACGGCAACAAGTTCACGCGCCGCTTCGACGCCAACAGCTACATCGCGCTGACCGAGGCCATGAACGCGCACGACGTGGGCCGCGGCCGCGGCGGCACCGCGCAGGCGCTCTCCCGGGTGCGGGCGCGTTCGCTCGTCCTCGGCATCCGCAGCGACCGCTACTTCCCGCTCGACGGCCAGGTCGAGATCGCCGCCGGGCTGCCGAACGGCATCCGCGGTCGCGAGCCCGTGGTGCTCGACTCGCCGTTCGGGCACGACGCCTTCCTCATCGAGTCCGACGCGGTCGGCCGCGCCGTCCGGGAGCTGCTCGAGGGCTGAGCGCACCGGTTGCGCGCCGTCCGCGCGCTATCGTTGCACCTGCGGAAGCCACGGAGGGCGGATGAAACGCATCCTCAAGGAGCGCGACCGGCTGCTGCGGCGCCTGGCGCGCGTGACGGGCATGACCGGTGCCCTGGGGGCGCTGCTCTGCCTCATGGTGCCCACGGGCGGTGCGCCGGGGGCCATGGCGTGGGGCATGCTCGGCTGCCTCGCGACCGCCGCCGCGGTCGGACTCGCCACGGGTCGCGATGCCGTCGGGTCGAGCGTCGCGGTCGTGGCCGCCTCGGGCGCCGCGGTCCTGGCCATCGCGCTGGCGTCGAACCGGCTCTACCCGTCGACCGCGACGGCCGTGGTGCTGCTGTCCGGCCTCGCGGCCGCCTCGGTCGCGTTCCTGCTGGTCGTCCACCGCCGTCGCCGCATCCCGCTCGCGCTGCTCGCGGCGATCGCGATCGGCCTCGGCACCGCCGCGTCGTTCCGCCCCGGCGGCCTGCCCGGACTCGCGATGCTGTCGATGTCGCTCGTCTGGCTCGGCATGGTCGCGATCGCGCTCTGGATCGACCGGGCGATCGGCGTCGCCATCTCCCGGATCGACGAGGTCGGCGGGGCGCACCGCGCCGAGCGCCTCGCCAGCGAACTCGAGGCCAGGCAGCGCCAGGACGCCCGACTGCTGCACGACACCGTGCTGGCCACGCTCAGCCTGCTCGCACACGCGGGCGTCGGCGTCGCCCCGGAGACGCTGCGCGAGCAGGCGCGCGAGGACGCGCGCCTGCTGCGGCAGCTGCGCCTGGACGCGACCGCGGCGCCGCAGGCGGCGGCCACCTTCTTCACCCCGGAGCCGCCCGACGACGATGAGGGGCTCGGCGCCACGCTGGAGTCGGTCAAGCAGCGGTTCGGGCGCATGGGACTCGAGGTGCACTGGCACGGAACCGGCCAGGTGCTGCTGCCGCGCGAGACGCTCGACGCCCTGCTCGGCGCCATGGCGGAGTGCCTCGAGAACGTGCGGCGCCACTCGGGGGTCGTCGAGGCCGACGTCACCGTCACCGACGACCAGGCGACCGTGCGGGCCATGATCACCGACGCCGGGGTCGGGTTCGACGTCTCCACCGTCGACCCGGAGCGGCTCGGGTTCGCCGAGTCGGTCGTGGGGCGCCTGCACGCGGTCGGCGGCCGCGTGCGCCTGTTCTCCTCCCCCGGCTCGGGCACGACGGTGATGCTGGAGGTGCCCAAGCCATGAGCGGCATGCCACCCGCCGTCGCCGACGGCGCCCGCACCGGGCCCCGCGGGTTCCGGCGCCCGGCGCGCTCTGCGCGCGCCGCCGATGCGGCCCTCGAGGGCGTCGGCGGCGGCCGGCTCGCGGGCGGGCTCCTCGCGGCGGCGGCCCTGCTGGTCGCCATGCACTTCCTGCACTTCGTCGTGCTGGTGCCGTTCTACCGCGACGCGTCGGCCTCGGCACTGGCCTGGGCGGTCCTGCTGCCGGGGACGGCGGCGGCGTGGGCGGCGTTCGTCCTGGTGCGCATCCGCTGGGTCGCCCCGGCCGTGGTCGTGCTGGTCGCGCTCGCGGTGGTGGTGCTCGACCTCGTCGGCACCCACGGGTCGCTGTCGCTGGGCGTGACGCCCACGGCGGCGCCCTCGATCGGGGCGCTGCTGATGCCGGTCGTGGTGCTGCGCGACGAGCGGTTCGCCCTCGGCCTGGGCGCTGCGATCGCCATCGTGCTGGCGGTCGACGCCATCACCCAGGCGGAGCAGGGCGGGCTGCAGTCGGTCGTCGGCGTGGCCAGCGCGTCGACCGCGGTCCTGCCGGTCGTCGTCACGGCGCTGGCGGCCGCCGGCCTGCGCCGGATCGTCCGGTTCGAGCTCGACCTCGTGCTCGTGCAGAGCACGGTCGGGACCTCGACGCGTGCGGTCGGCATGTTCGCCTCGGAGGAGCTCGCGCGCCTCGACGACGACGCGGAGCGCCTGCTCGCCGACATCGGCGCCGGGCGCGTCGCCCTGCCGCTGCGTCCCGACCTCGCAGCCACGGCGGGAGCGCTTGCGACCCGACTGCGGATGCGCCTCATGGAAGGACGTTCCGACACCTGGCTGAAGCACGCGATCGCCGAGTCGGAGTTCCTCGCCGATGCCGTGGACGTGCACGATCCCGACGGGCTCGCCGGCGCGCTCGCACCGGGCCAGCGCGATGCGCTGCTGCTCGTGCTGTGGCTGCTCGCGAGCGACCGCACGCGATCGGCGGCGGCACCGGTCGGGGTCCGCATCGGGCCCGCGAGGCCGCACGACCCCATGCACCCGCGGCGCACCGCGTTCCCCATCGCGATCGCGGCCCACGGCGTTCCCCGTGGTCGCACGGATCCGTCCACCTGGGAGGCAGCCGGTATCGTCGGACCGTACGAGTCCGGAGTCGCCGCGGGTGTCAGAACGATCACGATCGACTGCGCGGTGGAGAATCGGGCCGATACGGGGGACGTCGGTCTCGTACGATGAGGGGCCCACGAAAGGAGCGCTGATGCCGGAAGCCGAGACGATCCGACTCGCCGTCGTCGACGACCATCGGATGCTGCTCGGCGCGCTGAGCGACTGGATCCCCACCGCGGCGGACGACGTGGACCTGTGTGCGGCCGTGCCCTCCTGGCCCGAGCTGCTGGCGCATCCGGAGTTCCCGGTCGACGTGGTCCTGCTCGACCTCGACCTCAAGGACAACCTGCCGATCTCGCTGAAGATCTCGACGCTCAACACCACGGGCGTGCGCACCGTGCTCATGAGCGCCTACTCCGACCCGGCGGTCGTGCGTGAGGCGCTGCACGCCGGTGCGCTCGGGTACATCGTCAAGAACGAGCCGGTCGAGACCATCGTCGACGCGATCCGCGCCGCTCGCGCCGGCGAGTCGTTCATCTCGGCGGAGCTCGAGCCGGCGCTGGCCGACGACCGCGAGGGCCCGCGCCTGTCCGCGCAGGAACGCCGCGTGATGGCCCTCTACGGCGCCGGCGAACCGGTCAAGGCGGTGGCGTTCAAGCTCGGCATCTCCGAGGAGACCGCCAAGAGCTACCTCAAGCGCATCCGCGAGAAGTACCGCCTCGCCGGCTACGACGTCGGCACGAAGGTCGCGCTGCGCAAGCGCGCGATCGCCGACGGCATCCTCCTCCAGGGCGACTGACGCCGCCGGGCGGCACCGCGGGCTCCCGCCCCGGACGGGTCAGGCGGCGTCCTCGACGACCGAGACGGCCCCGGTGGCGTACGGCACCACCACGCCGCGTCGCTGCCAGGACCGGTCGACCGCCGCGCTGGCCAGCGTGAGCGCGAGTCCGACGACGGTGAACCCGACGCCGATCCAGATCGGCGACACGAACCCGAGGCCGGCGGCGATCGCCGCGCCGCCCGCGGCCGCGCCGAGGCTGTTGCCGACGTTCAGCGCCGAGTGGTTGAGTGCGGCCGCGATCGACTGGCTGTCTCCGGCGACGTCCATCAGCCGTGCCTGGATCACCGGCGAGAGCGCCGCCGCCGCGGCGGCCACCAGCATGGCGCCGACGATGAGCCCGGGAGCCCAGCCCGCGACGAGCCCCAGCAGGGCGAGGGCCGCGGCGAGCAGCACGAAGAACCCGCGCAGCGAGCGGCGCACGCTGCGGTCGGCGCTCCAGCCGCCGAGGAGGTTGCCGATCGTCATCCCGACGCCGACGACCATCAGGATCAGCGGGACCGACGATGCCGGCAGGCCCGCGACCTCCGTCGCGAGCGGGGCGATGTAGGTGTAGACCGCGAAGAAGCCGCCGAATCCGATGGACCCGATGCCGAGCGCGAACCACACCTGCACACGCCGGAACGCACCGAGCTCGCGGCGGATCGACGCCGCCCGGTCGCCCGGCTGCCACGGCACCGCGGCGGCGATGGCGACGAAGGTCAGCGCGAAGATCCCGGCGACGGCGAGGTAGGCGACGCGCCAGCCGGCCTGCTGGCCGAGCCAGGTGATGGCGGGCACGCCGACGACGTTCGCGATCGTGAGCCCCGACAGGACGAGCGCGACCCCTCGGGCGCGCTTGCCCGGCCCCATCAGGCTCGCCGCGACGAGCGACGCGATGCCGAAGTACGCCCCGTGCGGCACGGCCGCCACGAACCGTGCGACGAGGACGAGCCCGAACGTCGGCAGCAGCGCGGAGGCGACCGTGCCCAGTGTGAAGGCCGCGACGAGCCAGAGCAGCAGCTGCTTGCGCGGCCATCGGGCGGCGGCCGCGGCGATGGTGGGGGCACCGACCACGACGCCCAGCGCGTACGCCGAGATGAGCCAGCCCGCCTGGGCGATGGCCGCCTCCGGTGCCGTGGCGCTCAGCTCCGGCAGGAGGTCCGCGGCGAGCTCGGGCAGGAGCCCCATGGCGACGAACTCGGTCGCGCCGATGCCGAAGCCGCCCAGCGCGAGCGCGAGCAGGGCGAGTCGGGTGCGGGCCGGGGACAGGGTCGGCGCCGTGCGGTCGGGAGTCGTCACGGAGGGAGTCTACGAGAAGTCGAATCGATTCGACAAACTGGTCGGCGCAACCGGTCGAGACGTCGCGGAATCCCGCGACTCAGTCGCCCAGCGCGCGCTCCAGCCGCTCGAGCTTGCCGTCGAGCTCGCCCGCGTACCCCGGCCGGATGTCGGCCTTCAGCACGAGCGAGATGCGCGACCCGAAGGGTTCGACGGCCTCGGTCGCGCGACGGACGACGTCGAACACCTCGTCCCACTCCCCCTCGATCTCCGTGAACATCGAGGACGTGCGGTTCGGCAGGCCCGACTCCCGCACGATCTTCACGGCGGCCGCGACCGCGTCGTGCACGGATCCGTCCGCGCGACCGGTTCCGCTCGGCGCGACCGAGAATGCGACCAGCATCAGGTGACCTCCCCTGTCTTCCGCACCCCACTCTTCCACACGGCGCGCACGGCCCACGCGAGCACGACGACCTCCAGCACGACCTTGCCGGTGAGCGCGAGCACCAGCGCTGGGTCGGCCCCGGTGAGCCGGCTGTAGAGGTACGGGTACGTCACCTGCGTGAGGGCGGCGATCGCGGCGACGAGCACGGCCGGCACGGCGAATCGCGCCGGTCGCAGGCAGAGCCCCAGCACCACGGGTGCCGCGAGCCAGGTGACGAACTGGGGCGAGCCCACCTTGTTGCAGACCAGCAGCACGCTCACCAGCGCCAGTGACAGAGACGGGAACACGGCGCCGAACGCCGCCCCGCGGCGCACCGCGACGACGCCCACGACGAGCACGCCGGCGAGCGCCAGCGCCATCAGCGGCGTGAGCAGCTCGGCGATGAACGCGGTGCCCGGGCCCGACACCTGGAACGTGATGATCTGCGCGTCGAGGGCGATCTCCGAGCGCGTCGATCCGGCGGCGACCGCCCACAGCCAGGGCACCGCCGCAGGCGATTCGACCTGCAGGCCGCGATCGCCCTGCTCGGCGACGAACCCGAAGATCGTGCGGGCGCCGCCCGCGAGGATGCTCGCGACGATGACCGCGGCGGACACGGCGAGCGCGACCCACACGACCTCGAGTCGGCGGCGCGACGCCGTCACGAGCGCGAGGCCGAGCGCCACCGGCCAGACCTTGATCCACGTGGCGATCGCCAGCAGCGCCGCCGTCAGGCGCGGGCGCCCCGCCGCGACCAGCAGCGCGACGATCGCGACGGGCGCGGTCACCGAGTCGATGCGCCCGAGTGCGACCGGGCCGAGCAGTGCGAGGAATGCGAGCCACCACAGCGCGGCCGCGCGGCGCGTCGGCGACAGGCGGCGTCGCCCCAGCAGCATCGCGAACGCGAGCGCGTCGAGGAGGGCCACGATCGCCAACCACACCCCGAGGTAGCGCTCGGGCCCGAGCACGTACGCCGCCGCCATCGGCACGATCGCGAGGATCGGGTACACCCACGGCTCGTCGAGGCCGACGAGCGCCCCACCGTCGACGGCCCGCTCGATCCAGTCGTGGTAGACCCACGAGACATCCAGGAACGCACCGCCCGGGGCGAGCAGGCCGAACAGCACGATCGCGACGTGCACCGCCGCGAAGCCGGTCCAGAGCGCGATCCGCCATCCGCGGGAGCGACCGGCGTCAGACGCCTGCTGCGACCGCCGGTCCTCGAGACCGCGCTCCCCGACCATGCGCGCCAGCCTAGCGACGGCCGGCGAGCAGCTCCGAGAGCACCACGGGCACCGCCTCGGCGACGTCGAGCGCCACGATCGGCCCGCCGTCCGAGGCGCGACGCGCGGCGAGCCCGTGCACCGCCGCAGCGGTCGCCGCGAGCGGCGCGAGCACCGAGGCATCCGCCGCCAGCTCCTCGTGATGGGTCGCGAGCAGGGCGCCGAGGATGCCGCCGAGCACGTCTCCCGTGCCCGCCGCCGCGAGCCACGGCGTGCCGAGCGCGACGCGCAGGCGGGTCCCGCCCGGGTCCGCCACGTGCGTCACCGCACCCTTGAGCAGCACGACCGCGCCGGTCTCGGCCGCGGCGCGGACCGCCCACGCCGCAGGGTCGGCCGCGACGTCCGCGGTGGAGACCTCGACGTCCCGCGCGGCGAGCAGCGTCGCCAGCTCCCGGTGGTGCGGCGTGATGACGGTCGGACCGACGTGCGTGCCGACCAGGTCGAGCGCGCCGGCGTCGACCACGACCGGCAGTCCCGATGCGAGCGCGTTGCTGAGCTCGCCGATGAGCACGAACGTGCGCGCGTGCGGGTCGATGCCCGAGCCGATGAGCCAGGCCTGCACCCGGCCCTCGACGCCGACGGCCTCGGGCCGGCGGGCGAGCACCGTCTCCCGCACCGACCGGGGCCCGAGGTAGCGGATCATCCCGACGCCGGTGCGGGCCGCCGCCTCGACGCCGAGCACCGCAGCGCCCGGGTACTCGCGCGAGCCGGTGCGCACACCGAGCACCCCGCGCCGGTACTTGTCGTCGGATGCCTCCGGAACCGCGATCCACCGCGCCGCGTCGTCCGCCGTCCAGTCGCGCCAGCCGTCGTCCACGTCCATGCGCCCACGATAGGTCGCCGGCAGCGGGTGCGCGAGGCCCCGCCGGACGGCGGGTCGCGGATCAGCGGAATC
Source organism: Agromyces sp. SYSU T00194 (assembly GCF_040496035.1). Taxonomy (NCBI): domain Bacteria; kingdom Bacillati; phylum Actinomycetota; class Actinomycetes; order Micrococcales; family Microbacteriaceae; genus Agromyces; species Agromyces chitinivorans. The sequence goes on along the minus strand of NZ_JBEPJZ010000001.1, from coordinate 2,420,773 downwards.
GGCCGAGGTGGATGCCCGCGAACGCCAGGGCGGCGATCGACTCGCCGTCGTCGATCGCGCCCGAGGCGATCATCGCCAGCGCCTCGCCGAACCCGACCCACCGCACGTCGGCGATCCCCTCCTCCTGCTGCGAGGCGCGCGCGTCGGCCGCGGGAGCGAGCCCGCGCGCCAGGAACACGTGCTCGGGGGCGTCCGCGATGCCGTTCAACGCGTCCATGCCGCCCAGGCGGGTCCACTCGGCCGCCGCGAGTCCCGTCTCCTCGGCGAGCTCGCGCTGCGCGGCGACCAGCGGGTCCTCGCCGTCGGAACCGCCGGCGGGCACCTCCCAGGACTGCTTCCCGGTCGGGTAGCGCGCGAGCGAGACCAGGCACACCCGCTCCGCCTCGTCGAGGGCGACCACGAAGACGGCCGGATGCCGCATCTCGACCACGCCGTACACGCCCCGGCCGTGCGGCCCCTCGACCTGGTCCTCGCGCACCCGGATCCAGCGGTTCTCGTACGCCACCCGCGACGCGAGCGTCCGCCACTGCGGGTCCCGGCCCGGCACGCTAGACCCGCCTCGTGGCGTCCTGCACCTCGCCGACGAGCTCCTCGATGATGTCCTCGAGGAACAGCACGCCCGTGGTCGCGCCCTCGGCGTCGAACGCGCGCGCCAGGTGCGAGCCGGTGCGGCGCATCGTCGCGAGTGCGTCCTCGAGGTCGGTGCCCGCGTAGATCGAGACCAGCTGGCGCACGAACTTGGTCGGGATCGGGTCGTCGAACTCGTCGTCGTCGAGCTCGATCACGTCCTTCAGGTGCACGTAGCCGGCCGGCTCGCCGTTCGCGTCGCAGATGACGTACCGCGAGAAGCCGCGACGGGCGACGGCGCGCTCGACGTCGCCGGGCGTCCCGTCGGGCCCGAGGCAGACCAGCTCGTCGAGCGGCAGCGCGATGTCGCTCACCACCTTGGTCGTGAACTCGAACACGCCGGTCAGGGTGCCGCTCGAGTCCTCCAGCACGCCCTCGCGCCGCGACTGGTCGACGATCGTCTGCACCTCCTCGAGCGTGAAGGTGCTCGTCGCCTCGTCCTTCGGCTCGACGCGGAACAGTCGCACCACGCCGTTCGCGGTCGCGTTCAGCGCCACGATCAGCGGGCGGAACACGCGCGCGGTGAACACCAGCGGCGGCGCCAGCAGCAGCACCGCCCGGTCGGGCATCGAGAAGGACAGGTTCTTCGGCACCATCTCGCCGAGCACCACGTGCAGGTACGAGACCAGCACGAGCGCGATCACGAACGCGATGACGCCGATGACCTCCTCCGACCACCCGGTGAGCGCCAGCGGCACCTCCAGCAGGTGGTGGATGGCGGGCTCCGAGACGTTCAGGATCAGCAGCGAGCAGATCGTGATGCCCAGCTGGCTCATCGCCAGCATGAGCGTGGCGTGCTCCATCGCCCAGAGCGCGGTCTTGGCGCGACGCAGGCCCTGCTCCGCGAGCGGCTCGATCTGCGAGCGTCGCGCGGAGATGACGGCGAACTCGGCGCCGACGAAGAAGGCGTTGCCGGCCAGCAGCACGACCAGCCAGGCGATTCCGGCCCAATCAGACATCGGCCGCCTCCTCCTCGGTCACGGGCGCGGTGCGCACGAAGCGCAGCCGGTCGATGCGCCGCCCGTCGAGGCGCACGACCTGCAGCGTGCCCTCGCCCGTCTCGATCTCGTCGCCCACCGCGGGCAGTCGTCCGAGCTCGCTCATGACGTACCCGCCGACGGTCTCGTACGGCCCGTCGTCGGGCACGCGGATGCCGGCGCGCTCGAGCAGTTCGTCGGGTCGGAGCAGGCCGGGGAACGTCACCGCGCCCGGCCGGCGCACGATGCCGGCACGAGAGCGGTCGTGCTCGTCGGACACCTCGCCGACGATCTCCTCGACGAGGTCCTCGAGCGTGGCCACGCCAGCGGTGCCGCCGTACTCGTCGACGACGACGGCCATCTGGTACCCGCGTCCCCGCAGCTCGCCGAGCAGCGCGTCCAGGCGCATCGTCTCGGGCACGCGCAGCCCGTCGGACTGCAGCGCCGAGACCGGCACGTCGGCCCGCCGCTCGCGCGGCACCGCGACGGCCTGCTTGACGTGCACGAGACCCACGACGTCGTCGACGTTCTCCTCGTGCACGGGGAACCTCGAGTAGCCCGTCTGCGAGGCGAGTTCGATCACGTCCGCCGCCGTGTCGGTGCGGGAGACGCTCGCGACGCGCGGCCGCGGGGTCATCACGTCGGCCGCGCTCAGGCGCGAGAAGCTCAGGGTGCGGCTGAGCAGCGTGGCGGTGTCCTTCTCGAGCATCCCCGCGCTCGCCGAGCGGCGCACGAGCGAGGACAGCTCCTCGGCCGACCGGGCGCCGGAGAGCTCCTCCTTGGGCTCGACGCCCATGAGGCGCAGCAGCGCGTTGGCGCTGCCGTTCAGCAGCCGGATGGCCGGCCCGAACACGGTCGTGAACGCCGTCTGGAACGGCATCACGAGCACCGCCGTCTGACGGGGCAGCGCGAGCGCGAAGTTCTTCGGCACGAGCTCGCCGATGATCATCGACAGGAGGGTGGCGACCACGATCGCGGTCGTCGCGCCGACCGGTCGCACGAGCGACTCGGGCACGCCGATCGCCTCGAGCGGGCCGGCGAGCAGCGAGCTGATCGCGGGCTCCATGGTGTAGCCGGTGAGCAGCGTCGTGATCGTGATGCCGAGCTGGGCGCTCGACAGGTGCGTCGACGTGATCTTCAGTGCGGCGATCGTGAGCCCGAGACGGGTCTCGCCGCGATCGCGGCGCGCCTCGAGGTCGGATCGGTCGAGGTTGACCAGCGCGAACTCGCTGGCGACGAACAAGCCCGTGCCGATCGTGAGCAGGAGTCCGAACGTGAGCAGGAGCCACTCAGGCATTCGCACCCGACCGATCGTTCACGGGCAGGGGTCTATGACCAGGGGAACTGGGACTGGAAGAAGGAGGGTCGTCCATCGTGGACGCAAGTATAACCGCGCGGCGCCGTGGATGCCCCGGGACGTCACACGATGGCAACGTGCGGCGCCGGCTCGCGGCATCCGCCCGCCGGCGCTACCAGCTGACCGGCAGCGCCTTGCCCTCCTCGTAGCCCGCCGCCGACTGGATGCCCACGAGCGCCCGCTCGTGGAACTCCGGCACGGTGTGCGCGCCCGCGTAGGTGAACGAGCTGCGCACGCCCGTGGTGATCATGTCGAGCAGGTCCTCGATCGACGGGCGCAGCGGGTCGAGCGAGATGCGCGACGACGAGATGCCCTCCGCGAACAGCTCCTTGCGGGCGAGCTCGTACGGCGAGAGCCGGTCGAAGCGCTCGCGCACGGCCTTGGTCGAGGCCATGCCCCAGCTCTCCTTGTACCAGCCGCCGGACGCGTCGGTGCGGAGCCGCCCGGGCGCCTCCAGCGTGCCCGCGAACCAGGAGCCGATCATCACCGAGGCGGCGCCCGCGGCGAGCGCGAGCGCGACGTCGCGCGGGTAGCGCACCCCGCCGTCGGCCCACACCCGCGCGCCGGCGGCCGCGGCCGCGGCCGCGGTCTCGAGCACCGCGGAGAACTGGGGCCGACCGACGGCCGTCATCATGCGCGTCGTGCACATCGCGCCGGGTCCGACGCCGACCTTCACGATGTCGGCGCCCGCGCCGACGAGGTCCGCGACCGCCGTCTCCGTGACGACGTTGCCCGCCGCGAGCGTCACGTCGATGCCCGCCTCGCGCACGGTGCGGATGGCGCGGACCATCCCCTCCTGGTGCCCGTGCGCCGTGTCGACCACGAGCACGTCGACGCCGGCGGCGACCAGCGCGCGGGCCTTGCCGGCCACGTCGCCGTTGATGCCGATCGCGGCCGCGACCTTCAGGCGCCCCTGCGCGTCGAGCGTCGGCGAGTAGATGGTGCCGCGCAGCGCGCTGCGCCGGCTGAGCGTGCCGACGACGGCTCCGTGCCGCATGACGGGGGCGAACTCGAGGTCGGCGCCGGCCATGAGGTCGAACGCCGCGCGCGGCGACTCGACGTCCTCCGCGTCCAGCGCCGGGAGCGCGCCGTGCACCAGGTCGCCGAGGCGCGCGTCGTGCAGCGCGGAGGCGAGGCGCGTGGCGGGGATGCATCCGGCGTAGGCGCCCGCGTCGTCGTGCAGCACGACCCCGTGGCCGTCGACCGGGGCGACCACCTCGAGCGCGTCGGCGACCGTGGCGTCGGCGTCGAACGAGTACGGCGTGTCGAAGCGCGGCGACTGGTCCTTGACCCAGCGGATCGCCTCGTCGAGGTCCTGCAGGTGCATGTCCTGCGGCAGCACGCCGAGCCCGCCGCGACGGGCCAGGGTCGCGGCGAGGCGCGGCCCGGTGACCGAGTTCATGTTGGCCGAGACGATCGGCAGCGTGGCGCCGGTGCCGTCCTCGGGCGCGAGCGAGACGTCCAGCCGGCTGGCCACGTCCGACCGGCTGGGCACGAGGAAGACGTCCGAGTAGGTCAGGTCGTGGCTCGGCGCCGTGCGGTAGAACTCCATGCCCGCAACGCTAGTCCCTGCGGATGCTGCATCCTCAGGTTCCCACCGCGGATGCAGCCCGCTCCCGGGGAACGGGTTTAGGCTTGTCGCGGCGGGGTTCCGCGCCTGCACGCGTGCGCGACGCCCGTCTCGATCCGGCACTCCAGGGAGTGCTCCCCCCAGCAGCAGCGAAGAGAGTGGGCGAAGAAGCTGTGTCCAAGCAGTTGACCGGTGGTTCCGACCAGGCCACGTCGAACGAGTTCGGCGCGAACGAATGGCTCGTGGACGAGCTCTACGAGCAGTTCCGGGCGGACCGCGACTCGGTCGACAAGACCTGGTGGCCGATCCTCGAGAACTACCGCCCCGCCTCCGCGGAGGCTCCCGCCACCGTCTCGACGCCCGACCAGGCGACGGCCGCGAAGGCCGCCCCGCCCGCCTCGGCCGCACCGGCGCAGCCCGCTCCCGCCTCGCACCCCGTCACCGCGCCCACCCCGGTGATCGGCGCGCAGCCGCAGGCCCGCACGACCGCCCGGGCGCCGCGCCCCGAGCCGGTGCCCGCCGACGTGCCCGTCACCAGCCCGCAGACGGTCGTCGAGGGCGAGACCGAGAAGGTCGACGAGGTCGTCCCGCTCCGCGGCCTCCCGAAGACCCTCGCGGCCAACATGGACCAGAGCCTCACGGTGCCGACCGCGACGAGCGTGCGCACCGTCCCGGCGAAGCTGATGATCGACAACCGCATCGTCATCAACAACCACCTCCGCCGCGCCCGCGGCGGCAAGGTGTCGTTCACGCACCTCATCGGGTGGGCGCTGATCCAGGCGCTCAAGGAGTTCCCGAGCCAGAACGTCTTCTACGACGAGCGCGACGGCAAGCCCAGCCTCGTCAAGCCCGCCCACATCGGCCTCGGCATCGCGATCGACATCCCGAAGCCCGACGGCACCCGTGCCCTGCTCGTGCCCGCGATCAAGCGCGCCGAGACCATGACGTTCAACGAGTACCTCGCCGCCTACGAAGACCTGGTGCAGCGCGCCCGCAAGAACAAGCTCACCGCCGACGACTTCAAGGGCGCGACGATCTCGCTGACGAACCCCGGCGGCATCGGCACCGTGCACTCCGTGCCGCGCCTCATGAAGGGCCAGGGCTGCATCATCGGCGCCGGCGCGCTCGAGTACCCCGCCGAGTTCCAGGGCTCCAGCGACCGCACGCTCGCGAACCTCGCGATCGGCAAGACGATCACGCTGACCTCGACCTACGACCACCGCGTCATCCAGGGCGCGGGCTCCGGCGAGTTCCTGAAGACCGTGCACGAGCTGCTCATCGGCCAGCGCCGGTTCTACGAGGACATCTTCGCCGCGCTCCGCCTGCCGTACGACCCGATCCACTGGGCGCCCGACATCTCGGTCGACATCGCCAGCGCGATCGACAAGACCGCGCGCGTGCAGGAGCTCATCAACTCGTTCCGCGTCCGCGGCCACATGATGGCCGACATCGACCCGCTCGAGTACGTGCAGCGCTCGCACCCCGACCTCGACATCGCCAGCCACGGCCTGACCTTCTGGGACCTCGACCGCGAGTTCGTCACGGGCGAGTTCGGCGAGTCGCGCACGTCGCTGCTGCGCGACATCCTCGGCGTGCTCCGCGACTCGTACTGCCGCACGATCGGCATCGAGTACATGCACATCCAGGACCCCGAGCAGCGCAAGTGGATCCAGGGCAAGGTCGAGCGCAAGTACGAGAAGCCCACCCACGACGAGCAGATGCGCATCCTCGGCAAGCTCAACGAGGCCGAGGCGTTCGAGACCTTCCTGCAGACCAAGTACGTCGGCCAGAAGCGGTTCAGCCTCGAGGGCGGCGAGTCGATGATCGCCCTCCTCGACGAGATCCTGCAGGGCGCCGCCAAGCAGGGGCTCGACGAGGTCACGATCGGCATGGCCCACCGCGGCCGCCTCAACGTGCTCACGAACATCGCCGGCAAGACGTACGGGCAGATCTTCCGCGAGTTCGAGGGCACCCCCGACCCGCGCACCATCTCCGGCTCCGGCGACGTGAAGTACCACCTCGGCACCGAGGGCGTCTTCACGGCCGACAACGGCGAGGAGGTGCCCGTGTACCTCGCCGCCAACCCCTCGCACCTGGAGGCGGTCAACGGCGTGCTCGAGGGCATCACCCGCGCCAAGCAGGACCGCAAGCCCGCGGGCAGCTACGGCACCCTGCCGATCCTGGTGCACGGCGACGCGGCCATGGCGGGCCAGGGCGTCGTCTTCGAGACGCTGCAGATGTCGCAGCTGCGGGGGTACCGCACGGGCGGCACCGTCCACGTCGTCGCGAACAACCAGGTCGGCTTCACCACCGTGCCGGGCGACGCGCGCTCGTCGATCTACTCGACCGACGTCGCCAAGACCATCCAGGCGCCGATCTTCCACGTCAACGGCGACGACCCCGAGGCCGTCGTGCGCGTCGCCGAGCTCGCCTTCGAGTATCGCCAGCAGTTCCACCGCGACGTCGTGATCGACCTCGTCTGCTATCGCCGTCGCGGCCACAACGAGGGCGACGACCCGTCGATGACGCAGCCGCTCATGTACAACCTCATCGAGGCGAAGCGCTCCGTCCGCAAGCTCTACACCGAGGCGCTCGTCGGACGCGGCGACATCACCGAGGAGGAGTACCAGGCGGCGCACCGCGACTTCCAGGACCGCCTCGAGCGGGCCTTCCAGGAGACGCACGCCGCGCAGACCGCCTCCTCGCGCCCCGGCGGCGCCGACATCGAGCCCGCCACCGCGGCTCCGGCGACGACCGAGGCGCCGCCCACGGGCGAGCTCGAGACCACGGGGGTCTCCGAGCAGGTCGTGCACATGATCGGCGACGCCTTCAACAACCGCCCCGAGGGCTTCACGGTGCACCCGAAGCTCCAGCAGCTCCTGCAGAAGCGGCTCGACATGAGTCGCAACGGCAAGGTCGACTGGGCCTTCGGCGAGCTGCTCGCCCTCGGAACGCTGCTCGTGGAGGGCACCCCGGTGCGGTTCGCCGGCCAGGACGCCCGACGCGGCACGTTCGTGCAGCGCCACTCGGTGTTCCACGACCGGGTGAACGGCCAGGAGTGGCTGCCGCTGCTGAACCTCAGCGACAACCAGGCCCGGTTCTGGATCTACGACTCGCTGCTCTCCGAGTACGCCGCCATGGCGTTCGAGTACGGCTACTCGGTGGAGCGCAAGGACGCCCTCGTGCTCTGGGAGGCCCAGTTCGGCGACTTCGCCAACGGCGCCCAGACCGTGATCGACGAGTTCATCTCCTCGGCCGAGCAGAAGTGGGGCCAGCGCTCGAGCGTCGTGCTGCTGCTGCCGCACGGCTACGAGGGTCAGGGGCCCGACCATTCGTCGGCCCGCATCGAGCGGTACCTGCAGCTGTGCGCCGAGGACAACATGACCGTCGCGCGCCCGTCGACGCCGGCGTCGTACTTCCACCTGCTGCGCCGTCAGGCGTACCAGCGTCCGCGGCGCCCCCTCGTCGTGTTCACGCCGAAGGCGATGCTGCGACTGCGCGGTGCGACCAGCGAGGTGGCCGACTTCACGAGCGGCCGGTTCGAGCCGGTGATCGACGACGCGACCGTCACCGACCGCGCCGCGGTGCGCCGCGTGGTGTTCATGGCGGGCAAGCTGTACTACGACCTCGCCGCCGAGCTCGCCAAGCACCCGAACCCCGAGGTAGCGCTGGTGCGCCTCGAGCAGTACTACCCGCTGCCCGCCGAGCGCCTCGCCGAGGTCGCCGCCTCCTACCCGAACGCCGAGCTGGTCTGGGCGCAGGACGAGCCGGAGAACCAGGGCGCCTGGCCGTTCTTCGCGATCGAGACCGGCAAGATCTGGGACCGCCCGGTCACGGTCGTCTCCCGCGCCGCCTCGGCCTCCCCCGCCACCGGATCGGCGAAGGTGCACGCCCAGGAGCAGACCGACCTGGTGTCGCGCGCGCTGTCGCTGTAGCGACCCCGACCCCGCACGACGCAGCGAGCCGGTCCGACCCCGTGGGTCGGACCGGCTCGTCGTCTGCGTGCCGGCGCGAGGCGCCGACGCTCAGCGCGCGGCGGGCGCCTCGGCGGTCGCGGGCTCGACCCCGGGTGCCTCGATGCTCGCGGCATCCGCCGCATCGTGCCCGCCGACGTGCCGCCCGTCGTGGGCGCGGCCCAGGCGCGACGGCCACCAGATGGCCGGGCCGATGTCGTAGGCGAGGGCCGGCACCAGGAGCGTGCGCACCAGGAACGTGTCCAGCAGCACGCCGAAGGCGACGATGAACGCGATCTGGGCGAGGAACAGGATGGGGATGACGCCGAGCGCGGCGAACGTCGCGGCGAGCACCAGACCGGCCGACGTGATGACGCCGGCGGTGAGCACGAGGCCGCGCAGGATCCCCGGCTGGGTGCCGTGCACGACCGACTCCTCCCGCACCCGGGTCATGAGGAAGATGTTGTAGTCGACGCCCAGTGCGACCAGGAAGACGAAGCCGAAGAGCGGCACGGACGGGTCGGCGCCGTCCCAGCCGAACACGGTGTCGAAGACCACCGCCGAGACCCCGAGGGCGGCACCGAACGAGAGCACGACGCTCGCGATCAGCAGCACCGGCGCGAGGATCGACCGCAGCAGCAGCATCAGGATCACGAGGATGGCGCCGAGCACGAGCGGGATGATGAGCGTGCGGTCGGCGATCGCCGCCTCGTTGGTGTCGAGGGCGGTGGCCGTCGTCCCCCCGACGAGCGCGTCGGTCGACACCGCGTCGAGCGCGTCGCGCAGCTCGGCGACCGTGGCCTCCGCGGCGAGCGAGTCGGCCGGATCGGTGAGCGTCGCCTGCAGCAGCACCTCGCCGTCCACCACGTCGGGCTCCGGGACGGGCGTGCCGGGAGGGCCGAGCGGCTGGATGCCGTCCTCGGTCACGGGCGCCTGACCCGACGGCGAGTCGGCGGCGAGCACGGCGACCGAGTCGACGCCGTCGACGGCGAGTGCGACCTCGGCCATCGCCTGCAGGTCGCCCTCCGGACCGATGATGACCGCGGGCGTGCCGGAACCGGCCGGGAAGTGCTCGCCGAGCAGTTCCTGGCCGTCGCGCGCCTGCGACTCGCCCAGCACGAACTCGCTCGACGGCACGCCGTCGGCCTCGAGCTGCAGCAGGCCGAGGGACATGACGCCGAGCAGCACGGTCGACACGATCCACACCCAGCGCGGCCGGCGCGACACGAGGCGGCTCACCGAGCCCCAGAATCCCGTCGCACCGCTGCCGATCTGGTCGGGGTCGTCGGAGACCGCGCGCGGGCGGCGCGGCCAGAACGCCACCCGTCCCGCCCAGAGCAGCAGCGCAGGCAGGAGCGTGAGGGCCGCGAGCAGCGCGCAGACGATGCCGATCGCCGCGACCGGACCGAGCGACTTGTTGGAGTTCAGCTCGCTGACGAGCAGGATCAGCAGGCCCGCGATCACGGTGCCGCCGGAGGCGACGATCGGCTCCCACGATCCGCGCAGCGCCGCCCAGGTGGCGGCCCACTTCGTCGGCTCGGTCGCGAGCGTCTCGCGGTACCTGGCGATGTACAGCAGCGCGTAGTCGGTCGCGGCGCCGATGACGAGGATGAACAGGATTCCCTGCGTCTGCCCGGTGAGCAGCAGGATGTCGGCGGCCGCGAGCGAGACCACGACCAGGACCGACGTGCAGAGTGCGGTGAGGCTCGTGAACAGCACGATGAGCGGCAGCAGGGGCGACCGGTAGACGATGATCAGGATCACGAACACCGCGGCGAACGCGACGGCGATGAGCAGGCCGTCGATGCCGGCGAAGGCGCCGGACAGGTCGGCGGTGAAGCCGGCGGGCCCCGTGACCGCGACGGTCACGCCGTCGATCGGCTCATCGGCGAGGAGATCGCGCAGTTCGGCGACCGCCTCGGTGCCCTCCTCCCCCGAGACGACCGGCACCACGACCTGCGCGGCCTCGCCGTCGTCGGAGACGATGACCGGCGAGGCGCCCTCGGCGTCGACGCCCGCGACGTCGACGAACGCGTCGCGCTGGTCGTCGATCGCTGCGAGCTGCGCATCGCTCAGCGCGCCGTCGGCCGCGTAGACGACGATCGCGGGGATCACGTCGTCGTCGCGGAACGCCGACTGGAGTTCGGTGACCTCGGTCGCCTCCGCGCTCGCGGGCAGGAACTGCGTCTGGTCGTTGGTGGACACGTCGGAGAGGCGGCCGAACGAGGCGCCGCCCAGGCCGAACGCGGCGAACCACACCAGCACGAGCACCGACGGGATCAGCACGCGCAGCCAGGTGGGCACGCGGGTGCGGGAGCGGGGTGCGGGGGTCGTCTGCTCGTTCATCGCTAACTAGGTTAGCGAATTTTCGGATGTGCGGAATCGCCATGTGGGCGAAACGCCCCGAACCGGTGCCGCGACCTCGGGGTTCAGGCGTCCACGGCGGGCACGGCGTGCCCGGACTGGAGGTCGCGGATGCGCGCCAGCACCTGGTCGCGGATGTGCTCCGGCGCCTGCTCGCGGCACGCCCGCTTCACGGCGTCCGTCAGCACCTGTCCCACCCGGAGCTCGCTCGAGCAGTCGGCGCAGTGCGCCATGTGCTCGCGGATGTCGGCGGCATCCTCCTTGCAGAGCTCGTCGTGCAGGTACTCCTCGAGCTCGGCCTTCGCCTTGTCGCAGCCGCAGTCGCTCATCGCTTCCTCCCGGTACGCGGTGCCGCCGGCTGCACGGCGAATCCGCGTTCGCCCGCGTAGTCGGCCAGGAGCTCGCGAAGCATCCGCCTGCCCCGGTGCAGTCGGCTCATCACGGTCCCGATGGGTGTGTGCATCATGTCGGCGATCTCCTGGTAGGAGAACCCCTCGACGTCCGCGAAGTAGACCGCCAGCCGGAAGTCCTCCGGCAGCGACTGCAACGCGTCCTTGACCGCGCTGTCGGGCAGGTGGTCGATCGCCTCGGCCTCCGCGGAACGGCTCGAACGGGCGGTCGTCGACTCCGCCCCGCCCAGCTGCCAGTCCTCGAGGTCGTCGATGGCCGACTGGAAGGGCTCGCGCTGCTTCTTGCGGTACGTGTTGATGTAGGTGTTGGTGAGGATGCGGTACAGCCACGCCTTGAGGTTGGTGCCCTGCGTGAACTGGCCGAACGCCGCATACGCCTTGGCGAACGTCTCCTGGACGAGGTCCTGCGCGTCCGCGGGGTTCTTGGTCATGCGCAGGGCTGCGCCGTAGAGCTGGTCGAGGAACGGGAGGGCCTGCTCCTCGAAGAGCGCCCCCAGGTCCGCCTCGGCCGGCTGGGCGCCCTGGGCGCCACCGGAGGTGTCGGATGCTGCCATCGGGCGCCATCCTACGGGCTCCGCCTGTACGTCCACGGAACGCGGCTCCACCAGCACCGTCACGCGCACGCCCCTTCCTCGACTCCGCCACCGACTACCCTGATAACCGATGCAGATCTCCCGGTATTCCGCGCCCGAGTTCGACCCCTACGGGGACGACGATCCTCAGCGCGCCGGCGACGGATCCTGGGCGGCACCGGTCGCGACGGGCCCGCTCGCGGCCACGCTCCGGGTTCCGGGCTCGAAGTCGCTCACGAACCGCGAGCTCGTGCTCGCCGCGCTCGCCGACGGGCCCGGGCTGCTCCGGGCGCCACTGGTCTCGCGCGACACCGACCTCATGGTCGAGGGACTGCGGGCCCTCGGTGTCCGCATCGAGACCCGGCCCGGCGACGGCGGCTTCGGCGACGACCTGCTCGTGACCCCCGCCGAGGAGCTCCTGGGCTCCACCACGATCGACTGCGGGCTGGCGGGCACCGTCATGCGCTTCCTCCCGCCGGTCGCCGCGCTCGCGCTCGGCCCCACGACGTTCGACGGCGACGAGGCCGCCCGCCGTCGCCCAATGGGCGGCATCATCGAGGGCCTCCGGGGGCTGGGCGTCGACCTCGACGACGACGGGCGCGGGGCGCTGCCGTTCACCGTGCACGGCACCGGCCGGGTCGGCGGCGGGGAGCTCGCGATCGACGCGTCCGCCTCCAGCCAGTTCGTCTCGGGACTCCTGCTCGCCGCGGCGCGCTTCGACGACGGGCTGCGGCTGCACCACACCGGCGACCGGCTGCCGAGCATGCCGCACATCGAGATGACCGTCGAGGCGCTGGCCGCACGCGGCGTGCCGGTCGCGCGACCGGAGACCGGCACCTGGGTCGTGCGGCCCGGTCCGATCGCCGCACGAGACGTCGACATCGAACCCGACCTCTCCAACGCCGCCCCGTTCCTCTGCGCCGCGGTCGCGGCCGGCGGCTCGGTGACGATCGCGGGCTGGCCCGACGACACCACGCAGGTCGGAGCGCAGCTCGTCGACCTCCTCCCGCGGTTCGGCGCCCGCGTGCACCGCGACGGCGATCGGGTGACCGTCACCGGCGGCGACGCGATCCGCGGGGTGCGCCTCGACCTCGGCGAGGCCGGAGAGCTCGTCCCCAACCTCGCCGCCCTGGCCGCCCTCGCCGAGGAGCCGAGCGAGTTCACGGGCATCGGGCACATCCGCCACCACGAGACCGACCGGATCGCCGCGCTCGCGACGGAGTTCCGGGCGCTCGGCGGCGACGTGACCGAACTCGACGACGGGCTGCGGTTCACGCCGGCCCCGCTGCACGGGGCCCCCTGGCGCGCGTACGCGGACCACCGCATGGCCACGACCGGCGCGATCGTCGGGCTGCGCGTGCCCGGCGTGCGGGTCGACGACATCGGCACGACCGCCAAGACCCTGCCGCAGTTCCCGGAGCTGTGGGCGCGCATGCTCGAGGACGGACCCGCACCGCGAGCCGACGGAGCCGCATGAGCTGGTGGGACACGGACGACGACGAGGACGACGAGTACGACCTCGACGAGTCCGATGTCCGGGTGCGTCCGAATCCCAAGGCGAACCGGCCACGCACCAAGGTGCGACCCGACCACGCCGACGCCGTCGTCGGGCACGTGCTGGGCGTGGACCGGGGCCGCTACGCGGTGCTCGTCGACGCGGACGGCGACCACGAGCACGAGGCCACCGCGACCCGGGCCCGCGAGCTGCGGCGCACCGCGATCGCCACCGGTGACGCGGTCGACCTCGTCGGCGACACGAGCGGCGACGAGGGCTCGCTCGCGCGCATCGTGCGCGTCCGCGATCGCAGCACCCTGCTCCGACGCTCGGCCGACGACACCGACCGCGTCGAGCGGGTCATCGTCGCCAATGCCGACCAGCTGCTCATCGTGGTCGCCGCGGCGAACCCGGAGCCGCGCACGCGCCTCGTCGACCGCTACCTCGTGGCGGCCTACGACGCGGGCATCCGCCCCCTGCTGTGCGTGACCAAGGCCGACCTGGCGGACCCGGCCCCGTTCCTCGCGAACTTCGCGGGCCTGGAGATCCCCACCTTCACCAGCCGGCGGGACGCGATGCCCGTGGCGGAGATCGCCACCGCGCTGGTCGGGCACCGCACGGTGCTCGTCGGCCACTCGGGCGTGGGCAAGTCGACGCTCGTCAACGCGCTCGTTCCCAGCGCCGACCGTGCCACCGGGCACGTCAACGAGGTCACCGGCCGCGGACGCCACACGTCGTCGTCGACCGTCTCCCTCCGCATCGAGACCGGCCCCGGCACCGCCATCGGCGGCGAGCCGGGTCGCGGCTGGGTCATCGACACGCCCGGCATCCGCTCCTTCGGCCTCGGCCACGTCGACCCCGACAACATCCTGCGCTCGTTCACCGACCTCGCGACGATCGCCGAGCGCTGCCCCCGCGGCTGCACGCACCTGCCCGACGCCCCGGACTGCGCGCTCGCGGAGGCGGTGGCGGCGGGCGAGCTCGGCGATGCCGGGCGCACGCGCCTGGACTCGCTGCAACGGCTGCTCGCCACCTTCTCCTGACGCCCACGGGTTCACGACCCGTTCACCGCCCGTTCAGCGGGCGTCGCCGGGCGTTCTCCCGCCGCCGCTACGGTCGCAGCGTGGCGGACGCGAGCGGGGACGACGATCGGGTGCGCACCGCGCTGCTCCGGAGCATCCGCCGCGGTACCTGGGAGGTCGGCAGCCGCCTGCCGAGCGAGTCGGAGCTGTGCGCGAGCCTCGACGCCGGCCGCGGCCAGCTGCGCCGCGTGCTCGCCGGGCTGCGCGCCGACGGCATCGTCTCCGGGGGTCGCGGACGCCCGCCCGTGGTGCGCAGCACCGTGCCCGTGCGGGCCTTCGAGACGTTCGTGCCCTTCTCCCGCTGGGCCGAGTCGATCGGCCAGGTGCCGGGTCAGCGCACCCTGGAGGTGGTGCGCCGACCCGCCCTCGAACGCGAGGCGCGCATGCTCGGCATCGCCGTCGAGACGCCCGTGGTCGCGGTCACCCGCGTGCGCTCGCTGGACGACCGGCCCGCGATGCTCGAGCGCTCGTGCTTCCCCCTCGAGGCGGGTCGCACGCTCCTGCACGCCGACCTCGACCAGGGGTCGGTCCACGACCGGCTCATCGCCGCCGGCGTGCGACTGGTCACCGCCCGCCACCTGATCGACGCCGTCGCCGCCCGGGGCCTCGAGGCCGAGACGCTCGGCGTGGAGACCGGCTCGCCGATCCTGCGGGAACGGCGCGTCGTGCGCGACCACCGCGGAGTCGCCGTCGAGTTCGCCGACGAGCGCTACCGCCCCGAGGCCGCCCGGTTCTCGATCGAGCACCCGGTCGTCGCGTCGGCGTCGGAGCCCGACGCCGACTCGCCTACGATGGACGCATGACCGACGCCGTCCGACTCGCGCCCGGGGACCTCGCTCCCGACTTCACCCTCGACGACCAGGCCGGTACCCCGGTCACCCTGTCGGACCTCCGCGGCGAGCGGGTCGTGCTCTACTTCTACCCCGCCGCCATGACGCCGGGCTGCACCACCGAGGCGTGCGACTTCCGCGACAGCCTCGCGTCGCTGTCCGCCGCCGGCGTCCGCGTCGTCGGCGTGTCGAAGGACGACGTGCCGGCACTCGCGGAGTTCGCCGAGCGCGACGGGCTCACCTTCCCCCTGCTCAGCGACCCCGACCACGCGGTGCAGGAGGCGTACGGCGCCTGGGGCGAGAAGCAGAACTACGGACGCACCGTCCTGGGTTCCATCCGCTCGACGTTCGTGATCGACGCCGAGGGTCGCATCGAGACGGCCATGTACAACGTCAAGGCCACCGGTCACGTGGCGCGCGTGCGCCGCGAGCTCGGCGTCGACGCCGCGTAGCGGCGGTCCACGCCCGACGCCGCGTAGCGGCGGTCCACGCCCGACGCCGCGTAGCGGCGGTCCACGCCCGACGCCGCGTCGCGGCGGTCCGCTCCACGCCCGACGCCGCGTCGCGGCGTGTCAGTCCGCGCCGGCGACCACGGGCCGCGCGAAGCAGGCCGCGACCGCCGGCACGAGCAGCAGGACGATCACGACCAGCGCCGGCGCGAGCAGCGCCCAGCCCACGTCGGGCCGCGCGAACAGCCCCTGGAACGCGCCGACCGCGACCGCCAGCTGCAGCAGCTGCCAGGTGATGGCCCCGCCGCGCGACCACGGGGCGCGACGCACCGCGGCTGCGGCGATCGCGACGACCCAGATGGCGCCGATCGCGGCGACCACGGTGAGCGCGAGCCCGCTCGCGAGCGTCGACGGTTCGTCGACGAGCAGTTCCAGCACGAGCCAGGCCGTCACGCCGACCATCAGCAGCGCCTCGGCGACGAGCAGCACGATGACGACGGCGAGCGCAGCGCGAACGCCCGGCGACGGTGCGGCGGTCCCGGACCCCGGGTCCTGTTCGGTATTCACAGCGATATCCCATGCACGACTATTGATCTGCACTACACACTATGCGACCATTTACAGGGCCGAGTTGATGCTCACAGGGACGTGAGCCGGTCGCATTCGATCCTACTTTCCTGCGACTCGGCCTTCCCCCACCTGCAGCACCGCCGTCACGGCAGCGTTCGACGCGAGTTGCTGCGCCCGGCAACAGCAAGGAGCACCCCCCGATGGATTGGCGCGACAAGGCCGCCTGCCTGACCGCAGACCCCGAACTCTTCTTCCCGGTCGGCAACACCGGCCCTGCGGTCGACCAGATCGAGAAGGCCAAGGCCGTCTGCGGCCGTTGCACCGTCACCGAGCTCTGCCTGCAGTACGCCCTCGAGACCGGCCAGGACTCGGGCGTCTGGGGCGGCCTCAGCGAGGACGAGCGTCGCGCCCTCAAGCGTCGCGCCGCACGCGCCCGCCGCGCCTCCTGACCCCCGCCGGCTCGCGCCGGCAGACCCGCGCCCGCCGCATCCGCGGCGGGCGTCGTCATGTGCGGGCGACCGCCGGGCGGGTACCGGGCGCTCGGGTCACGACTGCGTGATCCAGCGCATCGGCACCGAGATCGTGACCTCCGTGCCGGTGCCCACCACGGTGTGCCAGTCGATCGTGCCGCCCAGCTCGCCCTGGATGAGGGTGCGCACGATCTGCGTTCCGAGCCCCTCGCCGACCTTCCCCTCGGGCAGGCCGGAGCCGGTGTCGCGCACCTCGACCGTGAGGGTGTCGCTCGTGCGTTCCGCGGTGATCTCCACGTCGCCCTCCTGCCCGGCGAGCCCGTGCTCGACGGCGTTCGTGACGAGTTCCGTGAGCGCGAGCGCGAGGGGCGTCGCGTACGCGCTCGGGAGGACCCCGAACGTGCCCGTCCGCTTCGGGTGGGCCGTCGTGTTGTGCGCGGCCGCGACCTCGGCGACGAGCAGCAGCGCACGGTCGAACACCTGGTCGAAGTCGACGTTCTGGCTGAGGCCCTCCGAGAGGGTGTCGTGCACGACCGCGATCGCGCCGACCCGCCGCATCGCCTGGGTGAGCGCGCTGCGCGCCTCCTCGGAGTGGGTGCGCCGCGCCTGGATGCGCAGCAGCGACGCGACGGTCTGGAGGTTGTTCTTCACCCGGTGGTGGATCTCGCGGATCGTCGCGTCCTTGGTGATGAGCTCCTGCTCCTGGTGCCGCATCTCGGTGACGTCGCGGCAGAGCACGATCGCGCCGACCCGCTCCCCCCGGTGCCGGATCGGAATCGCCCGGAGCGTGACCGTCACGCCCTTCGACTCGATGTCGGTGCGCCACGGCGCCCGGCCGGTGACGACCAGGGGCAGCGACTCGTCCACCTCGAGGCGGCCCGCGAGCAGCCGGGTGGTCACCTCGGCCAGCGACTCCGATTCGAGCTCCTCGGCGAAGCCCATGCGGTAGAACGCGGAGAGCGCATTGGGGCTGGCGAAGGTGGTCACCCCGTCGACGTCGAGGCGGATCAGCCCGTCGGATGCGCGGGGGGCGCCTCGCCGCGGGCCGGACGGCGCGCCGAGGTCGGGGAAGTCCCCGGACGCGATCATCGCGAACAGCTCGTCGGCGCAGTCGTTGAAGGTGAGCTCCTGGCGGCTCGGCGTGCGCGACTGGCTGAGGTTGGAGTGCCGGGTGAGTACCGCGATGGGGCGCTCGGTCACCTCGGGGCCGGTCGTCTGGAGCCGCCGCTTCACGGGCACGGCGCGCATGCGCGTGGGCATCTCCTCGTACCAGTCGAGGGCCGAGGAGTCGACCACCGTTCCGGTGTCGTACGCGCGCGTGACGAGGTCGCGCCAGTCGTCCTTCACGGGCTGGCCGACGAAGTCGCGGTAGAACAGCGTCGCCGCGCCCGACGGCCGGGCGTGCGCGACCGCGACGAACGGGGCGTCCGCGCCGGGGGCCCAGAGCACGATGTCGGCGAACGCGAGGTCCGCCAGGAGTTGCAGGTCGCCCACCAGCATGTGCAGCCAGTCGAGGTCCTCCTCGCTGCTGCGGCCCTGGGCGAGAACGAGGTCACTGAGCGTCGACACGATCCCCAGCGTACTTCGCGCGCGCGGCGACGCCTCACACGCGCGCGGGGGTGCGCCGGCCCCGCCGCGGTGACGCCGCGGTCGCCGTACCCGGGAGGACCCGCTCGGCGAGGCCGGCGACGGCCGACGCCAGGGCCGACCGCGGGGCGGCCTCGGCGACGGGCCGTGCGGCGAGCAGTGCCGCGTCGGCCGCGCGCCGGTCGTCGGGGAGGAGCGTCGCGTCGGCGATGCCGGCGAGCCGGTGCAGCGCGTGCCGGACCTGCCCGCCGGCGTCCACGCCGAGCACGGAGCCTCGCACCCGGTTCACCACCGGGTGCACGCGCGACGCGTCGGTGCACTCGAGCAGGTCCGCGTACCCGCGCACGAGCCGCGACAGTCCGACGGCGTCCGCCTGGCCCACTGCCACGGTGCGGTCCGCGACCTCGATCGCCGCGACCGTCGCGGCATTGCGCCGCGGCGCGAACACGTCGGTCGAGAGCTCCTCGTCGCGCTCGAGGCAGAACCCCGTGTCGACCACGACCACCTCCGCCCATCCGCGGAGGGCGTCGAGCACGGATGCGACGCGGTCGGCGGCGAGCTCCGGCCAGCGCCGCGTCCCCGCGAGCCCCGTGAGCACGCGGAACGATCCGCCCGCGGCCGTGTGGCGCTGCGCGAGGCGGTCGAGTTCCGCGCGGTCGAGGGCGTCGGATGCCGCGAGCCGGCACGCCGCCGCGAAGCCCGGTGCCGCGTCGAGCAGGCCGAGACGCGGGGCGACCGCTCCCCCGTACGCATCGGCGTCCACGAGCACGACCGACCGGTCGCGGCGCGCGAACGCCGCCGCCAGCTCGACCGCGAGCGTGGTGCGGCCGGGCGCGCCGGTCGGCCCCCAGACCGAGATCACCGTGCCGCGCGGGCGGGCGCCGTGCGCCTCCTCGTCGGGCGGTGGCGCCTGCCCCAGCACGAGCGCCTCGATCTCCGGCCACGCCGCGCCGGCGTCGGCGACCTCGAGCAGGCCGATGTGCCGGGCGTGGTGGCGTTCGAGGTCGTTCGCGGCCAGCGCCACCACCCGCACGCCCCGGGCATCGCACTCGGCGAGCAGCTCGCGGCCCAGCGTCGCCCGCCCGGCTCCCACCAGCACCACCTCGGGCGCGAGGGCGTCGAGCGACCCGAGGAGCTCGTGGGCGCTGACGAGGCGCGCGACGACGACGTGGCCGTGGTCGATCACGTCGGCGAGCAGGCGGTCCTCGATCTCGTGGCCGAGCACCAGCGCGATGCGCGCCACCTCAGCCGGCCCCGCCGGCGCGAGCGACGACCAGGTGCATGGCGTCGCCGGCCGAGATCGCGGCGAGCACCGCGGGCACGTCGGCCCGCGGTATCGCGAGCTCGACCGCCGGCGCCGCCTCGAGTCCGCCCATGGCCGCGTCGTCGCGCTGCACGGCCTGCACGACCGCCCGCGGCACGAGCACCGCCGGCGGCCCCCAGGCGCCCCGCTCGACGGGTGCCGCGGCCCACAGGTCGACGGGGGTGCCCGCGGCGATCGCCGCGGGCAGCGGCGCGACCGGCGTCACGACGACGGTCGCGAGGGCATCGGCCGCGACGTCGCCGAGCGCGGCCGCGGGCACGAGCTCGCCCGCGCGGACGGTGGTGAGCACGATGCGCTCGCCGTCCTCCTCGACGCCGAGGTAGTGCCCCGCGCTCGGCCCCAGCCGGACGTCCACGACGGCGAGCTCGTCGAGGCGCACCGTGGTGCCGGGGGCCAGCGTCTCGGGCGCGGCGTAGACGCGCGTGGTCCGGTCGAGCGCGTCCACGAGCAGCCAGCTGCCGAGCGCCGACCCGAGCACGAGCAGCACCCCCACGACCAGCCGCACGTCCGTCGCGCGCCGCACGCGCACGCTCCCGCCATCCGCTCCCGCACCGGCCACCGACCGCCTCCCATCCGCCGCCCCGCGCGCGGCGGACCCATCGTGACCGAACATGTGAGGTCGCCGTGAAGTTATCCACACGAGATCACGCTCCGAGACCGTCCCGCCATAATCGACACATGGCCAGCTCGGGTGGGGAATCGGTCGGGCGTTTTCTGACGCTCGGCGACGTGGCGGAGACCTTGCGGATCTCCGTCTCCGAGGCGTCCGATCTCGTACGGTCCGGCGAACTGCCGGCGATCCGCATCACGAGCGCCGGCGTCTGGCGGGTCGAGCGCGACGTGCTCGAGTCGTACATCGAGGCGAAGTACGAGGAGGCTCGACGCCTCAACCTCTGGCTGCAGTCCGACTTCGCGAACATCCCCGAGCTGTCGGGGGGACGCGTCATCCGCGAGGCGCACCGCAGCTGACGGTGCCGCCCGCGCGCGTCACCACCGCACGAGGTCGACCTCGGCGAACGGGACGATGCGCACCTGCCGCACGTCCGCGTCGCGACGGGCGGTGCCCGGCTCGTGGACGGCGAGGTCGAGGTGGTCGCGGCCGACGCGGTCGATGGTGCCGTGCAGCACCTGCCCGCCGCTGGCGATCGTGACCGCGGCGCGTCGGCGGCACAGGTCGCGCAGCACCGCGCCGAGCCCCAGCCGGTCGCCCACCTCCCCGGGGCCCGTGGCCGCGAGGCTCGCCGGCAGGTCCGCGCGCGCCGGGACGATCGCGCGGATCGCGTGCATCGGGACCACGCACGGGAACGTGCCGGCCCCGTCGGGCGCCGCCGCCCGACCGGACACCCAGTCGCGTCCGGACCGCTCCGGCGCGAGCACGATGCTCGTGCGATCGCGCAGGTCGATGCGGATCCCCCGTCCGTCGTGGTCCCGCGCCATCCCCACGATCCGGTCGCGCAGGCCGAGCCGCGCGACGCGCAGGCGCTCCTCCTCCGCCTGGAGCTCCCGTGCGTCCGCGCGGTCCGCGAAGGCGAGCTCGGCGTCGAGATCGTCGAGGAATCCGTCGCCCATCACCAGCGAAAGCTACCGTCCGGTTACGGTGTGACTACGATTTATCCACAATGAGGGTTCCTTATTGACACCGTGCATGACACGCACGTAACTTGCTCAGCAATGACCGACTCGGCCCCCGGAGACGGGGGCCGTCTCGTCGCCCGTCACGGCCGGCGGGCGACGCATCCCGTGTGGAGCAGACATGACCGCAGCAGTGAGGAGGGATGTCGGACCGAGGGGGGCCATCAGGGGTTCCGGCACCGCATTCGATGACGATTTCTTCGCCCGACAGCCGTCGGCGCGCAGCGAGCTTCCAGACCCGGAACCGCTGCTGACCAACCTCACGCGCTGCGTGATCGAGGTCCTCGCGGGCGCCCGCGAGCTCGAGCAGATGGCGCGTTGGGTGAACGACGACGTGTACCGGCACCTGCTGAAGCGCGTCGTGCTCGGCGCCCGCGCCCGCCGCGTGAAGGGCCAGGCGCCGTCGCGCCCCGCATTCAGCATCGGGCGCATCCTGCAGTGCGAACCGCGCGACGGGGTCATCGAGGCCGTGGTGATGGTCCACAGCAAGGCGCGCTCGCGCGCCGTGGCCATCCGACTCGAGGGCCTCGACGCCCGCTGGCGCGCGAGCGCCATCAGCGTCCTCTGACGCGCTTCACCGGCTGACGCGGTCGCTCGGGACCCGCGTCCTCCGGTGCGACGGTGCCCACGGCACCCACCCGGGCTTCTGCGCGCCCACCGCATCGCACCGACGCGGTCGCCGCGCGCCGCGCACTCCCGGGCAGGCGGCGCGCCGCGTGCCCGGGAACATGCTCCGGCTCAGCGCCCCCGGCGCTCCTGGGCACGACGCTGCGCGCGGTTCTGCGGCGCCTCGTCGGCCCCCGACTCCGCGGAGGTCGGCTGGCCGAACGCCCCGCGCGCGACCTCCTGCCCCGTCGGACGCGGCGCCAGCTGCTGCGCGGCGACCGCACGACGTGCGCGCTGCGTCGCCGCCTGCTGCACCTGACCGCGCTGGTTGCGCACCTCGACGCCGCCCGAGTCGCTCGGGGCGCTGTAGCTCAGCTTGTCCTCCGGCGCCTCCGCGCGGGTGAGGCCGCGTGCGGCGATCGTCGGGCCCGCGGCGCCGGCCGGGTTCACCTCGACCTCGAGGTTGAAGAGGAACCCGACGGTCTCCTCGCGGATGGAGCCCATCATCTGCTGGAACATCGCGTAGCCCTCGCGCTGGTACTCGACCAGCGGGTCGCGCTGCGCCATGGCGCGCAGGCCGATGCCGTCCTTCAGGTAGTCCATCTCGTACAGGTGGTCGCGCCAGCGTCGGTCGATGACCGAGAGCACCACGCGGCGCTCGAGCTCGCGCATGGCCGGCGAGCCGAGCTGCTCCTCGCGGCGACCGTAGGCGAGCTTCGCGTCGGAGAGGATCTCGCTGCGCACGAACTCGCGGTTGATGCGACCCTTCTCGCCCGCCTCGGCCACGACCTCGTCGATGGTGATGCCGATCGGGTAGAGCGTCTTCAGCTCCGCCCAGAGCGCGTCGAAGTCCCACTCGTCGGGGTTGCCCTCGCCGATGTGCTGGTCGAGCACCTCGTCGATGACGTCCTCGAGGAAGTGCTGCGTGCGCTCGTGCAGGTCGTCGCCCTGCAGGATGTGCCGGCGATCGCCGTAGATGGCCTCGCGCTGGCGGTTGAGCACGTCGTCGTACTTCAGGACGTTCTTGCGGATCTCCGCGTTGCGCACCTCGACCTGCGACTGCGCCGAGCGGATGGCACGGGTGACGACCTTCGACTCGATGGCCACGTCGTCCGGCACGCCGCGCGACATCAGGCTCTCGGCGGCGCCCGAGTTGAACAGGCGCATGAGGTCGTCGGTGAGCGACAGGTAGAACCGGCTCTCCCCCGGGTCGCCCTGGCGGCCGGAGCGGCCGCGCAGCTGGTTGTCGATGCGACGGGACTCGTGGCGCTCGGTTCCCAGCACGTAGAGGCCGCCCGCGGCGAGCACCTTCTCGGCCTCGGTCGCGACGGCCGACTTGACGCGGTCGAACACGCCGTCCCACTCGGCCTCGTACTCCTCCGGCGTCTCCGCGGGGCTGAGGCCCTTCTCGTGCATCTCCTGCACCGCGATGAACTCGGCGTTGCCGCCGAGCATGATGTCGGTGCCGCGGCCGGCCATGTTCGTCGCGACGGTGACCGCGCCGAGGCGCCCGGCCTGCGCGATGATCGCCGCCTCGCGCGCGTGGTTCTTGGCGTTCAGCACCTCGTGCCGCACGCCCTTCTTCGCCAGGAGGCGAGAGAGGTACTCGCTCTTCTCGACGCTCGTCGTGCCGACGAGCACGGGCTGGCCGTTCCGGTGGCGCTCGACGATGTCCTCGACCACCTGGGCGAACTTCGCCTCCTCGTTCTTGTAGACGAGGTCGGGCTGGTCGATGCGGACCATCGGCTTGTTGGTCGGGATCGCGACCACGCCGAGCTTGTAGGTCGACATGAACTCGGCAGCCTCGGTCTCGGCGGTACCGGTCATGCCCGAGAGCTTGGAGTAGAGACGGAAGTAGTTCTGCAGGGTGACGGTGGCGAGGGTCTGGTTCTCGGCCTTGACCTGCACGCCCTCCTTCGCCTCGATCGCCTGGTGGATGCCCTCGTTGTAGCGGCGGCCGACCAGGATGCGGCCGGTGTGCTCGTCCACGATGAGCACCTCGCCGTTCATGACGACGTAGTCCTTGTCGCGCTTGAACAGGGCAGACGCCTTGATCGCGTTGTTGAGGAACGAGATGAGCGGCGTGTTGGCCGACTCGTAGAGGTTGTCGATGCCGAGGTAGTCCTCGACCTTCTCGATGCCGGGCTCCAGCACGCCGACGGTGCGCTTCTTCTCGTCGACCTCGAAGTCCTCGCCGGGCACGAGCCGCTGCGCGAGGCGCGCGAACTCGCCGAACCAGCGGTTCGCCTCGCCCGACGCGGGGCCGGAGATGATGAGCGGCGTGCGCGCCTCGTCGATGAGGATCGAGTCGACCTCGTCGACGATCGCGAAGAAGTGGCCGCGCTGGACCATGTCGGCCGACTGCCACGCCATGTTGTCGCGCAGGTAGTCGAAGCCGAACTCGTTGTTCGTGCCGTAGGTGATGTCGGCCTGGTACTGCTCGCGGCGCTCGGCCGGGGTCTGGCCGGCCACGATGCATCCGGTGGTCATGCCGAGCGCGCGGAACACGCGGCCCATGAGCTCGGACTGGTAGCTCGCGAGGAAGTCGTTGACCGTGATGATGTGCACGCCACGACCGGCGAGCGCGTTCAGGTACGCGGCCGTCGTCGCGACGAGCGTCTTGCCCTCACCGGTCTTCATCTCGGCGATGTTGCCGAGGTGCAGCGCCGCGCCGCCCATGAGCTGCACGTCGTACGGGCGCATGCCGAGGGTGCGCTTGGCGGCCTCGCGGATCGCCGCGAACGCCTCGGGCAGCAGGTCGTCGAGCGACTCGCCGCCGACGTAGCGCTCGCGCAGCTCGACCGTCTCGTGCTTCAGTTCCTCGTCGCTCAGTGAGCTGAAGTCCTCCTCGAGGGCGTTGACCGCCTTCGCGTAGTGCTCCAGTCGCTTGAGCGTGCGTCCTTCGCCGACGCGAAGAACCCTTTCCAGAATTGAGGCCACGGATGCTCTCCACTCGTCGTACGGCGCGTGATCCGCGCCGCTCGCGGGGCGCGATCAAGGTCGCGTCGGCCCGCAGCGGTCGATCATAGCAATCGTATCGGCGAGACGGCTGTGTGCCCCGGCACCTCCGTGGACACACGCGCCGAGACGGTGGGACGGCGGCGGTCGCCGCCGTCCCGCGCGCCACTCAGCCGCGGGCCGCGCCGGCCTGCACGAGCTGCTCCTCGAGCCCCTCCGGGCTCGCGGCGTCGGCCTGCTCGTCGAGGCCGATCAGGCCGTAGTCCCACCCCTTGCGCCGGTACACCACGCTCGGGCGCCCGTTCTCGGAATCGATGAAGAGGTAGAAGTCGTGGCCGACCAGCTCCATGAAGTAGAGCGCGTCGTCGACCGTCATCGGGGTCGTGGCGAAGACCTTCCGCCGGATCACGACCGGGCAGTACTCGTCCTCCTGCTCGGCCTCCGCGACGTCCTCCACGGGGCCGCTGCCGTCACGCACGCGCTCGAGCACCGCGGCATCCGCGGGCTGCACGCCGTGGCCGAAGAACCCGTCGCTGCTCGCCTCGCGGAGCGACTTCGGCCGGTGCTGCCCTCGATGGACCTTCCTGCGGTCCTTGGCCCTGCGGATCCGTTCCAGCAGGCGCCCGAGGGCGACGTCGAACGCGGCGTACTTGTCCTGGCCGTCTGCCTCGGCCCGGACGACGGGGCCCTTCCCGATCAGGGTGAGTTCCACCCGGTCGGGCCCGCTGTTCCCGTTGGTCTCGTGGTGCCTGCTCACCTTCACGTCGAGGGCGAGGGCACGTTCCGCCAGGTGTTCGACCTTCTCGG
Source organism: Agromyces sp. SYSU T00194 (assembly GCF_040496035.1). Taxonomy (NCBI): domain Bacteria; kingdom Bacillati; phylum Actinomycetota; class Actinomycetes; order Micrococcales; family Microbacteriaceae; genus Agromyces; species Agromyces chitinivorans. Next base: position 2,395,133 of record NZ_JBEPJZ010000001.1, on the reverse strand, counting down.
CCTTCTCGCCGGCGTAGTCGCGGAAACGGTCGGTGATCCCCAAGTTGCGTCCGACGATGTTCAGTTCCATGACGACCTCCCTGATCCGGCGTGCCGCCCGGCGGAGGGGCGAGTGCTCCACGCCTTGCTCTCACGCTAACCCGGCGCACCGGCAAAGTCACGCGATGGTTTCCGAACGTTCGCCGAGGGCTTCACGTGCGCCCGCCATGAAGCGGATCGGCCCGCCTCTCGGTCGCCCGAGGGAGCCCCGACGACGTCCGGCGAGGCGTCCGCGCGAGCGCCGCGACCCCGGCGACGTCCGCGCCGCCGGCCGTCAGCGCACGCACCGCCTCCCGCGCGGTGGCACCCGTGGTGACGATGTCGTCGACCAGGATCACGCGCCGTCCCCGTGCCCGCGGCAGCGCCCGCAGCGCACCGGCGGCGTTCCGCTCGCGCGCGGCGAGGCCCAGGCCCGCCTGGTCCGTGCGGCTCCCGGTGCGGGCGAGCAGGCGCGCCGACCGCAGCCCGCCGCGCCGGAGCAGCAGCTCCACGGGGTGGTACCCGCGGGCGCGCCGTGCTGCGGCCGCGGACGGCACGCAGACGAGTTCGGGCGGACTCCCGCCCCGCGCCGCGCGCGCCGCCGCCGCTGCGACCGCGGCCGCGAGCGCGGGCGCCAGGGCGGCGGCGGCGTCGATGCGCCCGCCGTCCTTGTAGGCGGCCAGCACGGCGCGTACCGCCCCGCCGTACTCGAGCGCCGCGACGAAGGCGAGGTCGCCCCGCGCGTCCTCGGCCGGGCGCGGGTGCAGCGCCCGTGTGCAGGCGACGCACACGCTGCGCCCGTCGGCTCCGCATCCGGCGCACCGCACGGGCAGCAGCACGGCGGCCGCGTCGTGCAGGGCGCCGAGCACGGGGTCGATCACCGGACCATGCTCGCGCGCCGCGCCCGCGGCATCCGCCCGGCCGGTGATCGGGGCGGGCCGACCCGCGGGTCGCGTCCTGTGGAGGGCGGCTCAGCCCTGCTGCGAGGCGACGAACGCGATGCCGGTGGAGCGCACCTGCCAGGCCACGCCGCTCTGCTGGTCCAGGTCTCCGTCGGCGGTGAGGATGCGCGCCTCGCGCACCGTGTTGCCGCCCACGATCTCGCGCGCGTCCTCGGGCCCGTCGCGGGTGGTGCTCGTGCCGCCGACGTCCTGCGTGACGACGATGGTGTCGCCGTCGGTCCCGGTCGTGAGCGACGCGACGGTGCTCGGACCGAGCCACGCCACGTCGCGCGCCGTGCCGTCGACCGCGGTCAGCGCCAGGCGTCCGCCGAGCGCGTCCGGCAGGTTGAGCTGGTCGGCGCGGGCGATGGATGCGACCTCGAGCTGCGTGCGCTCGCCCGCCTGGACGAGGACGACCAGGCGCGTGCCGTCGCGCGAGACGGAGAGGGCGGCGATGCCGGCGGACTCGGGCCAGGGGGTCGCCACGATCCCCTGCGAGCCGTCCGGCGCATGCCAGGCGATCTCGTCGGCGCGCCCGGTGGTCGCGGTCCACACGATGCCGAACCCGTCGATCGCCGGAGTGACGAGCCCCTCGCGGGCGTCGACCCGTTCGGCGTCCCGGCCGGCGCGGACCACCCACGCCCCCGACGCCGCGAGCACGGCGACCGTCTCGCCGTCCCTGCCGACGGCGGCGTCCAGCGGCTGCAGCGCCTCGACCGCGTCGGAGACGCCGTCGATGCGCGCCACCTCCTGCGAGGAGGTCGACAGGTAGCCGAACTCGCCGTCGCGGTACACGACGGTGCGCGGGTCGACCCGCGGGTTCAGCACCGGCACCGACAGCGCGAGGTCGGGGATCTCGTCGTCGGCGCCGTTGAACCGCAGGTCCACGTCCTCGATGCCGCGCACCGAGGCGAGGCTCTCCTGGAACTGCAGCTGCATGAGCTGCAGCGTGCGCAGGTCGTCGGTCACGTCGCCGGTGAGCGCGATCTCCGCGATGCGCGACTCGACCGGCACGGCGCCGGGATCGAGCCGCAGGCCGTCGGGGATCGCACTGACCACGCCCGCCGTGAGCCACTCGGCCGGACCGCGCAGCAGTTCGCGCACGATGCTGGTCTGGGTCGACTCGCGCCGGGCGAACCAGCGCACGTCGGGCACGAGGTAGGTGGTGGTCGGGTCGTAGAAGTACAGCGGGTACTGCGCGAATGCGATGTCGAAGATCGCGTCGTCCACGAGCACGCCCTGCGGGGCGCGCGAGATGCGCCACTCCCCCGCGACCTGGGTCAGCTCGTAGTCGAGCGTGACCCGCGAGTCCGAGACCGTGTCGTCGTACTCGCCCGTCTCGGTGAGGCCCGCCACGGGCTCCGCCTGGATGCGCCAGCTGTTCTCGTCGAGCTCGACGTACTGGCGGGCGGAGATGCGGTCGACCGTCGCGCCGGCGTCCGGCGTCCACTCCTCCGCGAAGGTCGGGGTGAGGAACAGGCGCGCCGTCTGGTAGTTGTTGCGCGGGCTGGCGGCCGCGTCGACGAATCCGCGCAGGATCTGCTCGGGCGAGCTGCCCGAGACGGGGCCGGAGGCCACGACGTCGACCTCGACCGTCTCCTCGCCGGTCGTGACCTGCCCGGCGTTCACGCCGCCCGAGGTGGGGATCGACGCGCACCCCGCGAGCAGCGCGAGGGTCGCGAGCGCGGCGATGGACGCCGCATGGCGGATGCTACGCACGATCGACCTCCGTCGTCGGGGTCGACGCGTCGTCGACCGTGGGCACGGGCCCCGTCGTGCCGACCGATCCGACGAGGCGGGCCACCTCGTGGTCCGTGCCCTCGGCGTCCTCGGGCGGCAGGGGCAGCGGCGAGGAGGCGAGGACCCCGCCCGCCACGCGCGGGAGGGTGAGTCGGAAGCAGGATCCCGCGCCGGGCGACGACCACACCTCGAGCCATCCGCCGTGCACGTGGGCGTCCTCCAGCGAGATGGCGAGCCCGAGTCCGGTACCGCCGATCGATCGCTTGCGGCTCGGGTCGGCCCGCCAGAAGCGGTCGAACACGCGGTCCGCGTCCTCGGCGGTCATGCCGAGCCCGTAGTCGCGCACGGCGATGGCGACGGCGTGCTCGTCGCTGTCGACCGAGACCACGATGGGCCTGCCCTCGCCGTGCTCGATCGCGTTGCCGAGGAGGTTGCGCACGACGCGCCGGATGCGCCGCGGGTCGACCTCCGCGTCGAGGTGGCCGCCGGGCGCGACGACGCGCATGTCGGAGCCGCGCTCCTCGGCGAGCGAGCGCATGCCGTCGACGGCATCCGTCGCCAGGTGCACGAGGTTGGTCGGCTCGGCCTCGAGCTCGACCGAGCCGGCGTCGTACCGGCTGATCTCGAGCAGGTCGGCGAGCAGCGTCTCGAAGCGCTCGGTCTGCGTGTGCAGCAGCTCGACCGTGCGCGAGGTCGACTGCCGGAAGTCCTCGCGCTGCTGGTAGAGCACGTCGCCAGCCAGCCGGATCGTGGTGAGCGGGGTGCGGAGCTCGTGCGACACGTCGGACACGAACCGCTGCTGCATGACGGAGAGCTCCGCCAGCTCGTGGATGCGCTGCTGCAGGCTGTCGGCCATGCCGTTGAACGACTCCGCGAGCGTCGCGAGCTCGTCCTCGCCCTTGGTGGGCATGCGCACGCCGAGGTCGCCGTCGGCGAACCTCCGGCTCGTCGCCGACACGGCCTGGATCGGCTCGATCACCCAGCGGACCACCAGGAGCGTGATCACGGCGAGCAGCACGAGCAGCGCGATCGCGCCGACGACGCCCGTGAACTGCATGAACGCCAGCGTCGCGTCGGCGTCGGCGAGGTTGTAGCCGATGTACAGCTCGTACCGGCCGGCGCTCGGGACCTCCACGTCGGTGCCCACGACCACGCCCGGGACGGTGGACTCGTCCAGCTCGACGAACTCGACCGACTGCCAGAACTGGCTCCCCGGGTTGTCCTGCACGGTCTGGCGGAGCTGGTCGGTGATGGTGTTGGTGAGCTGGTTCGTGCCCTGGTCCTGCGGCGCGATCGTCGACGACTCCTGCCCGGGCGCGCGGTAGACGGCGACGAGCGAGCTCGACGCCGTCACGCTGGCCCGCTCGATCGCCGAGCGCAGCACGCTCTGCAGCGCGGCGCGGTCGGTCGCGTCCGACGAGTCGAGCACCGCCTGCGCGGCGGTCTCCGCGTTCGTGGAGGCGTCGAGCACCTGGTCGAGACGGGTCTGGAAGAGGTTCGAGGCGATGCTGAACGAGATGTACAGGCCGATCACCAGGATCGCGAGGCCCGACAGGGAGATCGTGATGAGGACCGTGCGGAACTGCAGCGACCGGCGGAACAGCGCGGCGAACTGCCGTGGCCAGCTCCGCCACGAGCGCCAGGTGATCGGGGGCTGGTCGCCGTCGCCGCGCACGGGTGGCCTAGACGGTGGCGCCGGCCCGGTACCCGACGCCGCGCACGGTCATCACGATGCTCGGGTTGTCCGGATCGTCCTCGACCTTCGCCCGCAGGCGCTGCACGTGCACGTTCACCAGCCGGGTGTCGGCCTTGTAGTGGTAGCCCCAGACCTGCTCGAGCAGCATCTCCCGGGTGAACACCTGCTGCGGCTTCGACGCGAGCGTGAGCAGCAGGTCGAACTCGAGCGGCGTGAGCGCGATGAGGTCCTCGCCGCGGCGCACCTCGTGCGCGGCGGCGTCGACCGTGAGGTCGCCGACCCGGAGCAGGTCGCCTTCGCCGTCGCCGACGGGGCGCAGCCGGGTGCGGATGCGCGCGATGAGCTCCTTGGGGTTGAACGGCTTGACCATGTAGTCGTCGGCGCCGGACTCGAGGCCCTTCACCACGTCGGCCGTGTCGGACTTCGCGGTGAGCATGATGATCGGGGTGCCCGACTCTGCGCGGATGCGCGAGCACACCTCGATCCCGTCCATGCCCGGCAGCATGAGGTCGAGCAGGACGAGGTCGGGCCGCGACTGGCGGAACTCGTCCAGGGCCGACGTGCCGTCGGCGCAGAAGAAGGGCTCGAACCCCTCCGTCCGCAGCACGATGCCGATCATCTCGGCGAGTGCCTGGTCGTCGTCGACCACGAGTACGCGTGCGTTCATCCGTCCCGTTCCCGTTCGTCCCGCGCCGCACCACGTGCGTGGGCGCCGCTCCCAGCGTAGTCGAGCGGCGGGAGAGCGGTTCCTCGCACGCGGATTCCGGCCCCGGAACCCGTGGACGACCGCTCCCCGACCGCCCCGACATGGCACGATGGGTGGACGCGTGAGGAGGCACCGGTGACCGATCAGACGTGGCATCCGCCGACCGGCCCCGGAACCGGGTCGAACCCGGCCGGCACCTCCGGTCCGCCCCCCGCCGGCGGCCCGGCCGGTGCGGCGCCGACGGGACCGGAGGCCGGCTGGACGCCGCCCCCGCGTCCCGGGCTCGTGCCGCTGCGACCGCTGGGCTTCGCCACCCTCCTCGGCGCCCCGTTCCAGACCATCCGGCGCAACCCGGGTCCCACCTTCGGCAGCGGCCTGCTGGTGCAGGTCGTGGTGACGCTCGCCACCGTCGCGCTGGTCTTCCCCGTCATGTTCGGCCTGATCGATCGCCTCGAGCGCGCGTCGGCCGACGACCTCGACGCGATCGCGAGCGGAGGGGCGGCGGGCTTCCTCCTGCTCATGCTGGTGCCCATCGCGCTGTCGGTGATCGGGTCGGCGTTCCTCCAGGGGATCATGGTCGTCGACGTGGCATCCGGCACCCTCGGCGAGCGCCTGCGCTTCGCGGAGGTCTGGCGGCGCGCCGCACGCCGCATCGGGCCCCTGATCGGCTGGGTGCTGCTCGTCGCCGCCGCGGTCGGCGTCATCACGGTCCTGCTGGTCGGGATCGTGCTCGGGTTCGCGCTCATCGAGCCCGTGCTGGTCTTCGTCGGCGTCGCCATCGCCCTCGTGCTGGGCCTCGGCATCGCCGTGCTCGCCGCATGGACCTACACGAAGCTGTCGCTCACGCCGAGCGCGATCGTGCTCGAGCGCCGGGGCGTCTTCAGCGCCATGGCGCGTTCCTGGCGACTCACCGACGGCCACTTCTGGCGCATCTTCGGCGTGGAGCTGCTCGTGGCGTTCATCGTGAACACGGCGGCGCAGGTGGTCGTGCAGCCGATCAGCTTCGTCGGCGGACTCGCGTCGTTCCTCATCGACCCGACCGGCACCGGCACCGGCCTCGCCGTGCTGGTGGCGACGTACGTGGTCGCGATCGGCCTGTCGCTGGTGGTCGGCGCCGTCGCCGCCGTCGCGCAGTCGGCCGTCGTCGCACTGCTCTACCTCGACCTGCGGATGCGACGCGAGGGGCTCGACCTCGAGCTGCAGCGCGTCGTGGAGCTGCGCCGCACGGGCGCCCGGGTCGCCGACCCGTTCGCGCCCTGACCCGCATGCGCCTGGAGATCCCGCTCGACCCCGACGCCGACGAGGCGCGTCGACTCCTCGAGGCCGAGCTCCGCTCACCCGAGTACGCGGCGGCGAGCCCGACGGCGTTCGATCGGGCGGCGGACGCCGTGCGCCAGTGGCTGACCGACCTGTTCGCCGGCGGCGGCGGGCTCCCCGCACCGACCCTGCTCCTCGTGGGGCTGCTCCTGGTCGCGGGCGTCGTGGTGGTCGTCCTGCTCGTGTACGGCCTGCCACGGCTGCGACGACGCGCCCGCCCCGAACACGCCGTGCTGGGCGACGACGACCGTCGCACGGCCGCCGCCCTGCGGCGCGCGGCCGATGAGGCGGCCGCGCGGGGCGACTGGGACCTGGCCGTCGCCGAGGCGTTCCGGGCGCTCGCGCGCGAGCTCGACGAGCGCACCGTGCTCACCCTGCTGCCCGGCACGACCGCGCACGGCGTCGCCCGCGGCGCGGCGCCGTCGTTCCCGGCGCACCGGTCCCGCCTGGAGGCGGCCGCCGACGACTTCGAGCTGGTGCGCTACGGCGACCGGCACGCCGGGCCGGACGCGTACGCGCGGGTGCGGGAACTCGACGCCGACCTCCGGGGCACCGTGCCGGCCGGCCTCGCGGGAGCGACCCCGTGACCGCGACCGCCGCCGAGGCGCGCACCCCGACGGTGCGGCGGGCGATCGCGTCGCGTCGCGGCTGGATCGTCGTCGGCGTCATCGTGCTGGTCGTCGCGGTCGGCGTCGCCCTGCTCGAGGGGGTCGGCTCCGGCTCGGGCCGGGTGCTCGCGGCCGACAACGCCGCTCCGGCGGGCGGCGCGGCGGTCGCGAACGTGCTCGCCGAGCAGGGGGTGCACGTGGAGGCCGTCGACGCGCTCGACGACGCGCTGCCGCGTGCGGCGGGCGCCACGGTGCTCCTCGTCGACGACCTGGGCCTCCTCGACGGCGCGCAGGTCGCGCGCCTCGCGGGCGCGGCGTCGCGGATCGTCCTGGTCGCCCCGAGCTTCTCCGCCCTCGACGCCGTCGCGCCCGGCGTGCGGTTCGCCGGGCTCACCGCGGGGACGACGGATGCGCCGGGCTGCGACGTGCCGGAGGCGCAGCGCGCGGGCGCGCTCGGCGGCTCGGGACAGGCGCTCACGGTGGACGACGCGGCCGTGGACGCCGGCTGGCGGGGCTGCTTCCCCGACGACGACGGCGCCGTGCGACTGGTCGTGGGACCCGCCGGGGACGTGCCCGAGGTCGTGGTGCTGGCCGGCACCGAAGTGCTCCAGAACGGCACCGTCGCCACGGCCGGCAACGCCGCCCTCGCCCTCGGGCTGCTCGGCGCGACCGACCGGCTCGTCTGGTACCTGCCCGGACCGGGCGACGCACCCGATGCCGGGCCGTCGCTCGGCGAACTCACCCCGCCGTGGGTGACTCCGGCCCTCGTGCTGCTCCTGCTCGCCACCGTCGCTGCGGCCGTGTGGCGGGGTCGCCGGTTCGGTCCGCTCGTGGTCGAACGCCTGCCCGTCGTCGTGCGGGCCCGCGAGACGACCGAGGGGCGCGGCCGGCTGTACGCGCGGGCGGATGCGCGGGGCCGCGCCCTCGACGCCATGCGCATCGGCGCGCTCGGCCGCATCGCGACGCTCGTCGGCCTCCCGGGGCACGCGCCCGTCGGCGAGGTCGCCGATGCCGCGGCAACGCTCGTCGGCGTGGACTCGGCCCGCGTGCGTGACCTGCTGATCGGCGCGCCGCCCCCGGACGACGCCGCGTTCACGTCGCTCGCCCGCGACCTCGACGCGTTCGAGCGACGCGTCGCGGCCGCGGTGCGCACGCCCGGGGCATCCGATGCCCGAACCGAGAACCGAACCGAACCGAGGAACAGGTGACATGACCGATCCCGCCGCCCCGACCATCGACGACGCCGCGCTGCGCGAGCGACTCGCCCGCGTGCGCACCGAGGTCGGCCGCGCCGTCGTCGGCCAGGACGGCGCCGTCACCGGGCTCATCATCGCCCTGCTGGCGCGCGGGCACGTCCTGCTCGAGGGCGTGCCCGGCGTCGCCAAGACGCTGCTCGTGCGCGCGCTCAGCCGGTCGCTCGACCTGCAGACGCACCGCATCCAGTTCACGCCCGACCTGATGCCCGGCGACGTGACCGGCTCGGTCGTGTACGACCCGCGCGAGGCCGCGTTCGAGTTCCGCGAGGGGCCGGTGTTCACGAACATCCTGCTCGCCGACGAGATCAACCGCACGCCCCCGAAGACGCAGTCGGCCCTGCTCGAGGCGATGGAGGAGCGACAGGTCTCGACCGACGGGGTCACCCGGCCGCTGCCCGACCCCTTCCTGGTGGCCGCGACGCAGAACCCCGTCGAGTACGAGGGCACGTACGCGCTCCCGGAGGCGCAGCTCGACCGGTTCCTGCTGAAGCTCGTGCTCGACCTCCCGCCGCGCGAGACGGAGGTCGAGGTGCTCCGCCGCCACGCCGACGGCTTCGATCCGCGCGACCTCGACGCGGCCGGCGTGCGGCCGGTGCTCGACGCCGCGAACCTCGCCGCGGCGCGCGCGGCCACGGCCCGGGTGACCGTCACCGACGAGGTGCTCGGCTACGTCGTCGACCTCGCCCAGGCGACGCGGCGCAGCCCGTCGGTGGCGCTCGGAGCGAGCCCCCGCGGCGCGACCGCGCTGCTGGCGGCGTCGAAGGCGTGGGCCTGGCTGCGCGGCGACGCCGCCGTCACGCCCGACCACGTGCAGGCCATGCTGCCCTCCGTGTGGCGGCACCGGGTCGTGCTGCGGCCGGAGGCCGAACTCGAGGGCGTCGACGTCGACGCGATCCTCGGCTCGGTGGTGCAGCAGGTGCGGGTGCCGCTCTGACATGGACTGGTCCGGACGCTTCACGCTGCTCGTCGCCGCCGGCGTCGTGCCGCTCGTGCTGCTCGGCGGCACGCCCACCGCGGCCTGGGCGGTGTTCGTCGGCTGGGTGGCGCTCGCGATCGCGCTCGGGCTCGTCGACCTCGCGGCGGCCGGCAGCCCGCGGCGCGTCGCGATCGCCCGCGAGCTGCCGGCGCGCGTGCGACTCGGCGAGCGCGTCGACGGCCGGCTGCTCCTGACGAACCTCGGCGGCCGGCGCATCCGCGGCGTCGTCCGCGACGGGTGGGAGCCGTCGGCGGGCCTCGTCGGCGACAACCGCGCACGGGTGGACCTGCCGGCCGGAGAGCGCCGTGCGGTGCCGCTGGCGTTCGTGCCGTCGCGGCGCGGCGAGCGACGGGTCGACGCGGTGACCGTGCGCTCGTGGGGCCCGCTCGGGCTCTGGGCGCGCCAGGCGACGCTCGGGGCGGAGGGCCGCCTGCGGGTGCTGCCGCCGTTCCGCTCGCGGCGTCACCTGGCGTCGCGCGTGGCGCGGCTGCGCGAGCTCGAGGGCAACACCCCGGTCATGGTGCGCGGCGCGGGCACCGAGTTCGACTCGCTGCGCGAGTACGTGCGCGGCGACGACGTGCGCTCGATCGACTGGCGGGCGACCGCGCGACGCGACGCGGAGCTGACCGGCGGCGGGCAGCGCCTGATGGTGCGCACGTGGCGACCCGAGCGCGACCGGCGGGTCGTGCTGGTCGTCGACACGGGTCGCACCGCCGCCGCGCGCGTGGGCGACGAGCCCCGGCTCGACACCGCCATCGAATCGAGCCTGCTGCTGGCCGCCCTGGCCGGCCGGGCCGGCGACCGCGTCGACCTCGTGGCCTGGGATCGCCGGGTGCGCGCCCGCGTGCAGTCGGTGACCGGGCCGACCATGCTCTCCCGCATGGTCGACGCGCTCGCCCCGGTGGAGGCGGGACTCATCGACACCGACTGGAGCGCGGTGCCCGCACTGGTGCGGCAGGCGACGAGCCACCGTGCCCTGGTCGTGCTGTGCACGGGCATCGACACCCCGGCCGCGGCACGGGGCATGCTGGGCGTGCTGCCCGCCCTGACGTCGGCGCACACCGTGCTGGTCGCCTCCGTCACCGACCCGTCGCTCGATGCGGCGCGGCGCGATCGCGGCGACCGCGAGTCGGCGTACCTCGCGGGCGCGGCCGAGCGGGCGCTTCGCGACGCCGACCGGGTCGCCGCGGCGATCAAGCGCCTCGGCGGCGACGTGGTGCAGGCGCCGCCCGCCGACCTGCCGCCGGCGCTCGCCGACCGCTACCTGGCGCTGAAGGCGACCGGGCGGCTCTGAACGCGGGCCGCGGGCCGGCCGTCGGCACGGCGTCCCGACGGGCCCGGCAGTCGGCTCACCGCCCCACCCGCCCGTTGTACGGCGCCTCGTGCACCCCGAAGTGCTCACGCAGTGCGAGCCGGGCGGCGAACCAGCCGTTCATGCCCTGCACGCTCGGCCCGGGCGGGGTCGAGGCCGAACACAGGTAGAGCCCGCGCACGGGCGTGCGCCACGGCACGGGCGAGACCACCGGCCGCTTCACGAGCTGGGGCACGGTGAGCGCGCCGCCCAGGATGTCGCCGCCGACGTCGTTCGGGTTGCGCGCGCCGAGCTCGACGGCGCTCGTCGCGGTGCTCGCCAGCACCGTGTCGCGGAAGCCGGGCGCGAACCGCTCCATCTGCGCCGCCACGAGTTCGGTGGCGTCGAGCCGCGACCCGCGGGGCACGTGGATGTACGCCCAGAGCGTGTGCCGGCCGGCCGGCGCACGCGTCGGGTCGACCACGGTCGGCTGCACGACGAGCACGTAGGGGCGCTCGCTCACGCGCCCGGCGGCGACGGCGTGCTCGCTCGCCGCGATCTCCGCCGCGCTGCCGCCGAGGTGCACGGTCGGCGCGGCCCCGACGCGCGGGTCGGCCCACGGGACGGGGTCGGAGAGCGCGAAGTCGACCTTCGCGACCCCGTCGCCGTGCCGGTAGCGGCGCAGTGCGCGCCGGTACGGGGCCGGCAGGCGGTGCCCGGCGATCGCGTCGAGCGCCTCGACGGAGGTGTCGAGCAGCGTCACGCGGCTGCGCTCGAGATCGGCCGGCGAGCGCACCTCGTGGCCGGTCACGATCTCGCCGCCCAGGGCGACGAGTTCGGCGGCCAGCGCGTCGGCGATCGCCTGCGACCCGCCCACCGGAACCCCCCAGCCGCCCGCGTGCGCGTGCGCGCCGAGCAGCACGCCCGGGGCCGCCGTCGCGAGCGAGGGATGTCGGCCGATGGCGTGCGCGGCCGCGCCCGCGAGCATCGCCGGCGCGGTGGCACCGCGGAACCGGGCGGCGCCCAGCGCCGTGCCCTGCTCGAGCACCCGCGCGGCCATGAGCGCGGCGGCGACCGGCCGACGGGGCACGCGCAGCAGCTGCGAGCCGGTGAAGTCGACGACGCCGTCGATGCGCGCCACGAGCGGCGCGAACAGGCGGCGCCAGGCGGGGCCGTCGGCGCCGAGCTCGTCGGCGGTGCGGTCGAGGTCGCGCCAGGCGACGCCGGCGGGCGCAGCGTCGAGCGGGTGGGCGTACGAGGCGTCGGGCACGACGAAGGGCACCCGGTCGGTCAGCCCGAACGCCCGGAAGAACGGCGACGCGAGCGCGGCCGGGTGCACCGCCGAGCACAGGTCGTGGCGGAAGCCGGGCAGCGTGAGTTCCTCGGTGCGCATGCCGCCGCCGATCGTGTCGGCGCGCTCGGTCAGGCGCACCGACAGCCCCGCGGCCGCGAGGGTGACGGCGGCGGCGAGTCCGTTCGGCCCCGAGCCGACGACGTTGGCGTCGATCACGGGCGGGCCCCGAGGGCGATGGGAGCGACCAGCACACCGGCATCCTCCCGCATCCACCACAGTCCCGTCTCGCGATGCTCTCGGCGCGTGGCGAACCGGTACCGGTACACCCGTGCGCGCACCGCGACGGGCCGCCTGCCGTCGAACGGGTCGACGCGCAGCAGCCGGAGGGTCGCGGGGTCGGCCTCGAGCAGCCGCACGAGGAACGCGCGGAACCAGCCGTGGTCGGGCGCCCCGAGGGCGAGGAACCACATCAGCCAGTCGAGCCGCAGGTGGTACGGCGCGAACTGCCGCGGCACGCGCGCGGGGTCGCCCGGCTTGCCGTGGAACTCGTAGGCGACCCAGTCCCCCGGCCCGGGCTCCGCGGCCTCGGTGCCCTCGACCACCACCTCGTCGCGCCGCTTCGTGACCGTGCCGAACGCACCGTAGGCGTTCACCAGGTGGAACCGGTTGAAGCTGGCGTTCATGAGCTGGCGGCGGGCGAACAGGTTGCGCAGCGGCTGCCAGCTGAGCACCGCGAGCCCGGCGACGACGAGCGTCGTGACCACCGCGAACCACGCCGGGGTGGGCGCGTACGCCGTCTCGGCCGGCCACGCCGGCACGACCAGGTGCACCACCCCGTCGCCGATCGCCCCGCCGGCGAGCACCATCGTGAGCCAGTTCAGCCACGCGAAGTTGCCGGTGAGCACGAGCCAGGCCTGCGTGCCGACGATCACGAGGGCGGCGACGGATGCCACGGGCTGGGGCGCGAACAGCAGGAACGGCACCCCGAGCTGGGCGATGAAGTTCGCCACGACCTCCGACCGGTGGAACCAGCGCGGCAGCAGGTGCGCCCAGCGGCTCAGCGGGTTCGGCATGGGCTGGGTCTCGTGGTGGTACGTCAGCGCCGTCAGGTCGCGCCATTCGCGCCCGCCGCGCCACTTGATCATGCCGGCGCCGAACTCGAGCCGGAACACGAGCCACCAGGTGAAGCCGAGCACCAGGATCGGCGGGGCGACCCGGTTCGAGCCGAGGAACGCCACGACGAACAGCGACTCGAGCAACAGGCTCTCCCAGCCGAACGCGTAGAAGGTCTGCCCCACGGTCACGATCGACAGGTACAGCACCCAGAGCACGCCGAACGCGAGCATCGGCAGCCACGGCGGGCCGAGCTGCGGGACGCCCGCGACCAGGAGGGCGGCGACGAGCACGCCGAACGCGCAGCAGCCGCGGAGCATCCGATCGGAGTAGTGCCAGCGGAAGATCGTGGGCTGCCGCCGCGCGTACCCCAGCTCGAGGAACCGGGGCACGGGCAGCAGCCCCCGCTCGCCGAGGAGCGCCGGGAACTGCGACCAGGTCGACGCGAACGCGACCAGGGCGACCGCCGCGGTGCCGCGCTGCAGCACCTGCCGGGCGAACTCGAGGCCGTGCGCGTCGAGCAGCGCGAGCCAGTCCATCGGGCCCACGCTACGACCGGAGCGCCCGCACCGGCAATGGCCGGAGGTCCCGCGGCCGCCGCCACCCGTCGCGGGCGGGGACGGGCTCAGGCCTCCGGTGCGGCGCCGACCTCCTCGTCGGCGTCGGGCAGCGTGCGCATGCCGCGGAACGGCGAGAAGACCACCACGGCGCCGGCGAGCAGCTGGCAGATCGCGCCGACCCACATGGTCGGCACGACCCCGATGACGCTCGCGAGCGCGCCCGCGATGAGGCTCGAGATCGGCATGACGCCCCACACGACGAACCGGATCGACGCGTTCATGCGGCCGAGCAGGTGGTGCGGGGTGACGCGCTGGCGGAAGCTCACCTGGGCGATGTTGTAGACGAGCACCGAGAACGAGAAGCCGAGCTCGGCGACGATGAGCAGCGGCACGGCGAACTGCGGCACGGCGGCCGTCAGCGGTACGAGGCAGGCCGACAACCCGAACATCACGGTCGATGCGGGGATGACCGTGCCCTCGCCGAGCCGGCGCGTGAGCCACGGGGTCGCGAGCGCGCCCAGCAGCCCGCCGGCCGACCCGATGGAGAGCACGAGGCCGAGCACCGCCGGCGTGAGGCCGAGCTCGCGCAGCACGAGCAGGCTGACGAGGGTCATCGAGAGCGTGCCGAAGAAGTTCGCCAGCGCGGTGTTCAGCGTGATCCGCCGGATGAGGCGGTGGTGCCAGACGAACGACAGCCCCTCGCGGATCTCGGCGACGAGGCCGACGCCGGGCGTGCGCGGCTTCGGCGTCTCGTCGGCGCGGATGCCGAGCAGGAACGCGAACGACACGAGGTACCCGATCGCGGTGCCGAGGATCACGAACGGGGCCGAGACCAGCGCGAGCAGTCCGCCGCCGATCGCCGGCCCGCCGATGCGGGCGACCTGGGCGCTCGCCTCGAGCTTCGCGTTCGCCTCGCCGATGCGGGGGCGGCGCACCAGCACCGGGATGACCGACTGGTACGACACGTCGAAGAACACGGTCGCGGTGCCGATCACGAGGCCGACCAGGTAGACGTGCCACATCTCGAGCGCGTCGAGCGCCCAGAGCGCGGGGATCGCGGCGAGCGCCAGCGCGCGGACGAGGTCGGCGACGATCATGACCCGGCGCTTGCGCATGCGGTCGATCCAGGCGCCGGCGGGCAGCCCGACGACCAGGAACGCGGCCGTGTCGGCCGCGCTCAGCAGCCCCACCTCGAACTCGCTCGCGCCGAGCAGCACGATGGCGAGCACGGGGATCGCGACGTGCGCGAGCTGCGCGCCGAACTGGCTGACGGTCTGGCCGGCCCAGAGCCGGAGGAAGTCGCGGTCGCGCCAGAGCGAGGGGCCGGGGTCCGCGGCGTCCGGCGTCGCGGAGGTGGTGGTGTCGGTGCTCACGGCACTAGCATCGAGGTGTGATTGAGAAAAGTCAATCAGAAGCGGCGGATGCCTCCGGCAGCGCGCCCGACGCCGACGACGCGCCCGGCACGGGCGACGCCGAGGCGCTCGCCCACGCCCGCGCGAAGGCGCTCGCCTCCCCCCTGCGACTGCGCATCCTGCGCATCTGCCTGCACGAGCCGCACACCAACCGCGAGATCGCCGAGCGCCTCGGGCTGAACCCGGGCACCTGCCTGCACCACGTGCGCACGCTCGTGGCGACCGGGTTCCTGCGACGGGCGGATGCCGCGGACGACGGGCGCCCGGCACGGGAGGTGCCCTACCTCGCGACCCGGCTCAGCTGGCGGCATCCGCTCACCGGCGGCGCACGCGTGCTCGTCGAGGCGTTCCTCGAGGAGATCGAGGGGCTCGACGACGAGGAGCTGGGGCTCGCCCGACTCGGTCTCAGACTGGCGCCCGCCGAGCTCGAGGAGCTGCGGCAGCGCATGGGCGCACTGCTGCAGGAGTTCGCCGACCGGCCGAGCGCCCCCGACGGCGACGCGGTGTCGGTCTTCGTCGCGGTGCACCCCGATCGCGCCAACCAGGGCTGAGGAGGCGCTCGGCCGATCAGCCGGCGACGATCGTGCGCGCCCCGGCCTCCGACTCGTCGAGGTCGCCGGTCTGCCCGGCGCGCACGGCCCTGCCCCCGAGCACCAGCATGTAGGCGAGGAACGCGCCCAGCGCGAGCACGCCGATGCCGACCTTCACCGGCCAGGGCCACGGCGCGGGCGTCACGAACCCCTCGATCACGCCCGAGACGAGCAGCACGACCACGAGCCCGAGTGCGATCGAGAACAGCGCGCGACCGTCCTCGGCGAGCGCCTGCGCGCGCGTGCGGCGCCCGGGTGCGACCCACGACCAGAAGATGCGCAGGCCCGCCGCGGCGGCCACGAACACGGCCGTCAGCTCGAGCAGGCCGTGCGGCGCGATGTAGGCGAAGAAGGTGTCGCCCTCGCCGTACGCGAACATCACCGCGGCGGTGACGCCGAGGTTCTGCGCGTTCTGCAGGATGACGTACGGCACGAACACGCCCGTGATGCCGAAGGCGATGCACTGGGCCGCGATCCAGGCGTTGTTGGTCCAGACCAGCCCGGTGAACGAGGCCGCGGGGTTCTCCGAGTAGTAGTCGACGAAGTCCTCGCGCGCGAGCTGCGCGAACTGCTCGTCGGTGCCGAGCGACGCCAGCACGCGCGGGTCCGCCGACGCCCAACCGGCGAACAGCCCGGCCACGGCGAAGGTCGCGAGCGCGATCGCGAGGGTCAGCCAGCGCACCCGGTACAGGGCCGCCGGCAGCTGCACCACCGCGAACTCGGGCACGCGCGCGAACAGGTTCGTGCCGGTGCCGGTGAAGCGGATGCGCGCACGGGACAGCGCGACCGAGAGCCGCGCACCCAGCGCCGTGTCCCCCGCCGTCGACTGCAGCGCGGACAGGTCGGCGGCGCCCGCCTGGTACCGGGCGATGAGCTCGTCGGCCTCCGCCCCGTCGAGCCGGCGCTGCCGGGCGAGCGCGTCGAGCCGCTCCCACTCGGTGCGGCGGGCGGCGGCCAGGGCGTCGAGGTCCATCTGCTTGAATACTACCCATGCCCGCCGAGCCCGATCCGGACGCCCCGGGCGACGCCTACGTCGTCGGCGAGGCGGTCGCCCTCGACGTCCGCACGGCCAGCGTGTTCCTGCGCGCGGGAGGTGCCGCGATCGACGTGGTCGCGACCGTGCTCGCCGCGCTGCTCACGTTCGTCGCGGCGGCGAACGTCACCGCGATCGCGCTCGACACGGCGCTGGGCCAGGCGGTCGGCGTGGGCATCCTCGCGACCTTCCTCGTCATCGTGCCGACCGTGGTGGAGACCGCGAGCTCGGGCCGCTCGCTCGGCAAGCTCGCCATCGGCGCACGCGTCGTGCGCGACGACGGCGGCGCCATCCAGGCGCGCCACGCGTTCGTGCGCGCGCTCGTCGGCGTGCTCGAGATCTACCTGACCTTCGGCGGCCTCGCCCTCACGGTCGGCTTCCTCAACGCGCAGGGCAAGCGGCTCGGCGACATCCTCGCCGGCACGCACGCACAGGCCGAGCGGGTGCCGGCGGTGCCCCGCGCCGTGACGCAGCTGCCGCCCGAGCTGGCCGACTGGGCGCGCACGGCCGACGTCGCCCGGCTCCCCGACCCGCTCGCGCGGCGCATCGCGCAGTTCCTCTCCCAGGCGCCGCACCTCGCGCCCGCGAGCCGCGATCGCCTCGCGACCGCGCTGGCCCGCGAGGTCGAACCCTACGTCGCCCCCGTCCCGCAGGTGCACCCCGAGGCGCTGCTCGCGGGCGTCGTCGCCGTGCGCCGCCACCGCGACGCGGTCGCCCTGGAGCTCGAGGCCGAACGCATGCGCGCCCTCGCCCCGGTGCTCGACGGCACGCCGAACGGGTTCCCGGCGCGCTGAGCGCGGACGCCGCCGCGCGGCATCCGCCCGCGGTCAGTACCGGTAGTGGTCGACCTTGTACGGCCCGTCGACCGGCACGCCGATGTACGCCGCCTGCTCGGGCGTGAGCTCGGTGAGCTCCACGCCGAGCGCGCCGAGGTGCAGTCGGGCCACCTTCTCGTCGAGGTGCTTGGGCAGCACGTACACGCCCGTCGGGTACGCGTCGGTGCGGGTGTAGAGCTCCAGCTGCGCGAGCACCTGGTTCGTGAACGAGTTGCTCATGACGAACGACGGATGCCCCGTGGCGTTCCCGAGGTTCATCAGGCGGCCCTCGCTCAGCACCAGCACGCTGCGCCCGTTCGGCAGCCGCCACTCGTGCACCTGCGGCTTGATCTCGACCCGCTCGGCGCCCGCCAGCGACTCGAGGCCCGCCATGTCGATCTCGTTGTCGAAGTGCCCGACGTTCGCGACCACCGCGAGGTGCTTCAGGGCCAGCAGGTGCTCGACGCGCACGACGTCCTTGTTGCCGGTGCCCGTGACGAGGATGTCGATCTCGCCGGCGACGGTCTCGAGGCGCTTGACCTCGAAGCCGTCCATGGCCGCCTGCAGGGCGTTGATCGGGTCGATCTCGCTCACGATCACGCGCGCGCCCTGGCCGCGCAGCGCCTCGGCGGCGCCCTTGCCGACGTCGCCGTAGCCCGCCACGAACGCCACCTTGCCGCCCATGAGCACGTCGGTGGCGCGGTTCAGCCCGTCGGGCAGCGAGTGGCGGATGCCGTACTTGTTGTCGAACTTCGACTTCGTGACCGAGTCGTTGACGTTGATGGCGGGGAACAGCAGCTCCCCCGCGGCGTGCAGCTCGTACAGCCGGTGCACGCCGGTCGTGGTCTCCTCGGTGACGCCGAGGAGGCCGTCGGCGACCCGCGTCCAGCGGCCGGCGTCGCGCTCGAGGGACGCACGGAGGGTGTCGAGCACGACCCGGTACTCGGCACTCGCGTCGTCGCCCGCCTCGGGCACGGCACCGGACGCCTCGAACTCGCGGCCCTGGTGTACCAGGAGGGTCGCGTCGCCGCCGTCGTCGAGGATCAGGTTCGGTCCGGTCCGGTCCACGCCCTCCGACGCCGCCTCGGCGCTCCAGTCGAAGATGCGGTCGGTGCACCACCAGTACTCCTCGAGCGTCTCGCCCTTCCAGGCGAAGACCGGTACGCCGGCGGGCGCGTCGACCGTGCCGGCGGGGCCCACCACGACCGCGGCGGCCGCCTCGTCCTGCGTGGAGAAGATGTTGCAGCTGGCCCACCGCACGCGGGCGCCGAGCGCGACGAGCGTCTCGATGAGCACCGCGGTCTGCACCGTCATGTGCAGGCTCCCCGCGATGCGGGCGCCGGCGAGGGGCTGCGACGGGCCGAACTCCTCGCGGAGGGCCATCAGCCCGGGCATCTCGTTCTCGGCCAGTCGGATCTGGTGGCGACCGGCGGGCGCCAGCGACAGGTCGGCGACCTTGAACGGCAGTGCGGCGGTGTCGGAGAGGGTGCTCATGGCACCATTCTCGCAGCCCGGCGCCGCGGGTGACGCGGGCGGTCGGCGTCAGGCCGGGGCGCCCCGCTCGCCGACGAGTCCGTCCCCGAGCACCGCGTGCCGCACGACCTGCCAGCCCTGCGGTGCCGAGGTGCGTTCGGCGTGCCGTGCGCACAGGTCGTAGCAGTGCGGCTCGGCCGACACCGCGAGCGGACCGAGCACGGCCATCTGGTCGGCGTAGACGTAGGTGAGCGTCGCGACCGCCGGGGCGGTGCAGGCGATGCGCGAGCAGGTGCGGTCCATGGCGGATCCAGCGTAGCGACACCGCGGGCGACATTAGGATTGCGACATGCCACGACCCCGCCGCCGCACCGCGGTTCCGCCGTCGCCCAGGCGGTCGGCCCGCAACCGCCACGGGCGCGGGCTGCGCTCGTCGGTCGCGGGGCCGCACCTGCCCATGCTGCGCACCCGCGAGGGCGACTTCGAGCTGATCGTCTCGACGACCGCCTCGTACCTGCGCGGACTCTGGCCCGACGAGCTGGCCGGCGCGAGCTTCGAGATCGCGCAGGCGCCCGCCGAGGCCATCCACGACGACCACGTCGACCGCTGGAAGGTCGACCACGATGCGCGCCGCATCGTGCTCTACCGGCTGCCCATCGTGCGCTTCGCCCACGCGGAGGACGTCGACGACCTGCACGAGCGCATGCTCATCGAGAGCTGCGTGTTCCGTGCCGTGGGCGAACTGCTCGACATGGACCCCTGGGAGCTCGCGCCGAACCGCTACCGCGGGTTCTGACGGCCGCTCATCGCGGGTAGACGCGGATCGGCGCGTCCAGCGCACCGGGCGGCAGGACCGCGTACGACGACGCCTCGGTGGCGTCGAGGTAGGTGACGGCCGCGCGCACCCCGACCGCGTCCTCGATGCGGAGCACGTCCCCCGGCGAGACGGCCACGGCCGCGGATCCGCCCTCCGGCAGCGCGACCGTGCGCTCCCCGCCCGCCACGTCGACGAGGCGCACCTCGCGTGCATCGTCGTCGTTCACGAGCACCAGCGTCGGCGACGGGCCCGGCGCGACGGCGACCGACGCGTCCTCGCCGAGGGCGGGCGCCGCGGCGTACCACGCCAGGTCGCTCCCGGCGTCGCCGTCGGGGTCGCCGGCGGTCGACCGGGCGGCAGCGACGACCGGCACGTCCGACCGCACGCGCACGTCGACCCGCTCGCCGGACAGCGCCGGCATCGGCACGTCGGCCACGAGTCCCCCGCGCAGCTGCAGTTCCACGGCCGCCAGCGTGGTGCCGTCGGCGGCCTGGAACGTCACCGAGGCGGCACCATCGTCCGCTCCCGGGGCGAGCACGCGCACGATCGACGCCGCGTCGTCGTCGGCCGCGTGGTCGGGGTCGGCGTCGGTGGCCATGCCCGGTGCGACGCCCGGGATCACGAGCTCGGTCGCGGGCGCCTGACCGGCGCCGACGATCTCCACGCCGTCGGGATCGAGCCCGCGCACCACGCTCTGCTGCAGGGTCGGCACCACGCGGCCGCCCGCGCTCAGGACGTGCACCACCGGCGAGCGCGCGTCGGGCGCGATGCCCGCGAGCGGCAGCAGGCGCTGGGTCCCCGGGGCGACCACGACCGATGCCGTGCCCACCACCGCGCCGAGCTCGGACGAGACCTCGAGCCGCACCGTCGCCGCGACATCGCCCACGTTGACGAGCGACAGCACGGTGGTGCGTCCGACCGACACCGATCCGCCGACGAGCCAGGCCTCGGCAACGGGCTCGGTGCACGACGCTGCGGCGAACCCGGCGACCCGCTCGGAGGCGACGCGCTGGGACGACGCGGCCGCGAGCATGCCCGGCTCGACGGCACCCGGTGCGGTCGAGAACCACGCCACGCCTCCGACCGCGTCGGCACCGGCGATGTCGGGCGCGTCGGCGACGCCGGTCTCGACCTCGGCATCGGCGTCGGCGCCGGCATCGGCCGGCAGCGCGCCCGACACGATCGACGGCGCGCCGAGTGCGGTCGCCGAGGTCGCCTCGGCGGCGTCCTCCGCGAGCGCGACGAGCGGTCCCGCGCACGCGCGCACCTCCTGCGCATCGGCGGGCAGCACGCGCACCGAGGGCGAGGGCGCGACCACCTCGGGCAGGGGGCCGAACGCGGCGACGCCCACCACGGCGGCGCCGGCGGCGAGCGCGAGGACGCCGCCGCCCACGCGTGCGCCGACGAGCGCGACGGTCCGTGCGGTGCTCATGCGTCTCCCCCCTCGCGTCCGCGGGCGTCGTCTGCGGCGTCGGCGTCCTCGGCCGGCGCGCCATCGGGCGCCCTGCCGGTGGGCCCCGGGGCGGTCGCCTCGTCGCCCGCGCCGTCCGGCGTCCCGTCGCCCGCGCCGTCCCGCTCCGCCTCCGCCGCGTCGGCCGCCTCGGCGTCGCGCTCGGCCTCCGCGTCGGCGTGCACCACGGCGTCGACGAGCGGCGGCGCGACCGGACGACGTCGGCCGCGCTCGCGCCCCGCGCCGACGGGGATCGCCAGCAGCAGGGTGCCGAGCACGACGACCAGCTGCACCACGTCGACCCAGACGGCCCACCACCCGCCGGCGTCCGCCGGAACCGCGGTCGCCGGGGCACCCGCCTCGGCCGCGTCGTAGCGGTACAGCCGGCCGAAGTCGGTGTCGCCCACCGGTACGAGCGCCGCGTTGTCGTCGAGCGCGATCTCCGCGCGCTCGGCCGTGGTCTGCGCGCGCGTCGCCTCGATGGCGGGCGGGGCGAGCAGCACGAACCGGATGCCGAACCGGTCGAGCCCCGCGGTGGTGTCGTACCCGGTGCGGCTCGCGAGGTTGCCCGCCAGCTCCGCGAGCGCCAGCTGGTCGGGATCGAGGTCCTCCGCCGTCGCGGCGAGCGTCGACTGGTCGTTCAGGGTCGTGCCCGCGCCGTGCTCCAGCACCGCGCGCAACCCGCCGCCCTCCTGCGGCACGAGGCGGAGGGTGGCGACCCGCGGGTCCTCGGCCGCCGCCGCCTGGACGAACGCCGGGACCGTCCGTTCCTCCGATTCCTGCAACGCGGCCGAACCGGTCGCGATCGCGATGCCGATCGGCAGCACGGCCACGGCCGCGCCGAGCAGCGCGAGCGAGCCGGGCACGGCGGAGTACCGGCCCATCGCGCGAAGCGTGACGAGCAGCGCCCCGAGCAGGCCGAGCCAGTAGAGGCTGAGGCCGGCGCCGGTCCACACCCGCACCGCCTCCTCGCCCGCGGTCGCGATCGCGATCTGACCGGCCAGCGCCGCCGTGACGAACCCGGCCAGCGCGACGGCGAGCGCACCGAGCCCGGCCCGCGCCCCGCGCACGAACAGCGCGGCCGCGGCGAGCAGCCCGAGCGGCGCGAGCAGCACGGCGACCGGCAGCCACGGCGGCACCGCGGCACCGGCGAGCGCGGCCACGGGCTCCGCCCAGGCGGCGTAGGCGTCGGCGGGGAACGCGAACAACAGGGCCGCGCCCCCGGTCGGGCCCGACGACACGGGCAGGCCGGGGTCGGCGAGCAGCCCGAGGGCGGTGCCGCGCGCGACCTGGTCGATCACGAGCGGCGCGGCCAGCACGAGCGCCGGCACCGGGATGCCGAGGTACCGGAGCGGATGCCGCGTGGCGACCACGGCCGCGAGCCAGCCGAGCACGAGCGCGGGCGCCAGCGAGGGCGCGCACGCGATGACGGCGGCGAACAGCAGTGCCGACGCGGCGGAGGCGGGCCAGGAGCGCATGGCGGCGAGCATCGACCAGACCAGCCACGGCAGCAGCACGTGCGCGAGCACGGCGCCGGGGCGCCCCTCGCCGAGCGCGACGACCAGGGGCGGCGCGACCGCCCAGGCGAGCGCGACGACCGCCCGGATGCCGGCGCGATCGGTCAGGCGTGCGGCCGCATACCACGCGCCGACCGCCGCCAGCGGGATCGCCGCCACCCAGAGCAGCACCATCGCGAACGACGGCGACCACGGCGTGACGCTGCCGAGCAGCGCGAGCACGCTCGCGAACGGGTCGGCAGCGCCGACGAACCCCGTGCCGACGTCGCGCCAGCCGTAGCCGGCCGACGACCAGAGCTCGCCGACACGCGGCGCGAGCGGCAGGAGGCCGCCCCCGGCCAGCCCGCGCGCGCCGACGAGCACGGTGAACAGGCCGATCGACGCCAGCACGGCCACGAGCAGCGTCCAGCCTCCGCCCCCGGCGATGAACTGGACCTCCTCGCGCGTCCCGCGCGCGCGGACGCGGCGCGCGTCGCGCTCCTGGGCGCGACGTCGCCGCAGTTCGTCGGGCGGCACGCGCAGCGGCGCGATCGCGCTCCAGCGGGCGGACCGGTGGGCTCGGATGCGACGCCGGGACGCCGCGACGGGGACGAACGCGACCAGCGCCCGCGCGGTGGCGGACCACTCGCCGGGGATCGCGCCCGGCGCCTTCGTCAGCAGGTGCCAGGCCGAGCGCAGCACCGCGAGCGGGAGCAGGGCGATCCAGTGCACGGGCAGCATCGGCGCGGGCGCGTAGGCGAACCGGCGGTGCAGCTGCGCCGATCGACGCACGCGGTGCGCGCGGCGACGGGCGACGGCTCCGGTCGCGCCACCGCCCGGGAGCTCGCGCTCCGCGACGCGTACGGCGGCCGCGGGCACGACGGCGACCCGGCCGCCGGCGAGCCGGGCGCGCACCCCGAGGTCGAGCCCGTCGTCGAGCCACGGCAGCGCCGGATCGAACCCGTCGAGGTCGCGCCAGGTCGAGCGCCGCACGAGGAGCGCGCGCGACGAGGCGCCGATGACGTCGCTCATGCCGTCGTGCTGACCCTGGTCGAGTTCGTCCCCCACGAGGTCCACCGCGGCGCCTAGCCGGGTCATCGACTCGCCCATCGAGGCGATGCGGTCCGGCTCGTGCCAGTGCACCAGCTTCGGCGCGGCGACGACCACCGAGGGCGCGGTCTCGAGTTCCGCGACCAGTGCGTCGAGGCTTCCCGGGGCGGGCGCGGTGCCGTCCGCCAGCAGCCAGAGCATGTCGTCCTCACTGCCGTCGGGCAGGACGCGGACGCCCTCGCGCACGGCTGCGCCGAAGGCGAGCTCCTGCGCGCTGGTGACGATGTGGTCGGGGCCTGCGGCCTCGATGCGCGACAGCGCGGCATCCGTCGCCCGGCAGGCGACCACGGCGAGCCCGTCGACCGCGCGCCGCTGGGCGCGGACGGCCTCGAGCGTCCGCTCGAGGTGCGGTGCCTCGCCGTGGACGACGAGGACGGCGGTGACACTCGGGATCATCGCGCTCAGCCTAGGTCGGCCCGGCGCGGACGCCGCTCAACCGCCCGGCGCGCCCCGATCGGGGCGCGCGTCGTCGCGCTGCTCAGACCGCGCGTCGCCGCAGCTTGCGCCGCTCGCGCTCGGAGAGGCCGCCCCAGATGCCGAAGCGCTCGTCGTTCTCGAGCGCGTACTCGAGGCACTGCGAGCGCACCTCGCACGTGGTGCAGATCTTCTTGGCGTCGCGCGTCGAGCCGCCCTTCTCGGGGAAGAACGCCTCGGGATCGGTCTGCGCGCAGAGCGCATCCGTCTGCCAGGAGAGCGGATTGTCGTCGTCGGTCTGTGCACGAACCCCCGGGACCCCGAGTCGCACGGGGTCGATGAACCAGTCGTCCGGTACGCCAGAACGATACTCAGGAACAGCCATATCGTCTCCCACCCAGTTGTACCGACTCGGCGTGTCGCCGCGTCACGAGTAATTACACTCGTGTAGTTCACGCGCGTCAAGTCGCGGATGCTAAACCCTCAACCACGCATCGAGGGTGAGGCGGGGCCCGCGACACGCCGCACGGGTCGAATCGTGACCCGATCGACGGCCGTCAGGCGGCCGCGCGACGCGCCTCCCAGGCGCTCGCGACCATCTCGGCGAGGGTGTGGCGCATGCGCCAGTCGAGGTCGCGCGCGGCGAGGTCGCCCGAGGCGACGATCCTGGCGGGATCCCCCGGCCGGCGCGGCGCGATCTCGGGGGTGAAGTCGATGCCCGTGACCTCGGCCATCGCCCGCATGATCTCGCCGACGGACACGCCGTCGCCGGACCCGAGGTTGTACACGGGCTCGATGGCCGCGCCGTCGGCGAGGCGCTTCGCGGCGACGACGTGGGCCGCGGCGAGGTCGGCGACGTGCAGGTAGTCGCGCACGCACGTGCCGTCGGGCGTCGGGTAGTCGTCGCCGTTGATGCGCGGCGTCCGCCCCTCGAGCAGCGCGTCGAACACGAGCGGGAACAGGTTGTGCGGGCTCACGTCGTAGACGTCCGGCGTGCCGGAGCCGACGACGTTGAAGTAGCGCAGCGAGGTGTGCCGCAGGCCCGTGGCGACGCCCTGGTCGCGCAGCATCCACTCGCCGATCAGCTTCGATTCGCCGTACGGCGACTCCGGCGACTTCGGCGTGTCCTCGGTGACGAGGTCGACGTCGGGGGTGCCGTAGACCGCAGCGCTCGAGGAGAAGACGACGCGGTCCACGCCGTGCTCCTGCATGGCGGCGAGCAGCGTCGCCGTTCCGGTGACGTTCTGGCGATAGGTGTGCAGGGGCTGCTGCACCGAGACGCCCGCGTACTTGAACCCGGCGACGTGGATGACGCCCGCGATCTCGTACTCGCGGAGCGTGCGGTCGACGATGGGGCCGTCGAGGATCGATCCGTGCACGAGCGGCACCCCCTCGGGGACGAAGCCGCGGCGCCCGGAGGACAGGTCGTCGAGCACCACGGTGCCGAGCCCCTCCGCGACGAGTGCGCGCACCACGTGCGCCCCGATGTACCCGGCACCGCCGGTCACCAACCAGTTCACGTCCACTCCTCCCGGACCGGCTCGAGCCGGCCCGTCGACACTCTATCGACGGACCGGCTCGCGCACGGGGCGGTGAGGGGCGACCGGCGTGGGCCGGCCGGCCGGAATCAGATCCGGGGCGTGGCGCGACGCTCGACGTGGCGGATGCGGTTGCGGATCTCGGGGCGGCCGTAACCGTCGCCGTCGATCCCCCGGAGCGTCTCGACGACGCCCCACGCGGCCACCGCGGCGAGGATGAGGATGAAGAGAATGGTCATGGCAGAAAATCTACGGATTGCCAGATCGTGCCACCAGTGGCAGGATTGACATGCATCGGCACATTCCTGCCACGATCCACGAGAGGGGCCGACATGCTCCAGACCGTCGCCTGCATCGCCCTCCCCCAGCTCGCGCCGTTCGAGTTCGGCGTCATCTGCGAGGTCTTCGGCATCGACCGCACCGAACAGGGCGGGCCCACGTTCGACTTCCACGTCGTCGCCGCCGAGCCGGGCCCGCTGCCCACCAAGCTCGGGTTCGGCCTCGTCGTCGAGGAGGACCTCTCCTTCGCCGAGACCGCCGACCTCGTCGCCGTGCCCGCCTCCATCGTCGACTCCCCCACGCACCCCGAGGTGCTCCGCGTCATCCGCGAGGCCGTCGACCGGGGCGCCTGGGTGCTCTCGGTCTGCAGCGGCGCCTTCACGCTGGCGCAGGCGGGCGTGCTCGACGGCCGGCGCTGCACCACGCACTGGATGTACACCGACGCGCTCCAGCAGCGGTACCCGCGCACGCAGGTCGACCCCGACGTGCTCTTCGTGCAGGACGGCCGGGTGGTCACGGGCGCCGGCACCGCGGCCGGCATCGACGCGGCCCTGCACATCGTCCGCACCGAGCTCGGCGCGGGAGCGGCGAACATCGTCGCCCGCCGCATGGTCGTGCCGCCGCAGCGCGACGGCGGCCAGTCGCAGTTCGTGCAGCAGCCGGTGCCCGAGGTGCGCGCGGACTCCCTGGCCGAGGTCACCGACTGGATGCTCGAGCACCTCGACGAGGACCTCTCGGTCGAGGTGCTCGCGCGGCGCGCACTCATGTCGCCGCGCACGTTCGCCCGGCGGTTCCGCGCCGCGACCGGCACCACGCCGACCGCGTGGCTGAACCGCCAGCGCCTCCTCCGCGCGCAGCAGCTGCTCGAGACGAGCGACCTCACGCTCGAGGAGATCGCGCGCGACACCGGGTTCGGCGCGGCCGCGGTCATGCGGCACCACTTCGTGAAGGTGCTGCAGACCACCCCGACGGCCTACCGCCGCACCTTCACGCAGCGCATCGCATCCTGAGCACGACGGGCGGATGCCTCCGGGCGCAGCCGCACGCCGCGCGCGCCGTCCGGGCAGCCGTCAGGCGTAGCCGGCGCCCACCGTCGCGAGGAACACCTCTCCGTCGCCGGAGACCGTCAGCGGGCCCTCGTCGGGGGTGACGTAGACGCTCGCGCCGCGGAGCAGCGTCACGTACCCTCGGCCGCCCGAGACCGTCGCGCCCCCACCCGTGCAGATCGCGATCGCCGGGCCGTCCAGCGGGATCGGCGTGCCCGGGGCATCCGCCGCCTCGATGCGGTGCAGCACGAAGTCGGGCACGTCGGGACGGAAGGTCTCGACCCCCGCTCCCGGGTGGTCCGGCCGCAGGTACGGCACCGGCAGCGGCGAGAAGTCGAGCACGTCGACGAGTTCCCCGATGTCGATGTGCTTCGGCGTGAGCCCGCCGCGCAGCACGTTGTCGCTCTCGGCCATCAGCTCGATGCCGAGGCCGCGGAGGTACGCGTGCATGTTGCCCGCGGGCAGGTACAGCGCCTCGCCGCGGCGGAGCGTCACGTGGTTCAGCAGCAGCGAGATGACGATGCCCGGGTCGCCGGGATAGTGCGCCGCGAGGTCGCCGACCGTGCGGAACGCCGCACCGAAGCGCGTGTCCGGGGCCGACGCGGCCGCCGGGGCCAGCGCCACCACGCGCTCGACGAGCCACGAGACCTCCCCCGTGTCGCCGCCGCGCCCGTCGCGGAGCAGCCACTCGACGGCCTCCCGCAGGCCGTCCTCGGCCGCGAGGCGGGCGCGCAGCAGGTCGAGCGCGGCCGGCTGGGGGTCGTCCCCCGCGGCATCCGCCGCGGCCAGCTCGTCGAGGATCGCCAGGGCCTCCGCGAGCGGCCGGAACCCGCAGAGCGCGTCGAACTCGTCGCTGACCGCCACGATGAGCTCCGGCTTGTGGAACGCGTCGCGGTAGTTGCGGTCGAACGCGTCGACCGGGATGCCCTCCGCGTTCTCGCGGGCGAAGCCGTCGCGCGCACGGGCGAGGTCGGGGTGCGCCTGCAGCGACAGCGGGGCGTCCGCCGCCAGCACCTTCAGCAGGAAGGGCAGCCGTGCGCCGTGGCCGGCCAGGTCGGCGCCCAGCGCCTGCTCGGGCGCGGCCGAGATCCACGCCCGCAGGTCGGCGGCCTGCTCGGGCGCGTCGCCGAGGATGCGCGCGGGCGACCCGGGGTGCGCGCCGAGCCAGAGCTCGGCCTCGGGCCCGCCCGACGGCTCCGTGCCGAGCAGGCCGGCGATCGCCGTGTGGGAACCCCACGCGTAGTCGCGGGGGGTGTTGCCGATCGCCACAAACATGTGCGCCCTCTCCGTCGGTTCGACTGCATCAACCTACCAACGGTGTTGGGCGGCTCCGGGCGCCGACCTAGGCTGTGCCGCGTCGGCGCGCCGCCCTGGGTGCGCGCCGATCCGGCACGCGTGCCGACCCACTTCCGACGCACTGGAGCGACATGACCCTCGAGCCCCTGGCCAGCGACTTCTACGCCTACGAGAGCCTCCTGAGCGAGCGCGAGCAGGAGGCTCTCGCCGGCCTGCGGGCCTGGCTCGAGGCCGACGTGCGACCGATCATGGACGACCACTGGGAGCGCGGCGAGTTCCCCATGGAGCTCGTGAAGCCGCTCGCCGACACCGGCGTGCTGTCGTTCTCCTGGGACGAGACGAAGCCGTTCGAGAACTCGGCGGTCTTCCGCGGGTTCGTCGCGCTCGAGCTGGCGCGCGTCGATGCATCCGTCTGCACCTTCGTGGGCGTGCAGAACGGGCTCGCGACCGGGTCGCTCGCGGTCGGGGGCTCGCCCGAGCAGCGCCGCGAGTGGATCCCGAAGCTCGCCTCGGGCGAGGTCATCGGCGCGTTCGGGCTCACCGAGCCGCTGTCGGGCTCCGACTCCGCACGGGGCCTGCGCACCACCGCGCGCCGCGAGGGCGACGAGTGGGTGCTGAACGGCGAGAAGCGCTGGATCGGCAACGCCACCTTCTCGGACATCACGATCATCTGGGCCAAGGACGTCGCCGACGGCCAGGTCAAGGGATTCATCGTGCCCACGGACACCCCCGGCTACCGGGCGTCGAAGATCGAGGGCAAGATCAGCCTCCGCTCGGTGCAGAACGCCGACATCGTGCTCGAGGACGTGCGGGTGCCCGAGCGGCTCCGGCTGCAGCGCGCCGACTCGTTCCGCGCGACGGCCGGGGTGCTCCGCCTGACCCGCGCCGAGGTGGCCTGGAGCGCGGTGGGTGTCGCGATCGGCGCCTACGAGGCGGCGCTCGAGTACGCGAAGTCGCGCGAGCAGTTCGGCCGCCCGATCGCGTCGCACCAGCTCGTGCAGGACCTGCTCGTGAAGTGCCTCGGCAACATCACGGCGTCGCTCGGCATGGTCGTGCGCGTCTCCGAGATGCTCGACCGCGGCGAGCAGCGCGACGAGCACTCCGCGCTCGCCAAGTCGTATGCCACCTCCCGCATGCGCGAGACCGTCGCCTGGGCGCGCGAGGCCATGGGTGGCAACGGCATCGTGCTCGAGCACGGCGCGGCGCGGTTCTTCGCCGACGCGGAGGCGCTCTACTCCTACGAGGGCACGCGCGAGATGAACACGCTCATCGTCGGCCGGGCCATCACGGGCAGCGCGGCGTTCGCCTGACCGCGGTGCCGCCGATGCGGGCGGTACCCTTGACCACATGACCGACCCGCGCGCCCGCACCCTCGCGCGCGCCGGGTCTCCCCCGTGGCTGCGCACCGCCGTCCGCTGGTTCGCGACCCTCGCCTGGTTCACGGCGTTCGCCGGCCAGTTCTGGCGGAACCTCCTCGGCTGGTGGGGGTTCGGCATCGTCGCCGGCGCCGTCATCGCCGGTGCCGTCGTGCTGCTGGTCGTCGTGCGTCCGACGTGGAACTGGCGGCTCGTGCCGAAGACCGTGCTCGCGTTCGTCGGGTTCGCGGCGCTGTCGATCGCCTGGTCGGCGTACCCCTGGACCACCGTTCTGAT
This sequence comes from Agromyces sp. SYSU T00194, assembly GCF_040496035.1. Classification (NCBI taxonomy): domain Bacteria; kingdom Bacillati; phylum Actinomycetota; class Actinomycetes; order Micrococcales; family Microbacteriaceae; genus Agromyces; species Agromyces chitinivorans. The sequence goes on along the minus strand of NZ_JBEPJZ010000001.1, from coordinate 2,365,196 downwards.
GGTCGTGATCCTCGCGGGCACGACGGTCGCGGGCATCGCCCTCGGGCTCTGCCTCACGTGGGCGGAGTTCCTGCGCACGCTCGCGGACGCGCTGCGCTGGATCCTCGTGCTCTCGCTGCTGTTCGAACTCTGGGTCGCGATCTTCGCGGGCGGCCCGGTGCTGCCGAACTTCGTCGACTACGGCGGCGCCGACGTGCCGGCGGCGTTCTACTGGTCGCGCGACCTCCTGTTCGCCGGCGGGCCGATCGAGGGGATCGTCGCGAACCGCAACCTGCTCGGCATGGTGGCACTGCTCGCACTCGTCCTCTTCGGCATCCAGGCGCGCACGATGGGCTATCGGCGCGACCGGGCGATCGGCTGGATCGTGCTGGCGGTCGTCGTGCTCGCGCTCACCCGGTCGGCGACCGTGCTGCTGGCCGCCGCGGTCGTCGCCGCCGCACTCGGCTTCGCGGTGTGGGCGCGGCGCAGGTCGCCCGACGGGCGCCTGCCCGTCTACCTCACCGCCGCGGGGTCCCTCGCGGCGGCCGTCGCGCTCGTCATCGCGGCGTGGGGGCCCCTCCTCGAACTCCTGGGCCGCAGCGACGACGCGACCGGCCGCCTCGACATCTGGGCCTCCGTGCGGGGGCTGATCGCCGAGCGGCCCGTGCTCGGCTGGGGCTGGACCGGCTACTGGGCACCCTGGACCCCGCCGTACGACGGGCTCGCCGTGCGCAACGGCGTCGAGTACCTGCAGGCGCACGACGCCTGGCTCGACGTGTGGATGCAGCTCGGCATCCTCGGCCTCGTGCTCTTCGCCCTGCTCGTGCTCGGCGTCCTCCTGCGTTCGTGGTTCGTCGCGGTCGACCGGCCCCGGGTCGACTTCGGCACCGGCACCCACTTCCGGGCGAGCGCGCTCATGCCGCTGCTGCTCGTCGCTGCGCTCGTCGCCCAGAGCATCGGCGAGAGCCGCATCCTGATCGAGGGCGGCTGGATGCTCCTGGTCGCGATCGCCTTCCTGACCAAGCGGCACCGGTTCGCCGGCGAGCCGATGCCGTAGCCCGATGCCCGACGCGCGCCCCGACCCGATCGCGCCCGAGCTGCGGCGCTTCCTCGGCTCGGCCCGGTTCGCCCAGGCGCTGACCCTCGCCGTGCTGGGCACCGGGTTCTCCACCCACGCCCTCCGCAGCCTCATCGGCTGGCCCGGGCTGGTCGCCGTGGTGGTGGCGCTGGTCGCCCTCGGCGGCGTCTCCCTCGTCGCCCGCTGGAAGGCGGTGGACTGGTACGGCGTGCTGCCGCTGTCGCTGCTCGTGTTCGTCGGCTGGGCCGCCGCATCCGTGCTCTGGAGCTCCTACCCTGCCACCACCCTCTGGCGCGTGGGGTACCTCGTCGCGTTCGGACTGCTCGGGGTCTACGTGGCGCTCGTGCGCGACACCATCCAGGTCGTGCGCGCCACGGGGGACGTGCTGCGCGTGCTGCTCGGGCTCTCGCTCGCGCTCGAGGTGCTGTCGGGCGTGCTGCTCGACCTGCCGATCGCGTTCCTCGGCATCCAGGGCGACCTCGTCGCGGGCGGCCCGGTGCAGGGCGTCTTCGGCTCGCGCAACGTGCTCGGCTTCGTGGCCCTCATCGCCGGGCTCACGTTCGTCGTGGAGTGGCGCACCCGGTCGGTGCCGCGCGCCGTGGCACTCGCCTCGATCGCGCTCGCCGGCGCGATGGTGTTCCTCTCGGGCTCGCCCACGACCATGGTCGCGCTCACGGTGCTGCTCATCGCCGCGCTCGCGCTGTTCGGGCTGCGCCGCGCTCGCGCGCAGACCCGCTGGCGCTGGCAGGTCGCGCTCGTGACCGGCGGCGTCGTGGCGCTCGCGGTGGGCTTCGCCGCGCGCGTGCGCATCATCGAGCTGCTCGACGCCCGCGGCGAGTTCGACGTGCGGCTCGAGACCTGGCGCGAGATGAGCCGCTACCTCGACATGAACCCGATGCAGGGCTGGGGCTGGGCCGGCATCTGGCCGACGTCGCCGCCGTACTCGTGGGTCACGCTCGCGACCGGTCGGCCGCACGCGAGCGGCCTGAGCGCGTACATCGACGTCTACTTCCAGCTCGGCGTGATCGGTGCGGCCCTGTTCGTGGGCCTCATCGGGCTCGCGCTCGTGCGCGCGTGGCTGCTCGCCTCGGCCCGGCGGGCGGTCGTCTACGTCTGGCCGGCGCTCGTGCTGGTCGTGCTCGCGGTCACGTCGTTCGCCGAGAGCTACGCCGTCGTCGAGGGCGGGTGGATGCTGCTGGTCATCTGCACGGTGCAGTCCGCGCGCGACATGAGCTGGCGCGACGCCTGGAAGCCGAAGCTCGTCCCGGCCGTGTAGTCCCGCCGGCGTGCGTCGCCGGGGGCGCCGCTCAGGCGACCGGCGTCGCCGGTCCGGTCGCGCGGGCGAGGATCCCCTCGATCACGCCGACGGTCTCCTCCCAGCCCTCGACCGCCACGCAGGCCACGCCGAGGCGCTTCACCGGGTAGTCGTTGCCGTCCTCGTCGAGGCGATCGCCGACGAAGAGCATCTCGTCGAGCGACACGCCCGAGACCTCGACCAGGCGGCGCATGCCGAAGGCCTTGTCGATGCCGCGCCGCGTGATGTCGACCGAGGTCGAGCCGCCGCTGCGCACCTCGAGGTCGGGGAGCTCCCGCTGCACGGCGTCGCGCAGGGCGTTCTTCTTGGCGTTGGTGGGGTCCCAGGCCGTCTTCGCGTCGACCGGAGCGGCCTGTCCCAGCGCGGAGAAGGTCACCTGCGAGCCGCGGTCCTCGAGGATCGGCCCCCAGGTCTCGTCCTCCCAGTAGCCCAGTTCGCGGGCCAGTCGCTCGACCGCGGCCAGCGCGCGGCCGCGCTCGTCGTCGGTCAGCTCCTCTGCGTACTGCCGCCGCCACTGCCCCGACTCGTGCCGGTAGTACTGCGTGCCGCAGGTCGGCATGAGGTGGAGCCGTTCGAGGGTCGCGGCGTCCGCCTCGGGCAGCCGCTCGACGACCTGCGCGGTGAACTGGGCGATCTGGCCGCCCGAGATGATGCAGACCTCGGCCACGCCGAGCAGTTCGACCAGCAGCTCCGACATGCGCGGGTCCATCGGCGACTTCGACGGGGCCAGCGTGTCGTCGAGGTCGAACGCGACGAGGCGGGGAGTCGAGTGCATGTGGCTCCGGTTCGGTCGAGCGCCGCGAGGCGGCGGGGGGCGTGGGTTCCGTCCGACGCACGATCACGTGCGCCCGATCGAGCATCGTCGCGCGGGTCGCATGATTCTAACGGATGCCGCTGCGACGACGCCGTAACTGGGGACGCGTACCGACGGACGCGCCTCAGCCGACCGGCTGCACGAGGTCGCGCAGGATGTCCTGCGCGCCCAGCCCGTGGCGGGCGTAGCGCCCGGTGCGCCACTCGCGCAGGACTGGGGCGATCCTGCGCAGGCGCGACGCCGGCAGCGCGGACCGCGCCTGCTCGTGCGCCAGCTTGTCGCGTGCATGGCCGGCGCGCTCCGGCGAGACGCCGGGGAGCGCGGGCAGCCGCTCGGCGAGGGCGCGGGCGCGGGCCAGCAGCCGCGCGTTCCGGGCGTCGCGCGGCTCGCGCAGGCGGCGCATCCGACCCGCGAGGCCGAGCGACTCCGCGCCGATCTGGTTGCCGCCGTGCTGCCGGTAGTCGATCAGCGGCTCCTCGAGCACGTCGACCTCCCCCACCGCCGCGGCGATGGTGGCGAGCCACTCGTCGTGCACCCACGACGCGGGGAACGGACGCGCGAGGTCGAGCAGCTCGCGGCGCAGCAGCATGGTCGCGCCCGTCAGGACGTTGCGCCGCAGCTGCACGTCCCACGCGCCGCCGGCGTGGATGCGCGCGCGGTCGTCCGCGCTCACGTACAGGGTGTCGAGCAGCAGCTCCCCCGTGGGCACGCCGTCGGCGTCCACCAGGCGCGCGTCGCTCGCCAGCAGCAGGAGCGCCGGCCGGCGGTCGAACTCGGCGACCATGCGGGAGAGCTTGTCCGGGTGCCACACATCGTCCTGGTCGCTCAGCGCGATCAGGTCCCCGGTCGTGGCGGCCATGGCCTGCTCGAAGTTCGCGGTCACGCCGAGGGGCGGGTCGTTGCGGAGGATGCGCACGTCGTGGGGCAGTGCCGCCGACGCGTCGGCGACGAACGCGAGCGTGTCGTCGGACGAGTCGTCGTCGGACACGACCCAGTCGGCCTGCGCGACCCGCTGCCGGGCGATCGACTCGAGTTGCTGCCGGACGTGCGCAGCGCCGTTGCGCGTGCAGAGGGCGACGGACACGCTGGGCACAGGCGGAGTCTAGCAACGGCCGCCCTGTGGGCGGTCGGGCGCCGCTGCGACTGCCGTGTGCCAAGATCATTGCTGACGACTCGCCGAGCGGCGCGGCGACGATGCCCGACACCGCTCGCACCGCCCGCCCCCAGGAAGCACCCGAGTGACCTCGACAGAACTCCCCATCAACACGACGCAGTCGGAGCTGTACCGCCGGCTCGCCGCCGGCGAGTACGCCGAGGGGCCCCGGGGCACGGTCGCCTTCTGCGTGTCGACCGACGACCTCGACGAGGGCAAGGGCGACGTCTATGTCGCACTCGGCCTGGCGAAGTACCTGCAGCGGCTCGGCTGGGGCGTGCGGCTGTGGCCGGCACGGAACTGGTGCGACCCGGTCCCGAAGGTGGACGTCGCGATCGCGATGATCGAGTCGTTCGTCCCGGGACTCGTCGACGAGCACACCTCCGTCGTGGCATGGGTGCGGAACTGGACCGAGCGGTGGGTCGAGCTGCCCTACCTCGATGTCTTCGACGGCATCTGGGCCTCCTCCGAGGCGTCGGCGGCCGCGCTGCGCGAGCGGAGCGGGCATCCGGTCGAGGTGGTGCCCATCGCCGTGGACCTCGAGCTCTTCGCGCCGGCGGACGACCCGGTCGAGGTGCGCTTCGCCGCCATGACCACGGTGAACTTCTGGGGCGCCGAGCGCGAGATCATGGACGCGATCGACGGGCTGACCGGCCCGACGTCGGTCATGTGGTTCGGAGCGAACGGCGAGCACCTCCGTCTCCCGCGCCACGCCGAGCACGGCGGCATCCTCGACTTCTTCGCCCTGCCGTCGGCCTATGCGGCCTCCTCGGTGGTGCTGGACGACGTCATCGGGCCCGCCAAGGCGTACGGCAACCACAACAGCCGCCTGTTCGAGTCGATCGCCGCGGGCGCGCTCCCGGTGACGAACGCGCGCACCGGACTCGCCGAGCTCGGACTCGCCGACGTGCCCGTGTACTCCGACTCGGCCACCCTGGACGCCGCGCTCGACGCCGCCACCGGCACCGCCGGCCCCGAGCTGGCGGCGACGCTGCGGGAGGTGGTCCGCGCGCGGCACTCCTACGAGCGCCGCGCGGAGACGCTCGACCCCGTGCTCGCCGGCCTGCGCGAGCGGGCGGCGCGCGGCACGCGACGGCCTTCGGCGCTGCTGGCATGGGTGGCGGGCCTCCAGGCGGACCTCATGCGCGCCGAGCGCGAGCGCGACGAGTTCCTCGCCGACGCACGCGCGGTCGGGACGGAGCGCAACGAGCTGCGGGGCCGCCTCGACGCCGTGGAGGCGGAGCTCGACGGCGTGCGCGCCGCGCTCGACGGCATCACGTCGGCGCGCACCTATCCCGCATACGACCGGCTGCGGCGCGCCTACGCACGACTGCGCGAACTCGCCGGCCGCGACTGACGCCGCACTAGGGCACGGTGGCCGTGCGGCATCCGATCAGCACGGTCTGGCCCGGGTCCACCTGGTCGAGCGCGTAGACGCACACCCGGTGGTCGCCCGCCGACAGCCCCGTGAGCGTGCGGTCGTAGGCGTGGAGGTCGCCCAGACCGGGGAAGTGCGTCGAGAGCCCCGGCTTCTCCCGGTCGGCCCAGTCCGCAGCGGCCCCGCTGCCGTCGACGTAGATGTGCACGCGGATCGGGTCCACCGTGTCGGGGTCGAGCGCCCAGCCGCGGACGTTGAGCTCGCCCGCCGTGCCGGTGGCCTCGACCGCGTCGATCACGCCCCGCGGGGAGCCCGACGGCATCTCGACCGTGACGCAGCCGAGCTGACGGTTGGAGCCGGCGCCCACGTCGATCGCATATGCGCAGATCCGATGATCGTCGGGGCCCAGGCCGGTGAGCGTCCGGGTGAAGCCGTGGGCCGTGCCGTAACCCTCGGGGAGCACCGACGGGTCCTCGACCTCCTCGTCGGCCCACAGCGACGCCGCGCCCGAGCCGTCGGCGTAGAGGTGCACCCGCACGGGGTCGACCACGTCGGGATCGACCGCCCAGCCGCTCACCTCGACGGTGCCGATGCCGGTCGCCTCGGCGTGCAGGATCTCGCCCACGGGCGAGCCCGACGGCATCTCCACGGTGCGGCACGCGAAGATGCGCGTGGAACCGGAGCCCTGGTTGATGCCGTAGAAGCAGACGCGGTGCGAGCCCGGGCCGACGTTCTCGATCCGGCCCGAGTACTTGTGCTCGTCGCCGTAGCCGGGGAAGACGTCGTCGAGCCCCTCCTTGACCTCGTCGGCGGTGACCGCGAGGCGGCCGCGGCCGTCGACGTAGGCGTGCACGCGCACGGGCCCGTCGGTGTCGGGGTCGATCACCCAGCCGCGGAACTCGATGGCGCCCGGGGCGCCGACGACCTTGTCGATCACGCCGAACGGCGAGCCGGAGCGGATCGAGAAGTCCCTGCAGCCGAGCAGCTTCGTGCTGCCCGGGCCGACGTTGATGCCGTACGCGCAGACGCGGTGCGAACCCGGGTCCAGGTCCGTGATCGTCACGTCGAAGCCGCTGGACCGCGTCGAGCCGTCCTCCGGCTGGTCGGCGTAGGTGGCCGCACGGCCCCGGCCGTCGACGTAGACGTGCACGCGGATCGGGTCGGAGGTGTCCGCGTCCTCGGCCCATCCCCCGACCTGCACCTGGCGGAACCCGCTGCGGACCGACTCCAGCGCGCCGGTCGGCGAGGAGCCGGCGGTGGGCGAGCCGAACCAGTCGGTGAAGATGCGCCAGAAGTTGCGGTTCCCGTAGCTGGAGCAGTCGTCGCCGCGGCCGTACAGGTTCTTGAGCGCCTCGGCGTTGGGGGTGTACGGCGTGTAGAGGTAGAGGCCGGCCGTCGCCTGGTTCCGGATCGTCACCGACTTCGTGCCGCACGCGGCGTTCGGGTGGTAGAGGATCTGGTTCACGCGACCGGCCTCGTACGCACGCCCCTCGGGCGCGGCCGCGTAGCGCTTGAACTGCAGCGCGGCCATGTACACCTGGTTGAAGAAGCCGTAGAAGGCGGCGTCGCAGTCGGCGGTGTCGGGGCAGCCGTACCCCGTCGCACTGCGGTACTGGCGCGTCGACGGCGAGGTGTCGGAGACGAGGCCCTGCTCCTTCTCGAGGAGCACGATGAGCACGCGCGGGTTGATGCCGCAGGCCTGCCCCACCCGCACGATGACCTGGGCGGCGGTCTCGGAGGAGCGGCCCGAGTACTGCACGCACCGCCCATCCTCCGCCGGTCGCGTCCAGGTGTCGGTGCGGTAGTCCTTCAGGCACGCGGGACCGGTCGTCGCCGCGCACGTCGGCACGCGCGCGTCGAGGAAGCGCTGCACCGCGTCGACGCCCATGGCGTCGTCGTCGTAGAAGATGCGGTCGCTGATGAGGTACCCGGCATCGAAGTCGGACGCGCGGGCCGCGTTCGCAGGTTCGGCCGGCGCCAGTACCGCGACGAACGTGGCGAGCACGATCGCCAGGATCGCGGAGATGGCGATGCCGCTGCGGGACCCCCCCACGGCTGCGGTCGGTCGGTGCACGTGCCTGGCTCCTCAGCTGCAGATGGACGTCACGCTATCGGGCCATCGGTCGACAGCCGTCGTGGACCTCCGCGTGTCGGCGAGACCGCGGATCCGCGTGGGGAGTCGGCGGACGCTCGGGCAGGACGCGGCATCTATACTGTTGAGGCCCGACCGGAGGATCGATACAGCACCCATGAGCGCCCAGGACCGTTTCGCGCGCCTCGCACGCGAACCCATGGTGAACGCCGGCGGCGGCGAGAGCCCCGTGCAGTCGCTCCGGTCGATCCTCGGCCAGCGGGAGATGCTCGCGCTGCTCGTGCGGCGCGACCTCAAGGCACGGTACAAGGACAGCGCGCTCGGCGTGGTCTGGACGCTGGTGCGCCCGCTCACGCAGCTGCTCATCTACTACATCGTCATCGGCCAGTTCCTCGGCGCCGAGCGGGGCATCCCCCAGTTCGCGATCTACGTGTTCACCGGGCTCACCGCGTACGGGCTGTTCAGCGAGATCGTCTCAGGCGGCACGTCGTCGATCGTCTCCAACAGCGGTCTGGTCAAGAAGGTCTACCTGCCGAGGGAGATCTTCCCCCTCGCGAGCGTCGGGTCCGCGCTGTTCAACTTCGGCATCCAGCTGATCATCCTGATCCTGGCGACCATCGTGCTCGGGAATCCGCCGCTGCACTTGGACCTGGTCTACTTCGTCCCGGCGACGCTGGTCCTGGTCGGGTTCGGCACCGCGCTCGGGCTCCTGCTCGCCGCGACCAACGTGTACCTCCGCGACCTGCAGTACCTCGTCGAGGTGCTGCTCATGATCATGCTCTGGGCCTCGCCGATCGTGTACTCGTGGGGCATGGTCCGCGACTACCTCGGCGCCGGCGTCGCGCTCGACGTCTACACCAGCAATCCCGTCACCCTCGCGGTCCTCGGCTTCCAGAAGGCGTTCTGGGTCGCGGGCGCCGAGGCAGGCGCTCCCTCCCCCGACGACCTCATGCTGCGCCTCTGGATCACCGTCGCGATCAGCGCGGTGCTCATCGTCCTCTTCCAGCGGGTCTTCGCGAGGCTCCAGGGCAACTTCGCGCAGGAGCTCTGATGGCCGGCCGACCCGACACCATCGCGCTCGACGAACGCCCCGACGTCGTCGATGTCGCCGACGTCAGCAAGCGCTTCGTGATCCGCAAGGACAACTCGCTGAAGGAGCGCCTCGTCACGTTCGGCCGCGCCGGCCGACGCCACCGCGAGGACTTCTGGGCGCTCCGCGACATCGCGCTCACGCTCAAGGCGGGCACGACCGTCGGGCTCATCGGTCACAACGGCTCGGGCAAGAGCACGCTGCTCAAGGTCATCGGCGGCATCATCGACCCCACGTCCGGATCGGTCCGGCGACGTGGACGGATCGCGGCGCTCCTCGAACTCGGCGCGGGCTTCCACCCCGACCTCACCGGCCGCGAGAACGTCTTCCTGAACGCGTCCATCCTCGGGCTCAGCCAGCGCGAGACCGAGGAGCGCTTCGACGACATCCTCGAGTTCTCCGGCATCGGGGAGTTCATCGACACGCAGGTGAAGTTCTACTCCTCGGGCATGTACGTGCGCCTCGCCTTCGCGGTGGCGGTGCACACCGACCCCGACATCCTGCTCGTCGACGAGGTGCTGGCCGTCGGCGACGAGGCGTTCCAGCGCAAGTGCCTCGACAAGATCCGCTCGTTCCAGCAGGACGGCCGCACGATCGTGCTCGTCACGCACAACCTCGGCCAGGTCACCGAGCTCTGCGACCGAGCGGTGCTGCTGCATCACGGCAACGTCGTGCACGACGGCGACCCGGCGACGAGCGTGGAGAAGTTCCGCGACCTGCTCGAACAGGACCGCCGCGCCCACGACGCCGAGAAGGGCATCGCGGAGCACGCCGACGGGCGCATCCTCGAGGTCGTCGCGCACGCCGTGGGCCGCGAGGTCGGCGAGCAGTTCCAGCCGGGCGACACGCTCTCGATCCGGGTCACGCTGGAGCATCCGACCGGCCTCGACGACTGGTCGTGCGGCGTGCAGGTGGTCACTCCGCTCGGGCCCCACGTGTACGGCACGTCGACCCGGCTCATGGGCGTCGAGACCACGCACCTGCGCGAGCGCCGCACGATCGAGTTCCTCATCGACGACCTCCGCCTCGGCGGCGGGCAGTACTTCGTGCACGCGTCGCTCATGGACGCGACCAAGCGCCACCTGTTCGACGCCGTGCAGGCCACCTCGTTCACGGTGCCGGTGACGCGCAGGTACACGGGATCGATCGACGCGCAGCCGAGCTTCGTGGACCATGGCGACTGAGGCGATGCCCGGGTCGTCGGTCCTCGTGGTGACCGTCGCCTATCACTCGAGCGACACCATCGCCGGTTTCCTCGCCTCGGTGCCCCACGCGCTCGGGTCGGCGCGCGCCGACGTGGTCGTCGCCGACAACGCATCGGCCGACGCCGACCGCACTCGCGGGGTCGTGGAGTCGGCCGGAGCCTCCTTCGTGGCGCTGCCGGAGAACCTCGGCTACGGCGCGGGCATCGACGCGGGCATCGACGCGGCCGCCGGAGCCCACGAGTACCTCCTCATCGCGAACCCCGACCTCGTGCTGCACGAGGGGGCCGTCGCCCGCCTGATCGACGCGGCGCAGCGGCATCCGGACGCCGCCGCCCTCGGCCCGCGCATCCTGGCCGAGGACGGCAGCACCTACCCCTCCGCCCGCCGCTTCCCCGCACTCGGCACCGGCATCGGGCACGCAGTGCTCTCGGCGTTCGCACCCGGCAACCGGTTCAGCCGGCGCTACCGCGCCGACGACGACTACGAGCACGAGCGCACCGCCGACTGGCTGTCGGGTTCGTGCCTGCTCGTGCGCGCGGATGCGTACCGCGCCGTCGGCGGCTTCGACCACCGCTTCTTCATGTACTTCGAGGACGTCGACCTGGGCCGCCGCCTCGTCGACGCCGGGTGGCGCAACGTCTACGTGCCCGACGCCGTGGCGACCCACCTGGGCGCCCGGTCGACATCGACCAACCCGCGCGCCATGCTGCACGAGCACCACCGGAGTGCGTACCGATACCTGTCCCTGCGCTACCCGCACTGGTACCAGGCCCCGCTGCGATGGGCGCTGCGCGCCGCGCTCGCCGTCCGCGCCCGCTGGGAGACCCGAGGAATGCGATGACCCCGCCCACTTCCACCGCCCCCGCCGCGACGACGGCGAGCGCCCCCACCACCGCACCCTCGGCCCTCGACCGTCTCGAGCGCGCGTCGGGCCGACTCGCCGGCTGGATCGGTTCGTCCGCGGCCTTCTGGACGATCTTCGCGATCGCCGCGCTCTCCGGCGCCGCCATCGCACTCGTCGCGCGGCCCTTCCTGCTCTACGACGAGTTCTACCACGTCGGCATCGTCGACGCCTTCGCGGGGCAGGCGGCGCCCTTCCCCTCCCCCGACCCCGAGTCGGGCTACCTCGGCGACGTGACCAGGCTGCCGTCGTACCTGTACCACTACCTCCTGAGCTTCCCGTACCGGCTGGCGGTCGCCGCTGGAGCGAGCGAGTTCGAGGCCGTCGTGCTCCTGCGGCTGATCACCGTGGCGATCACGACGACGTCGCTCATCTGGTTCCGGCGCATCGGCCGGGGCCTCGGCCTCTCCGGCGCGATCGTCAACACCGCGCTCCTGGTGTTCGTGATGCTCCCGGTGGTGCCGTTCGTCGCAGCGACCGTGAACTACGACGGACCGCTGCTGCTGCTCACCGCGATCTTCCTCTGGCGCGCCATGCTGGTGCAGGCGGCGCCGCGCTTCGACCCGGCGGCCTGGGCGATCATGCTCGGCGTCGGGGCGATCGCGAGCGTGACGAAGTACACCTTCCTGCCCGTGTTCGCGGCGGCGATCGTCATGCTCCTGGTGAACGAGTTCCTGCGGGCGCGGGCATCCGGCTGGGGCGAGTGGTGGTCGACCCGCGAGCGCGTCGACGTGCGCTCGCCGTGGACCTGGATCGTCGGCGCGCTGCTCGCGATCGCCTTCGCCCTCGTGCTCGAGCGGATCGGCTGGAACCTCCTCGCCTATGGCACCCCGAACCCGTCGTGCGGAGACCTGCACGCCGAGGAGTACTGCCGCGCCTACGGCCCGTATCGCCGCAACGCCGACCTGCGCGCGGGCCACGAGACCACCCCGATCGGCCTGTCGTCGGCGTGGTACTTCCTCATGGGCGACTGGATCCCCTGGACGATCCTGACCAGCACGACGGTCGGCGGCGAGACCCCGACCGGGGTCCAGACGCTCACGGGATCGGAGTTCCTGCTCAACCTCCTCCGCATCGGCACCACGGTCGCCGTGGTGTTCGCGCTCCTCGTGCTCGCCCCGGCGCTCCGCAACGGCCGGGCGCGGCTGCTGGTGGTCGTCTCCCTGGCCCTGGCGGGCGCGCTGTTCGTCCTCAACTACAATGGCTGGCGCACCAACGGGATCGCCCTCGCCATCCAGGCGAGGTACCTCATGCCGGTGCTCCCGGTGCTCCTGATGGGCGCGGGCTTCGGGGTCGCACGCACCCTGCGGCTCACCCAGCGTCGGCCCGGAGCCTGGAAGGCCGGCGTGCTCGCGATCCTGCTGGTCGTCGCGATCCAGTGCGGTGGACCCCTGATCTACTTCGCCGGCGCGACGCCCGGCTGGGTGCAGCCCGAGTCCGTCCTCGCGCCGCTCGTACCGGCGGCGCACTCGCTCGCCAACATCATCCTGATCGGCGTCGCCGTCCCGTGAGGCCGCGCCGCACCACCCCCGCTCACGGAGCCCAACGAGGGAACACATGAAAGTCTTCGTCCAGATCCCCTGCCTCAACGAGGAGGAGACCCTCCCGCTGGTCCTGGAGAACATCCCGAGGTCGATCCCCGGTGTCGACGAGATCGAGATCCTGGTCATCGACGACGGGTCGACCGACCGCACCGTCGAGGTCGCGCGCGCCCACGGCGTCCGCCACTTCGTGCGGCACACGCGCAACATGGGGCTCGCGCAGTCGTTCCACGACGGGGTCGAGTACGCGCTCTCCCACGGCGCGGACATCGTGGTCAACACGGACGGCGACAACCAGTACCCGCAGGACGAGATCGGCAACCTCGTGCAGCCGATCGTCGAGGGCACTGCGGAGATCGTCGTGGCCGACCGCCAGACCGCCACGATCGAGCACTTCTCGGGCTTCAAGAAGCTCATGCAGCGCTTCGGCAGCTGGGTGGTCAACCGGGCGGCGGGCACGGACGTGCCGGATGCCCCGAGCGGCTTCCGCGCGTACTCGAAGTACTCGCTCATCCAGCTCAACGTCGTGACGCGGTTCAGCTACACGATGGAGACGATCATCCAGGCCGGGTACAAGCGGCTGGCGATCACGAGCATCCCGATCCGCACGAACCCGAAGACGCGCGAGTCGCGGCTCTTCAAGAACATCTGGCAGCACATGTTCCAGTCGGGCTCGGCGATCGTGCGCGCGTACCTGATGTACCGGCCCTACGTGCTGTTCGCGACGCTCAGCGCCGTGTTCGGGGTCGCGGGGCTCATCCCGTTCGTCCGCTACCTGGTGCTGACCCTCGGCGGGGTCGCCGGCGACCACATCCAGTCGCTGCTGATCGGCGCGGTGCTCCTGACGGGGGCCCTCCTGTCGATCGCGCTCGGCGTCATCGCCGACCTGATCCGGATCACGCGACTGCTGCAGGAGCGCTCGCTCGAGGCGCACAAGCAGCTGCTCATCGAGGCCGCGGCACGGCGACGGGCCGGGGAGCTCTGACCCGCTCGGCCTGACTCCGACGGCGGGCACGCCGCCCACAGCCGCACCCCGCGCCGCCACCGGTGTGGGAGCATCGGTGCCTGTGAGGGAAGCAGTGGAGCCGTCGGTACCGGCCGCCGCCGAACGACCTCGCCGCCCGGGCCCCACGCGGGCGGACACGTTCGCGCCGCTGCTGCTGGGCTCCGCTGCAGCCGTCGTCGCCGCCGTCGGCGCGGCACGGCCGTCCGCGTGGTACGACGAGCTCGCGAGCATGTCCGGTGCCGAGCGCGCACTCGGCAGCCTGTTCGCCATGGCCGGCTCCACCGATGTCGTGCACGTCGCCTACTACGTGCTCCTGCACCTCTGGGTGGAGGCGTTCGGGGGCGACGTCGCGACGCTTCGCCTCCTCTCGGCGATCGCGGTCGGCACGGCGACCGCGGGCGTCGTACTGCTCGCACGACTGCTGGTCGACCGGCGCACGGCCTGGATCGCCGGCGCGCTCCTGGTCGTCCTGCCCCGGGTCGCCTGGGCCGGCGTCGAGGCGCGGTCCTACGCGCTCGTCCTGGCCCTCTCGGTCTGGCTCAGCGTGGTCTTCGTGTTCGCGCTGCGGTCGCGCCGCCGATGGTGGTGGGTGCTGTACGTGGCCGGCGCCGTCGCGACCGCGCTCCTCTTCCTCTTCGGTTTCGGCATCGTCCTCGCGCACCTCGCGTACGCCCTCTACGTCGCCCTCACCAGGCGCGATCCGTCGGTGCTGGTGCGGCCCGCCGTCGCCATCGCGCTGGCCTCGGCGCTCGTGCTGCCCTGGGGACTCGTCGCACAGCGGCAGGCGGATCGCCTCGGCGGGACGCGTCCCGTGGGGCTCGGCACGTGGGCGGACGTCTTCGTCGACCAGTGGTTCGTCGGCGGTCCGCTCGTCGGGGTGCTGCTCGCACTGGCCGTGGTCGCATCGGTCGCCTACCTGCTCCGACGGGGCGGATTCGGGAGCGCCGAGCGCGACGGGCTCGCCTTCGGACTCGCGGTGGCAGCGGTTCCGACGGCGTCCGTGCTGCTGTTGGCGCTCGCGGTCGACGTGTACCAGCCGCGCTACCTCGCGTTCACGGCCTTCGGGATCGCGCTCGCTGCCGCGGTCCCGCTCGCGCGGATCCCCGACCGAGCGGCGATCGCGGTGGTCACCGGCCTCGTCCTCGCCGTCCTGCCGGCGTGGCTCGGGCAGCGGACCCTGACCGCGAAGGGCGTCGACTGGAGCAGCACGTGCGCGACGCTCGACCGCATGCACCGGCCCGGCGATGCAATCCTGTTCAACACCCCCTACGACGTGTCGTCGTACACCTCGCTCATGCGCATCGACTGCGGTCCGGTCGTCGACCGATTCCAGGATCCCTCCCTCGTGGAGGACCGGCGGAGCGCGGACACGCTCTGGGACCGGCGGCTCCGCTGGCAGAGGCTCCCGGACGGCAGCATGGACGGATACGACCGCATCCTCTACGTGACCGACCTCGACGTGCCGCTGCCGCCGCTGCAGGACGGCTCCGACACCGTGCGCGTGATCGCCGGCACCGGGTTCGAGGTCGTGGGGTCCCGGCTCGGACCGATCAGCGGCGTCTACGTGCTCGAGCCCTCGGGCGGATGACCGCCGGGACAGCCGTTCAGAAGAGCATGCGCGAGTACATCTCGACCTGCATCCGCCGAAGCCACCGCGACTGCAGGGTCTCGATGTCGGTGGGGAGGATGCGCGGATCGCGGGACTTCGACTCGAAGTGGTACAGCCGCGCCCAGGGAGTGAACACGATGGACCGACCGGTCTGCCGGATCTTCATGTTGAGGTCGACGTCGTTGTAGTTGCCGGGGAGGGCGAGCGTGAACCCGCCGACCTCCGCGTACACGTCGCGCGCGACGAGCGCACACGCCGCCGTGACGCCCGAGACCTCGTGGTCGGTCACGAGCGACCCGAGCACGTCGTCCCGCCCGCCGGGCCAGCCGAAGGCGGCGTGGCCGGCGACGCCGCCCGTGTAGACCTGTCCGGCATGCTGGATGGTCGAGTCCTCGAAGTAGAGCATGGCGCCCACCATGCCCACGCCGCGCTGCTGGGCGAGTCCGAGCATCGTCTCGATCCAGTCGTCGGTGACCACCTCGACGTCGTCGTTGAGCAGCAGGAGGTAGTCGCCGGTCGCCGCCGCCGCGCCGCGGTTCATCTTCGCGCTGAAGTTGAACGGGGCATCCCACAGCACGATGCGCAGCCGATCGCCGCAGAGCGATCGGAGTTCGTCGACCACCGTGTCCGGGGTCTCGCGGTCGCACACCACCACGAACTCGAGGTTGCGGTAGGTGGAGCGCTCGACGATTCCGCGGATCGCCTCCACCACCAGTACCCGGTCCGACCCGGCGACGTGGGCCGAGCCACCGCGGGTCGGGATCACGATCGAGACCGTCGGATCGCCGACGATCCCGTACCGCAACCGGCGGATGTACGGACGCACCGATTCGATCTCGGCCCTCGCGCCGCTTCGCTCGAGGTGGTCGCGCACGACCCGCAGCTGCGCCGCCTCGCTCGAGGCGAAGTCCACGTCGGCGAGGTCCTCGCGCGCCAGGATCTCGGGGTCCAGCGCGACCGTGAGGCCCGCCTCGTCGGCCCGCAGGACGAGGTCGAGCACCTGCGCGCGGCGCGCCTCGTGGCGGAACCCGCCGAGCCGCTCGAGCACCGTGCGTCGCACGACGACGATCGGCCCGAGGTAGTCGTTGCTGCGGAGGCGCAGCGGCGAGAACCGGGGGCGCGTGAGTGGGCTCGCGTCCTGCACGGTCACGGAGTCCCCGTACACGACGTCGATCTCGGGGAAGCGGTCGAGGAACGTCGTGACGCGGGTCACCGCCTCGGGCACCGCGCGACCTCGGCGGACGAGCATCAGGAACTCGGCGTCGGAGGCCCGCCACGTCCGGTCGAGCTCCACGGCGTCGGCGGTGACGACGGCGACGCCGTCCGGCCGGGCGCCGGCCTCGGGCTCCGGCACGACGACGTGGATGTCCTCGGCGGCCAGGCCCGCAGCGACGAGCGACGCCACCATCTCGTCGATGTCGGCGTCACCGTGACCGGCAGCGTCGATCCACGCCGCCACCCGGCGGGGTCCGTCGCTCAACTCAGGAACCGCCGCTTCGCGTAGCGCAGGGCCCGCACCGGGAACAGCACGGCGCGGCCGACCTTCCACGTCGTGGAGTTGTGCGTGGCCGCGAGGTCGCGCTCGAGCGCGACCGTCTCGGTCGGCGACAGCAGCGCGGTGCTGCGCAACTCCGCCACCTGGGCCTCGAGTCCCGCGATGCGATCCAGCAGTTCCAGCCGCTCCTCGGCGGCCCGCTCATCGGGGCTCAACTCGACGCCTGCGGCGTCATCGGCCCACCCCTGGCCTGCGGCTTCGTTCACGTTCCCTCGCACCGATCCTCTCGACGACCGACCTAAACTAGCGTAGTGCCAGAGCCGAAGACGACCCGCGACGCCCGTGCCCGCGGGACCGGGGACGCGAGCGCCCCGCGCATCCTCGCCGTGGTCCCGCTGTACCGTCCCGACGAGCGCGTCGTCGGGAACCTCATCGCGCTCGCCGCGCAGGTGGATGCGGTCCATGCCGTCGACGACGGATCGGGTTCGGCGGCGGATGCGGTGGTCGAGGAACTCTCCGGGCACGGCATCCGCGTGCTCCGGCTCGAGCGCAACGCGGGCATCGCTGCGGCGCTGAACGCGGGCGTGCGCGCCGCGCTCGACGACGGTGCCGACTACGTGGTGAACACCGACCAGGACACGCTCCTGCCGGAAGGGTACGTCGCCGCGTGCCTGGCCACCTTCGCCAAGGCGAATCCCGTCACGCGCCTCGGCATCGTCTGCACCGACGCCGTGAACGGCGCCCCCTCGATCCCGACCTGGCGCTCCCCCGAGGGCATCGGGCTGGTTCCCGAGGCGATCCAGTCCGGCTTCGTGATCTCCCGCGAGTGCCTCGAGGGCGCCGGGCTGTTCGACGAACGCCTGGTCATCGACTGCGTGGACACCGAGTTCTGCCTGCGGGTACGCGCCCACGGCTTCCGCATCGCCGTCGCCGACGGCACCGACATCGCCCACGAGCTCGGCGAGATGGTGCCGTACCGCCCGTTCGGCGTCCGCCGGCGCAACCGCAACGGCACGTTCGAGTACCAGTACCACTCGCCATTCCGTCAGTACTACATCACGCGGAACAACGTCGACATGGTCTTCCGCTACTTCCGCACCCATCGCCGCTGGACGCTGGCGGTCGTCAAGCGCCAGACCGGACCGGGGATCGACGCGATCCTCAGCGGGCCGCACCGCTTCCGGCACACCGTCGCGATCGCCGCGGGCGGGGTGCACGGGCTCCTGCGCATCCGGGGGCCCGTGCCCGCCGGGCTCGGCAGGTTCCTCCGGGGCGCCTGACCCGCGGTCGCGGGCCGCGACCGCCGGTCCGGCGCACCCGGTCGGACTCAGGCGGGGAGCAACCGCTGGTCGGACTCCAGCAGCTCGACCAGGTCGTTCGGCTGCGTGAGGTCCATCTGCCGCGTGTTCACGAACGCGATGGCCCGGAACTGGCGCAGCAGGGTGGTGATGACGCGCAGCTCCTCCGCCTGGAAGGCCGCCACGAGCGGGGAGTCGCCGAGCAGTGCCCAGAGGCTGTCGTTGAGGTCCTCCGAGGAGGCGATCTGGCGGGCGATGTCCTCGACGTTGTCGTCGCCGATCTCGACCGCCTCGATGGCGTCCCCCTCCTTCCGCAGGAAGGCCACCGCGGTGTACGGCACGGCGTGCGCGAACACGTCGCCCTCGTAGAGCTCGTCGGCGTGGATGCGCGTCGAGATGAGGAACTCGCGGCGCAGGATGCCCTCGAGGAAGAAGCGCAGGATGTTCTTGGTGCGCACCGCGACCCGGTACTTGAACGGCACCTTCGCGCCGATCAGGTTGTCCA
The DNA here is from genome assembly GCF_040496035.1 of Agromyces sp. SYSU T00194. Classification (NCBI taxonomy): domain Bacteria; kingdom Bacillati; phylum Actinomycetota; class Actinomycetes; order Micrococcales; family Microbacteriaceae; genus Agromyces; species Agromyces chitinivorans. The sequence goes on along the minus strand of NZ_JBEPJZ010000001.1, from coordinate 2,346,737 downwards.
CGTTGTAGGTGAAGATGTGCAGCGGGCGCGGGTACGGGTGCACGATGCCGGTGCGGGTCTCGACGAACAGGAGATCGTCGCCGAGCAGGCGGTAGCCGGTCGCCATGAGTGCCATGCTCAGGGTCGTCTTGCCGGTGCCGCCGTACGCGGGCAGCAGGAAGCCCTTCTCGTCGCTCGCCACGCCGCCGGCGTGCATCAGCAGCACGTCGAGGCCGAGCAGCTTCGCGTACATGACCGGCTCGAGGATCTGCGCCTGCAGGTACACGCCGATCGCGTTCATGTAGACGCGGTCGATCCAGTGGTGCCGGAAGTACACGGTCACGTGCGCGGTGTCGATGCCGCGCACGAGGGACGCGTACCGGAACAGCCCCTTGAACCGCTCCTCGCGGACGACGTCGCCGTCCTCCCGCTCGGGGAGGCGGTCGACGAGCTTCACGTCGATCGTGACACGTGCCTCGCTCGCGGAGGCGGTGGGGTCGGCGATCCGGTCGTACTCGTTGTCGAAGTAGTCGATCCAACCGCGGTGTCGGGTCTCGAGTCGGACGTTCAGCAGGCCGTAGAAGAGGTATTCACGCATTGTTCATCTTTCGTTCCACGGAACTGTACGTGGACCGAACGGGCCGGACGGAGTTATCCCAAGGCCGGACCGGATGACGTTGCGAGGCCGTTATCTGCCGGTGCCCGCCCCGGATCGAGTTCCGCTACGGGACGTCCGCGACTCAGTTCGTCGCGTCGCCGGATGCCGGGACCCGCCCGGGAACGACCGCGGCGAAGTCGGCCGACACCCGGTCGGTCATCTCCCCCAGGCGTTCCCGGAGTCGCCCGGTGATGGCCTCGCGGTCGACGTACAGCCGCTCGATGAGCCCCTCGACCTCGTCGACGGCCCCGTCCTCCAGGAGGATGTCGATCGGCCGGGACAGCTCCTGCAGGCCGAGCTGCTCGAAGAAGAGCCGCCCCTTGTCGACGTAGTAGAGGACGGTTGCCGGCACGCCGGCGACGGCCGCGAGGATCGCGGAGTGCAGTCGAGACGCGAGGAACGCGCGGCATCGCCCGACGAGCGCCGTGAACTCGGCGGGCGAGAGCACGTCGGCGTCGAGCACGCGCGCCCGTTCCGGCGAGCGCAGCCGCGAGATGATGTCGTGCGCGAGCGCGTCGTCGCCCTCGCTGGCGGACATGTGCATGGGGAAGAAGAGCACCGTGCCGCCGCGCCGCTCCATCTCGCGGTCGATGAGCTCCACGAGCGCGTCGCGGTAGCGAGCGAACTCCGGCCCCTCCGACTCCACCGCGGACCGCCGCCGCAGCGCGAACGGCAGCACTGCGCCCTGCTTGTAGTGGAACCAGCGCCGCACCCCGACGCCGAGCATGTCGCCCAGGAACCCGGGCTCGACGTCGAGCGCCGTCGCCACCCGCGCGGCGAGCGCGTCGTTCCACTCGGCGACCGGCGCAGCGACGGCGGGGTCGTACGACTCCACGACGGGCGCGCGAACGCCCCAGTCGACGAGCTTCTGCCGGGATTCGGCGTCGCGGACGAGGAACCCGCGGGTGCGGTCGGCGGCGAAGCGGATGAGCCGCTTGCTCGTCGCGGCCCGCGTCGGCCCGATCCCCTGGTACGCGCCGTACAGCCGCGGGTTCACCCACGACACGAAGAGCATCTTCATGGCCCAGTAGACGAGCCCCGCCTGGTTCGTGTAGTCCTTCAGGATCTCCCCGCCGCCCCAGAGCACCACGTCGAAGCGCCGCGCGAACCGGAGCAGCCGCAGGAGGTCGAGCGGGTTCACGCTGTAGGGCGAGACGGGCAGGAAGCGGATGCCGAACCACTCCTCGTCGCGCTCGGCGTACTGCGAGAGCGACCAGATCGAGGCGTCGGGCCAGCGGCCGCGCACCGTCTCGATGAGGCCGGCGAGGATGGCGCGGTCGCCGCGGTTGCGCGGGGAGTCGCTGTTGATGATGAGTACACGCACGTGAGCGTTCGTCCCGTCAGGTCACGAAGGAGTAAGGATGCGGGGAGATCGTCGGGCTCCGGTGCGGCCGGTGTGGACACAGCGCACCGAGGACGACGAGTTCGATTATGCCGCATGTGTCGATGAGTACTCCACAACGGCGAAGCGGCGTGCCACGCATCACGTAGGCTCGCCCGATGCCCGGAATCGCGACCGCGCCGGCACCCGCCAGGCCCGAGTTCCCGTTCGTCGACGGTTTCCGGGGTGCTGCGGCGCTGCTGGTCGTCGTGTACCACGCGTTCCTGTTCACCGGCATGCGCGGAGATGCGGCCGAGCGGATGCCCGTCTGGCAGAGCGTCATCGGCATGGGCTACGTCGGCGTGCCGATCTTCATCGTGCTCTCCGGCTTCGTCCTCATGCTCCCCGTCGTCACCTCGGAACGACTCTGGTTCCGCCGGGGGACGTGGGACTTCCTGAAGCGCCGCGCCCGGCGCATCCTGCCGCCCTACTACGCGGCGCTGGTGCTGACGCTGATCCTCATCGCCGCGGTGCCGGTCATGCAGTCCCACGGCGGCACGCAGTGGGATTCCAAGGTCCCCGTGACCTGGAAGTCGATCCTGGCCCACCTGTTCCTCGCGCACGACTTCTCCCCGAACTGGATCGGCAAGATCAGCGGGCCGCTCTGGAGCGTCGCCGTCGAGTGGCACATCTACTTCCTGATGCCGCTCCTGCTCCTGCTCTGGCGACGGGTGCCCGGCTGGCTCGTGGTCACCGGGCTCCTCGTGGTCTCGATGAGCCCGGCGGTCACCGCACGGATCGGCTACGCGCATCCGTGGTTCATCGCCCTCTTCGCCGCCGGCATGCTCGCCGCGCAGATCACCATGAGCGATCGACGCGTCCGCGGGGTGCGCACGGCCATGGCGCTCGCCGCCGTGCTCGTCGTGGTCGTCTGGAACCTGCGCCGGGCGGGCGAGATCATGATGGTGCCACCCGTGGCAGCGTTCGAGACGGCCGTCGCCATCCTGCTGGCGACCATCCTGGTCTGGGGCGGGCGCGCCGCGCGGAAGGGCCGCACGCCGCTCGCGCTCCGACCGTTCGCGTCACGCCCCGCGCTCTTCCTCGGGCTGATCTCCTACAGCGTGTACCTCGTGCACAGTCCGCTGCTCGGCATGGCGAACCTGCTGCTGCTTCCGCTGGGCCTGTCGACGATGCGCCAGTACCTGCTGCTGACGCTCGTCGTCGTACCGCTGGTGCTCGTCGTCTGCTGGCTGTTCTACCTCGCCGTCGAGCGCCACTTCCTGAACCACCGGCAACGCCACGCGAGCGACGAACTCGCGCGCGCCCGGCACGAGGGCATCTCGGACGAGGACGATGCCGAGCCCGCCGTCCTCAGGCGCGACCCGGGTCCGGCAGCCCCTCGAACAGGAACGCCGACGTCCGCTCGGCGATGACCGGCCAGCCGTACCGCTCGGCGGTCGAGCGCGCCGCGGTCGACATGGCGGCCCGGTCCGCATCGGCGCGCCCCAGCACGTCGGCGAGCGCCTCCGCGAGCGCCTCGGCGTCTCCCGAGGTGCAGATGCGGCCCTCGACGCCGTCGGTCATGACCTCGCCCGCGACGCTGGCCTCGGTCGCGACCGTGGGATTGCCGTAGGCGAGCGCCTCGAGCAGCGACACGGGCAGCCCCTCGGCGTCGCCGTCGGCCGTCTCGATCGACGGGATGACCGACATCTCGGCGACGCGGTACCACGCGTCCTTGGTCGCCCCCGACACGTATCCGGCGAAGCGCACGGCGTCCCCGAGCCCCGACTCGGCGGCCTGCGCGCGGATCGCGTCGCCGTCCGGTCCCTCGCCCGCCACGACGAGTGCCACGTCCGGGAACTCCCGGACGATGCGCGGCATCGCCTCGAGCAGGACCGGCACGCCCTTCTTGGCCGCGAGCCGGCCCACGAACAGCACCACCCTGCGATCATCGAGCCCCTGCTCGGCCCGGAACGCGGCCACGCCCTCATCGCCGGCGGGATCGGGCAGGTCGACGCCCATCGGGATCACGGCGGACTTCTCCAGCACTGCGGCCCACTGGGCGTCGGTGAAGAAGCGTCGCGCGCGCTCGAGTGAGCGGCGGCTGACCGCGGTGAAGCGGGCTGAGCGATCCACCGCCGTGCGGACGAGCCGTCGCCCGAGGCCGCCGAAGCGGCCCCAGACCGCGATGTCCGAGGCGTGCGTGGTGAACACGGTGCGGATGCCGGCGCGCCGGCCGACCGCCGCGCACACCATCGCCTGCGGCGTGAACCAGTGCGCGTAGAGCAGGTCCGGACGCTCCTCACGGACGAGCCGCCGCACGGCCCGGTACTCGCCGAGGAACAGGAACGGCACGACGAGGAGCATCAGCGGGCTGCGGCGGATCTCGGGCATGATGCCGCGACCCGCGAGCCGTTCCCACCGCCGCGGGAACATGTAGTGGAAGCGGTGCTCGTCGTACGACTCGTGCACGCTGGTCGACGTGGTGCGACTGCGCGCGTCGTGCGGCGCGAGTACGGTGAACCGCGTGTCCGGGAGCAGTCGGTCGAGCGCGATCACCTGGTCGCGCACGAACGCCGGCACCGGGTCGGTCGGCGACGCCGGGAACGTGGAGGCGACCACGAGGACGCGGCGCGTCGGCGTCTCGGTCGGCTCAGGCATCCGCGGGCTCCTTCCCGGGGCGCAGCGAGCGGGGCCGCGCCGCCCAGGCGACGACGTAGAACAGCAGGTCGACCGCGACGCTCCACACCCGCAGCACGACGACGATCACCAGCGCGATCTGCGACGGCATCACGGCGGCCAGGAGCAGCGCGAGCGTGCCCTCGCGCACGCCGATGCCGCCGGGCGCGAACACCGCGACCATGCTCACGGCGCTCGCGAGGCTCGCGGCGCCGACGATGTAGAGCAGGTCCTCGACGCCCGTCTGGGGGTTGATCGCCACGACGACCAGGTAGTAGCTCACGCCGGTCAGCAGCACGCCGACGGCGTAGAGCCCGACGCCCTCACCGATGACGCGCCAGCCCGGCAGGTCCTCGGCGGCGAGCGGGTTCCGCCGCAGCAGGCGCATCGCGAATTGCAGCAGGCGGGAGAAGACCGGCGGGATGAGCACGATCACCCCGGCGACGAGCAGTCCGACGAGGCTCCAGCGCACCCAGCCCTCGATCGACGCCGCCCGCGGGTCCAGGAGCACGAGGGCGAGGCCCACGATGAGGGTCGCGAGGATCTGCAGCGCACCCTCGAGCAGGCCGCTCACCGCGAGGCGGGCCCGCGGCACGCCGTGACGCGAGGCGAAGTAGACCTTGCCGAGGATCCACGTGGCCGCCCCGGGGATGTACCGGCCGAGCCACGACTTCGCGTAGATGTAGGACAGCTCGCGGTAGTGCCCGCGCAGATCGGTGCCGCCGAGCCGCCGCAGCAGGAGGAACCAGATGCCGATGCCCCAGTAGCGGAAGCCGAGGCTGACGATCGTGGCGACCACGAGCGGCCAGACCTGGAAGGTGATGTCCTCGAGCACCGACCAGTCGACGCTGACGATGTAGACGGCCAGGAAGACCAGCAGCAGGCCGTAGAAGACCGGCGGGAAGGCCTTGACCAGGAGGTTCCGGATGCGCCCGGACGAGCGCTTCGGCGCCTCGGCGGGCTCCGGCTCGAGGTCGGGGCCGGGATCGGTCATCGACGGATCAGCCGCAGCAGGTGCGTGCCGTACCCGCTCTTCACCAGCGGCGCCGCGAGGTCGGCGAGCTGGTCGTCGGTGATCCATCCGGCACGCCAGGCGATCTCCTCGATGCATCCGATCTTGAAGCCCTGCCGGTCCTCGATGACCCGCACGAACTCGGACGCCTGCATCATCGACTCGAAGGTGCCCGTGTCGAGCCACGCCGTGCCGCGGTCGAGCACCTGCACCTGGAGGTTCCCGCGCTCGAGGTAGCGCTCGTTGACCGTGGAGATCTCCAGCTCGCCGCGCGCACTGGGCTCGATCGTCTTCGCGATCTCGACCACCTCGTTGTCGTAGAAGTAGAGGCCGGGCACCGCGTAGTCGCTCTTCGGCTCGGACGGCTTCTCCTCGATCGAGATCGCGCGGAAGTCGTCGTCGAACTCGACCACGCCGTAGGCGGTGGGGTCGCTCACCTGGTAGGCGAAGATCACGGCGCCGTCGATGTCGGTGTGGGCCTGCAGGGCGGTGCCGAGGCCCGAGCCGTGGAAGATGTTGTCGCCGAGCACGAGCGCGACGCTGTCGTCGCCGATGAACTCCTCGCCGATGATGAACGCCTGCGCGAGGCCGTCGGGCGAGGGCTGCACCGCGTACTCGATCCGCACGCCGAGGTCGGCGCCGTCGCCGAGCAGCGCGCGGAACTGGTCGTTGTACTCGGGCGTCGTGATGATCAGGATGTCGCGGATTCCCGCCATCATCAGCGTCGACAGCGGGTAGTAGATCATCGGCTTGTCGTAGATCGGCATCAGCTGCTTGGAGATGCCCTTGGTGATCGGCCAGAGTCGGGTGCCCGAACCTCCGGCCAAGATGATGCCGCGCATGTGCTCAGGCTCCCTCGTTGAGTGCGTCGTAGTAGGCCCGCGCCGCCTCCCAGGTGGGCAGCAGGCCGGATGCCGCCGCCTCGGCCAGGCTCGGCGCGGCCGTGTCCTTCGGCGACAGCAGGGGCTCGCCCGCGGCAGCGGGGAACTCGAGGGCGACGTCGGGGTCGAGCGGATCGATGCCGTGCTCGCGCTCGGCGTTGAACGTCGACGTGACCAGGTAGCTGACCGTCGCGTCGTCGGTGAGCGCGACGAAGCAGTGGCCGAGCCCCTCGGCGATGTAGATCGCCCGGCGGTCGACGTCGTCGAGCAGCACCGAGTCCCACTTCCCGAAGGTCGGCGATCCGACGCGGATGTCGATCACGAAGTCGAGCACCGCGCCGTGGGTCGCGGTCACGTACTTCGCCTGGCTCGGCGGCACGTCGGCGAAGTGGATGCCCCGCACCACGCCGCGCTTGGAGACGGACGTGTTCCCCTGCGCGAGGGAGAGCGGATGCCCCACCGCCTCCTCGAGGCGGTCGAATCGGTACCACTCGAGGAAGACCCCCCGGTCGTCGCCGAACTGCTTCGGGGTGATCTCGTAGCTGTCGGGGATCTCGAGTTCGCGGATCTGCACCGGTGCATCCTACCAACGCGTGCCCCGGCCCCCGATTCGGGCGGCGCGGCCCCGAGCCGGGGCGTCCGGGCGCGCCGTCTCACCGCCGAGGACGCGGCAGCCGGAGCATCCGGCCGAACCGGCGGTCCCACGAGATGTCGTCGAAGGGCTCGAGCCCCGCGCTCGGGTAGAAGCTCAGCTCGCCGACGAGGATGCGTCCGCGGACGACGTAGAAGTCAACCCGGACGAAGGGGAACGGCTGCGACAGGCGCGTCGCCAGCTCCAGCATCCGCTCCAGTGCCTCCGGCTTCGGCGGGACCGTCGGCGACATCTCGCCGCGCACGTGCTCGAGCCGGTTCCAGCTCGTGTCGAAGTAGTCGCGGGTGTAGTGGACGTCCCGGCCGGCCGCGTGGAGGACGACCTCGGGGCGCCCGTTGAAGCACCACACCTTGTAGTCCACGAGGCCGCGGGGGTCGTCGGACTCGAGGTACTCCTCGCACACGATCCGGGGCTCGATGTCCCGGTAGGCCCACTCGTACGAGAACATGTAGTGCCGATCGGTCGCGTCCATCCACGCGTCCAGCCGCGTGCGCGCGTCGTCCCGGTCGAAGCCGGGCGATCCGTCGTTCACGATGTTCATCGCGAAGCCGTCGTTGACCTTGAGGACGTAGCGGTCGGGCAGCGCGTCGAAGTCCACGTCTGCGCCGCGCGCGTACGAACCGAGGACCGCGACCGTGTGCTCCTCGCCGATGAGCGGGCCGACGTACTCGCGCATCCGGAGCTTGTCGGAGCAGAGCGTCTGCAGCGGGTCGTGGTAGTTGAGCTTCAGCCACTGGATCTTCTCGTTGAACGTCCGCGGTCGGCGCAGGTGCGGACGGTAGCCGTTGCGCGCGACGAACAGGTCGCGCAGCGCGTGCGAGATGCGCCGGCGCGCGAGCGCGTCCCGCAGCGGCCCGAGGAGGCGCCACGCACCGTTCCCCTCCTCGACGCGCACGCGGACCCCCGAGCGCCACCGCCGCAGCCGGGCCGCGGTGCGCCCCCGCAGCCCGCCCGGCACTGCTGCTGCATCCTCGCGTGGCTCCACGGCGGACCATGCTATCCCCCGGCCCGGGGGAGCCGGTCGCTGCGCACCTGCACCCGGTACAATCGCACGGTCCGCGACAGAACGGTTTACCAGCACACATGAAGCTCCTCGTCACCGGCGGCGCCGGGTTCATCGGCTCCAACTTCGTCCACCACCTGATCGAGCACACCGACCACGACGTGACCGTGCTCGACAAGCTGACCTACGCGGGCAACCTCGCCTCGCTCGACGGGCTGCCCGAGGACCGGTTCCGCTTCGTCCGCGGCGACATCGTCGACGCGCCGCTCGTGGACGAGCTGTTCGCCGCGCACGACGCCGTCGTGCACTACGCCGCCGAGAGCCACAACGACAACTCGCTGGACGACCCCCGCCCGTTCCTCGACACCAACATCATCGGCACGTACACGCTGCTCGAGGCGGCGCGCCGGCACGGCACGCGGTACCACCACATCTCGACCGACGAGGTCTACGGCGACCTCGAGCTCGACGACCCGGCGCGCTTCACCGAGCAGACGCCGTACAACCCGTCGAGCCCGTACTCGTCGACGAAGGCGGGCAGCGACCTGCTCGTGCGTGCCTGGGTGCGCTCGTTCGGCGTGCGGGCGACCATCTCCAACTGCTCGAACAACTACGGCCCCTACCAGCACGTCGAGAAGTTCATCCCGCGGCAGATCACCAACGTGCTGCGCGGCGAGCGGCCGAAGCTCTACGGCACGGGCGAGAACGTCCGCGACTGGATCCACGCCGACGACCACTCGTCGGCGGTGCTGCGCATCCTCGAGCGCGGCCGCATCGGCGAGACCTACCTCATCGGCGCCGACGGCGAGCGGAACAACAAGGACGTCGTCGAGCTGATCCTCACCACGCTCGGGCAGCCGGCCGACGCGTACGACCACGTGGTCGACCGCCCCGGCCACGACCTGCGCTACGCGATCGACTCGACCAAGCTCCGCGAGGAGCTCGGCTGGAGCCCGCAGTACGGCGACTTCGAGGCGGGCCTGGCCGCGACGGTCGACTGGTACCGCGACCACGAGGACTGGTGGGCGCCGCAGAAGGACGCCACCGAGGCGCGCTACCGGGCCCAGGGGCAGTGACCGTGCGGGTCCTCGTCACCGGCGCCGCCGGCATGCTCGGTCGCGACGTGCAGGCGGCCCTCGCCGGCCGCGACGTGACCGCGCTCGCGCGCGCCGACCTCGACGTGACGGACGCGGCGGCGGTCGCCGCGGCGGTGGCCGGCCACGACGTGGTCGTCAACTGCGCCGCCTACACGAAGGTCGACGACGCGGAGTCGCACGAGGAGCTGGCGTACGCGGTGAACGCGACGGGCCCGCGCCTGCTCGCGGAGGCGTGCGCGGCCACGGGCGCACGCCTCGTGACGATCTCCACCGACTACGTGTTCGACGGCACGGCGACCGAGCCGTACGCGGAGGACCTGCCGCGCGACCCGATCAACGCCTACGGCCGCACGAAGGCCGCCGGCGAGGAGCTGGCACTCGCCGCGCATCCGGAGGGCACCTACGTCGTGCGCACCGCCTGGCTCTACGGCGCGCACGGCCCGAACTTCGCCACGACCATGCTGAAGCTCGCCGCCGCGCGCGAGACCTGGAGCGTGGTCGACGACCAGCTCGGTCAGCCGACGTGGACCGCCGACCTCGCCGCCTGGATCGTGGCGCTGCTCGACTCCGACGCACCGGCGGGCATCTACCACGGCACCAACGGGGGGCGCACCAGCTGGTTCGGCTTCGCTCGCGCCGTGCTGGAGGAGGCCGGCCTGGACCCCGAGCGCATCACCCCGACCGACAGCGCGAGCTTCCCCCGCCCCGCACCGCGCCCGGGCTTCTCGGTGCTCGGCCACGACGGCTGGGCACGCGCCGGGCTCGAGCCGCCGCGCGACTGGCGCGAGGCGCTGGCCGCCGCCGCCCGGGCGGGGGTGCTCTCGGCCGAATGAGCACGCTGCAGGTCGTCGTCGATCAGCTCGCCGCCCCGTCACCGGGGCCGCTCGGGCGCTATGCCGCCGACCTGACGCGCGCCGTCGTCGCCGCCGCCCCCGCAGGCTGGGACGTCAGGGGCATCGTCTCGGCGACCTCGTCGGGCGACCAGCGCCGCATCCGGTCCCAGCTGCCGGGGCTCGCCGGGCTCAGCGCCACGACCCTCCCCCGCCGCGAGCTGATGGCGGCGTGGCCGCTCGGCATGGGCGGGGTCGGCGGCATGCTGCACGCCCCCGGCCTGCTCGCGCCGCTGCGCCGGCACGAGGCGGGCGGGGGCGACCAGGTCGTCGTGACCGTGCACGACAGCGCGGCCTGGGACGACCCGCAGTCGGTCGGCACCGTGACCGCCGCGTGGCGCAAGTCGACGCTGAAGCGCGCGCGGAAGCACGCCGATGCGATCATCGCGCCGTCCCACGCCATGGCGGAGCGCCTCCTCGACTTCGGGATCGGCGTGGAGCGCATCCGGGTGATCGGCACCGCGCCGCGCGCCGGCCTCGAACTCCCGTCCGACCAGCACGCGCGCCGGCGCGACCTGGGACTGCCCCGCGACGGCTACGCGGTGGTCACGGGCGGCCCGGCCGCACGCGCGGGACTCGCCGAGGCGTTCACCGCGCTGGTGCGCCCGGAGGCCTCCGGGCTCGGACTCGTCGTGGTCGGCCCGCCGGTCTGGGACGACCGGTCCGTCGAGGATGCGGCGGCCGAGCACGGGCTGCCTCGTTCCCTCGTGCGCGTCCTCGCGGAGCCGGAGCCCGCCGACCTCGCGTCGGTCCTGGCCGGTGCGGTCGCACACCTCGACCCCTCCCCGGCGTGGGGCGACGCCACGGCGACCATCGAGGCGCTCTCGCTCGGCGTGCCCGTCGTCCACACCGACACCCCGGTCCTCCTCGAGACGACCGCCGGGGCGGCACTCGTCGTGGAGCGCGACCGGGCGCTGCCCGACCGGATCGCCTCGGCGCTCGCCCGGCTCGCCTCCGACGACGGCCTCCGCGAGCAGCTCGCCATCGCGGGCTCCGACCGCGCGCGCATGTTCACCTGGCAGGACGTCGGCGAGCGCGTCTGGCAGCTGCACGCCGACCTCTAGGGCCGGCGCCGACCGGCGGCATCCGTCAGCCTGCGTCCTCCTCGGTCTCGGGCGGGAACACCGCCTCGTCCACCAGCTGGCGGATGTACGCGTAGTCCGGGTCCTCGGGCTCGATGCCGCTCGCGGGCACCATCTCGAGGTCGACGATCGGCAGCTCCTGCGTCTTCGTGGCGAGGTCGACGAAGTAGCCCAGCATGCTCTGCGGCACGTCGGTCTTCACCACCTGCGAGCCCGCCGCGGCGACGTCCTGGAACTTGGTCAGCACGTTCGCGGGGGTGAACTGCCGCAGCATGGCCTCCTGGATCTGCCGCTGGCGCGCCATGCGGTCGTAGTCGCTCGTGCCGTGGCGGGAGCGCGCGTACCAGAGCGCATGGTTGCCGTCGAGGTGCTGCTCGCCGGCGGGGATCCACTCGGCGACCGTGGTGAAGGTCTCGTCGGCGTGGATCGGGATGTCCTGCGGCACGTCGACGGTCACCCCGCCGAGCGCGTCGATGAGGTCGGCGAACCCCTGCATGTCGATCAGCACGTAGTACTGGATCGGCAGCCCCGTGATGCCCTCGGCGACGTCGCGCATCGCCTCGATGCCCGGCTCGCTGCCCTCGGCGACGGCGTTCGGGTACATCTCCGGGCTCTTCAGCTCCACCTCGGTGTAGATCGAGTTGAGCTGGCAGACGTCCACGTCGCATCCGTTCACGCCGTAGCCGTCGGGGTAGGCCGCGACCATCGGCGAGCCCTCCGAGAACGGGGCGTAGTGGAGGTCGCGCGGCAGGCCGATGGTGACGGCCTGGCCCGTCTCGGCGTCGACGCTCACGACCGAGATGCTGTCGGGCCGCAGTCCGTCGCGGTCGGGGCCGGCGTCGCCGCCGAGCAGCAGGAAGTTGTACTTGCCGTCGACCGGCGGCTCGGCGGGGCCGGCGACGAACACCGACGAGAGGAACCCGCTCGCCGTGGTCGCCACGTAGGCGCCGTAGGCGGCGGTGCCGGAGAGCCCGACCATCACCGCCAGCCCGAGCACGGCGATCGCCGGGCGCGCGAGCGGAGCGGTCTTCACCAGCCGCACCAGTCGCAGGGTGTCGAGCGTGAGCACGACCCACACGACCGCGTAGAAGAGGAACAGCGCGGCGAACGCCCAGAGCGCGAGCGAGTTGCTCATGAGCGTGTACAGCACGGTCGGCCAGAGCAGCCAGACCACGACGGCGAGCGCGACCAGCGCCCAGAGCGCGAGCGTCGCCCCCAGCCCGAACCGCCCGAGTCGACGGTTGCCCGCGAGCACCTGCGCCGACCCGGGGACCAGCACGTTCAGGCCGACCAGCCACCAGCCGCGGCGGGTCATGAGGGGCCGCGACGACGGATCCGGGAAGCGGATCGGGCTGGCGGTGAGGCTCATCGCGCCTGCTTGAGGCGCTCGTTCTTCTCCTCGACCATCGCGGCGAGCGACTCGGCGTAGGCGGCGAGTCGATCGGTCAGCCCCGCGTCGGAGGTCGCGAGGATCTTCGCGGCGATGAGCCCCGCGTTCTTCGCACCGCCGATCGAGACCGTCGCGACCGGCACGCCGGCCGGCATCTGGACGATCGACAGCAGCGAGTCGAGTCCGTCGAGGGTGGACAGCGGCACCGGCACGCCCACGACGGGGAGCGTGGTGACGCTGGCGAGCATCCCGGGCAGGTGGGCCGCGCCGCCGGCGCCGGCGATGATGACGCGGATGCCCCGGTCGTACGCCTCCTTGCCGTAGGCGATCATCTTCTCGGGCGTGCGATGGGCGGAGACCACCTCGACCTCGTGCGCGATGCCGAACTCGTCGAGGACCTCGGATGCCGCCTGCATGACGCGCCAGTCGGAGTCGGATCCCATCACGACGCCCACGACGGGCGTGCTCGCTGCTTCTGCCACCCGACGATCGTACGGGCAGATCCCGGGGATCGGCTGCGCGGCTCGCGTCAGTCGTCGAAGAACGCGGCCGCTGCCCGCGCCTGGTAGGCGACCTCGTCCAGGTCGTCGCCGCTGACGGTGACGTGCCCGATCTTGCGTCCGGGCCGGGGCGACTTGCCGTAGTTGTGCACCTTGGCGAGCGGATGCGCCGCCAGCATCGCCGGATACCGGTCGACCATCTCCCCCTCCGCGGGTCCGCCCAGCACGTTCACCATGACCGACCACGGCTCGCGCGCCCCGGTGGCGCCCAGCGGGAGGTCGAGCACGGCGCGCAGGTGCTGCTCGAACTGCCCCGTCGTCGCCCCGTCCATGCTCCAGTGGCCGCTGTTGTGCGGGCGCATCGCGAGCTCGTTGATGAGCACGCGGCCGTCGACCGTCTCGAACAGCTCGACCGCGAGCATCCCCGTGACGCCCAGCCCTTCGGCGACCCGCACCGCGATGTCCTCGGCGAGGTCGGCCACGCGTCCCGCCGAGTGCGGCGCGGGCGCGATGACCTCGGCGCAGATGCCGTCGACCTGCACGGTCTCGACGACCGGCCACGCGACGATCTCACCGCTCGGGCGACGGGCGACCTGCTGGGCGAGCTCCCGACGGAAGTCGACCAGTTCCTCGACGAGCAGCGCCCCGGGGTTGCCGTCCTCCGCGAGGGTCGCGAACCACTCGGCGACCTCCGCGGCGGCGCGCACGACGCGCACGCCCTTGCCGTCGTAGCCCCCGCGGGCGGTCTTCACGACCGCGCTGCCGCCGTGGTCGGCGATGAAGTCGTCGAGCTCGTCCGGGGTCTCGACCCGCCCCCAGTCGGGCACCGGGAGGCCGAGCTCGGAGACCCGCTCGCGCATGACGAGCTTGTCCTGCGCCACGGCGAGCGCGTCCGGCCCGGGATGCACCGCCATGCCCGCGTCGACGAGTGCGTGCAGCACGTCCTGCGGGACGTGCTCGTGGTCGAACGTGATCACGTCGACGTCGCGGGCGAAGGCCAGCACGGTCTCGCGGTCGCGGTAGTCGCCGACGGCCGTCGCCGCGAGCGCCGCGGACATGCCCTCGCCCTCGGCGAGGACGCGCATCTCGACGCCCAGCTCCACTGCCGCCGGGATCATCATCCGGGCGAGCTGCCCGCCCCCGATCACTCCGACTCTCACGCGTCCTCCACTCATCCCTGCACACCCTACTTCCCGTTCAGCCGGAAGGTGTTACGGTACCGGCTGGCACTCCGCCGTCCCCACACCGCCCCCACCCCCACGGAGCACCTTGTCCGGCAGACACTCGGGATCCCCGCAGCACGACTCGTCGGAGTTCATCGGCGAGATCGTCGGGGTCCGCGGACTGGCGCTCGCACTCGTCGTGCTCTTCCACCTCTTCGGCGCGGGCCGGGTCTCGGGCGGCGTCGACGTGTTCCTGTTCATCTCGGCGTTCCTGCTCACCGGTTCGCTCGTGCGTCGGGTCGACCGCGGCGGCCCGTTCCTGGCCAACCAGTACGGCCGCATGGCGGTCCGCCTCGTGCCCGCCGCGATCGTGGTGCTCGTCGGCGTGCTGGTCGCGACGGTCCTCCTCGCCCCGTCGACGCAGTGGCTGCAGAACGGCCGCGAGCTCATCGCGTCCGCGCTCTACTACGAGAACTGGGAGCTGATCTCGTCGCAGCTCGCGTACGGGGCCGCCGGACCGCAGACCAGCCCGCTGCAGCACTTCTGGTCGATGTCCGTGCAGGGGCAGTTCTTCGTCGCCTGGCCCCTCCTGGTGGCGGTCGTCGCGGCGATCACCGCGCGCCGGCTGCCGGTGCGTCGCGTGCTCTTCGTGGTCACCGCACTGCTCACCGCGGCGTCGTTCGCCTACGCGATGCTGCTGCACGGCCAGGACCAGCAGGTGGCCTACTTCGACTCGTTCGCGCGGTTCTGGGAGCTGGGCGCGGGTGCGCTGCTCGCGCTGTCGGCGCACCACCTGCGCATCGGCCGCGCCTGGTCGATCGCCGCGGTGTGGACCGGCCTCGCGATGATCGTCGCGTGCGGCTTCCTGATCGACGGCGGCTCGGCCTTCCCCGGGCCGCTCACGCTGTGGCCGCTCGCGGGCACCGCGCTCATCATCGTCGGGTCCGGCGTCCGCACCCGCCGCTTCGGTCCGGACCGCCTCCTCGACACCGCGCCGCTGCGGTTCATCGCCCGCATCTCCTACCCCCTGTACCTCTGGCACTGGCCGATCCTCATCTTCTGGCTGATGTACTTCGATCGCCCGTCGGTGGGGCCGCGGAGCGCGGCGGCGATCCTGCTCATCTCGGTCGTGCTGGCCTGGCTCACCCAGCGGTTCGTCGCCGAGCCGGCGATCGCGCTGCGGTCGACCGTCTCGACGCGCAGCATGATCGCAGCACCACTGGCGGCCATCGCCGTCGTCGTGCTGATCGTCGGCGCCGGCGTCGTGCGCGTCCAGGCGTGGACCGACGCACAGATCCAGCAGGTGCGCGCGAGCACCGCCGAGGTCACCGCCGACGGCGCTCGCGCCCTCGACGCCGACGGGTCCGGCTCGGTGAACACCGCCGCGTTCGTCCCCGCCGCGGCGGCAGCCGGCGTCGACCGGCCCGCGCCGTTGTCGTGGGGCTGCGTGCAGGGCACGGGCGACGTGCCCGGTCGCGGCGACGTCAAGGTCTGCGAGAGCGACGTGGAGGACCCCACCCGCACGATCGTGATGTCGGGCGGCTCGCATGTGATGCAGTGGTACGAGGCGATGGAGGGCATCGCCGCCCGCAACGGCTGGGCGCTCGTGCTCGTCGACAAGGACGGCTGCCGCCTGATCAGCCCCGAGGGCGCTCGCGAGATCAGCCCGTACGACGCTTGCGTCGAGTGGAACGAGAAGGTCGTCGACGAGATCGCCGCCATCCGGCCCGACGCGCTGCTCACGGTGGGTTCGCAGACGCCGAACGGCAAGCGGTTCACCGAGGAGGTCATGCTCGACGAGCAGGTCGAGGTCTGGCGCGAGCTGGACGCCGCCGGCATCCCGACGATCGCGATCCGCGACACCCCGCGCTTCGAGTGGACGGTGCCGACGTGCGTGTCCGAGCACCCCGACGACCTGAGCGCCTGCGGACGTGCCCGCGACGACATCTTCGCCGCCGAGGACCCGCTCCTCTCGGCCGCCGACGTGCCCGAGTCGACGGTCGCCATCGACATGACCGACAGCTTCTGCACCGATCGGTGCGAGCCCGTGGTCGGCGACGTGCTCGTCTACCGCGACCGCGACCACTTCTCGGCGACCTACGGCCGCACGCTCGAGGAGCCGCTCGAGCGTGCACTGCGCGCCCAGGCGCCCTGGCTCTTCTGAACGTCCGCCTAGGCTGTCGCCCATGCCGTCCTCGCTCCGCACCGCGCTCTCCCGCCTGTGGCACGGGGTCCTCACGTACGCGGTCAAGTTCGGCGTGGTCGGCCTGATCGGGCTCGTCATCGACGTCGCGGTGTTCAACCTGCTCCGGCTCGGCCTGCTGGGCGACGACGGCTGGGCGCAGTCGGCGATCGGAGCGAAGACGATCTCGACGAGCGTCGCGATCGTCTTCAACTGGCTCGGGAACCGCTACTGGACCTTCCGGCGGCACCGCCGGAAGAACTACCTGCGCGAGTTCGCCGAGTACCTGGTCGTCTCCCTCGGCGGGATGGCCATCGCCCTGCTCTGCCTCTGGGTCAGCCACCACGTGCTCGGATTCACGAGCCTGCTCGCGGACAACATCGCCTCGAACGTCGTGGGTCTCGCGCTCGGCACGCTCTTCCGGTTCGCCCTCTACCGCTGGTGGGTGTTCGGCCACCACCGGTCCGACGGGCTCTCCGCGCTCGCGCGCGTCGAGGAGGCCGAGCGGTCCCTCTTCGAGGAGCCGGCACCGGGCGACGCCGAGGGGACCGCACCGCGGGGATGAGCACGCCGCACCGCACCGCGCCCGGCCCGTCGAGGATCGCGGAGATCGACGGGCTGCGCGGCATCGCGCTCACCCTCGTGGTGGTGTTCCACCTCTTCGGGGCGGGGCGCGTCTCCGGCGGGGTCGACGTCTTCCTGTTCGTCTCCGGCTTCCTCCTCACGGCGTCGCTCGCCCGATCCGCCGCACGCGGCGAGCGCCCGGCGCTCGCGGCCCGGTACGGGCGGATGCTGCTGCGCCTCGTGCCCGCGGCGCTCGTGGTCCTCGTCGCGACAGGCGCGATGGTGCTCGTGGTGCTGCCGCAGACGAGCTGGATCCAGAACGGCACCGAGCTCGTCGCATCCGCCCTGTTCCTGGAGAACTGGGAACTGATCCGGTCGCAACTCGCCTACGGCGCAGCCGGCCCGGAGACCAGCCCCTTCCAGCACTTCTGGTCGTTGTCGGTGCAGGGGCAGTTCTTCCTCGTCTGGCCGCTCGTGGCCGCGCTCGTCCTCGCCGCCACCGGGCGGCGCGCCCCCGCACGGTCCGCACTCCTGGTGGCCGCCGCCGCGCTCAGCATCGCGTCGCTGGGGTTCGCCGCGTGGGCGAACCTGCAGGACCCGACGCGGACGTACTTCGACTCCGCCGCCAGGTTCTGGGAGTTCGGGGCCGGTGGCCTGCTGGCGCTCGGGTTCGCCCACCGGCCGGCACTCGACGAGCGGTGGCGCGCCCTGCTCGGCTGGCTCGGCCTCGCGCTGATCCTCGGTTCGGGCTTCGTGATCGACGGCGCGGCCGCCTACCCGTCGGTGCCCGCCGTCGTGCCCGTCGGCGGTGCGGCGCTGGTGGTGCTGGCGTCCGGGAACCGCACCCGGTTCGGCGTCGACCGCGCCCTGGAACTGCGGCCCGTGCACTTCGTCGCCCGCATCTCCTACCCGCTCTACCTCTGGCACTGGCCCATCCTCATCGCGTACCTGGCCGTCCGGGATCGTGCGGCAGTCGGCCTCGCTGGCGCCACCGGGGTGCTCGTGCTCGCGGGAGTCCTCGCCTGGGCGACGCAGCGCTGGGTCGTCGAGCCGGTCATCGCGCGCCGTTCCGGCCTCGGCATCCGACGGTCGCTGCTGGCGCCGGTCGGCGCCGTGGTCGCCGTCGCCCTCGCCGCCGGCCTCGGCGTCGCGGCGCAGGCCGCCGAGCGCGACCGCGCGGTCGCGGCGGCGCAGGCGCTGCGCGCGGGCGACGTGGCGTGCCTCGGTGCCGCCGCCCTCGACCCGGAACTGGCGCCGTGCGAGAACCCCGTCCTGGAGGGCGTCCTCGTGCCGGCACTGGCCGGCATCACGTCCGACGACGACAACCGGGCGGAGTGCTGGTCGACCGACGACACCCCGGAACCGGCGATCTGCACCGTCGGGTCCGACCAGCCGACGAAGCGCCTGCTCGCGATCGGCGACTCGCACAACAACACGCTGCTCGGCGTGTACGAGGAGATCGCGAACGCCTACGGCTGGTCGATCGAGGTCGCCGGCCACTCCGGGTGCTACCTCTCGACCGCACCGCAGTTCAAGCGCGGGGCGCTCGCGTCGGCGAACTGCGAGGGGTGGGTCGACCGCGCCATGCAGCGCATCGCGGAGGTGGACTACGACGCCATCGTCGTCACCCACTCGCGCGGGGCGTTCCTCGCCGGGTACGAGGAGGACACCCCCGAGGCGGAATCGGTCCGGGTGGAGGGGCTGCTCGAGGCCTGGGCGGCCAGGGGCGACCTCGCGACGCCGATCATCGCGATCGCCGACAACCCGCTCTTCCCGCGCGAGATCATGGCCTGCGTCGAGGAGCATGGGCTCGACGCCGAGACCGAGTGCGCGCGCCCGCGCACCGATGCGCTCCCCGCGAGCGGGCTCGAGGCGGCGGTCGCCGCCGCACGGAACGCCCACCTCGTCGACCTCACCGACCTGATGTGCGGCCCCGAGGACTGCTCCCCGGTCGTCGGACACGTGATCCTCACCCGCGACGGGCGTCACCTCACGGCGACCTTCGCGCACACCCTCACGCCCTACCTCGGCCCGCGGCTGCGGGAGATCGTCGAGCGCTGAGCGACGGCGCGGCTAGCGCCCGCCCCAGGCCACGGGCTCGTCGGGCGCGGCCGACTGCTCCCAGCGCCGCCGCTCGGCGACGAGCGTGTTGGACTGCTCCTGCAGGTCGTGCAGCACGCGCTGCACCAGGTTGGGGTTCGGCACGTCGGCGAGCACGACCGGCTTGTCGTGCCCGGTGTTGATGCGCACGTCGCCCGAGCCGAAGATCGACTGGAACCAGTTGCGGCGCACCGTCACGTCGTAGCCGCGCGAGTGCAGGAGTTCCTGCCGCACCGCGACGAACAGGCCGCCGCGCAGGATGAGCCGGCGCGTGGTGATCGTGTAGCGGCGGGTGAGCCACGCGAGGTACGGCAGCACGGTGAACACGAAGACCACGATCATGCCGAGGCCGACCAGCGCGAACTCCATCCAGGTCTCGGGCACGTTGCCGACGGCGAAGCCCACCGCACCGCAGACGACCAGGAGGACGAGCACCGGCACCGTGAGCACGCGCGCGTGACGTCGCACGCGCGCGACGACGCGTTCGGGCGGGGGCTGGGTCGGGCCCCCGGACTGCATCGGGCCCGTCTGCGTCATAGCCACCATTAATACCGCAGGTGCGTGACGTCGCCGGCTGCGACGGCCCGCGAACCGCCCTCCGCGTCGGCCTCGTCGCGCACGACCAGCCGCCCGGCGTCGTCGAGCGACTCCGCGACGCCGACCAGCTCGGCGCCGCCCGGCAGCTCGACGCGCACGCGCGTGCCGAGCGTGCCGCAGAGCTCGGCCACCTCCCGGGCGAGGCCGCTGGCGGCGGCATCCGCCCCCGACCCGAGGAAGTCGCGGTAGAGCCGCGCGAACCGACGGAGGTAGTCGGCCAGCACGGCGTCGGCATCGACCGGAGCGTGCGTGACGAGGGACAGCGAGGTCGACGTGAGCGTCGGCAGGTCGTGCTCGTCGAGCGAGACGTTCAGGCCCGACCCGATGATCACCGCGTGC
Source organism: Agromyces sp. SYSU T00194 (assembly GCF_040496035.1). Classification (NCBI taxonomy): domain Bacteria; kingdom Bacillati; phylum Actinomycetota; class Actinomycetes; order Micrococcales; family Microbacteriaceae; genus Agromyces; species Agromyces chitinivorans. The sequence continues at coordinate 2,326,648 of NZ_JBEPJZ010000001.1, read as the reverse complement.
TGGTCGGCGAGCAGCTCCGACAGGATGCCGCACACCTTGTAGCCCGAGATGAGCACGTCGTTGGGCCACTTCAGCCACACGTCCACGCCCCCGGTGCCGTCGCCGTCGATCACCGCCGACTCGTCGGGCTCGCTCGCGCGGCCCTCGCCGGCGCCCGGGAGCACCACCGCGCGCACGGCGCGCGTCATCGCGGCGCCCGCGAGCAGCGGCAGCCAGCCGAGCGCGTCGGGTGGCAGCTCCGCGCCGCCGGCGAGCCTCGGCCGCAGCAGGATCGAGATCGCCAGGGTCTTGCCCGACGGCGCCATCCACGTGCGGCCGAGCCGTCCGCGCCCGCGGGTCTGGTCGTCGGTGACGAGCACCGAGAGGTCGGGCCAGGCGGATGCCTCCGAGCGGGCGCGCTCCGCCAGCTCGTCGTTCGTCGATCCGGCCTCGTCGAGTGCGACCAACCGCGGCACCTCGGCACCGGCGAGTGGGAATTCCATGCGACCTCCTGACGCATACGGTAGCGCCCGCGCGCCGGCGCGACCGGCGGATGCCACCAGCTGTGCGGCCCGGTTTTGTGGGATTCCGTCAACGGTTTCGCCCGGAGGCTGGCCGGTAGAGTGAACCGCGTGACCGACGCGACCCCTTCCGCACCCGATCTCTCCACGACCGAGGGCAAGCTCGCCGACCTGAAGGAGCGCTTCCACGAGGCCGTCACGGCCGCGGGCGAGACCGCCCGGCAGAAGCAGCACGCCAAGGGCAAGATGACCGCGCGCGAGCGCATCGAGGAGCTCCTCGACCCGGGCTCCTTCGTCGAGCTGGACGAGTTCGTGCGCCACCGGACGCACGCCTTCGGCATGGAGTCCAAGCGCCCGTACGGCGACGCCGTCGTCACCGGCACCGGCACCGTGCACGGCCGTCAGGTCGCGGTCTACTCGCAGGACTTCACGGTCTTCGGCGGCTCGCTCGGCGAGGTCGCCGGCGAGAAGATCATCAAGGTCATGGAGCTCGCCATCAAGACCGGCGTGCCCATCATCGGCATCCTCGACTCGGGCGGCGCCCGCATCCAGGAGGGCGTGGTCGCGCTGGGCAAGTACGGCGAGATCTTCCGCCGCAACACCGCCGCATCGGGCGTCATCCCGCAGATCTCGATCGTGATGGGGCCCGCCGCGGGCGGCGCGGTCTACTCCCCCGCCCTCACCGACTTCGTCGTGATGGTCGACAAGTCGAGCCACATGTTCGTCACCGGTCCCGACGTCATCAAGACGGTCACCGGCGAGGAGGTCGGCTTCGAGGAACTGGGCGGCGCGCTCACCCACAACAAGGTCTCCGGCGTCGCGCACTACCTCGCCAGCGACGAGTCCGACGCGCTCGACTACGTGCGCACGCTGCTCGGCTACCTGCCCGACAACAACCAGTCGGAGGCACCGGTCTACGACAGCGAGGTCGAGCTCGAGACGACCGACGGCGACCGGCGCCTGAACACGCTCATCCCCGACTCGCCGAACCAGCCGTACGACATGCACGACGTCATCGCGGGCATCGTCGACGACGGCGAGTTCCTCGAGGTGCAGCCGCTGTTCGCACCGAACATCCTGATCGGCTTCGCCCGCATCGAGGGCCGTTCGGTCGGCATCATCGCCAACCAGCCGAGCGCCATGGCGGGCACGCTCAACATCGAGGCGGGAGAGAAGGCGAGCCGCTTCGTGCGCTTCTGCGACGCGTTCTCCATCCCGATCCTCACCCTCGTCGACGTACCCGGCTACCTGCCGGGCACCGACCAGGAGTGGACCGGCGTCATCCGCCGTGGCGCGAAGCTGCTCTACGCGTACGCCGAGGCGACCGTTCCGCTGGTCACGGTCATCACCCGCAAGGCCTACGGCGGCGCGTACATCGTGATGGGCTCCAAGCAGCTCGGCGCCGACCTGAACTTCGCCTGGCCGACCGCCGAGATCGCGGTCATGGGCGGCCAGGGCGCGGTCAACATCCTCTACCGCGGCGAGATCAAGCGTGCCGAGGAAGCCGGCGAGGACGTCGCCGCCGTGCGCACCAAGCTGGCCAACGAGTACACCTACAACGTCGCGTCGCCGTTCCTCGCGGCCGAGCGCGGCGAGCTCGACGGCGTCATCGAGCCGGCCGCGACCCGCGTCACCGTGACCAAGGCGCTCCGGGCGCTGCGCACCAAGCGCGCGAGCCTGCCGCCGAAGAAGCACGGCAACATCCCGCTCTAGGGAGGACCCATGGCCCAGATCACCCCGCCGCCCGACCAGGCGTTCGACGCCTCCGACGTGCGCATCCTCACCCCCGACGTGCCCGCCGAGGAGGCCGCGGCCGCGGCCGCGGTCGTCGCGGCCGCCATCCGCGCCGAGCAGGCCGAACGCCACGCGCGACCGGTCTCCGCGCGGGCCGAGTGGTCGCATCCGCGGCACCGCCTGCGCGGTCCCGTCGTGGCCGAGCCCGGCGGCTGGCACGCGTTCCGCGGCTGAGCGCGCCGGTTCCGCACCGATCGACCCCGGGTCGACAGCCGGAACGAGGTATCGATCCGGTCGGATTCCGGCGTGTCGGGCCCTGTCCCCCTCGGTGTCCCCCTAAATGCTGACTATCCCGCACCGCCGGCAGCCATCAGGATGAATATCGACAGGTGAATCCCATCGAGGATCACCGCCACCCGTTCGCCGACCAGGGTATCGAGGCGAACGTCAGGGGGCGAGTCCGGGAGATATTCGGGTTGTCTCCCCGGCTCGGATTCGGATAGGGGGTCGGCTGGGGGCCGGCCCCCTTCCCACTGCCCGGGGTACGACGCTCGCGCGACCGGGCCGAGCCGCTGCAGCCACCGCTCCGGGGGCGCTCAGCCCCCGCTCGCCCGCTCGGGCGAGACGCGCGGGATCTCCAGCCAGAACTCCACCTCGTCGTCGTCCTCGTCGACGGTCGCACCCGGCGCCGCGGCGAGCAGCCCGACGACGGTGACGGCGGTGGGCCCGCCCGACGCCGCGGTGCGCGCGACGATGCGATCGGCACGACTCGCCGCGATCGCGTCGGCCAGCTGCGACAGCACCTCGCCGCGCGCCTCGTCGGAGAGCTCGTCGATGCCGCCCTCGTCGAGGAGCGACACGACGGCACCGCGCTCGCGCGCCTCGCGCACCCGCTCGCGGACGTCGTCGTCGAGCAGCATCCGCCCGCGGATCTCGTCGCGGATCGCGGCCTCGAGCATGCGGCACTCGCGACGCTGCGCCTCGGTGAGGTCGCCGCCGCGCTCGATGATGCGGCGCAGCATGGGGGCCGCGATGCGGCTGGTCTGCGCGATGCGGAGGCGCCCCTCGAAGAGGTGCGCGTCCTGGGCCGCCTGCCAGTCGGCCGCCTCGCGCTCGGCACGGCCGAATGCGCGCGTGTCGCGCACCGCCTTCGCGAGCGCCGCCGTGAGCATGTGCGTGATGCCGACCCACACGATGCTGCCGATCACGCCGAGCGTGCCGAGCGCCATCGGCCCGGCCCAGGCGAGCGTCTGCACCGCCAGCACGATGACGCCCGTCCAGGCGACGAGCAGCTGCCTGCGCGCCGCGACGATCGTCATGAGCGTGCCCACGGCCGCCACGTACCAGGTGGCGTAGCCGCTCGAACCGAGCGGGTCCAGCTGGCTCGTCACGAGCAGCGGGAGCGCCACCGCGACGGCGACGTCGAACACGGCCATCCACTGGGGCATCCGCATCTGCTTCGCCGGCCAGAGGCTGATCACGGTCGCGAACGCGTACAGGGCGAGCGCGACGAGCGTCGGCACGGGCGAGGCGGGCACGTCGAGCGAGGTGATGCCGAGCACGACGTGGTACCCCGAGAAGAGGGCGCCGAGGCCCACCAGCAACCAGCGCGGGACGGCGATCACGACAGCGCCTCCGTCTCGTCCAGTTCCGCGGGCCAGGCGATCACGACGCGCGTGCCCTCGCCCGGCCAGCTCGCGACGCGGGCGGACCCGCCTGCGCTCGCGACGCGCTCCTCGATCGACATGCGGATGCCGAGTCGTCCCGACGGCACGTGGCTGCGCTCGAACCCGATCCCGTCGTCCTCGATCTCGACGACGACGCCGTCGCGGCCCACACCGCGCACCCGCAGCGAACGGCGGATCGGACGCCCGTCGTCGCCGTCGGCGTGCTGGATGCTGTTGACCATGCCCTGCACCGCGGCCGAGTAGATCGCCTCGACCGCCTCGACCGGCAGGTGCACGCCGCTCGCGTGCACCACGCGCACCTGGAACGGGTTCGCGAACGTCGAGACGGCCGCGCGCAGCCGCCGGACCAGCACCGTCAACTCCACCCGCTCGACCGCGCTCGGCACCCCGGGCGCCCCGGCCTCCTCGAGCCGGGCGACCGCGTCCCGTGCCATGCGCGCGGCACGCGCTCGCTCCTGCCCGCTCTCCGCGGCCGCGGCGGTCAGGAGCGTGGTCAGCACGCTGTCGTGCACGAGGGCGTCGATGCGCACGCGCTCCACCTCGTTCGCGTGCTGGCGCACCGCGATGTCGTAGCGACGCAGTGCCGCCTCCTGGGCGGCGTCCACGGCACCCGACGCCTGGCGGAGCATGGTGATGATGATGAGCACGACCAGGCCCAGGATGATCGCGTAGACCGCGTCGAGCACGGCGATCAGCGCCCCGGGCGAACCACCGGCGGGGCCGACCCGCACGACGCCGTAGACCACCGGGACCACGACCGTGTAGGTGACCGCGCCCCACAGCGGCAGGGTGATGCACGCCGCGGTCGTCGCGACCGTGCACAGGTAGTAGATCCACGGCACCTGCCCCTGCATCGCGGCGGGATCCGCGACGAGCAGGGGCCAGGCGAGCACGGCTGCGGCGTACGCGAGTGCGAACAGCAGGCTGACCCGGCGCACCGCGATCTTCGTGATGCTCGCGATGGCGAGGGACGCGATGCCGCCGTAGAGCACGGCCATGAGCACGGTGCCGGCACCCACGTGGAGCGCGGCGTTCTGGTCGAGTGCGACGGGCGCGGTCTGGGCGGCGAAGACCAGCCCGAACAGGCCGACGGCCCGTGCCGAGACGGTCTCGATCTGCGCACGGGTGACGGCCGTGCGCTGGCGCGGGCTGAGTCGCGCGAGGGGCGACTCAGCCGCGGCCATCCCCGCCTTCGGGGTCGAGGCCGGGGAGGATGCCGTCCTCGACGGCCCTGCGGAGGAGGTCGACCTTCGTCGGCGCGGGACGCCCCACCTCGACGTACTTGGCGCGGATGCGGTCGAGGTACTCGCGCGCCGTCGAGTGGGCGATGCCGAGCTGCCCCGCGACCATCTTCAGCGGCAGGCCCGATGCGTACAGGTGCAGCACGTCGCGTTCGCGGCGGCCGAGCTGCGCCTTTGCGAACTCGGAGTCGGCCTCGATGGCGCTCGCCCACTCGAGGTTGTTCAGCACGTCGCCGTTGGCGACCGTGGCGATCGATCGGATCACGACGTCCATCGGGGACGACTTCGGGATCACGCCCGCCGCTCCCGCGGCCAGCGACTCGCGCACGCTCGCCACCCGGTCGGCGATCGAGTGCACGAGCACCGCGGCGCCCGTCGCCCGCACGGCGTGCACGTTGTCGGTCACGGACGTGCCGTCGCCGAGCGACAGGTCGAGCACGACGACGTCGCACCCCTCGCCGCCGAGGCGCTCGACGAGCTGGGGCACGGTCGCGGCCGTGGCGACGACGTCGTACCCCGCATCCGTGCACGCCGCGCGCAGGCCGAGCCGCACCGCCTCGTGGTCGTCGACGATCGCCACGCGCGGCGTCTCCGCCACCTCGGTCCCGGTCTCCGCTGCCTGCACGCCCACCCCTCGCTCGCGTCGCACCTAGGCCACGATACTGCCGAGGCGGGCGACCGCCTCCACATGATGCGTGTTCGGGAACAGGTCGAACGCGCGCAGCTCCTCGAGCGCGTAGCCGGCGTCGCGCAGGTACCCCACGTCGCGGGCGAGCGCGACCGGATCGCAGGCCACGTAGACCAGCTGCCGCGGGCGCAGTTCGCCGAGCGCGTCGACCACGGCGCGGCCCGCGCCCGATCGCGGCGGGTCGAGCACGACGGTCGCCTGCGCGAGCGCATGGCGCTCGGAGCGCGACGCCTGCTCGACGAGGTCGCGCACGAACCGGTCGACGCGCGCGGTCACGGCCGCGGCCCCGATCCAGTCGGCGAGGTTCGCGGCGGCGTGGTCGGTGGCGTGCGCGTCGGCCTCGACGGTCGTGATGCGCACGGTCTCGCCGAAGCGGTCGCCGACCGCCGCGGCCAGCAGCCCGACGCCGCCGTACAGGTCGAGGTTCGCGGCGCGGGGGTCGAACGCCGCGGCGTCGACCGCGTCCTGCACCGCGCGGTAGAGCGTGCGCGCCGCGTTCGCGTGGACCTGCCAGAAGCCGGCCTGCTCGAGCGTGAACGGCCGGCCCTCGACGAACTCGGTGAGCTCGCCCCGCGGCGCTCGGCGCGGCTTCCCGCGACGATCGCGCTCCGCCACCAGCACCCGGGTGGCGCCGTCGCTCGATGCGATGACGTCGACGTGGGCGGCGCCCGGGAACCGCTGGCCGAGCGGGGCCGCACCGGCGACGGCGGGCGTGGCGAGGGGCAGGTCGGTGATCTCGACGACGTCGTGCGAGCGTGCCGCGAACGGGCCCAGGGTGCCGTCGTCGGCGACCTGCAGCCGGACCCGCGTGCGCCAGGCGGTGCCGTCGGCGGCCGCGTCGGGCGGCGCATCCGCACCGGGCTCGACGGCCTCGACCACGGGATCGACCTCGAGGTCGGCGAACCGCGCGAAGGCCTCGCGGAGCACGTCGGCCTTCAGCGCCCGCTGGCGCTCGAGCCGGATGTGCCCGAACTCGGCGCCGCCCGCCCGCTCCGTCGGGTCGCGATGGAGCGACGCGGCCTCCCACACGTGCCCTCGGCGATCGGCGGATGCCTCGAGCACCTCCACGGTCTCGGCGCGCCAGTAGCGGTCGTGGCGATCGTCGACCACGCGCGCACGCACCCGCTCCCCCGGCAGCGCGTCGGTCGTGAACACCACGCGCCCCTCGTGACGGGCGACGAACACGCCGCCGTGGGCGACGGGACCGACGTCGAGCTCGAGGGTGCGTGCCATCCGACAAGCGTCTCACGGACGGTGCAGGATGGGGTGCATGCGCCTCTACCTCGCGTCGACCTCGCCCGCCCGGCTGCAGCTGCTGCGGCAGGCGGGCATCGAACCGGTGGCGCTCCCGCCCGGGGTCGACGAGGAGGCCCTGGTGGCGCGCACGGAGGCCGAGCGCGGCCCCCTCCCCGTCGACGAGATGGTGCAGCTGCTCGCGCGCGCCAAGGCCGAGGCGCTGTCGGGCGCCGTGCACGAGGGCCACCCGATCGACGGGCTCGTCCTGGGCGGCGACTCCGCCTTCCTCGTCGACGGCACGATCCACGGCAAGCCGCACCGGCCCGAGGTCGCCGCCGCCCGCTGGCGCGAGCAGCGCGGCCGCAGCGGCGAGCTCTGGTCGGGCCACTGGCTCATCGACCACCGCGGCGGGTCGCCGCGCGCCGCGGTCGGGCGCCCCGACGTGGCATCCGTCGCCTTCGCCGACGTCACCGACGACGAGATCGACGCCTACGTGGCGACCGGCGAGCCGCTCGCCGTCGCCGGCGCGTTCACCGTCGACTCGCTCGGCGGTCCGTTCATCACCCGGGTCGAGGGCGACCCGAGCACCGTCGTGGGGCTGTCGCTGTCGACCCTGCGCGAACTGGTGCGCGAGCTCGGGGTGGAGTGGACGTCGCTCTGGAACCGGGCCTGACCAGCCGGCGCATGCGCCCCGCGGCATCCGCAGCGCCCTGACGCGGCACCGCGCCGTCGTTGTCGCTCGCCGCCCACGCTTCGCCGGGTTTCTTGTACGCCGTCACCAAAGGCCACGCGCCCCGCGCCAATAGGCTGGGGAATCATGCCGCGCATCACCAAGGTCCTCATCGCGAACCGGGGCGAGATCGCCGTCCGGGTCATCCGTGCCGCCCGCGACTCCGGAATCGGGTCGGTCGCCGTCTACGCCGACCAGGACCGCGACGCGCGGCACGTCAAGCTCGCCGACGAGGCGTACGCCCTCGAGGGCACCACGAGCGCCGAGACCTACCTCGTCATCGACAAGCTGCTCTCGATCGCCCGCCGCTCCGGCGCCGACGCCGTGCACCCCGGCTACGGCTTCCTCGCCGAGAACTCCGACTTCGCCCGCGCGGTCATCGCCGCGGGCCTCACCTGGATCGGCCCGTCGCCCGAGGCCATCGAGCAGCTCGGCGACAAGGTCTCCGCCCGGCACATCGCCGAGAAGGTGGGCGCGCCGCTCGCCCCCGGCACGCTCAACCCCGTGGCCGACGCCGCGGAGGTGCTCGACTTCGTCGACCAGCACGGCCTGCCCGTCGCCATCAAGGCGGCGTTCGGCGGCGGCGGACGCGGCCTCAAGGTCGCCCGCACCCGCGAGGAGGTGCCCGAGCTCTTCGACTCGGCCACCCGCGAGGCCGTCGCCGCGTTCGGCCGCGGCGAGTGCTTCGTCGAGAAGTACCTCGACGAGCCGCGCCACGTCGAGACGCAGTGCCTCGCCGACGCGGCGGGCAACGTCGTGGTCGTCTCGACCCGCGACTGCTCGCTCCAGCGCCGCCACCAGAAGCTCGTCGAGGAGGCACCGGCCCCCTGGCTCACCGAGGAGCAGACCCGGCTGCTGTACGAGTCGTCCAAGGCGATCCTGCGCGAGGTCGGCTACCTCGGCGCCGGCACCTGCGAGTTCCTCATCGGCGCCGACGGCACCGTGTCGTTCCTCGAGGTGAACACCCGCCTGCAGGTGGAGCACCCGGTCTCCGAGGAGGTGACGGGCCTCGACCTCGTGCGCGAGCAGTTCCGCATCGCCGAGGGCGGCACGCTCGACTACGACGACCCGGTGGCCCACGGCCACTCGTTCGAGTTCCGCATCAACGGCGAGGACCCGGGCCGCAACTTCCTGCCCGCCCCCGGCCCCGTGCACCAGCTGCGCTTCCCCGGCGGCCCCGGCGTGCGCATCGACTCGGGCGTGACCACCGGCGACGAGATCTCCGGCGCGTTCGATTCGCTGCTGGCCAAGCTCATCGTCACCGGCTCCTCGCGCGAGCACGCGCTCGAGCGCGCCCGCCGCGCCCTCGACGAGTTCGAGGTCGCAGGGCTGCCGACCGTGCTGCCGTTCCACCGCGACATCGTGCGCAACGAGGCGTTCGCGCCGACCGACGGCGAGCCGTTCACGGTCTTCACGCGCTGGATCGAGACCGAGTACGACAACCGCCTCGAGCCGTGGTCGGGCGAGCTCGCCGAGCCGACCGGCCCGGCCGCGCGCGAGGAGGTCGTCGTCGAGGCCGACGGCCGCCGCATCGCGGTGTCCATTCCGAAGCGGTTCGCCGCGACCTCGGTGCAGCCGACCGCCGGCCCCGCGCCGCGCCGCCGCTCGGGCGGACACGCGGTCGATACGGGCTCGGGCGACGCGGTGAAGGCGCCGATGCAGGCGACCGTCGTGAAGGTCGTCGTCGAGCCGGGCCAGCAGGTCGTCAAGGGCGACCTCATCCTCGTGCTCGAGGCCATGAAGATGGAGCAGCCGATCGCCGCCCACAAGGACGGCGTCGTGAGCGTGGTCAACGCCGTGGTCGGCGCGACCGTCTCGAGCGGTCACCTCCTGCTCGCCATCGACGACGCCTGACCGCAGCCGCCCGCGCCGCTCGCGCTTCTGGCGGGTTCGCTTTTCAGGAGCCTCCGACCGGCCCCGCAACGATCCCCCGCTGAACCGGCCCCGTACTGCGGATCGTTGCGCGGCGGCGGTGCGAACGACGCATCCCGCTGGCGCCCGCTGTCCCACTCCTGAAAAGGGAGCACCCCGGCGCGACGACGCCGTGCACCGGCAGCCGCCCGGCGCCCGACGCCGTGCACCGGCAGCCGCCGCGGCACGTCAGGCGGCGCGTCGCACGCCGGCGCGTTCCAGCACTCGGAGGACCCGCAGTCCCACCGCGTCCGGATCGGCGAGCACCTCGCGCGCCGTGACCCGCAGGGTCGGGATTCCGCGGGCCAGGAGCTCACCGTCGCGCCGGCGGTCCTCCTCGAACGCGGCCAGCGAGCTGTGGAACGCGCGACCGTCCACCTCGACCACCAGCACCCCGCCGACCAGGAAGTCGACGCGACCGACGCCGTCGACCCACACCTGCTGGAGGTAGACCAGGCCGAGGCGGCGCAGCAGCAGCGCCACGTGGGTCTCGGCGCCCGATCCGGCGAGGTCGGTCAGCAGCACCGACTGCTCCCGGTGCCAGCCGCCGTGCGCGGCCAGCATGGTGCGCGCCTCCTCGAGGGGGAGCAGCCGCCGTGCCACGGCGGATTCGAATGCCGCGAGCACGTCCCCCCTCGGCTGGCAGCCGGCGACCTGCTCGAGGGCGGAGCGGATGTCGGTGCGCCATGCGCTCGCCGCCCGCGGTCGCTCGCCCACCGCCTCCTCGCACCAGTGGAGCACGACCTCCTCGGCATGCAGGTCCGAGCGGATGCCCGCCTCATCGTCCGCGCCCTGCGGTGCGCCCCGCGCTTCGCCGAGCGGATGCCTCGTGCGCAGCCGCCCGGCGTTCGCCGGCAGCGCCACATGCACGGCGTCCTCGGACCCGGCCCACACCCCGAGGCTCGCTGCGGCGCTCACGCACCCGAGTCGCCCGCCGACGCGGACTGCGACGACGGCCGCTCGTGCTGCGGCCGGACTCGCGTAGTGCGCGCGTCGTACGCGTTGCAGCGCGCCCGCGTGCACCGCCGCCGCCAGCCGAGCCGGCGAGTGCCCCTCCGCCAGCAGCTGCCGCCGGGTGGCGATTCCACCGAACCGATCCACTGTCTCCACGACCCGTCGCATGCCCGTCAGGCTGCCGCAGCTCGTCGGCGCCCTGCGGTCGCCCGCGCGCGACCCACGCACAGCTCGCCGCCGGCGCCCTGTGGAGGAGCGTCCCCGACATCTGCCCACCGAGCGACGGCGTCCGTTCTCAGGAGTCCACGACAGGGACTGGCACGGATGCTGCTTCCAGACCTGGGAGCACGCACGATCCGTGCGCCCACCGGCCCGGGCGCGCCCGAACCCTCCACCGCTCATCCCGGCGTCCTGAAAAGCGACACACCACGCGGCGGGTGGCGGGCCGGCCGGCGGACGGGCGCTACTGCACGATGTGCAGGGCGCGCGCGGCGTCGGTGAGCGAGCCCGAGAGCGACGGGTAGACGGGGAACGCCTCGGCCACCTCGTCGACCGTCAGGCGCTGCTCGACCGCGATCGTCAGCGGCAGGATGAGCTCGGAGGCCTTCGGCGCCACGATGACGCCGCCGATCACGGTGCCCGAGCCGGTGCGCGCGAACAGCTTCACGAAGCCGTCGCGGATGCCCATCATCTTCGCGCGCGGATTCGACGCGAGCGGCAGCTTGTAGATCACGCCCTGGGCGATGCCGTCGTCGATCTGCTTCTGGTTCCAGCCGACGGTCGCGATCTCGGGCTGCGTGAAGATGTTCGAGGTGATGTTGCGCTCCTCGGGCGGGTTCACGATGTCGCCCATGGCGTGGAAGATCGCCGTGCGCCCCTGCATCGACGCGACCGACGCGAGCGGCGGGAAGGTCGTGCAGTCGCCGGCTGCGTAGATGTTCGGGATCGAGGTGCGCGCCACGCGGTTCACGCGGATGTGGCCGCTCGTGGTGAGCTGCACCCCGGCCTCGGCCAGCCCGATGTCCTTCGTGTTCGGGATCGAGCCGACCGCCATCAGGCAGTGCGACCCCTCGACGGTGCGTCCGTCGGTCAGCGTGGCCACGACCCCGTCGCCGGCCAGCACGACCGACTCGGCGCGCGACTTGTTCATCACGTGCATGCCGTTGCGCTTGAAGACCTTCTCGATGACGGCGGCGGCGTCGGCGTCCTCGCCGGGGAGCACCTGATCGCGGCTCGAGATGAGCGTGACCTCGGCGCCGAGCGCCCGGTACGCCGACGCGAACTCGGCACCGGTGACGCCGGATCCGACGACGATCAGGTGCTTGGGGATGGTCTGCAGCTGGTAGAGCTGGGTCCAGGTGAGGATGCGTTCGCCGTCGGGCACCGCCGACGGCAGCACGCGCGGGCTCGCCCCGACCGAGACGACGATCGTGTCGGCCTCGATGCGGTCGAAGTCGGTGCCCTCGTCGCCCGGAGCGGTCGACACGGTGACGGCGTCGCGCCCGTCGAGGCGGCCCTCGCCCTGCACGATGCGCACGCCCGCGTCGAGCAGGTTGGCGCGCATGTCCTCCGACTGCTGCCGCGCGAGCCCGAGCAGCCGCTTGTTCACGGCCGACAGGTTGATGGCGACCTCGGGCCGGATCGGCTTGCCCGACTCGCCGCGCGCGTAGAACTGCACGCCGAGGTCGGCCGCCTCCTTGACCGCGTTCGACGCCTCGGCGGTCGCGATGAGCGACTTCGAGGGCACCACGTCGGTGAGCACGGCCGAGCCGCCGACGCCGACGCGCTCGACGAGCGTGACCTCCGCCCCGAGCTGGGCTGCCGTGAGCGCGGCCTCGTACCCGCCGGGCCCACCCCCGAGCACTGCGATCCGCTGGGTGCGCTCGAACTCGTAGGCCATGCGACCATTCTGGCGCAGCCGCGGAAAGGCGGGCAAACGAGCGGATGCCCCGGCGCGGCGCCCGACCGTCGCACGAAGCGCTGCCCGGCGCGGGGAGCGTCGGCGAGCGGATGCCTCGACGGAGCGGCATCCGTCGCGCCCGTGCTCATGCGAGCACGCCGGCGACACCCGAACGGGGGTGCTCAGTAGCATGGCACCATGCACGCACCGAATCCGCTCGACGACCCCGCAGCCGACCCGTTCGAGGTCGCCCGCACCGCCGCCGCACAGATCGCGGAGGCGACCGGCGTCGACCGGCACGACATCGCGCTGACCCTCGGCAGCGGCTGGGGCAAGGCCGCCGACCTCATCGGCGAGACGACCCACACGCTTCCGGCGACCGACATCACGGGCTTCGGCGAGCCCGCCCTGGAGGGACACGTCGGCACGCTGCGCTCGATCCTCCTGCCGAGCGGGAAGCGCGCGCTCGTGATCGGCGCGCGCACGCACTACTACGAGGGGCACGGCGTGCGCCGCGTGGTGCACTCGGTGCGCACGGCCGCCGCCACCGGGGCATCCGTCATGATCCTCACCAACGGCGCCGGCAGCATCCACGAGGACTGGCCCCCGGGCACGCCGGTGCTGATCCGCGACCACCTCAACCTCACTGCCGACTCGCCCCTCGAGGGCGCCACCTTCGTCGACCTCACGGACCTCTACGCACAGCGCCTGCGCGACCTCGCGCACACGGTCGACCCCGGCCTCCACGAGGGCGTCTACACCCAGTTCCGCGGGCCGCACTACGAGACGCCGGCCGAGGTGCAGATGGCGAAGACCATCGGCGGCGACATCGTGGGCATGTCCACGGCGCTCGAGGCGATCGCCGCCCGGCAGGCGGGCATGGAGATCCTCGGCATGTCGCTCATCACGAACCTCGCCGCGGGCATCCAGGCCACGCCGCTCAGCCACGAGGAGGTGATCGAGGCCGGTCGCGCTGCCGGATCGGTCATCTCGTCGCTGCTGGCCCGGATCGTCGCGGAGCTGTAGGCGATGGCCGACATCGCAGAGGGACTCATCGCCCGCGCCGAGGCGTGGCTCGACCAGGACCCCGACCCCGAGACCCGCGAGGAGCTCGGCGCACTGCTCGAGCGCGCGCGCGCCGGCGACCCCGATGCCGAACGCGACCTGCACGACCGGTTCGACTCGCGCCTCGACTTCGGCACCGCCGGGCTCCGGGGCGAGATCGCGGCCGGGCCGAACCGCATGAACCGGGTGCTCGTGTCGCAGGCCGCCGCCGGGCTCGCCGCCTTCCTGTGCGAGCACGCCGCCGAGGGCGAGACGCCGTCGGTCGTGATCGGCTTCGACGGCCGCCGCAACTCGCGGGTGTTCGCCGAGGACTCCGCCGCGATCCTCGCCGGCGCCGGGGTGCGCGCCATCCTGCTGCCGCGGCTGCTGCCGACCCCGGTGCTCGCGTTCGCCGTGCGCCACCTCGGCACCAGCGCGGGCGTGATGGTCACGGCCTCGCACAACCCGCCGAACGACAACGGCTACAAGGTCTACCTCGGCGGCGACGACCATGGCTCGCAGATCGTCTCGCCGACCGATCGCGAGATCGCCGAGCACATCCTCGCGGTGGCCGCGGGCACGCAGGTGCCGCTGCTGCCGCGCGCGGAGTTCGAGACGGCCGACGAGTCGGTCGTCGACGCGTACGTCGAGGCGACGGCCCGGGTCGCGGTGCCGCCGCGCGCGCAGCCGGTCGCCGTCTACACGGCCATGCACGGCGTCGGCTGGGAGACCACCCGGCGCGTGCTGCAGCGGGCCGGGTTCGACGAGCCGGCCCTGGTCGCCGAGCAGATCGATCCCGATCCGGCGTTCCCCACGGTCGCGTTCCCCAACCCGGAGGAACCCGGCGCGATGGACCTCGCGCTCGCGAAGGGCCGCGAGGTCGGCGCCGACCTGGTGATCGCCAACGACCCCGACGCCGACCGCCTCGCCGTCGCGATCCCCGACGCCTCCGCCGACGCGGGCTACCGCCGGCTCACCGGCAACGAGATCGGCCAGCTCCTCGGCTGGCGTCAGGCCGAACTGGCCGCGGACGGCCCGGGCGACGGCGCGCCCGACGGCACGCTCGCGTGCTCGATCGTCTCGTCCCCCGCGCTCGGCGTGATCGCCGAGGCGTACGGGCTCGACTTCCGCGAGACGCTCACGGGCTTCAAGTGGATCTCGCGCGCACCCGACCTCGTCTTCGGCTACGAGGAGGCGCTCGGCTACCTCGTGAACCCCGGCACGGTGCGCGACAAGGACGGCATCTCCGCGGCGGTCGCATTCCTCTCGCTGGCCGCGGAGCTCGCCGCCGAGGGCCGCACGGTCGCCGACCGGCTCGACGAGTTCGCCGACCGCTTCGGCGCGTTCGCCTCGGGCCAGGTCTCGCTGCGGGTCACCGACCTCTCGCGCATCGGCGAGATCATGTCGCGCCTGCGCGCCGACCCGCCCGCGGCGATCGGCGACGTGCGCGTCGAGCGCATCGACGACTTCTCCGACGGCTTCGGCGACCTGCCGCCGAGCGACGTGCTGCGCATCGTGCTGGCGGACGGATCCCGCGTCATGGTGCGCCCGAGCGGCACCGAGCCCAAGCTGAAGGCGTACCTCGACGCGTCCAGCGCGTCGGGTGACGCGGCCGAGCGCCGGGCGACCGCGGCGGCCCGGGTTGCCGCCCTCGACCGCGGCATGCGCGCCCTGATCGGCTGAGGGTGGAGCGGATGCCTCCGGCGAGCCGGTTCCCCGCACCGCTGGCCGCCGTCGCGCTCGGCGTCGCGGTCGTCGGCTGGCTGGCCCAGGTCTTCTGGAATCCGCTGCCGGAGCCGGCGGGCCTCGTGCTCACGGTGGTGTTCTGGTGGCTCGTGCCGACCCTCACGGTCTGCGCGTTCGTCGCCGCGCTCGTCGGCGGCGGAGTGCTCGGACCGTGGCGCGCCGCCGGGGTCGCGGTGCTCGGGGCGGCGGGGTACGCGTGCGCCGCGCTCGCGGCCATCGGGCTCGGCCAGGGCTTCGAGGCGGCCGACGCCGGGCTGCCGGATCCGCCGCTCACCCGCATCCTGTTCCCACTCGTCGCGATCGGCTGGGTGATCGGCGTCGTCGCCATCGCGCTGCTGCTGGACGCCGTGGGCCGCAGCCGCATGCCGCGCACCGGCGTCCGGGCCGCGGTGTCCGTACTGGTGGGCGTCGTCCTCGCGCCGCTCGCGGGACTCGCCGGTGCGAATCCGGCGTTCTCGATGGTCCCCCCGGCGGCCGTCCTCCTGGTCGAGGTGCTCCGCGGGGCCGAGCACCGGTCGCGCCCGCGGCGGGGAGCGGTGCCCCGTGGCGCCTGGCCGGCCGTCGCGGTACTGGCCTGGCTGGGGCTGCTGGGCGGCACCGGAGGCATCGTCGTGGCGCTGACCGGCACGATGCGACCCGGCGGCCTCGACGGCACCGGGGCGCTGGTGGTCGGCCTCGCCATCGCCGGCATCTCGGCGGTGCCGCTGCTGGTCGCCGTGCTGATCGTGGGCGTCCGCCGGTCGGCGACCCCCGTGCGCGGCGTGGTGGTGCCGCTCGCGGCGCTCGCGGTGGTCGAGCTCACGCCGGCCTGGCACCTGCTCGCGGCGGGCGCGGTCGCCCGGGACGGCTCGGCGGCCGACGTGCTCCCCGGCATGCTCGCCCTGGCCGTCGCGACCGGCTGCCTCGTCTGGGCGGTCGTGCCACTGGCGGGCGCCGCGCGCACGACCGTCGCCACGGTCGCCGGCCTGGCCGTCGCGGCGTTCGGCGCCCTGCTGGCCCCCGCCCTGCCGTTCGCGACGCCGTTCGCCGCGCTCGCGCTGCTGGCCTGGATGCGGCGCGCACGCCGCGATCCCGGTCAGCCGATCGACGACTCCAGCAACGACGCGATCTCGTCCACGTCGAAGTAGTTCCGCACGACGACGATCTCGGCGTGGATGCCGGCCGTCTCCTCGCGCACGCGCGCCTCCAGCTCGGGCGACGTGAGGATCACCTGCGCATCCTCCGCGGCCACCGCGACGCCGTCGACGTCGCTCGCCGTCACGTCCGCCTCGAGCATGAGGCGGTCGAGTGCACGCTCGGCATTGGCCTTCAGGATCGCCGAGGTGCCGATCCCGACGCCGCAGACCGTGACGATCCTCATCGCGCGTCGCCCTCCGGCGCGCCGAGCAGTGCACGGATCTCGCCGGGCTCGTCTGCACGGGCGATGGCGGCCACGATGGCGTCGTCGTTGAACACGTTCGCCAGTTCGGCGACGGATGCCACGTGGGCCTCCGCGTTGCGCACGGCGAGGCCGACCACGACCTGCACCGGGTCGTTGTGGGCGTGGCCGAACGCGACCGGGTGGGCGAGCGTGACGACGCTGATGCCCTCTGCGAGCACCTCGGGGCCGGGCCGGGCGTGCGCGAGGGCGAGACCCGGCGCGACGACGACGTATGCGCCGTACTCCTCGATGACGTCGACCATGCGGTCGGCGTAGGCGGCGGTCGTCGATCCCGAGGCGGCGAGCGCCGCGCCGGCCGCCCGCACCGCGGCGCGCCAGTCCGCCGCATCGACCGCGAGGGCGATGGCGCTGTCGGGAAGTGGGGGAAGGGGCATCCGGTGCTCTCCGGTCGATCGGGCGGGCGCTCAGGCCGCGAACCCGGCGACGATGCGCTCGGCGAGCGCGTCCCGCTCGTCGAGCGGCAGGAACGCGGCGGCGGCGGCGTGCAGCTGGAACGTCTCGAGGTCGCCGAGGTCGTACCCGAAGGTGTCGGCGAGGAGGGCGAGCTCGCGGGTCAGCGTCGTGGCGCTCATCAGGCGGTTGTCGGTGTTCACGGTGACGCGGAACCCGAGCTGGTAGAGGAGGTCGAAGGGGTGGTCGACGAGTTCGTCGCCCCATGCGGCGATCGCGCCGGTCTGGAGGTTCGACGACGGGCTCGTCTCGAGCGCGATCTCGCGGTCGCGCACCCACTGGGCGAGCCGGCCGAGCGTGACGTAGGTGTTCTCGTCGTCCTGTCGCTCGATCGTCACGTCCTCGGCCAGGCGCACGCCGTGGCCGAGGCGCAGTGCACGTCCGTCGACCAGGGCGCCGCGGATGGACTCGAGGCCGTCGGCCTCGCCCGCGTGCACCGTGACCGGCAGGAACTGCCCGGCCAGGTAGTCGAACGCGGTGCGGTGCCGGCTCGCCGGGAACCCGGCCTCGGCGCCGGCGATGTCGAACCCGACGACGCCGCGCTCGCGATGGCGCACCGCCAGCTCGGCGATCTCGAGGGCCCGGTCTGCATGGCGCATCGCGGTCACGAGCTGGCCGATGCCGATCTGCCGGCCGCCGCGGCGCGCGTCGTCGATACCCGCCTCGATGCCCTCCTGCACGGCTTCGACCGTGTCGTCGAGGCTCAGGCCGCGCGCCAGGTGCTGCTCGGGCGCCCAGCGGATCTCCCCGTGCACGACGCCGTCGGCGGCGAGGTCCTGCACGAACTCGCGCGCGACGCGCGTCAGGCCCTCGCGGGTCTGCATGACGGCGGTGGTGACGTCGAAGGTCTTCAGGTACTCGACCAGCGAGCCCGAGTTCGCCTGCGTGGCGAACCAGTCGCCCAGCTCGGTCGCGTCCGTGCTCGGCAGCTCGAGCTCGATGTCGTCGGCCAGCTCGATGATGGTCTGCGGGCGCAGTCCGCCGTCGAGGTGGTCGTGCAGCGAGACCTTCGGCAGGGCCCGGATGTCGGCTCCGCCGCCTTCGAGCCGGTACTCCGGCGATGTCGTGTTCACGATCCCAATGTACCGGCGGCCCGCCGGGGAAGTCTCGGCAATCTCGCAGCACCGGCGGCGCGGTCGGGCGCGTCGGGTCAGGCCGTGATGCGCTCGAGCACGAGGGGCCCGCCGTCGTCGACCGGGTCGCCGGGGTCGCCGATGCGCCACGCGCCCTCGACCGCGTCGAGCGCGCGGGCGAACCGCTCGGGACGGTCGGCCGAGAGCGTGAACAGCGGCTGGCCGGCGCGCACCGGGTCGCCGGGCTTCGCGTGCAGCTCGACCCCGGCCTCGTGGTGCACGGGGTCCTCCTTGCGGGCGCGTCCCGCACCCAGGCGCCAGGCGGCGATGCCGAACGGCAGCGCCTGCTGCTCGACGAGCACGCCGTCGCGGTCGGCCGTCACGACGTGGTGCTCGCGCGCCTCGGGCAGCGGGGCGTCGGGGTCGCCGCCCTGCGCGCGGATCACGCGCCGCCAGGTGTCCATCGCGCGGCCGTCGTCCAGCGCCGCCTCGACGTCGACGTCGTCCTGCCCGGCCAGCGCGAGCATCTCGCGGGCCAGCGCGACGGTGAGCTCGCGCACGTCGGCGGGGCCGCCGCCGGCGAGCACGTCGACCGATTCGCGCACCTCGTTCGCGTTGCCGATGGTGCGCCCGAGCGGCACGTGCATGTTCGTCAGCAGCGCGGAGGTCGCGACGCCCGCATCCGCCCCCAGCTCGACCATGGTCTGCGCGAGCTCGCGGGCGCGCTCGGTCTCCTGCATGAAGGCGCCCGAGCCGAACTTCACGTCGAGCACGAGCGCACCGGTGCCCTCGGCGATCTTCTTCGACATGATCGACGAGGCGATGAGCGGGATGGCCTCGACCGTGCCGGTGATGTCGCGCAGCGCGTAGAGCTTGCGGTCGGCGGGCGCGAGGCCCGACCCGGCGGCGCAGATGACGCCGCCCTCGTCGCGCAGCTGCGCCATGATCTCGTCGTTGCTGAGCGTCGCGCGCCAGCCCGGGATCGACTCGAGCTTGTCGAGCGTGCCGCCGGTGTGCCCGAGCCCGCGGCCCGACAGCTGCGGCACCGCGACGCCGAACGTCGCGACGAGGGGCATGAGCGGCAGCGTGATCTTGTCGCCGACGCCGCCCGTCGAGTGCTTGTCGGTGGTGGGCTTGCCGAGGCCGGAGAAGTCCATCCGCTCCCCCGAGGCGATCATCGCCATCGTCAGGTCGCGGATCTCGCCGCGGGACATGCCGTTCAGGAAGATGGCCATCGTCATCGCCGACATCTGCTCGTCGGCGACGTAGCCGCGGGTGTACGCGTCGACGAGCCAGGCGACCTGGTCGCCCGACAGCTCGCCGCCGTCGCGCTTGGTGCGGATGAGATCGACGGCGTCGAACGCCTCGACGGATGCCACGGTGGTGCTCCTTCGTGTCGCATGGCGCGCTCGGGCGCCGGGTGGATCGTGTGCGGCGTCAGCCCTCGGCGGCTGCGCGGTACTCGTCGAGCTGCCGTGGGCCGAACGCGTCGGGCAGCACCTCGTCGATCGTGCGGATGCCCGAGACGGTGTCGAGCAGCATCCCCTCGACCGAGTGCTCGTACAGCAGCTGCCGGCAGCGGCCGCACGGCATCAGCACCGCGCCGTTGCCGTCGACGCACGCGAACGCGGTGAGCCGCCCGCCGCCGGTCATGACCAGCTCGGAGACGAGCGAGCACTCGGCGCACAGGGTGACCCCGTAGGAGGCGTTCTCGATGTTGCAGCCGCTGACGATGCGGCCGTCGTCGGCGATCGCCGCCGCGCCGACCGGGAAGCGGGAGTACGGCACGTAGGCCTTGGCCATCGCGGCGGATGCGGCCTGGCGCAGCGCCGCCCAGTCGACGGTCGCGGCATCGGGGAGCGTCATGGCGTCACTGCTTCTCGTAGGGGATGCCGGATGCGGCGGGCGGACGCGATCGCCCGACCAGGCCCGCGACCGCGAAGATGGTCACGAGGTACGGCAGCATCAGCATGAACTGGCTGGGCACCGGCGAGCCGAGGACGCCGAGGATGCCCTGGAGGTTCGAGGCGAAGCCGAACAACAGCGCCGCGAGGGTCGCCCGGATCGGGTCCCACTTGCCGAAGATGACCGCCGCCAGGGCGATGAAGCCGGCACCGGCCGTCATCTCGCGGTTGAACGCGGGCACCGAGACGAGCGTGAAGAAGCTGCCGCCGATGCCGGCGATCGCGCCGGCGAGCAGCATGTTCCAGTACCGGGTCGCGGCCACCTTGATGCCGACGGTGTCGGCCGCCTGCGGGTGCTCGCCAACTGCGCGCAGGCGCAGGCCCCACTTGGTGCGGAACATGCCCCACCAGACCAGGAACACGGCGATGTACATGATGTACACGACGATGGTCTGCCGGAAGAGGATCGGACCGATCAGCGGGATCTCGCCGAGGATGGGGATCGGCAGGTTCTGGAAGCGCGTCGGCGAGTTGAGCAGTTGCGCGTTCGGCACCAGCACCTGGGAGAACATGAAGCTGGTCACGCCGATGACCAGGACGTTCAGCACCACGCCGACGATGACCTGGTTGACGTAGTAGGTGATCGCGAACACGCTCAGCACGAGCGCGACGAGCATGCCCGCGACCATCGCAGCGACCAGCCCGGCGATCGGGACCCCGGTGATGGAGCCGACGACGGCCGCCGAGAAGGCACCGGCGAGCAGTTGCCCCTCGATCGCGATGTTCACGACGCCCACGCGCTCGCCGATCACGCCGCCGAGGGCGCCGAAGATGATCGGGACCGCGAGGCCGAGCGCGCCGCCGAGGAGGCCGACCATCGGCACCGTGCCGCCGGCGGCGGCCCACGCGAGGAAGCCGACCAGCACGGCTATCGTGTAGACGATGACCAGCCAGAGCGGGGTCTTCCGCCGCTGCCGGGACAGCCACGCGCTGGAACCGGTCGCGAGCGCCATGATCACGACCGTGACCCAGGCCGTCGCGGTGGCCGGCAGCACGAGGTCGGGCAGCGCGAACATGTCCGACCCCACGGCCAGGCGGAAGGTCGTGTCGCCCTCGCGCGGGGCGAGCGCGTAGAGCACCGCCAGGAGCACGGTGAAGACGGCGAACGCGATCGGCACCTTCCAGCTGACGACCGCGACGCGGTGCTGCGCCTCGGGAGTCGCCGAGGCGGGTGCGGGAGCGGTGGTGGTCACTGGTCCACCCCCTTCGTCGTGGAGCCGGTATCGGCGGCTGCGCGGGCCTGCTTGGCCTTCCGCTCCTTCCGGGTCGGCTGACCCGGCTGCGGCAGGCGGAAGATCGCGCGCACCAGCGGGGGCGCCGCGATGAAGAGCACGATGAGCGACTGGACGACCAGCACGATCTCGATCGGCACGCCCTGGGAGGCCTGCATCGCGAACCCGCCCGCCTTGAACGCGCCGAAGAGGATGCCCGCCGCGAGGATGCCGAGCGGGGTCGAGCGCCCGAGCAGGGCGACGGTGATCGCGTCGAAGCCGATGCCGGCGTCGATGCCGACGCTGAAGCCGCTGGTCGTGGTGCCGAGCACCTGGTCGACGCCGGCGAGGCCGACCAGCGCACCGGCGATGGCCATCACGGTGATGTACACGAATCCCACGTTGATGCCGGCCACCTTCGCCGCGGCGGGGTTCTCGCCGACCGCGCGGAACCGGAAGCCGAGGCTCGAGCGGTTCAGCAGCCACCACACGAATGCGACGGCGGCGAGCGACAGCAGGAAGCCCAGGTGCAGGTTGAAGCGGGGCCCCAGGATCTCGGGGAAGATCGCCCCGGGGTCCATCGGCGGGGTCTTCGGGTTGTTCGACCCGGGTGCCTGCAACAGGCCCTGGGTCGAGAGCATGTACGACAGCAGGTAGAACGCGACGTAGTTGAGCATGATCGTGACGATCACCTCGTGCGCGCCGGTGCGCGCCTTGAGCACGCCGACGATGCCGCCCCAGACCGCGCCGGCGGCGAGGCCCGCGAACACCGCGATGATCATCTGGATCGGCCAGGGCGAGTCGAGGCTGAAGCCCACCCAGCCCGCTGCCGCCGCGGCCATGAGCATCTGCCCCTGCCCGCCGATGTTGAACATGCCGGCGCGGAACGCCAGCCCGACGCCGAGGCCGGCGACGATGAGCGGCGTGGCGAAGTTCAGCGACTCGGTGAGCGGCCGGATCGCGGTGACGAACGAGTCGGCGCGGAAGTTGTACACGGCACCCTGGAAGAGCGCGGTGTAGGCACCCCAGACGGCGTTCCAGATCGCCTCGATCGTGTCGGAGGGACGCGAGAAGAAGTAGGTCGCGGCCTCCTGCACCTGCTCGTCGGTGAAGGCGATCATGATCGACCCGGCGATGATCGCCAGCAGCACCGACAGCACCGAGATCAGGGCGTTGCCGGTGACGACGTTGCGCCAGGCGCTCTGCCACCGGTCGACGCCGGGCGGCGCGTGGGGGTCGTCCGCCGACGGGGGCGGGAGCTCGGTCTCGGGGCTCTTGGCCGTGCTCATGCGGCTGCTCCTTCGGGGCGCTCGCCGGCCATCATGAGGCCGAGGACGTCGCGCGGGGTGTCGGCGGGCACGATCCCGACGACCCTGCCGCGGTACATGACGAGGATGCGGTCGGCGAGGGCCTCGATCTCGTCGAGCTCCGTGGAGACGACCACGACGGGGACGCCCGCGTCGCGCGTCTCCACGATGCGCTTGTGGATGAACTCGATCGACCCGACGTCGACGCCGCGCGTCGGCTGGGCCGCGACGAACAGGCGCAGGTCGCGCGAGAGCTCGCGCGCCACGACGACCTTCTGCTGGTTGCCGCCCGAGAGCCGGCCCGCCGGGGTCTCGATGCCCGGTGCGCGGATGTCGAACTCGGCGAGCTTCTCGCGCGCGAAGTCGTCGCGGTGCTTCAGCTGCAGGCTCCCGCCCTTCACGAACGGCTCGCCGAAGCTGCGGTCGAGCATGAGGTTCTCGGCGATCGTGAACTCCCCGACCAGTCCGTCGACCGTGCGGTCCTCGGGCACGAAGCCGATGCCGGCGTCGAGCGTGTCACGCACCGACGCGTCGACCAGCTCCTTCCCGTCGAGCATGATCGAGCCGCTCACGTGGTCCTGCAGGCCGAGGATCGCCTCGGCGAGCTCGGTCTGCCCGTTGCCCTGCACGCCCGCGACCGCGAGGATCTCGCCCGCGCGGACATGGAAGGAGACGTCGTCGACGATCACGAGGCCGGTCGGGTCGCTGACCGTCAGGTCCTTCACGACGAGGGCCTCGTCGCCGAGCTTCGGCGGGTCCTTCTGCACGGTGAGCTCGACCGCGCGGCCGACCATCAGGGAGGCCAGTTCGGCGTTGGAGGCGGTCGGCTCGGCCTCGCCGACGACCTTCCCGAGCCGGATCACGGTGATGCGGTCGGCGACCTCGCGCACCTCGCGGAGCTTGTGGGTGATGAAGACGATCGACGCCCCGGCCTCCTTGAGCTGGCGCATGATGCCCATCAGCTCGTCGGTCTCCTGCGGGGTCAGCACCGCGGTCGGTTCGTCGAAGACGAGCACGCGGGCGTCACGTGACAGGGCCTTGATGATCTCGACCCGCTGCTGCACGCCCACCGGGAGGTCCTCGACGATCGCGTCGGGGTCGACGTGGAAGCCGAAGCGCTCGGAGATCTCGCGGACCTTCGCGCGCGCGGCGGGCAGGTCCAGGCGGCCGCCGAACGAGGTCTCCTCGTGGCCCAGCATGACGTTCTCGGCAACGGTGAAGACGGGAATGAGCATGAAGTGCTGGTGCACCATGCCGATGCCCGCGCCCATCGCATCGCCGGGCCCCTCGAAGTGCTGCACCCGGTCGTCGAGGAGGATCTCCCCCTCATCGGCACGGTACAGCCCGTAGAGCACGTTCATGAGGGTGGACTTGCCGGCGCCGTTCTCGCCCAGGAGGCAGTGGATCTCTCCCGGCTCGACGGTGAGCGAGATGTGATCGTTGGCGACGAGCGAGCCGAAGCGCTTGGTGATGCCTCGGAGTTCGAGCTTCATGGTCCGATCCTATTGACGGGGCCGCCGTCGGCGGCAGGGTCTCACGGGGATTCGCACGGATGCGCGCAGATGCAGGCCGGTCTGCGCGGATGCGCAGGCGGTGGGAGCCGGAGAGAGACGCGACGGGGAGGCCGGCCGCGTGGCCGTCCTCCCCGTCGTCGGTCGCCTCAGGTCAGCTCAGGTACGAGGTGACCTCGATCGAGCCGTCGATGATGCCGGCCTTGAGGTCCTCGATCTCCTGCTTGAGCTCGTCGGACACGGCGTCCTCGAAGTCGTGGAACGGCGCGATGCCGACCCCGTCGTTCTCGAGCGTGCCGATGTATGCCTCGGGGTCCCACTCGTCCATGCCCGCGGCGAGCACGGCCTCGTAGGTCGAGACCTTCATGCCCTTGAGGATCGACGTGAGCACGTACGGCTGCGTCGTCGGGTCGGTCTCGTAGAAGTCGGCGTCGACGCCGATCAGCGCGATGTCCTCGCCCGAGTCGTCGATCGCGGCGATCGCCGACTGGTAGATCGGGCCGCCGACCGGCAGGAGCACGTCGACACCCTGGTCGATGATGTTCTGCGCGACGTTCTTGGCGTCCTGGTTGGCCTCGAAGCCACCCGTGAAGGAACCGGTCGAGCCGTCCCAGCCGATGACCTCGACGTCGGCGCCCTTCTCCGAGTTGTAGTAGTCGACGCCCTGCTTGAAGCCGTCCATGAAGATGGTGACGGTCGGGAACTCCATGCCACCGAAGGTGCCGACCTTGCCGGCCTCCGAGTAGCCCGCGGCGAGGTAGCCCGCGAGGAACGCGGCCTGCGCGGTGTCGTACAGCAGCGGCTTGACGTTCTCGGCGTCCTTGGTGCCGTCGAAGTCGTTGTCGGCCGCGTCGTCGATGAGGACGTACTCGAGGTCGGGGTTGGCGTTCGCGGACTCGACGGTGTCGGCCGACAGCGCGAAGCCGACGGTCACGATGGTGTCGCAGCCCTGCGAGACGAGGCTCTCGAGGTTGGGGCCGTAGTCGGTCTCGGCGTTCGACTCGACGTCGATGAAGTCGGTGCCGAGCTCGTCGGCCGCCTCCTGGACGCCCTCGAAGCTGAGCTGGTTGAACGACTTGTCGTTGAAGCCGCCGGCATCGGAGACGATGCAGGGCAGGTAGTCGATGGCCTCTGCGGCCTCGCCGCCGGTCTCCTCCTCGGGAGCCGACGCGCAGCCTGCCAGCAGCACGATGGCGCCGAGCGTGGCGAAGCCACCGGTCGCGGCCTTCCGGATCGAGATGGTCACTGTGTCCTCCAAGTGCGGGGGTGCGCCCCGACACGCGCGGGGCTCGTGGCTGTCACGTTACTCAATGTTGCGTTACGGCTCTGTATCGTGCATCGCCCGCGCGCGAAAGGTTATGAAGCCGCGACATAGTGCTCAGATGAGCACGGCCGCACGACGCATCCGGCCCCTCGACCGGGGGTCAGAGCACGTCGCTCGAGCCGCCCATGCGCAGCGCGTCGACGACCGACTTCACCCGCTGCGCATGCTCGCTCGTCGTCACCAGCAGGGCGTCGGGCGTGTCGACCACCACGATGTCGCGCACCCCGATCAGGCTGATCACGCGCTTGGATCGGCTCACCACGATGCCGCTCGACGCGTCCGCGAGCACCCGCGCGTGCTCGCCGAGGATCGCGAGGTCGCTGGCCCGTCCGGCGGTGTTGAGCTTCGCCAGCGACGCGAAGTCCCCGACGTCGTCCCAGTCGAAGCGACCGGGGATGACCGCGAGGCGCCCGGCCGCCGCCGCGGGCTCCGCGACGGAGTAGTCGATGGCGATCTTCGTGAGCGTCGGCCAGATGCGGTCGACGGCGGGTCCGCGCGTGACGGGATCGTCCCACGCCGCCGCGAGCTCCACGAGCCCCGCGTGCAGCTCGGGCTGCGAGCGGCGCAGCTCCTCGAGCAGCCGGTCGGCCCGGGCGATGAACATGCCCGCGTTCCAGAGGTGGTCGCCGCCCTCGACGTACCGCTTCGCGGTGTCGAGGTCGGGCTTCTCGACGAACTCCGACACGGCGAGCGCGTGCTCGGCGCCGGCGACCTCGAGCGCCTCGCCCGTGTGGATGTAGCCGAACCCGACCGCGGGCTCGGTCGGCGCGATGCCGATGGTGGTGATGTACCCGGCGTCCGCCGCGGCGATCGCCTCGCGCACGGCGGCGCGGAAGCCCTCGCCCTGGCCGATCACGTGGTCGGCGGCGAACGAGCCCACGATGACCCCCGGCTCGCGTCGCTCCAGGATCGCGGCGGCCAGCCCGATGGCGGCCGACGAGTCGCGCGGCTCGGATTCCAGCACGATGTTCTCGTCGGTGAGCGCCGGCAGCTGCTGCTCGACGGCGGCCCGGTGCGCGCGCCCGGTGACGACCATGATCCGCTGGTCGCCGGCGATCGGCGCGAGCCGCTCCCAGGTGTCGCGCAGCAGGGTCTGGCCCGACCCGGTCAGGTCGTGCAGGAACTTCGGGGCGTCGGCGCGCGACAGCGGCCACAGGCGGGAGCCGATGCCGCCGGCGGGGATCACGCTGTAGAAGCGCTCGAGCGCTGTGGTCTCCGTCATGCGCGTCAGGCTACCCCGTCGCCGTGTCGCGTTCATGACGCGTTCCACGGGCCGCCACCTCCCCTCCGTAGCGTCACGACCGTGAGAGTCGCGGTGGTCACCGAGAGCTTCCTTCCCACGGTCAACGGGGTCACGACCAGCGTGTGCCGCATCCTCGAGGCGCTCCGGGAGCGCGGCGACGAGGCCGTCGTCATCGCGCCGACGGACGGCGACGGCACGTATGCGGGGCACCCGGTGGTCGGAGTGCCGGCGGTGGCATACCGCCGCTTCCCGGTGGGGCTGCCGGGCCCGAGCGTGCAGCGCACGCTCGAGGCGTTCGGGCCCGACCTCGTGCACGCCGCGTCCCCGTTCCTGCTCGGCGCCGAGGGCATCGCCGCCGCCCGCCGGCTCGGCGTGCCGAGCGTCGCCGTCTACCAGACCGATGTCGCCGGGTACGCGCTGCGGCACCGCTGGGGACGCGGGGCGGCCCGGCTCGCGCGCGCCTGGGTGCGTCGGGTGCACGAGCAGGCCGGCCTCACGCTCGCGCCGTCCGGCGCCGCCGTCGCGGAGCTCGAGGCGCTCGGCGTGCCGCGCATCGCCCGCTGGGGCCGCGGGGTGGACCTCGACGGGTTCCACCCGAACCTGCGCACCGACGCACGCACCCGCGCGCTGCGCCGTGCGCTCGCCCCGGGCGGCGAGGTGCTCGTCGGCTACGTCGGCCGGCTCGCACCGGAGAAGCGCGTCGAGCGCCTCCGCGCGCTCCGGGGCCTCCGCGACATCCGGCTGGCGGTCGTCGGCGACGGCCCCGCCGCGCCCGACGTGCGCCGCGCGCTGCGTGGCGTGCCCACCACGTTCCTCGGCCAGCTCACGGGCGACGAGCTGCGCACCGCCTACGCCGCCCTCGACGTGTTCGTGCACACCGGCACCGAGGAGACCTTCGGCCAGACCATCCAGGAGGCGCAGGCGAGCGGATGCCCCGTGGTCGCGCCGCGCGCCGGCGGCCCGATCGACCTCGTCGACCACGGGCGCACGGGCCTGCTCTACGCTCCGGACGACGACGACGCCCTCGCCGCCGCCGTGGCCGGGCTCGTCGCGGACCCGGCGCGCCGCGCCCGCATCGGCGAGGCGGGTCGGCGCGCCGTCCGCGAGCGGTCGTGGGCGCACGTCTGCGGCGAGCTCTTCGCGCACTACGACGCGGTCGTCGCAGGGCGGGCCGCAGCCGCCGCCGGCGCGGTCGCGAGTACACAGGGTTAGGGTGACCTAACCGGCGATGCCGCCGGGAGCGGGACTAGACTCGGCGCTGGATGCCGCATGCATCCGCGCCCGTGTTCCGGGCAACCACCACAGCCAGGGAGGGTCGTTTCATGTCGCAATCGACGGCAGGAACCCTGACAGCGCCCGAGGAGCCGGTGAAGCGATCCCGGCCCGGCGGCACGCTGTATCGGGGCAACGAGGGCATGTGGTCGTGGGTGCTGCATCGCATCACTGGCGTCGCCATCTTCTTCTTCCTGCTGGTGCACATCCTCGACACCGCACTGGTGCGGGTGAGCCCGGAGGCGTACAACGTCGTGATCGGCGCCTACCAGACGCCGATCATGGGGCTCGGCGAGGTGGCCCTGGTCGGTGCGATCGTCTTCCACGCCTACAACGGCCTGCGCATCATCCTGGTCGACTTCTGGGCTTGGGCGACCCGGCACCAGCGCCTGCTGTTCTACATCGTCATCGGCCTCTGGGTGATCACGATGCTCGGGTTCGTGCCGCGGCACCTGATGAACGTCTTCAGCCACTAGGAGGGGCGCGACCGTGACCACCATCGAAGCCCCCCGCTCCCCCAGCCGTCCCGCGCGTCGAGGCCCGAACCTCGAGAAGTGGGGCTGGATCTACATGCGCGTCTCGGGCATCGTGCTCGTCGTGCTGATCTTCGGCCACCTCTTCGTCAACCTGCTCGTCGGCGAGGGCGTCAAGGCCATCGACTTCGGCTTCGTCGCCGGCAAGTGGGCCAGCCCGTTCTGGCAGTGGTGGGACTGCCTGCTGCTCTGGCTGGCGCTCATCCACGGCGCGAACGGCATGCGCACGCTCGTGAACGACTACACGAACCCCGGACGCGTGCAGGTCACCCTGAAGGGCGCCCTCCTGGCGTCCGTCGTCGTGCTGCTCGTACTCGGCACCCTCGTCATCTTCACGTTCGACGCGTGCCCGGCCGGCTCGCCCGCCGAGCTGCTCCCCTCGTTCTGCCCCGCCGCCTAGGAGTCCTGTGAATCCCGCGAACGCCACCGCCGAGTCCACCGTGGTCGACGGCGTCCACTACCACCAGTACGACATCGTGATCGTCGGCGCCG
Source organism: Agromyces sp. SYSU T00194 (assembly GCF_040496035.1). NCBI lineage: Bacteria > Bacillati > Actinomycetota > Actinomycetes > Micrococcales > Microbacteriaceae > Agromyces > Agromyces chitinivorans. The sequence goes on along the minus strand of NZ_JBEPJZ010000001.1, from coordinate 2,297,455 downwards.
GAGGCGCGGGCATGCGCGCGGCCATCGAGGCCGGGCCGAACGCGAAGACCGCGGTGATCTCGAAGCTCTACCCGACGCGCTCGCACACGGGCGCCGCGCAGGGCGGCATGGCCGCCGCGCTGGCGAACGTCGAGGAGGACAGCTGGGAGTGGCACACCTTCGACACCGTCAAGGGCGGCGACTACCTCGTCGACCAGGACGCGGCCGAGATCCTCGCGAAGGAGGCCATCGACGCGGTCATCGACCTCGAGAACATGGGGCTGCCGTTCAACCGCACCGCCGAGGGCAAGATCGACCAGCGCCGCTTCGGCGGCCACACCCGCGACCACGGCAAGGCGCCCGTGCGCCGCGCCTGCTATGCGGCCGACCGCACGGGCCACATGATCCTGCAGACGCTGTACCAGAACTGCGTCAAGCACGGCATCGAGTTCTACAACGAGTACTACGCCCTCGACGTGGTCATGACCGAGGTCGACGGCGTGGAGCAGCCGTCGGGCGTCGTCGCCTACGACCTGGCGTCGGGCGAGCTGCACGTGTTCCAGGCCAAGGCGATCATCTTCGCCACGGGCGGCTTCGGGAAGATCTACAAGACCACCTCCAACGCCCACACCCTGACCGGCGACGGCGTCGGCATCATCTGGCGCAAGGGCCTGCCGCTGGAGGACATGGAGTTCTTCCAGTTCCACCCGACCGGCCTCGCCGGACTCGGCATCCTCCTCACCGAGGGCGCCCGCGGCGAGGGCGCGATCCTGCGCAACGCCTCGGGCGAGCGGTTCATGGAGCGCTACGCCCCGACCATCAAGGACCTCGCCCCGCGCGACATCGTCGCACGGTGCATGGTCCAGGAGGTCGCCGAGGGACGCGGAGCCGGCCCGCACAAGGACTACGTGCTGCTCGACTGCACGCACCTGGGCGCCGAGGTCCTCGAGACGAAGCTCCCCGACATCACCGAGTTCGCGCGCACGTACCTGGGCGTCGACCCGGTGTACGAGCCCGTTCCGGTCATGCCGACCGCGCACTACGCGATGGGCGGCATCCCGACCAACGTCAGCGCCGAGGTGCTGCGCGACAACGAGACCGTCGTCCCGGGCCTGTACGCCGCGGGCGAGTGCGCCTGCGTGTCGGTGCACGGCTCGAACCGCCTCGGCACCAACTCGCTGCTCGACATCAACGTCTTCGGCAAGCGCGCGGGCCGCAACGCGGTGGAGTACGTGAAGACGGCCGAGTTCACGCCGCTGCCCGACGACCCCGCGGGCGCCGTGCGCGGCATGCTCGAGCAGCTCCGCGCCTCGACGGGCACCGAGCGGATCGCCGCGATCCGCAAGGAGCTGCAGGACGAGATGGACCGCTCGGCGCAGGTGTTCCGCACCGACGAGTCGCTCGAGCACGTGACGAACGTGATCGCCGGCCTCCGCGAGCGGTACACGAAGATCGCCGTGCACGACAAGGGCACCCGCTTCAACACCGACCTCCTCGAGGCCGTCGAGCTGGGCTTCCTGCTCGACCTCGCCGAGGTCGTCGTCTACTCGGCCCGCAACCGCAAGGAGAGTCGCGGCGGCCACATGCGCGACGACTTCCCCGATCGCGACGACGAGCAGTACATGCAGCACACGATGGCCTACCTCACGGGCGACCCGCACTCGTCGCACGCCGACGACCACATCTCGCTCGACTGGAAACCCGTGACCATCACCCGCTACCAGCCGATGGAGAGGAAGTACTGATCGTGTCGACCGCCACCATGGACGCGGATGCACCCGAGGCCGAGACCGCCGTTCCGTCCTTCACCGTCACCTTCATCATCCGCCGGTTCGACCCCGATGCCGACGCCGAGCCGCGCTGGCAGGACTTCGACGTCGAGATGTACCCGACCGACCGCGTGCTCGACGCCCTGCACAAGATCAAGTGGGAGCAGGACGGGTCGCTGACCTTCCGTCGCTCGTGCGCCCACGGCATCTGCGGCTCCGACGCGATGCGCATCAACGGGCGCAACCGCCTCGCCTGCAAGACGCTGATCAAGGACCTCGACATCTCGAAGCCGATCTACGTCGAGGCGATCAAGGGCCTGCCGCTCGAGAAGGACCTCGTGGTCGACATGGAGCCGTTCTTCGCGTCGTTCCGCGAGGTGCAGCCGTTCCTGCAGGCCACTTCCGCCCCGGAGCCCGGCAAGGAGCGCATCCAGGACGTCGTCGCCCGCGAGCGCTTCGACGACACCACGAAGTGCATCCTGTGCGCCGCGTGCACCACGTCGTGCCCGGTGTTCTGGACCGACGGCCAGTACTTCGGGCCGGCGGCGATCGTGAACGCGCACCGCTTCATCTTCGACTCGCGCGACGACGCGGCGCAGGTGCGCCTCGACATCCTGAACGACAAGGAGGGCGTGTGGCGCTGCCGCACGACCTTCAACTGCTCCGACGCGTGCCCGCGCGGCATCGAGGTCACCAAGGCGATCTCGGAGGTCAAGCAGGCCATCATGCGCGGCAAGCCGTAGGCACCATCCTCCGGAGGAGTCGGGCGGCGTGAGCGATCGGGGGAACCGGAACGGGCGCATCGCCGCCGTGCCGACCGGTTCGGGCGACCCCCGGGACGAGCAGGAGGAGGGCGTCGGCGAGACCCGCGGGCGCCTCGAGGCCGTCACGGTGCGCCTGCGCGATCGCTTCGAGGAGCCGGTCAGCGCCGTCACGACCCTGACCCGCCGCACCATGGAGATCTTCCCGGTGCGCGTCTGGCGCAACTTCCTCTGGCGCAACGGATTCCTCATGTCGGCGGGCATGAGCTACATGGCGCTGTTCGCGGTGTTCGCCGCGATGTTCGTCGCCTTCTCGGTGGCCGGCCTGTGGCTGACCGGCAACCCCGAGGTGTTCACCGCGCTGGTCGAGCTCATCAACACCTACGTGCCCGGGCTGATCTCCGCCGACGACGTCGAGGGGGTCATCGACACCGACGAGCTGACGAGGCTCGCGACGCAGAGCCTCAGCCTCTTCACGATCACGGGCGTGATCGCCGTCGGCGGTCTGCTCTGGACCGCCGTGAGCTGGATCACCTACTCGCGCATCGCGGTGCGCTCGATGTTCGGCCTCGCGCGCGACGCGCGCGCGTACGTGCTGCTGAAGGCGCGCGACTTCGTGATGGCCATCATCTTCGGGGCGGTGCTCGTGCTCACGGCCTCGCTCAGCGTGGCGACGACCACCGCGTTCGAGTGGGTGCGCAACGTGATCGGGCTCGATCTCGCCTCGAGCTGGACCGGCCTCGTCGTGCGGCTGGGCGGCCTCGTGGCCGTGCTCCTGCTGAACACCGCGGTGCTCGCGACCATGTTCCGGTTCCTGTCGGGCGCCGCGGTGCCGTGGCACCGCCTGTGGCCGGGCTCGATCCTCGGCGCGATCGCGCTGGGCGTGGTGCAGGCCCTCGGGAGCACGGTGCTCGGCGCCGCCAGCCGCAATCCGCTGCTGGCCACCTTCACGGTCTTCATCGCGCTGCTGCTCTGGTTCAACCTGACGAGCATCATCACGCTCGTCGCCGCCTCCTGGATCTCGGTCGCGGCCGCCGACCGCAACGAGACGCTGCGCCGCGTGACCCCCGAGCAGCTCGAGCGCGAGCGACGCGAACGCGAACGCAACGCCCAGCTCCTCGCCGCCCGCGTGGCGGTGCGCGACGCCGAGGAGGACGTCGATGCTGCCGGGTTCTTCCGCCGCCCGTCGGCCCGGCGCCGGCTCGCCCGCGCGGAGCAGCGCCTGGAGCGTCTCCAGGCCCGCTTCGACGCGGAGGATGTCGCCCGCCTCCCCTAGAATTCTCGGCATGCCCACGAAGCCCGTCCGCGTCGCCAGCGTCAACGTCAACGGCATCCGGGCCGCGTTCCGGCGGGGCATGGGCGACTGGCTCGCCGCGCGCGACGTCGACATCCTGGCCCTCCAGGAGGTGCGCGCGTCGACCGACGACCTGACCGGCCTGCTGGGCGAGGAGTGGGACGTGCTGCACGACCCCGCATCCGCGAAGGGTCGCGCGGGCGTCGCGCTCGCCAGCCGCCGGCCCGCCCGCATCCACCGGGTCGCCCTCGGCCCCGACGAGTTCGACTCGGCGGGCCGCTGGCTCGAGGCCGACTACGACTTCGACGGCTCGGCGATCACGGTCGTCAGCACCTACGTGCACTCGGGCGAGGCGGACACCCCGAAGCAGGTCGAGAAGTACCGCTTCCTCGACGCCATGGAGGAGCGGCTCCCCCGGCTCGCCGCGCACGCGGAGCACGCGGTCGTCGTCGGCGACCTGAACGTCGGGCACCGCACCCTGGACATCCGCAACTGGCGTGGCAACCGGAAGAAGGCCGGGTTCCTCCCCGAGGAGCGCGCGTACTTCGACCGGTTCGTCGGCGCCGAGGACGAGGACGGCTACAACGCCGGCGCGGGCCTCGGCTGGGTCGACGTCGGCCGCCGCCACCACGGCGAGGTCGAGGGCCCGTACACGTGGTGGTCGTGGCGCGGCAAGGCGTTCGACAACGACTCGGGGTGGCGCATCGACTACCACCTCGCGACCGGCCCGCTCGCGGCATCCGTCGTCGACTACTCGGTGGACCGCGCCGACGCCTACGACGAGCGATGGTCCGACCACGCTCCCGTCGTCGTCGACTACGCCATCTGACCCCGCAAGGACGAAACCATGACCTCCACCACCCCCGTGCTCTTCTCCGGGATGCAGCCGTCGGGCGACTCGCTGCACCTCGGCAACTACCTCGGCGCCCTCGTGAACTGGGTCGCGCTGCAGGAGCGCTACGACGCGTACTACTGCGTCGTCGACCTGCACGCCATCACCGTGCCGCAGGACCCGGCCGCCCTGCGCCAGTCGGCGAGGCGCACCGCCGCCCAGTACATCGCCGCGGGCATCGACCCCGAGAAGTCGACCCTCTTCGTGCAGTCGCACGTGCCCGCGCACGCCGAGCTCGCCTGGGTGCTGTCGACCATCACGGGCTTCGGCGAGGCGAGCCGCATGACCCAGTTCAAGGACAAGTCCGCGAAGCAGGGCACGGATGCCACGACGGTGGGCCTGTTCACCTACCCGGTGCTCATGGCCGCCGACATCCTGCTCTACGACACCGCGCTCGTGCCGGTGGGCGACGACCAGCGCCAGCACCTCGAACTCACCCGCGACCTCGCGGGCCGGTTCAACAGCCGGTTCGGCGAGACGTTCCGCATCCCCGAGGCGTACATCCCCGAGGTGACCGCGCGCATCTACGACCTGCAGGACCCGACGTCGAAGATGTCGAAGTCGGCAGCGTCCGACGCGGGGCTCGTGAACCTGCTCGACGACCCGAAGCGCACGGCGAAGAAGTTCCGCTCGGCGGTCACCGACACCGAGCGCGAGATCCGCTTCGACCGGGCGGCGAAGCCGGGCATCTCCAACCTGCTCGACATCCACTCCGCGGTGAGCGGCAAGACCATCGCCGAGCTCGAGGCCGAGTACGCGGGCCGCGGCTACGGAGACCTGAAGGTCGAGCTCGCCGACCTGGTGGTGGCCGCCATCGAGCCCGTGCGCGCACGCACGCTCGAACTCATGGACGACCCCGCCGAACTCGACCGACTGCTCGCCGTCGGCGCCGAGAAGGCCGACGCGGTCGCGCGCGAGACGCTCGCGAAGGTGTACGACGCGGTCGGCTTCATCCGCCGCCGATGAGCCCCGCCGACCCGGTCGTGCTGCAGACCGAGCGCCTCGTGCTCGACCAGCCCCGCGCGGCCGACGTCGACGACATCGCCCGCTACTGCACCGACCCCGTGTTCGAGCACACCGTGACGACCCCGTGGCCGTACGAGCGCCGGCACGCCGTCGGGTTCGTGGAGGAGTTCGTGCCGAACGGCTGGGCCGACCGCAGCGAGCGCACCTGGGCGATCCGGCGACGCGAGCGGCCCGAACTGCTGCTCGGTGTCGTCGGGCTCCGCACGGCGCGCACGAGCATCGGCTACTGGCTGGGGCGCGAGCACCGGGGCGACGGCGTGATGGCCGAGGCGGCGCGGCGGGTCGTCGCCTACGCGTTCGACCCGGCCGGGCTCGACGCCGACCAGGTCGCGTGGGAGGCCGTCGCCGGCAACGTGGCATCCGCTCGCGTCGCCCGCGCCGCGGGCTTCGCGTTCGACCCGCGCGACCGTCGGCGGGTGCGCCTGCGCGAGGGCTCCTCCGCCCCCGCCTGGCACGCCGTGGCGCACCGCGACCCGGCGCGGGGCGGCGCGCACGCGTGGCCCCCCGGCGTGGTCGGATGAGCGCATTCGACGTCGTCCTGTTCGACCTGGACGACACGCTGCTCGACCACCGCGCCGCGGTCGACGCGGGCATCCTCGCCCATGCCCGGGCCGAGCGATACGAACTGCTCGACGAGCCGGGAACCACGCGCCTCTGGCGCGACCTCGAGGAGGAGCACTACCACCGCTACCTCGCGGGCGAGACCGACTTCGAGGGCCAACGACGTGCCCGGGCGCGTGCCTTCGCCGCCGCGCACGGGCACGCGCTCGACGACGACGGCGCGAGTGCGTGGTTCACGGGGTACTTCGCGCGCTATCGCGCGGCGTGGGCGCTGCACGACGACGCCCTGCCCGCCCTCGACGCGCTCCGCGGGGTGGCGCCCGGCGTCCGGTTCGGCATCATCACCAACGGCGAGCACGACTTCCAGTCGGCGAAGCTCCGCGCCGTCGGGCTCGACGCCCCGATGGAGCACGTCGTGGCATCGGGCGCGCTCGGCGTGACCAAGCCCGACGCGGCGATCTTCCTGCACGCGTGCGAGCGGTTCGCGACCGCCCCGGCGCGCGTGCTCTACGTGGGCGACCGGCTGCGCACCGACGCGATCGGAGCCGCCCGCGCCGGCCTCGCGGGCGTCTGGCTCGACCGGCTCGGCTCGCAGCCCGACACCGCGGATGCCGCGGAGGCGTCGGCGCTCGACGTGCGACGCATCACGGGCCTGGACGCGCTGCCGCCGATCGTCGCCGGCTGAGCGCCGCGCGGCTGGGACGCCCCGGGGCGGCGGGAATATCCCGCTCCCGCCGACGTTGATCTACACTCGAGAACAAGAAACGTGCTCCGGGGTCGGTGAAAGTCCGAGCCGGCGGTGACAGTCCGCGAACCGAGCGCTCGATCTCAGTTGGGTCGGGTGCGAGGCCGAACCGGTGGAATTCCGGTACCGACGGTGAAAGTCCGGATGGGAGGCAGCACGTGCCGCAGGCGTCCGCGCCGGCGGCCTGATCGGCGTTGCCGAGCCCCGGAGTCCGCGAGGACGAGAGTCGGGACCATGGGCAGCACCAGCGCCGCGCACCGCGCACCCGCGGGCGCCTCCGACGCGCGCGCCGCGGAGGCCCGCGCCATGCGCCGGGCGCTCGAGCTCGCCGCACGCGGGCCCGCGCGCGGCATCAACCCGCAGGTCGGCTGCGTGCTCCTCTCCCCCGCGGGCGAGGTCGTCGCCGAGGGCTGGCACCGCGGCGCCGGCACGCCGCACGCCGAGGTCGACGCGCTCGCCCGGCTCGCTCCGGGCGCGGCCCGCGGGACGACCGCGATCGTCACGCTCGAACCGTGCAACCACACCGGCCGCACCGGACCCTGCGCGCAGGCGCTCCTGGAGGCCGGCGTCGCCCGCGTCGTCTACGCGGTGGCCGACCCCGGCGAGCACTCCGCGGGAGGCGGCGCGCGCCTGCGCGACGGCGGCGTGGACGTCGAGCGCGGGCTGCTGGCCGACGAGGCCGAGTCGTTCCTCGCCGACTGGCTGTTCACCGCCCGTCACGGCCGGCCGTTCACCACGGTGAAGTGGGCGTCGACGCTCGACGGGCGCATCGCCGCGGCCGACGGCACGAGCCGCTGGATCACCGGCCCCGAGGCGCGGGCCGACGTGCACGCGCGCCGGGCCGCCGCCGACGCGATCGCCGTCGGCACCGGCACGGTGCTCGCCGACGACCCCGCCCTCACCGCGCGCGATGCGACGGGCGGACTGCTCGCCGACCAGCCGGTGCCGGTCGTGTTCGGCCGTCGCGACGTGCCCGCCGACGCGGCGGTGCTGCACGGCGCGCACCCCGCGCTCCGGCGTACGGGAGAGGACCTCGCCGGCGACCTGGACGCGCTCCGGCGCACCGGCATCCGCTCGCTCTTCGTCGAGGGCGGGCCGACGCTCGCCACCGCGTTCCTCGCCGCCGGCCTCGTCGACGAGGTCGTCGTCTACCTCGCGCCCGCCCTGCTCGGCGGGCCGCGCCTCGCCGTCGGCGACCTCGGCATCGGCACGATCGCCGAGGCGCTGCGGCTCGAGACCACCCACGTCGCACGACTCGGCGACGACGTCCTCGTCGTCGCCCGCCCCGCTTCCCCTCGGCCAGGTGCCGCGGCGGACGGCCCGAACGGAAGGAACTGACATGTTCACGGGCATCATCGAGGAGATCGGCCGCATCACGCGCGTCGAGCGCACGGCCGACGCCGCGCGGCTCACCGTGCACGGGCCGCTCGCGGTCTCCGACGCACGCCACGGCGACTCGATCTCGGTGAACGGCGTGTGCCTCACCGTCGTCGACCGCGACGACGAGTCGTTCACGGCCGACGTGATGGCGCAGACGCTCGCCATGTCGACGCTCGCCGACGTGCGCGAGGGCGACCGGGTCGACCTGGAGCGCGCCGCGAAGGTCGGCGACCGCATCGGCGGCCACATCGTGCAGGGGCACATCGACGGCACCGCCGAGGTCGTGGAGGTCCGCCCCGGCGAGGCCTGGCGGGTGCTGCGCTTCGCGATCGACCCGGCGCACGCCCGTCTCGTGGTCGACAAGGGCTCGGTCGCGCTCGACGGGGTCTCGCTCACGGTCAGCGCGGTCGGCGACGACTGGTTCGAGGTGTCGCTCATCCCGGAGACGCTGCAGGCGACGACCCTGGGCGACCGCGTCGTCGGCGACCGGGTGAACCTCGAGACCGACATCCTCGCCCGACAGGTCGAGCGGATGCTGCGCCTCGGTGCCCACGACGACCTGCCGTCGTCCGTCGCCGCGCCCGCGGCACCGACGCCGATCGGAGGCGTCGCATGAGCCTCGCAGAGATGCCCGAGGTGCTGGCCGCGCTGCGCGCCGGGAGGCCCGTGCTCGTCGCCGACGACGAGGGCCGCGAGAACGAGGGCGATGCGATCATCTCCGCCGGCCTGGCCAGCCAGGAGTGGATCGCCTGGATGGTGCGCCACACGAGCGGCTACCTGTGCGCCCCGATGCCGAACGACCTCGCCGACCGGCTCGAGCTGCCGCTCATGACCCTCGACAGCCAGGACGCGCGGCGCACCGCCTACACGATCACCGTCGACGCCGCCGACGGCGTGACCACCGGCATCAGCGCGTCCGACCGCGCGCACACGCTGCGCGTGCTCGCCGACCCCGACGCGACCCCCGCGTCGCTCATCCGCCCGGGCCACGTGGTGCCGCTGCGCGCGGTCGACGGCGGCGTGCGCGAGCGCGCGGGCCACACCGAGGCCGCGGTCGACCTGATGCGCCTGGCCGGCCTCGCGCCCGTCGCCGCGATCGGCGAGATCGTCGCCGACGACGGCGAGATGATGCGACTGCCGGGACTGATCGAGCTGGGTGCACGCGAGGGGCTGCCCGTCACGACCGTCGCGGCGCTCATCCGGTTCCTCCGCGAGGAGCCCGGCGCGGCCGCGATCTGCGACGCCGACGCACGGCCCGTCGCCGACCGGCCGGAGTCGCCGCGCGTGCTCTTCGAGGTCGAGACGACCGTGCCCACCGAGCACGGGCCGTTCCGGATGCGCGCATACCGCGACCGCACGAGCGGCGCCGACCACCTGGCGATCGTCGCGGGCGACCCGTCCTCTCCCGGCGCGCTCGTGCGCGTGCACTCGGAGTGCCTGACCGGTGAGGCGTTCGGCTCGCTGAAGTGCGAGTGCGGCCCGCAGCTCGACGCGGCCCTCGCAGCGGTGCAGGAGCACGGCGGCGTCGTCGTGTACCTGCGCGGCCAGGAGGGGCGCGGCATCGGCCTCATCAACAAGCTGCGCGCGTACCGCCTGCAGGAGGACGGCCTCGACACGCTCGACGCGAACCTCGCGCTCGGCCTGCCCGCCGACGCGCGCGACTACGGCGCGGCGACGGCGATCCTGCACGACCTGGGCCTCGACGCCGTGCGGCTGCTCACGAACAACCCCGAGAAGGTGCGCCAGCTCGAGTCGCAGGGCGTCGCCGTGCTCGAGCGGGTGCCGCTCGTGGTCGGCGTGGGCGCCCTCAACGAGGCGTACCTCGAGACCAAGCGCGACCGCATGGGTCACGCGATCGACACCGTCGACCTCACGGAACCGGCGGCGCACCACCTCCTGGAAGGACGCGCATCATGAGCGGAGCAGGCTCCCCCACCCTCGACGTCGACGGCACCGGCCTGTCGGTCGTGATCGTCGCCGGCAGCTGGCACGACGAGATCACCGACGGGCTGATCGCCGGTGCCGTGCGCACGCTCGAGGCGTCCGGCGCCGCGCACACCCTCGTGCGGGTGCCCGGCAGCTTCGAGCTGCCCGTCGTGGCGAAGGCGGCCCTCGAGGCCGGGGCCGACGCCGCGGTCGCGCTCGGCGTGATCATCCGCGGCGGCACGCCGCACTTCGAGTACGTGTCGTCGGCGGCGACCGACGGGCTCACCCGGGTCGCGCTCGACACCGGCAAGCCGGTCGGCTTCGGCGTGCTCACCCTCGACGACGAGCAGCAGGGGCTGGACCGCGCGGGCCTGCCGGGTTCGACGGAGGACAAGGGCGCGGAGGCGGCCGAGGCGGCGATCGCCACCGTGCGCGCACTGCGCGCCGTGCGGGGCTGAGACGACGGCGAAGCGGATGCCACGGGGCATCCGCTCGCCTCGCCGGAGGTGCGAACGGCGGTCAGTCGAGGAACAGCGCGCGCAGCCGCTTCGTCGTGAAGACGATGCCGACGGCGATCATGACCGCGTAGTAGAGCACGTGCCAGAGCAGGCCCCACTCGACCGCACCGGTCGTGAGGCCGCGCACCAGCTCGACGCCGTGCCAGAGCGGCAGCGCCTGGATGATCCACTGCACGGCCTGCGGGTACACCGTGATCGGGAAGAACGTCGCCGAGAGCAGGAACATCGGCAGCAGCACGAAGTTGATCCAGTCCATCTGCTGGAACGTCTTCATGTAGCTCGTGATCGCCATGCCGAGGCTCGCGAAGCCGAACGCGATGAGCAGTACCGCGGGCAGCGCGAGCAGCGCCCACCACGAGAGGTTCAGCCCGAGCGCCTGCATGACGAGCAGGAACCCCGAGGCGTAGAATGCTCCGCGCAGCAGCGCGAGCGAGATCTCGCCGAGCGCCACGTCGAGCGGCCCGAGCGACGTCGCGAGCATGCCCTCGTAGAGCTTCGCGAAGTTCATCTTGAAGAACACGTTCCAGGTCGAGTCGTAGATGGCGCCGTTCATGGCGGCGACCGCGAGCAGGGCAGGCGCGATGAACGCCGCGTAGGAGACGTCGCCGCCCGCGGTCGCGACCTCGCCGACGAGCGCGCCGAGACCGATGCCCATCGACAGCAGGTAGAAGATCGGCTCGAAGAACCCCGAGACGACGATCATCCAGTTCGAGCTGCGGGTCGCACGCCAGCCGCGTGCCATGACGGCGCGCGCGTTGCCCGCGTAGAGCGAGGCGACGCCCCGCCCGCCGGCTGGTGCGGTGCGGTCGTCGGTGGTGACGGGTGCGGTCATCGGCCCAGCCTCCGTGCGGCGATGCGCCGCGATGCGATCCAGCCGAACGCCGCCATCACGGCGAGCACGAGCACGTGCACGACCGTGAGCCACAGCGGCTCGGGGTACCCGTACGCGAAGACGCGGCTGAGCTCCGTGGCGTGCCACAGCGGCGAGATCCAGCCGATGGGCTGCAGGAACCACGGCAGCTGGCTGAGTGGGAAGAACGTGCCCGAGAACAGCGTCATCGGCAGCACGAGGAAGCGCATGACGAGTGCGATCTGGCCCGTGTCCTGCTCCAGGGTCGAGACGTAGGCCATGAGCAGGTGACCGAACGCGAGGCCCCCGAGGGTCGCCGAGAGCACCGCGAGGAAGCCGAGCGGCGACGGCACCGCGCCGAACAGCAGCATGAAGAGGAAGTACACGGCGCTCGTGGCGACGATGCGCGCGGTCACCGAGATGACGAGCCCGTCGACGATCTGGCCCGGCCGGATGGGCGCCGCGTGCATGCCGGAGAACGTCGGGTTCCACTTGTAGCCGAGCATGATCGGGTACGAGAACTCCTCGGTCGCGACCGTGATGGCGGCCGACGCCAGCAGCGCAGGGGCGACGAACACGAGGTAGGGCACGCCCTCCGCGCCGGGCTGCGAGGCGACCGGGGCGTCGATCAGGGAGGCGAGGCCCGCACCGAGCCCGTACAGGTAGATGATCGGGGTGCCGATGCCGGTCGCGAGCATCGTCTGCAGGTACGAGCGCATGACGCGGAAGCGGTGCTCGGCGACGTACCACGCGCCGAAGCGGCGGGGGCGCACGCCCGCGGCGAGCGCGCGTGCGGTCTCGGGACGGGTGCCCTGCGGGGCATCCGTCGCCTGCGGCCCGGGGGACTCGGCGCTCATTCGATGAGGCTCCGGCCGGTGAGGCGGAGGAAGACGTCCTCGAGGCTCGAGCGGCGCACGAGGCTCGTGATCGGGTGCAGGCCCGCCTCGGTGATGCGCACGAGCTCGGCCTCGCCGTTGCCGCTGTAGACGAGGATGCGGTCGGGCAGCACCTCGATGCGATCGCCCACGCCCTCGAGCCGGGTCGCCACCTCGGCGTTGCGGTCGGCGCCGAAGCGCACCTCCAGCACCTCGCGCGACGAGTAGGCGCGGATGAGTTCGGCGGGCGTGCCCTCGGCCATGATGCGCCCGTGGTCGACCACGATCAGGCGATCGCACAGCTGCTCGGCCTCGTCCATGTAGTGGGTCGTGAGCACGAGCGTCGTGCCCTGCTCCTTCAGGCGGAACAGGCGGTCCCAGAGGATGTGCCGGGCCTGCGGGTCGAGGCCGGTGGTCGGCTCGTCGAGCAGCAGGATGCGCGGGTCGTTGATGAGCGCGCGGGCGATGGTGAGGCGGCGCTTCATGCCGCCCGAGAGCGCGTCGACCTTGGCCTTCGCCTTCTCCTCCAGCTGCGCGAACGCGAGCAGCTCGTCGGCGCGCTCGGCGACCTGGCGGCGCGGCAGTCCGAAGTAGCGGCCGTACACGAGCAGGTTCTCGCGCACGCGCAGCTCGGTGTCGAGGTTGTCCGCCTGGGGCACGACGCCGAGCTGCGAGCGGATGTCGGGGCCGTGCGCGTTCGGGTCGAGCCCGAGGATCTCGAGGTCGCCGCTCGTGCGGGTCGAGACCGCGCCGACCATGCGCATGGTCGTGGACTTGCCGGCGCCGTTCGGGCCGAGCAGGCCGAACGACTCCCCCGGCGCGACCTCGAACGAGATGCCGTCGACGGCGGCGACCTCGTCGTACTGCTTGCGGAGGTCGCGGGCGGTGATCACGGGTGCGGGCACGCGGAAGAGACTAGTGGAGGCATGCGACATCGGATGCTGCGGGCGCAACGGATCCTCGCCGGAGCCGTCGACTCGTCACGAATCGTCGCCTCCGCGCACGGATCCAGACTCTCCACGACGACTCGGGCGGCCGACGGGGCGCATACGATTGCGGGGTGATCCAGACCAGCCCCGCCGTCGTCCTCTCCGACGAGGTGCGCGAGGCCGTGGCATCCGGCGCCCCGGTGCTCGCCCTCGAGACCACGATCCTGACCCACGGGCTGCCGCGCCCGCGCAACCTCGAGGTCGGCCTCGCCGCCGAGGCCCAGCTGCGCGACGCGGGCGTCGTGCCCGCCACGATCGGGGTGGTCGGCGGCACCGCGCACGTCGGCATCGACCGGCCGACCATGGAGCAGCTCTGCAACGACGACGACGTCGTGAAGCTCAGCGTGCGCGACCTGCCCGTCGCACGGGCCCGCGGACTCAGCGGCGGCACGACCGTGGCCGCGACGGCGTGGCTCGCGCACGCCGCGGGCATCCGGGTCATGTCGACGGGCGGGCTCGGCGGCGTGCACCGCGGGGCGAGCGAGACCTTCGACGAGTCGGCCGACCTGCCGACGCTCGCGCGCACGCCGATCACCCTGGTGAGCGCGGGCGTGAAGTCGATCCTCGACGTCGCCGCGACGCTCGAGCGGCTCGAGACCCTGAACATCCCCGTCGTCGGCTACCGCACCCACGCCTACCCCGGCTTCTACGTGGCCGACTCGGGCTTCACGCTCGAGCACCGCGTCGAGTCGCCCGAGGAGGTCGCAGCCGTCACCGCGGCCCGCGACGCGCTGGGCCTGCCGGCCGCGGTGCTGGTCGCGAACCCGGTGCCCGCCGCCGAGCAGCTCGACCCGGCGCTGCACGACCGCGTGCTCGCCGAGGCGCTGGCCGCGGCGGACGCGGCCGGCATCAGCGGCCACGACACGACGCCGTTCCTGCTCGACTTCGTGCAGCGCGCCACGGGCGGCGCGAGCCTCGAGGCGAACCTCGCCGTGTACCGCGGCAACGTGGCGCTCGGCGGGGAGATCGCGCGTGCCGTCGCCGGCTGATCCCGGGGTGCTCGTCGTCGCCGGCGACCTCGTCGAGGACGTCGTCGTGTGGGCCGACGAGCCCACACGACACGCCACCGACACCGCCGCCCGCATCACGCGCACGCGGGGCGGCAGCGCGGCGAACGTGGCGGCGTTCGCAGCCGGCGCGGGCCGGCAGTCGCGATTCATCGGCTGCGTCGGGGCGGATGCCGCCGGCGACGGGCTCGCACGCGAGCTGTCCGCCGCCGGCGTCGACGTGCGCCTCCAGCGCGCTGGCGCGACCGGCACGGTCGTGCTCATCGTCGACGCCGACGGCGAGCGCACCATGTACCCCGACCGCGGGGCGGCCGCACTGCTGTCGGCGCCCGTCGAGCCCACGTGGCTCGACGGTGCCGCGTGGCTGCACCTGCCGGCGTACGGGCTCGAGCGCGAGCCCGCCCGCTCGGCGGTCGTCGCACTGGCCGACGCGGCGCACGGGGCCGGCGTGCCGGTCTCGGTCGACGCGTCCTCGACGGGGCTCGTCGCGGCGCTCGGCGCGGACGCCTTCCGCGCGCACGTCGGCCGGGTCGCCCCCGACGTCGTGTTCGCCAACGCCGACGAGGCGGACCTGCTCGGCATCGCCCGGCCCGACGCGCGCGCGACCGGCGCCGGCCCCGCCGGAGCGGCCCGCGCGCTCGCACCGCTCGTCGTCGTCAAGCGCGGCCCCGGTCCCGCCGAGATCCACCGGCCCGGCCGTCCGGTCGTGCGGGTGCCGGCCGAGTCGGTCGACGACGTGCGCGACGCCACCGGCGCCGGGGACGCGTTCGCGGCCGGGTACGTCGTGGCGACCCTGGACGGTGCGGACCCGCGCGCCGCCTGCGTCGCCGGGCACGCGCTCGCGGCGTCCGTGCTGCGCTCGCCCGGGGCATCCGCCGCCCCGGCGCGCGACGCGGGCGACCCGGCGCCGCGCGCGTGAGCGGCGCCTCCCAGTTCCCTCGCGGCATCCGTGCCCTAGAAAGGTAGTCATGGCATCGTCGACCGACGTCCCCGCTCCCGACTCCCCCGCCCGCGCCTCGCGCCCCGGGCGATCGCGCTCCCGCCGCGGCGAGGCGAGCGGCCCCCGCGCCACGTTCGGGCAGCTGCTGCCGTACCTGTTCGAGCACCGCGGCATCCTCGCGTTCATCCTCGTGCTGAGCGTGCTCGGCGCCGTCACGACCCTCGCCCAGCCGCTGCTCGTCGGGCAGGTCATCACGACGGTGCAGGAGGGGCTGCCCGTCGGGCCCATGGTCTGGGTGCTCGTCGCCCTCGTGATCGTGAGCGCGCTGCTCAGCGGCTACCAGCACTACCTGCTGCAGCGCACCGGCGAGGGCGTCGTGCGCTCGAGCCGCCGAGACCTCGCCCGGAAGATCCTGCGCCTGCCGATCTCCGAGTTCGACACGCGCCGCACGGGCGACCTCGTCTCCCGCGTCGGCAGCGACACCACCCTGCTGCGCGCGGTGCTCACGCAGGGACTCGTCGAGGCCGTCGGCGGCGCCGTCACGTTCGTCGGCGCGCTCATCGCGATGATCGTGCTCGACCCGGTGCTGCTCGGGCTCACCGTGCTCGTGATCGGCGTCGCCATCGCGACCGTCTCGCTGCTGTCGCTGCGCGTGCGCGACGCCTCCCGCCGCGCACAGGACAGGATCGGCGACGTCGCCGCGGCCGTCGAGCGTGCCATCGGCGCCGTACGCACCATCCGCGCGGCCGGGGCGACCGGGCGCGAGACCGCCGCCATCGAGGCCGAGACCGACGGCGCGTACCGCGAAGGCGTGAAGGTCGCGAAGATCTCGGCGCTCATCGTGCCGGTCGCGGGCATCGCCATGCAGCTGTCGCTGCTGGTCGTCATCGGCGTCGGCGGCATCCGGGTCGCGTCGGGCGCGACGAGCGTCGCCGACCTCGTGATGTTCATCATCTTCCTGTTCATGCTGATCCTGCCCCTCGGGCAGGCGTTCGGCGCGGTCACGAGCGTGAACCAGGCGCTCGGCGCGCTCGGCCGCATCCGCGAGGTGCTCGACCTGCCCGACGAGGACGCGCACGACCGCGACGCCGGCCCCGCCGCGCTCGTCGTCGGGCCGGCGAACGCGTCGGTCATGCCCGACGCGCCCGCGATCGCGTTCGAGGACGTGCACTTCGCCTACCCGGCCGGCGCGCGGCCGACCGGTGCGCAGGTCGAGGGGGCGGATGCCTCCGGAGACGCCGCGTCCGGACCGGGTGCCGAGCCCGTCGCATCCGCGGCCGCCGACGGCGCCCGCCCGCGCCGCGGGGTGCTCCGGGGCGTCTCGTTCCGGGTGCCGCGCGGGAAGCGGGTCGCGCTGGTCGGGCCGTCGGGCGCCGGCAAGTCGACCTCGTTCGCCCTGATCGAGCGCTTCTACGACCCCACCGCGGGCGTCGTGCGCATGGGCGGGCTCGACGTGCGCGCGATCGACCGCGCCGCGCTGCGCGCGCAGATCGGCTACGTGGAGCAGGACGCGCCCGTGCTCGCGGGCTCGATCCGCGACAACCTCACCCTGGGCACCCCCGACGCCACCGACGAGCAGTGCATCGCCGTGCTGCGGGCCGTGAACCTCGGCGGCGTGCTCGAGCGCGACCCCGCCGGGCTCGCCGCCCCGGTCGGCGAGGACGGCATCATGCTCTCGGGCGGCGAGCGCCAGCGCCTCGCCATCGCCCGGGCGCTGCTGGCGGCGCCGCCCATCCTGCTGCTCGACGAGTCGACGTCGTCGCTCGACGGGGTCAACGAGCGCATGATGCGCGAGGCCATCGACGCGGTCGCCGAGGGCCGCACGCTCATCGTCATCGCGCACCGGCTCTCGACCGTCGTCGACTCCGACCGCATCGTCGTGCTCGACGAGGGCGAGGTCGTCGGCGAGGGCACGCACTCCGAGCTCGTCGAGACGACGCCGCTGTACCGCGAGCTCGCGAAGCACCAGCTGCTCGTCTGAGGCGCACGCCCGGTGCATCCGCTCACCCCTCGACCTGCGGCCGGCACGGGGCATCCGCCACCCTCGGCAGCGCGCACGCGCCGGGCGTCCGCCCGCCCGACGGCGCCGCCGCACACGTGCACGCGGACGCCCCGCGCACCACGTACCCTCATCTCATGGACTTCACCGTTCCCCAGCAGCGCAGCCTCG
Organism: Agromyces sp. SYSU T00194; assembly: GCF_040496035.1. Taxonomy (NCBI): domain Bacteria; kingdom Bacillati; phylum Actinomycetota; class Actinomycetes; order Micrococcales; family Microbacteriaceae; genus Agromyces; species Agromyces chitinivorans. Next base: position 2,279,773 of record NZ_JBEPJZ010000001.1, on the reverse strand, counting down.
TCACCGAGCTGCCCGGGCCGCGTTCGCGCGAGCTCCTCGAGCGCCGCCGGCGCAGCGTCTCCCGCGGTGCGGGCACCCTCGCCGACATCTTCATGGACCACGGGTCGGGCGCGATCCTGGTCGACGTCGACGGCAACCGGCTGATCGACCTCGGCTGCGGCATCGGGGTGACCACCATCGGGCACGCGCACCCCGATGTCGCGGCGGCCGCCGCCGCGCAGGCGTCGAAGCTCACCCACACGCTGTTCACGGTGACCCCGTACGAGAACTACGTGCTGGTCGCCGAGAAGCTCGCCGAGCTCACGCCCGGCGACTTCGAGAAGCACTCGATCCTGGTGAACTCGGGCGCCGAGGCGGTCGAGAACGCGGTGAAGATCGCGCGCCGGTACACGGGGCGCCGGGCGATCGCGTCGCTCGCGCACGCCTTCCACGGCCGCACCAACCTCACCATGGCGATGACCTACCGCCCGTGGCCCGAGCGCGCGGGCATGGGCCCGTTCCCCGGCGAGGTCTACTCGGTGCCGTCGAGCTACCCGTTCAAGGACGGCCTGAGCGGCCCGGATGCCGCGGCGCGCACCATCGACTACATCGACACGCACATCGGGCCGACCGAGCTGGCCGCGCTGTTCGTCGAGCCCATCCAGGGCGACGGCGGCATCGTGATCCCCGCCGAGGGCTACCTCGAGGCGCTCGCGGCGTACTGCGCCGAGCACGGCATCGTGTTCGTCTCCGACGAGATCCAGGCCGGCATCGCGCGCAGCGGCGCGTGGTACTCGATCGAGCACTTCGGCGTCGTGCCCGACCTCGTGACGACCGCGAAGGGCATCGCCGGCGGCTTCCCGCTCGCGGCCGTGACCGGCCGCGCCGAGATCATGGACGCGGTGCAGCCGGGCGGCATCGGCGGCACGTTCGGCGGCAACCCCGTGTCGACCGCGGCGGCGCTCGCGACGCTCGAGGTCATCGAGCGCGACGGGTTGATCGCCGAGGCGCAGCGCGTCGAGCGCGTGTTCGCCGAGCGCATCGGCGACTGGGCGTCGCGGTTCCCGGTGGTCGGCGAGGTGCGCGGCAAGGGTGCGATGTGGGGCGTCGAGCTCGTCGTGCCGGGCACGCGGGAGCCGAATGCGGCGGCGCTCACGTCGGTGCTGCGCCACGCGACCTCGAACGGCGTGATCCCGCTCGACGCCGGCTCGTGGGACAGCGTGCTGCGGTTCCTGCCGAGCGTCGTGATCTCGGCGGAGCTCGTCGACGACGCGGCATCCGTCATCGAGGCCGAGCTGGCCCGACTCTCGGCCTGACCCCCTACGGGCCGAGACCCGTCGATTCCCTGCGTTCTGAGGGCTCAGAGCGCAGTTTCTCGACGGGTCTCGCTTCGGCGCGCGCCGAGACCCGTCAGAAACCTGCGCACTCGCGGCTGAGAGCGCAGGTTCTTGACGGGTCTGGAGGCCAGCGGGTGGCTAGGACTGCTTGAGGTGGTAGCGGAGGCTCGCGAGCTCGGCGTTCAGTGCCGCGGGCACGCGGTCGCCGAACTTCGCGTAGTACTCCTCGGTGAGGTCGCACTCGGCCAGCCACGAGTCGCGGTCGACCTCGAACAGGTGCTCGAGCACGCCCTCGTCGAGGTCGAGCCCGTCGACGTCGAGGGCGCCGGGCGCGGGGATGCGGCCGATCGGCGTGTCCTCGGCCTCGGCGTCGCCCTCGATGCGGCCGACGATCCACTCGAGCACGCGGGCGTTCTCGCCGAACCCGGGCCAGAGGAACGAGCCGTCCTCGCCCTTCCGGAACCAGTTCACCTGGAAGATCTTGGGCGCCTGCACCCCGAGGATGCGGCCCATCTTCACCCAGTGGCCCCAGTAGTCGGCCATGTTGTAGCCGCAGAACGGGAGCATCGCGAACGGGTCGCGGCGGAGTTCGCCGACGGTGCCCTCGGCGGCCGCGGTCTTCTCCGACGAGATCGTCGAGCCCATGAAGACGCCGTGCTTCCACGAGCGGGCCTCGGCGACGAGCGGCACGTTGGTCGCACGGCGCCCGCCGAAGAGGATCGCGTCGACCGGCACGCCCTCGTGCGCCTCCCAGTCGTCGGCGATCGACGGGCACTGCGCCGCGCCGACCGTGAACCGCGAGTTCGGGTGGGCGGCGGGGCGCCCCGAGTCGGGCGTCCAGTCGTTGCCCTGCCAGTCGATCAGGTGGGCGGGCGCCTCCTCGGTCAGCCCCTCCCACCACACGTCGCCGTCGTCGCGCAGCGCGACGTTGGTGAAGATCGTGTTGCCCCAGAGCGTCTGCACCGCGGTCGGGTTCGTGGTCTCGCCCGTGCCCGGCGCGACCCCGAAGAAGCCCGCCTCGGGGTTGATCGCGTAGAGGCGCCCGTCGGGGCCGGGGCGCATCCAGGCGATGTCGTCGCCGATGGTCTCGACGCTCCAGCCCGGGATCGTCGGGCGGAGCATGGCGAGGTTCGTCTTGCCGCAGGCCGACGGGAAGGCCGCGGCGACGTGGTACGACTTCCCTTCGGGCGAGGTGATCTTGATGAGCAGCATGTGCTCGGCGAGCCAGTCGTCGTCGCGGGCCATGACGCTCGCGATGCGCAGCGCGAAGCACTTCTTCGCCAGCAGCGCGTTGCCGCCGTAGCCCGAGCCGAACGACCAGATCTCGCGGGTGTCGGGGAACTGCACGATGTACTTCTCGGGGTTGCTCGGCCAGTCGGCGTCGGTACGGCGGAAGCCGCGGGCGTCGACCAGCGGGTAGCCGACCGAGTGCACGGTGCGCACCCAGGGCGTGCCCTGCTCGATCATCGCGAAGACCCGCTCGCCCATGCGCGTCATGATGCCCATCGAGAGCACGACGTACGGCGAGTCGGTGATCTCGACCCCGAGCTGCGAGATGGGACCGCCGAGCGGGCCCATCGAGAACGGCACCACGTACATCGTGCGGCCGCGCATCGAGCCCGTGAAGACCTCCTCGAGCTCGGCGCGCATCGCGCTCGGCTCGCGCCAGTTGTTGGTGGGCCCCGCGTCCTCCTCGAGCTCGGAGCAGATGAACGTGCGGTCCTCGACGCGGGCGACGTCGCCCGGGTCGGTGCGCGCGAGGTAGCTGTTCGGGCGCCATTCGGGGTTGAGGCGGATGAGCTTGCCCTCGTGGACGAGCTGCTTCGTGAGGCGATCGGCCTCCTGGAGCGACCCGTCGCACCAGACGACGTCGTCGGGCTGCGTGATGCGGGCGATCTGCTCGACCCACTCGCGGAGGGCGCGGTCGCTCGTGCCGGTGCGGTGCGGGTGGCCGGCGGTGTCGTTCTCGAGGGAGAGTTCCATGGTCATCGTGGGTCCTCCGATGGTGCGTTGCGGCGTCGTGGCTGGTCCGTGAGACCAGAATGCGCGAAGAATCCCGGCGGGGCACGGCAGTCGAGGCTGAAAGAATCACACTTCTTTCCGTATGGTTAAGCCATGGAGACCGGCACCGACCTCACCACCCTCGGCCAGCGCATCCGCCACTTCCGCGGCGAGCGCGGCCTGACCCTCGACCAGCTCGGCGAGCGCGTCGGCATCGCGGGCAGCCAGCTCTCGCTGATCGAGAACGGCAAGCGCGAGCCGAAGCTGTCGGTGCTGCACGGACTCGCCGCCGCACTGGGCGTGGAGCTCGCGGAGCTGCTCTCCCCCGAGCCGCCGAACCCGCGCGCGGCGCTCGAGATCGAGCTCGCCCGCGCGCAGGCGAGCCCGCTGTACGCCATGCTCGGGCTCCCCGCGGTGCGGCCGGGCAAGGGCATCACCGACGAGGCGCTCGAGTCGATCGTGGGCCTGCACCGCGAGCTGCAGCGACGGGCGAGCGAGGCGATCGCGACCCCCGAGGAGGCACGACGGGCGAACACCGAGCTGCGCTCCCGCATGCGCGAGCGCGCCAACTACCTGCCCGACATCGAGGAGCTCGCCGAGCAGCGGGTGGCCGCGTCGGGGCACCGCCAGGGCGCGCTCACCCACCGCGAGGTGAGCGTGATGGCCGAGCAGCTCGGGTTCCGGCTGATCTACGTCAACGACCTGCCGGATGCCACGCGGTCGATCACCGACCTCGAGAACGGGCGCATCTACCTGCCGCCCGCCTCGATCCCCGGCGGCCACGGCCTGCGGTCGATGGCGCTCCAGGCGATGGCGCACCGCCTCCTCGGCCACGAGCGCCCGGGCAGCTACGCCGAGTTCCTCTGGCAACGGCTGGAGATCAACTACTTCGCGGCCTGCTGCCTGATGCCGCGCGAGGCATCCGTCACCTTCCTCAGCGAGGCCAAGCGCGAGAAGCGCCTGGCGGTGGAGGACTTCCGCGACGCCTTCGGCGTGACGCACGAGGCGGCGGCGCTTCGCCTGACGAACCTCGGCACGTCGCACCTCGACATGACGCTCCACTTCCTGCGGGTGAACGGCGACGGCGCGCTGCAGAAGGGCTACGAGAACGACGGCATCCCGCTGCCGACCGACGTGACCGGCTCGATCGAGGGGCAGTGGGTGTGCAAGCGATGGAGCGCGCGCACCGCCTTCGACCGCACCAACCGCACGACCGAGAACTACCAGTACACCGACACCCCGGCGGGCACGTACTGGTGCGCGACGCAGACGGGGCGCACGGATGCCGGGGAGTTCTCGATCACGATCGGGGTGCCGTTCCAGGACGCGAAGTGGTTCCGCGGCCGGGAGACGACGCGGCGCGTGGAGTCGCGCTGCCCGGATGTCACGTGCTGTCGTCGCGCACCGGAGGAGCTGGCCTCGCGCTGGGACGGCCGCGCCTGGCCGAGCGCCCGGCTGCACGCGCACGTGCTCTCGCCCCTGCCCTCGGGCCGGTTCCCGGGCGTCGACGATGCCGAGGTGTACGCGTTCCTGGAGGCCCACGCGGACCAGTAGGCGAGGACTGCGCGAGACCCATTGCAATAGTGTGTGTCACACAGTATCGTGTGTGACATGACACCGGATGACGCCACCGTCTCGCACCTGCAGGAGCTGCGGCGCGGCACGACCGTGCTCGCGTGCCTGCTGCGCCTGCGCGAGCCCGACTACGGGTACGCGCTGCTGGAGTCGCTGGCGGGCCTCGACCTGGCGGTCGACGCCAACACGCTCTACCCGCTCCTGCGCCGTCTCGAGAAGCAGGGGCTGCTCACCAGCGAGTGGAACACCGAGGAGACCCGGCCGCGCAAGTTCTACCGCACCAGCCCCGCCGGCGAACGACTCGCCGCGGCGCTCACCGACGACTGGCGGCGCATCGACGCCGCGCTCGCACGACTGACCGAGGGAGAGGCACCATGACCACGCTCACCGACCGCTACGTCCAGGCGACCGCCCGCTACCTTCCCGAGCGCCAGCGCGCCGAGCTCGCGCGCGAGCTGCGCGAGCGCATCGGCGACCGGCGCGACGCGATGATCGACGAGGGCCACGACCCCGCCGACGCCGAACGCGCCACGCTGGTCGAGCTGGGCGACCCCGCCGTGCTCGCCGCCGGCTACGCCGATCGGCCGATGCAGCTGATCGGGCCGCGCACGTACCTCGCCTGGTTGCGCGTGCTGAAGCTGGTGCTCGCCATCGCGCTGCCCGTCGTCGCCGGCATCAGCCTGCTCGCGCAGCTGCTCTCCGGCGCGACCGCAGGAGAGGTCGCGGCCGGCGTGTTCGGAGCCGTGCTGAACACCGCGCTGCAGGTGCTGTTCTGGGTGACCCTCGTCTTCGCGCTCATCGACCGCTCGCCCGCGAACGTCACGGCACGCACCTGGACGCCCGCGCAGCTGCCCCCGATCCACGACGAGTACCGGGCCAAGCGGCTGCCCGACCTGGTGTTCTCGCTCGTCGCCCTCACCGCGTTCGCGGTGCTCATCGTCTGGCAGCAGGCCGGCTTCACCGTGAACGGGGCCACGGTCACGTTCCTCGACCCGGCACTGTGGTCGTTCTGGATCCCGTGGTTCCTGGTGCTCATCGCCCTCGAGATGGCCTTCGCGGGCGCCGTCTACGCATGGGGCTGGAACTGGTGGCTCGCACTGGCGAACGTGCCGCTGAACCTCGCGTTCGCGGTGCCCGCGCTGTGGCTGTTCACGAGCGGCATGCTCGTGAGCCCGGCCTTCCTCGACGCGGTCGGCTGGCCATGGGGCGAGGCGAGCGACGTGATCGTCACGATCGTCGTGGTGCTCTTCGTGCTCGGAGCGGTCGCCGACATCGTCGACGGGGCCGTCAAGGCCTCCCGCGCCGGGCGGGCACGGGCGATCGCCTGACGGGCGGGTCGAGCGGGTCGGATGCCCCGGGGCGGCGCGCGCCCCGGGGCATCCGCACGCCTACTTCGGCTGCATGCGGATCGCGCCGTCGAGGCGGATCACCTCGCCGTTCAGCAGCGGGTTCGCGACGATGTGCATCGCGAGGGCCGCGTACTCGGCGGGCGTGCCCATGCGCGACGGGTGCGGGATCTGCGCCTCGAGCGAGGCCTGCACGTCGTCGGGCATGCCGGCCATCATGGGCGTGCGCATGATGCCCGGTGCGATCGTGACGACCCGGATCAGGAGCTTCGACAGGTCGCGCGCGAGCGGCAGTGTCATCGCCGCGACGCCGCCCTTCGACGCCGAGTAGGCGGCCTGGCCGATCTGGCCGTCGAACGCCGCGACCGATGCCGTACTGACGATGACGCCGCGCTCCGGCGTCTCGGGCACACCCGGCAGGGGCTGGGCGGCGACGGGCTCGGTGGCGGCCATTGCCGCCGCGGCGAGCCGGCTCACGTTGAAGGTGCCGACGAGGTTCACCCGGATGGTGCGCTCGAAGTCGGCGAGCGGCAGCGGCCCGTCGCGTCCCACGGTGCGGCCCGCGGTGGCGATGCCCGCGCAGTTGACCGCGACCCGCAGCGGGCCGAGCGCGACCGCGGCGTCCACGGCCGCCCGCACCTGCTCCTCGTCGGCGACGTCGGCCGGCGCGAAGCGCGCGCGCTCCCCCAGCTCGGCGGCCGCCTGCTCGCCGCGTCCGCCGGGCAGGTCGACGACGACCACCGACGCTCCGGCCGCGAGCAGCGCCTCGGCGGTGGCCCGCCCGAGGCCCGAGGCCCCTCCGGTGACGATCGCGGATGCCCCGTGCAGTTCCATGCGCTGTCCTCTCGTGTCGTGCGCCGGCGACGGTCGCGCCGGCGGCGTGCCGCGGCGCCCTCGCCCGGCAGTACTGCGTCGTGGCCGATCGTACCGTTCAGACGCGCTCGACGACGTACGCGTTCGCCATGCCGCCGCCCTCGCACATGGTCTGCAGCCCGAGCGTCGCGTCGCGCCGCTCGAGTTCGCAGACCAGGGTCGCGAGCAGTCGCGTGCCCGATGACCCGAGCGCGTGGCCGAGCGCGATCGCCCCGCCGTTCGGGTTGAGCCTCGCCGGGTCGGCCCGCGTCTCGGCGAGCCAGGCGAGCGGCACGGAGGCGAACGCCTCGTTCACCTCGTACACGTCGATGTCGTCGTGGGTCAGGCCCGCCCGCTCGAGCACCCGCTCGGTCGCGGGGATCACGCCCGTGAGCATGAGCAGCGGGTCGCTGCCGGTCACGCTGAACGCGCGGAACCGCGCCCGTGGCGTGAGCCCGAGCGCCTCGGCACGCTCGGCGCTCATGATGAGGGCGGCGGATGCCCCGTCGGTCAGCGGCGACGAGTTGCCGGCCGTGATCCGCCAATCGAGTTCGGGGAAGCGCGTCGCGAGGGCGTCGGTGCGGAAGGCGGGGGCGAGGCCTGCGAGGCCCTCGGCGGTGGTGCCGGGGCGCACCGTCTCGTCGACGAGCGCGTCGACGCCGCGCACGGGGACGATCTCGTGGTCGAAGTCGCCGCGCTGCGCGGCATCCGCCGCCTTGCGATGGCTGTCGGCCGCGAACGCGTCGAGCGCTGCGCGAGCGAACCCCCACCGATGGGCGATGAGGTCGGCCGACACGCCCTGACCGACCAGCCCGTCGGGGTACCGGGCGCGCATGCGCGCGCCGAACGGGTCCGTGCCCGTCGTCGACGAGCCGAGCGGCACGCGGCTCATCGACTCGACGCCGCAGGCGATCACGATGTCGGCCTGCCCGGCGAGCACCGCCTGGGCCGCGAAGGTCGCGGCCTGCTGGCTCGACCCGCACTGGCGGTCGATGGTCGTGCCGGGCACGTGCTCGGGGAAGCCCGCCGCGAGCAGCGCGTTGCGGGCGACGTTGTACGACTGCTCGCCCACCTGGCTGACGCAGCCGGCGATCACGTCGTCGACGAGGGCCGGATCGAGGTCGCTGCGGGCGACGAGGTGGTCGAGCACGCCCGCGAGCAGGTCGACCGGATGCACGCCCGACAGCTGCCCTCCCGGCTTGCCACGCCCGCTGGCGGTGCGGATCACGTCGACGATCACGGCCTCGGTGCCCATGCCCCCACCCTACGCGCGCCCCGCCTCCCGAGACCCGTCGAGAAACTGCGCTCTGGGGGCCCAGAGCGCAGGTTTCTGACGGGTCTCGGAATCGGGGAGAGCGAGACCCGTCAAGAAGCTGCGCGTACAGCAGCCAGAACGCAGGATTTCGACGGGTCTCGGAATCGGACGGGGTCAGGCGGGGAGCATCGTGTACTTGGTCGAGAGGTACTCGTGGATGCCCTCGAACCCGCCCTCGCGACCGAGTCCCGAGGCCTTCACCCCGCCGAACGGGGCGGCGGCGTTCGAGATCACGCCGGCGTTCAGGCCCATCATGCCGGTGTCGAGCCGGTCGATCATGCGATGCCCGCGCGCGAGGTCGGTCGTGTAGACGTACGAGACGAGCCCGAACTCGGTGTCGTTGGCCAGCCGCACCGCTTCGTCCTCGTCGGCGAACGTCGTGATCGACAGCACCGGGCCGAAGATCTCGTTGCGGAGGATCTCGCTGCCCGCGACGACCCCGGTGACGACGGTCGGCTGGAAGTACGTGCCCTCGCCCTCGATGCGGCTGCCGCCGGTGGTGACGGATGCCCCGCGCCCGACCGCGTCCTCGACCAGCGCCTCGGCCTTGCCGACGGCGTCCTCGTCGATCAGCGGACCGATCTGCACACCCTCCTCGGTGCCGCGCCCGACCCGCATGGACCCCACCCGCTCGGTCACGCGGCGGGCGAACTCGTCCGCGACGGACTCGTGCACGATGAACCGGTTGGCGGCCGTGCAGGCCTGCCCGATGTTGCGGAACTTCGCGAGCATCGCGCCGTCGACCGCGGCGTCGAGGTCGGCGTCCTCGAACACCACGAACGGGGCGTTGCCGCCCAGCTCCATCGACACGCGCAGCACGCCGTCGGCCGCCTGCGCGATGAGCTTCCGGCCCACCTCGGTCGACCCGGTGAACGAGAGCTTGCGCAGCCGTCGGTCGGCGAGGATCGGCCGCGTCACCGCGGACGAGCTCGACGACGTGATGACGTTCACGACGCCCGCGGGCAGCCCCGCCTCCTCGAGGATCGCCGCGAAGGCGAGCGTCGTGAGCGGCGTGAGCTGCGCGGGCTTCACGACCACCGTGCAGCCGGCCGCGAGCGCCGGGGCGATCTTGCGCGTCGCCATCGCGAGCGGGAAGTTCCACGGCGTGATGAAGTACGACGGGCCGACCGGTCGCTGCGACACGATCATGCGCCCGGTGCCCTCGGGGTTCAGGCCGTAGCGGCCGTGGATGCGCACCGCCTCCTCGGAGAACCAGCGCAGGAACTCGCCGCCGTAGGTGACCTCGCCGCGCGACTCGGCGAGCGTCTTGCCCATCTCGAGGGTCATCAGCAGCGCGAGGTCGTCGGCGCGCTCGGCCACCAGCTCCCACGCTCGGCGCAGGAGCTCGCCGCGCACCCGCGGCGCGGTCGCAGCCCAGTCGTCCTGCGCGGCGACGGCGGCGTCGAGCGCCCGCACGGCGTCGTCGGGCGACGCGTCGGCGATCGAGCGGATGACCGCGCCGGTCGACGGATCACGGACGTCGAGCGTGCGACCGCCCTCGGCGTCCACCCACTCCCCCGCGATGAACAGCTGCTTCGGCGTGGCGGCGAGCAGTGCCCGTTCGTCCATGTCGCGACCTCCCCGTCTCGTCCGACGCGCTCCAGCGTATCCCGGGCGGGAGGTCCGGCCCCGGCCTACGCCTCGATGTCGACGAACTCGATGTCGTAGACCGCGATGCGCTGCGGCACGCCGTCGAAGGCGGCCGCGCGCGCGTCGGAGGCGAGGTACTCCCGCTCGAGGGCGAGGAACGCGTCGCGGTCGCCCTCGGCGCTCACCGCCCAGACGAACTCGTTGCGCTCGGGGAGGCCGTACGCGAACTCGATGCGGAACCCGGCGGCGGGTCGGACGGTCGGCATGCTCCCGTGCCACCACGCGACGAAGGCGTCGTACTCGCCCTCGACGAGGGTGTAGCGGCGGAGCTGGACGGTGCGAGTCATACGACCATTCTGTCGTGCGCGCCGCCCGCCGTCGTGCACGCTCAGCCGGCGTCGGATGCCTCGGCGCCGGCGATCTCCGCCCCCGCGTGCCCCATCTCGGCGAGCGCCGCCTCGCTCGACTCGGCGGCGACCCCCGCCACGAGCCCCGTGAGCACGCGGGCGTGCTGGCCGTGCTCGAGCGCGTCCAGGGTGCTCGCGCGCACGCAGTAGTCGGTCGCGATGCCGACGACGTCGACCTCGGTCACCCCGTGCTGCGTGAGCAGCTCCGGGAAGGGCGTGCCCGCGTCATCCGTGCCCTCGAAGATCGAGTAGGCGGGGACGCCCTGCCCCTTGCGGATGTGCACGTCCACGCGGGCCGTGTCGAGGTCGGGGTGGTACTCGGCGCCCGGCGTGCCCGCGACGCAGTGCACGGGCCAGGTGGTGACGAAGTCGGGCTCGGCGTCGCCCGCGAAGTGCCCGCCGTTGTCGTTGTCGGCGTCGTGCCAGTCGCGCGACGCGACGACCAGGTCGTAGTCGTCGCCGTGCTCGGCGAGCCAGCGGGTGATGCCGGATGCCACGGCGGCACCGCCGTCCACGCCCAGCGCACCTCCCTCGGTGAAGTCGTTCTGCACGTCGATGATCAGCAGCGCTCTCGTCATGATCCGAAAACCTCCTGCCTCGATCATCCCACCGTCCGGCGGAGACGGGGCCGGTCAGGCGCAGGTCTCGCGGAGCACCCGCTCGAGCACGCGCACCAGCCGCCCGGCCGAGGGCAGGTCGAGCCACTCGGCGTCGGCGTGCGCGCCGCCGCCGTCGGGCCCGTAGAGCGCCACGTCGATGCCCGCGTCGGCGAAGAGGGCCGCCTCGGTCCACCACGGGTCGCCGCGGCGGTCGGGCGGTGCCCCGAGCTCGGCGACGGCGGCCCGCTCGACGGCCGCGACGACGCCCGAGCCGTCGGGTGCCTCGAACGGGGAACGCGACACGAGCTCGGTCAGGTGGAACGACACCGTCGAGCCGGCCGCGCGGGCCAGCGTCGCCTCGAGCGCGGCCCGCACGACGGCGGGGGTCTCGCCGGGGAGCGTGCGGCGCTCGATCGTGGCTCGGCACGACGGGGCGACGGTGGCGGCGTCGACGCCGCCGCCGAGGGTGGCGATGCGCAGCGACGAGGCCCCGAGCAGCGGGTGGCCGCCCTCGGGTGCGCACGGCGCCGGCTCGGCGCGCAGGGCGGCGAGCAGCCGGAGCATGCCGTCGATCGCGTCGACGCCCTGCTCCGGCTGCGACCCGTGCGCGGCGCGGCCGCTGACCTCCAGCTCGAACCAGGCGAACCCGCGGTGGGCCACGCCGAGCTCCAGCCCGGTCGGTTCGAGCACGAGCGCTCCGTCGACCCCCTGTGCGGCCGGGTGCTCGAGCAGCGCCTCGGTGCCGATCGAGGCGAACTCCTCGTCGGCGGCGAAGGCGAGCACGACGTCGCCGGCGAGCCCGGTGCGGCCGGCTCGGCCGACGCGCTCGGCGGCGAGCACCGCGGCGGCGAGCCCGCCCTTCATGTCGTACGCGCCGCGGCCCCAGAGCTGGTCGCCCTCCACGCGCGCGTCGAACGGGCCGTCGGCGTAGCTGCGCACCCCGACGGTGTCGAGGTGGCCGCTGAGGAGCAGCGCGCGACCGCCGCCGGTCCCGTGCCGACGGGCGATCAGGCTCGGCCGTGCCGCCGGGCCGACGAGGTCGGTGGCGAACCCGGATGCCGCGAGCCGTCGCTCGAGCGCGTGCGCGAGTGCGGCCTCGCCGCGGTGGCTCGGATCGAGGTCGGGGTTCACCGAGTCGATCGCGACGAGTTCGCGCACCAGGGCGACGAGCTCGGGGTCGAGCCCGGCGTGACGACCGGGGCGTGCGGGCGCCGGCGTGCCGTCGGCGACCGGCCCCGTCGCATCCGTCGTCGTCTCGTCCACGCGCGGCGTCACCCGTTCGAGAGGTTGTCGCCGCAGCGGTAGAACGCGGTGGTCAGCGTGTCGATCGCCTGCTTGGACGAGTCGGGCAGGGCGCCGGGCGCATCGCCGAGCGCGTAGATCGCGAAGGTCAGCTGCGTGCCGTCGGCGGCGTGGATGATGCCCGACAGCGTGTACCCGGTCTCGATCCAGCCGGTCTTCGCCCACACCGCGCCGCGGGCCACCGCGTTGTCGCCGAAGAAGCGGTCGGCGTACGACAGCGACCCCTGCACGCCGGCGACCGGCAGGCCGTCGCGGATGACCCCGAGGCCCTGCTCGCGGTCCTCGACGATGCGGAACAGCTCGGTGAGGTACGACGGCGGCACCCGGTTGTCGTCGCTGAGGCCGGAGCCGTCGACGACCGTGATGCCCTCGGTGTCGATGCCGTAGGCCTCGAGGCCCGTGCGCACGCCCTCGTCGATCGCCGCGAAGTCGTTGCCCGCGCCGGTGCGGATCGCGACGTGCCGGGCGAGCATCTCCGCCACGGTGTTGTCGGAGACGATGAGGGACTTCTGCACGAGCTCGGCGACCGTCGGCGATGACACGCTGCCGAGCTCGGCCGCGTCGGCCGGGGCCGTGCCGCGCTCGATCGCGCCGATGCCGCCGAGGGCGGCGGCGAACGCGTCCCCCGCCCGGCCGACGGGGTCGGGGCTGCGCCACGAGGTCTCGGCGAAGGCGTCGTCGCGGTCGCCGTCGACCTGCAGCGCCGTGATCTGCGACATGAAGCCCTGCTCGCGCTCGAGCGGGTTCCAGGTCGGATGCCACTCCTCGCCGCCGAAGAACGACGCGTCGAGCACGAGCTTCGTCAGCGGCGGGTTCGACGGATCGGCATCCCACGCCGCGCGCACCTGCGCGGCGAGGTCGTCGAGGTGCGCCGCGCCCGGGTAGACCGTCTGCGAACCGGTCGGCGTGCGGGAGAGGGTGAGGTCGCCGCCGCCGACGAGCACGACCGAGCCCGGCTCGCTGCCGCGCACGACCGTGGTGGTCGCCCGGTAGTCGGGGCCGAGCACGTCGAGCGCCGCCGCAGCGGTGAGCACCTTCATGACGCTCGCGGTGCGGGAGGCGGTCTCGCCGCCGCGGTCGTAGAGCACCTCGCCGGTCGAGGCGTTGCGCACCTGGGCCTGCATCGCACCGAGCCGCTCATCGGCGGCCGCGGCGCCGACCATGCAGGTGCGGATCGGAGCCGCCTCGGGTGCCGACGTCGGCGCCGGGCGCGAGGGCTCCGGCGTCGGAGTGGGAGTGGGCGTCTCGGTCGGCGTCGGCAGCGCGGCCTCGGCGCGCGCACCGGCGAGGGCGGACCCCGCGGCGACGGCACCCCAGCCGGCGAGTGCGAACGCGACGACGCCGGCGGTCGCCCAGAGGGCGAGCCGGCGCCGCGACGGCCGCGCGGGTGGGGCGGCGTCCGTCTCGGGACGCTCGTCCGCGACGTCCGCCGTCGCGGCCTCCCCCGTGTTCGCTGGGCCGGAGTCGGCGGACGTGCCGGAGGCATCCGTCACCTGGTCGTCCCCGACGTCACCTGCGCGCGCCGTCGGCTCGTCCGCGCCTGCGGCGTCGGGGTCGTCCGGGTCGTGGTGCACCCCGGCATTGTACGCAGCGGCGCCCGTGAGCCCGGTGGACGCGGCCGCGCCGCGGCGGTCACTCGCCCGGGTAGCGCAGGCCGATCAGCTCGCGCACGCGGTCGAGCGTGCCCATGATCGCCACCGTCTCGTCGAGCGGCAGGACGTCGCCGCCGAGCTCGCCCGCCGCGACCAGGCGCTCCGCGGCCTCCGCCTGGAAGTGCATGCCGCGCCCGTTCACCTCCTGCGAGAACTCCTCGACGACGGTGCCTGCCGAGTCGATGAGCCGGAAGCTCGTCGGCGTGTACCAGACCTCGTCGATGTCGATGCGGGCGTCGGTGCCGAGCACGCTGGCGACGTTCGGGCCGCGGGTGTCGCTCGCCGTGAGCATGGATGCGATGCGGCCGCCCGCGTAGCCGAAGATCGTCGCGACCTGCGCGTCGGCGCCGGTGGGCTTGAACGTGGCGGTCGCCTGGATCGTCTCGGGCTCCCCGAAGAGGTCCCATGCGAACGACACCGGGTAGATGCCGAGGTCGAGCAGCGCGCCGCCGCCCAGCTCGAGCGCGTTCAGCCGGTGCGTCGGGTCGTCGGGGAGGTCCTGCGTGTGGTCGGCGACGAGCGTGCGCACCTCGCCCAGCGCGCCCTGCGCGATCAGCTCGCGGATGCGCACCATGTGCGGCAGGTACCTGGTCCACATCGCCTCCATGGCGAGCAGTCCGCGGGCCCGCGCGAGGCCCGCGATCGCGGCGGCCTCGCGCGCATTGAGCGTGAACGGCTTCTCGACGAGCACGTGCTTGCCCGCCTCGAGCAGCAGCAGCGCGTTCTCGACGTGCATCGGGTGCGGCGTCGCGACGTAGACGATGTCGACCTCGGGATCGGCCGCGAGCGCCTCGTAGCCGACGTGCGCCGTCGGGATGCCGAACTCGGCCGCGAAGGCCTCGGCGGAGTCGAGCGTGCGCGAGGCGACGGCCCGCACGTCGAAGCCGTTCGCCACGAGGTCGGAGGTCATGAGGCGGGCGATCCCGCCCGTTGCGAGGATTCCCCAGCGGAGTCGTTCGGTCATGTCCCGAGCGTATCCGGTGCCGTTGCCGTCGGCACGGTACGGCAGGCTTGAGGGGTGCGACCCGCCTTCTCCGCCGACGTGACCGACTTCTGGGGCGTCTCGTCGCTCGATGCGGCATCCGCCGATGCCTACCGCATCGTCGTCGACCCCGACCTCCGCGCCGACCTGCTCGCCACCCTCCTCGAGGTCGTCGAGGGCCCGGCCCTCGCGACCCTGGCGCCGGCAGCCGCCGAGCGGCTCCGCGCCGCGACGGGCGACGAGGTGCCTCGACGGGAGTTCCGCTCGCGCCTCGAGGACGCCGGCCTCGCGCTGAACGGTGCGGACGTGGTCTCCTACCTGACGCCGGATGCGCAGCGTGCGGTGGCCGCGCTGCCGCCGGCACCGGGCACGCGGGCCCTCACCCCGGCGGATGCCCCGGAGTTCGCGCGCTTCTGCGCGGACGCTCCCGCCGACGACCTGGAAGAGGCGTACGTCGAGCTCGATCACTGGCGGGCGCACGGCACCTTCGTCGGCGAGCGCCTGGTCGCGGCGGCGAGTGCGTACCCCTGGCGCGACTCGATGCTCGCCGACGTGGGCGTGATCACGCTGCCCGGGTTCCGCGGCCGGGGGCTCGCGACGCGGCTGGTCCGTGCGATCGCCGCCGACGCGCTCGATCTCGGGTACGAGCCGCAGTACCGGTGCCAGACCGACAACGCCGCCTCGCTCGCGCTCGCGAGCGCAGCGGGATTCGAGCGGTTCGCCGAGTGGGACGTCGTCACGGCCTGACGCGCCCGACGAACGGCGAAGCCCCCACCCGGACCGGGTGGGGGCTGTGCGGAGCCGCCTGTGGGAATCGAACCCACGACCTATTCATTACAAGGGGCGGCTTCGGCAGTTCGGGCCCGTGACGGGCCTCGCCGAGCGTGAACTCGATGACCTCCGGCGAGCGCGGCAGGTCGCGTGACGGGACCCCGGGTCCCCTGACCCGACTTTAGAGAGCAACCTACCGACTAGCCCCAAAAGACGGGGGTCCGGCGTCCGCGCGCCGCAAATAGGGTCGGGCTTACCGAGACCACCGGAGGGTAGAGCGATGGCCATCCTGGATGACTGGCAACTCTGGCAAGAGGCGCAGGGCCTTTCGGGTCGAACCATCGTTGAGCGCGCCTCGACTGTACGCCACCTTCTCGACTTTTCGGGTAACGAACCGCTCACGATCACGAGCATGGACGTGATCCGCTTCATCGCGCGGCCCGGGATCGGCGACACGTCGCGGGCGACGTACCATGCGAGCCTCCGGGCGTTCTTCGGCTGGATGGTGACAGTCGACCTCCGGTCGGACGATCCGACCGCGAAGACTCCACGGCCGCGCCGGCGGAAGTCCCGCCCGCGGCCGGTACCCGGCGTGCAGCTCGAGAAGATCCTGGCGGCCGCGAACCGGCGTCGGACGCGCATGATGATCCTGCTCGCCGCGCTGGCCGGCCTGCGGGTGCACGAGATCGCGAAGTTCCGCGGCGACGACATTGACTGGTCGGCGCACACGCTCACAGTGACCGGGAAGGGCGGGAAGACCGCACTCCTGCCGGCGCACCCGCAGATCATCGACGAAGGCGCGACCTTTCCCCGCGATGGCTGGTGGTTCCCCGCGTACTCGAAGCAGACGAGCGCGTCACACGTGACGGCCAAGGCGGTGTCGTCGGCGATCATGCACACCATGGCGCGGGCCGGCTATCGCGGGAAGGCGCACCAGCTGCGTCACTGGTACGGGACCGAGTTGCTGAACCAGGGCGTCGACCTCCGCGTCGTGCAGACGCTCATGCGGCACGAGTCCCCAGCGACGACGGCGATCTACACCGAGGTCGACGCTGCGCGTCAGGTTGCCGGGATCGGCCGGCTGTCGCTGCCGTCTGCAGCCTAGGTTCATTCCTCATCGAGTTGTCATACGCCAACCTCTCTGATAGACTGATGTTGTCAAGCAGAGAGGAGGTAAGGCAAAATGGACAAGGACCTGAAGAAGATCATCAAGGCACTGCAGAAGCAGGGCTTCGAGATCGAGGTCACGAGCAAGCAGCACGTCATGGTGTACCGCGACGGGCGGCTGGTTGTGACCTTCTCGGGCACCGCGAGCGACTGGCGTTCCGTGAAGAACGGGATCGCCAAGGCGCGGCGGGCCGGGTTCGAGTGGCCGCCCCGGTAGCCACAAAGAGCCCGGGGGCGAAGCTGACGCCCCCGGGCTCGGGTCCTTCCCATGATGCCAGAGGAGAATCATGAGCACCACGTACAGCGCACACATCGAGGTCAACCGCCGGCGCGCCACCACGGATGCGCTCGTGGCCATCCACGACGCCCTCGAGGAGTTCCACGCCGCCGTCGGCATGTCGCCCCGCGGCTACGTCGACGCGCAGCTCCACATCCCCGCGGAGAACCTGCGCCAGGCGACCGCCGCGGCGATCGCCATCGTCGAGTCCGCGACCGGCGCCACCGCGATCCGGGCCGAGGTCATGACCGAAGCCGAGTTCGACGCCCGACAGGGCTTCGTGACCGTCCCCGCGCTGCTCTCCGTCTCGGAGGTCGCGGAGCGGCTCGGGCTCTCCCGGCAGGCGGTCCTCAAGCGGATCGCCGCCGGCGGGTTCTCGACCGCGCAGCGCGTCGGCGAGAAGGCATGGGCGATCGCCGAGCACGAGATCGCCACCCTGGAAGCCGCACCGGCCGACGACAGCGACACCTAGCCCCCCTCCTGCAACGCCAAGAGCGCCCTCCCGCCCACTCAAGGGCGGGAGGGCGCTCGTCGCGTGCCGGTCAGTCGCCGGTGAGCTCGACGACGCTCCGCTCGAGGTAGGGCGCGAGCGTGGCCGCGTAGGTCCCGGTGACGTGGTTGCCGTCGGGCCTGTAGACGACGACGTCGCCGATCACCGCGGGGCACGTGATCTCGGTGCAGTAGAACCCCGTCAGATCGACCAAGTGGGCGTTCTCGGTCTGCTCGACGGCGTCGCGCTGGAGGTCGTGCCGCAGCACGTCGTCGCGTGGCTGGTCGCACGCCGCGGCGTCGTCGGGACCGTGCGTCTCGAGGCACGCGAACGTCGCCGCCGGCATCACCGGGTTGTCGACGATCGCGAGCAGCGGGATCGACGGATCCCGCACCGCCCACGCCTCGACGAGCCCACGGATCTGTGCGTCCGACCCCGACTCCCCGCCGACGGGGATCGCGAGCGTCGCGGGGATCGACCGGGTGACGATGATCGCGTCGACGTCGGCGGCCGCGACGTGCTCGAGCGCGGCCGCGCGCCAGCCGTCGCACCCCTGCCGCGCCTCCGCGTCCGGAGCGTTCAGGGTCGCGGTGGTGAGGTAGCAGCCGGCATGCCCTGCGAGGTCGACCCGCCATCCGTTCAGCGTGCCGAGGTCGTCCCACACGTCGAGGAACACCGACGAGTGCGAGTCGCCGATCACCAGCAGGTGCTTCGAGTACTCCTCGGCGGCGCCGAGGGTGCAGAGATCGAAGTCCGCGACGCCGCGGCCCGACCAGCACTCGTCGCGGTTCGGGTCGTCCTCCGCGACGGCGGCGAGCGACGTCACGAACCCGTCGCGCTCCGGGAGCGTGCAGTCGAGGTCGGCGTCCATGGTCTGCGCGCCGACGCACTCCGCCGAGTCGAGGTCGACCGGTGGCATCGTTGCCGGCGCGGCCGCGATCGTCTCCTCGATCTCCTGCGCCTGCACGGTGCACGCCGAGACACTCACCGACAGCACGAGCGCCATGCCGCCGGCGGCCCACGCCGCGACCGTGCGCGGCCGCCGCTGGCCGAGGAGGCGCCGGTGGTTCCGTATCGGGTCCTCCACGAGCGTCGTCGACAGCCACGCGAGACCGAGGGATGCCACGATGATACCGAGCTTCTGCGGGAGCGTCAGCGGTGCCCCCGAGACGAACGGGACGAGCACGATGAGCGGCCAGTGCCATAGGTACAGCGAGTAGGAGATCCGGCCGACCATCGCGACCGGGCGCAGCTCGCCGACACCGGTCAGGATCGAACGCTGGCCGGCCCAGATCGCCACGGCCGTGCCCACCACGGGCAGCAGCGCCGCGGTGCCCGGGAACGGCGTCTGGCCGGTGTAGAGCACCGCGGCGAGCGCGATCGCCGCGACGCCGGCGAGCGCGATCGCGTTACGGCCGCGGGTGACGGCGGGCAGGAACGCGACGAGCGCGCCGATGCCGAACTCCCACGCCCTCGTGAGCGTCGAGAAGTACGCCGCCGTCGACCAGTCGGTGAACCAGACGCCGTACGCGAACGATGCGACCGTCAGCGCGGCGAGCGCGACGAGCGCGCCGCGGCGCCGGCTGAGCGCGGCGGCCGCGAGGAGGAGCAGGGGGACGACGAGGTAGAACTGCTCCTCGACCGACAGCGTCCAGAAGTGCTGGACGGGTGACGGGTCGGCGGCGCCCGCAAGGTAGTCGACGGACTGCGCGGCGAGGAGCCAGTTCTGGACGTATACCGATGCGGCGCCGACCTCGGTGAGGTACTGCACCCACCGCGTGGCGGGGACGAGGATGATCGTCGCGGCGGCGATCGCGAGCAGCACGATGAGTGCCGCCGGTAGAAGGCGCTTCGCCCGGCGGGCCCAGAACTGGCCGACGCGGATCGTGCCGGTCTGCTCGAGCTCGCGTACCAGGTGCGACGTGATCAGGAACCCGGAGATCACGAAGAACACGTCCACGCCGACGTACCCGCCCGTCAGCGCGTGCGGCCACAGGTGGTAGGCGAGCACGGCGAGGACCGCCAGTGCGCGCAGCGCCTGAATGTCTGCTCGCAGGCGTCGGCGCGGGCGAAGTGAATTCATGAGGGGAACGGCGGTCCTAGACTGCATGGCAGCCCTCCGATCAACTAGACCTTGACGGTGGGTTAGGCCCTCGGCTGGTGTTGGCGCACCTTCCGAGGGTCGTCCTACGATAGCGGCCCTCGGCGTCCGGTGCATGCGGGGATGCCCTGAAACGACGAACGTGCCCCCTCCCACCCGAAGGTGAGAGGGGGCACATCAGCGGCCAGCTCAGGGGATCAGCGTCCAACCTGACGGAAGCACGTCCGGCGACCACACGTTGCCGTCCCTGGTCGATTCGTACACAGCACCGTTGAACGTCACCCGGTCTCCCGTGTTGTACGCGTCGTGCTCACCGGTGGGCTGAACCCATTCCGGGGCCTCGACGCTCTCACGCCACCCCGACACGCCAGGCTCCCAGGTGTTTGCCGCGACGAGCGACATCCACTCGGTGCCCGCGTGCGTCACGATCGCATCGAGCGGGTACGCGTCGTGCACCCCAGCCGGCTGACGCCAGGGAGAACCGTCCGTGATGCCCTCGGTGGCGAACTGCGCCGCCTGCAGCGCGGCGAGCTCGTCCGGAGCGGTGAGCGCGAGCGCCCGGTCCAACTCGAGGCGTGCCGCGTCGAGCGTGGCACGGTTCGCCTCGTCGTCGAGCTGCTCCTGCGTCTTCGGCACCTCGGTCCACGTCACGGTGACCTGCGAACCGTCGAACTCGTGCCCGCGATCCCAGGTCGTCGTCGCCGTGTCGTCCGGACGCGGCGTCCGCACGAGCGGATACCAGCCCGCGGCCGCGAGCTTCGCCGGGTCCAGGGTGCGGAGGTCGAGCCATCCACCGTCGACGAGCGACAGCCGCGGCGGCGACCCGAACTCGTCCGGCACACCATCGGTCAGATGAACGTACGACATCAGGCAACCCCCGCAGCTTCGGCATGGGCAAGGATCCGCGAGACGGACAGCGCCGAGTCGTAGAGCGCGACGCCGGCCATGAGCCCGTCGAAGAACGACGACGAGTAGTTCGACCGGCCGATGAAGTACCGGTAGTCGTCCGACTCGTTGCCCGCGAGGAAGATGTCGCCGTTCTCGGCGCCGTTCGTGACCTCCGAGCCGTTGACGTACACGCGCACCGTTCCGCTCTCCACCGCGGTGAACGCGACGTGTGCGACCGTGTTCGTCGCGAGCGTCCCACCCCCGTAGTTCGACCCGCCGATCTGCACGACCTGCGCGTCGTTGCCGTTCGTGCGGAACTGCCAGAACCGGCCCGTATCGAGGTCGTGCGAGACGAAGCAGTGCGTGCCCGAGATCGAATGCGGGTAGATGAGCGCCTCGACGGTGATCTCGCCCGACGTGCCGCCGATGTCCTCGCCGGCGTTGAAGTAGAACCCGTCGGTGGAGCCGTCGAAGTCCGCCGACGCGCCGCTGTCGCCGAGATCGGCCTGCCCGAACGTCGGCCAGCTCCCACCACTCACGGCGGTGTTGTCGCCGGTCGCGTCAACCGCCGGAGAACCGGAGTCGTCGAGCGGGAAGTACGCGAACGGCGAGTCCGCCATCACCTCGTTGTAGTAGTCACTCCCGCCGCCCGTCGCCGGCAGCACGAACCCCGACGCGACGATGCCCGCGGGGATCACGGCGTCTCCAGATCGCCGACGATCAGCCAGGTGTTCGCCGCGATCTTGATCGCCGTCACCGCCGAGTACTGCGCGCGCGTCACTGCCGACGGGGTGCCGTTCACCGTCGCCCCCGTCCCGGCCGAGAACGTCGCCATGCCCGTGTCGAGCACCGCGAAGTCGATCCGCCCACCCACCGGGAACGCCAGCGACGAGTCCTGCGGCAACGTGACCGTGATCGCCCCCGCGTTCGACAGCGTGACGAGCTTCCCCCGATCCGACAGCACCGGCGTGTACGTCGTGCCCGTCTGCGCGTTCACCCCGACGTACTCGCCTCGAGTCGCCTGCACGAACGCCGTGCTCGCGATCGCCGTCGAGTCCGTCCCGGACGACTGCGTCGGCGCCGTCGGAGTCCCCGTCAGCGCCGGAGACGCGAGCGGAGCCTTCAGCGCGAGCGCGTTCGTGACCGTCGTCGCGAACGCCGGGTCATCGCCCAGCGCGGCCGCGAGCTCGTTCAGCGTGTCGAGCGCCGCCGGCGACGAGTCCACCAGCGCCGCGAGCGCCGCCTGCACGAACGCGGTCGTCGCGATCGACGTGTCGTTGTCGCTCGCCGACGGGGTCGGCGCAGTCGGGTTCCCCGTGAACGCCGGCGACGCCAGCGGCGCGAGCAGCGCGATCGCCGCCTCGTTCGTGTCGACGCCGTCGCACGCCGCCTTGATCGCGGTCAGGAACGCGTCGACGAACGCCTTCGAAAGCTTGGTCGACCCGCCCGCATCGGTCTTGTGGTCCGTACCGGCAACGACCGTCGGCTGCACATAGCTGATCGGCATGGCCTACCCCTTCCGCCAGGCGCGCCCCACCAGGAACGCGAGAACGACGGCGGGCGCCACGGACAGAATCCGCAGCGCCCACCGGATGACACCGAACGCGACCCGCACCTGCCACCAGGTGAGCTCCGTCGCGGCCGGCACGGCTACCCCTCCGGGAGCGAAGTGATGTCGGCCGGCCCGTCGCCGACCGTGCCGGCGTCCTTCACGAACGTGCGCTGCGCGGCCGCCGACGCACCCGTCGGCTTCCAGAACCCGTAGTGCAGGCCCACACCGACCAGGAACGTCGGCAGCGCCCCCAGGAGCCCCGTGCCGAGGTCGTACGCGACGCCCGCCTGCACGGCCACGAGCAGCTCGGTGAGCAGGCTCGTGGCCATCGCGAAGAGGGCGAGCAGCGCGGCCTTGATGCCGGGATGCGTGACGGTCTTCGTGACCAGGCCCACGAGCAGCGGCAGCACGGTCGCGATGACCAGCTGCAGGATGAGCGCGGGGTCGAACGAGTAGATGATCTCCATGGGGATTCAGTCCTTCAGGTCGGGGTACGGGGGGAACTGGTCGGGGTCGTCGGTGTCGATGCACGGAGCGTCGATCATCTTCCGACGGTGGATCGCGAGCGACTCCGCGAGCACGCGCGTGCGCGCCTCGAGGCGGTTCCGCTCCCGGAACGCACGCGCGACCTCCGCGCGCCGCTCCGCCGCGGCGCCGGTGCGCCAATCGGACAGCTTGTCGATGAGCTTCGTGATGACGCCGCCGACCACGGTGGAACCGAGGAGCATCGCCCAGAACTGCACGGGCTCCATGCCGCTCACCCCTCAGGTTCGTGCGAGTACTTGCGGATGAGTAGCCAGCGGACGACGAACGGGGACGCGGCGAGCGCGAGCACGCCGAGCTGCGTCAGCCGCGACCCGGTGTGTGTGAAGTGCAGGGAGCCGATCACGATCGCGTAGATCAGGATGCCGGTCACGATGAGGACCGCGCTGAGACGCTCCGCCCACCACCAGCCGGGGAACACCGCCAGGAGTCCCCCGGTCGACCCTGCGATGAACAGGATCGACCAGAGCACCGTGATCGCGGGCCCGAGTTGGCCCGCGATCGTCACCGGCGGGACGAGCAACGTCACCGACCCCGTGACGAACGCGACCGCGTAGATCACGAAGTACGCCGCCTTGAGGTGCCGCGGCTCCGTGATCGACTCCCAGAGCCGACCGAGCCGCGCGATCACAGCCGGTCCTTGAACTCGTCGACGACTCCCTCCGAGATCGCCGGGATCGACTCCTGGATGGCGTCGATCAGATCCTCACGCGAGGCGCCCGGGATCTTCCCCGCGAGCGCCTCGGCGAGCGCGATCTCGTCGACGTCGGCCGTCGCGGTCGGGCGCGGGAAGAGCTGGCGCATCACCTTGCGGAACTCGGTGTACTGCGCCCGGTTGTACTTCCCGTTGAACACGCCCGCCTTGATGTCGCGCAGGATGTTCGCGACCAGCGGCACGTCGAGCTTCACCATGTTGCCGTTGTCCGCGCACATGTAGAGCGCGTCGCCGGTCTCCGCCGGGAACTTCAGCACGGTCACGCTGTCGAACGTCACGTCGATCTCCTCCTCGTCTGTGGTGTTGTCGATGGGGGTGCTGCTGCCGCCGGCGGTCGATGCGCCGACGAACTTCATGAAGTCCACGCGGCGGCCGTGCTTGCACAGCCCGTGTGCGTGGAGGTGAACGTCGCCGCCCCAGTCGAGCCCTGACGCGGATGCCCCAGAGAACCCGATCAGCGCGCCCTCGTCGTAGTGCCCGGAGCCGAGGTAGCCCTTCGCGTGCTGGAGCACGACGGCGACCATGTCGCAGTCGTGCTCGACGTAGCCGCCGAGCATCCGGGTGGTGGATCGCGCGCGGACGCGCTTCACCGGGGTGTCGAGCCAGAGCGTCGCGCGACGCCCAGCGGTGCCCTTCCAACCGTTGTTCTCGAGCCGGCCCGCTGCCGGCGCGTACAGCGCCGTGCCGTACGCGAGAGGCCAGTCGGTGCCGCCCTCGGAATACGACGCATGGTTCTCCCAGTCGCCCGTCACCGGGTACGACGCCCAAGGGTTGTGCATGGTCGGACCTTCCCTAGGCGAGCGGGTACTCGAATGTGATCGAGAGCTGGTCTCCGGAGGTCCAGCTGAACGGGGTGGAGGAGGTCAGCACGGCGACCGCGCCGACGTCGCCCGTGTTCATGCGTGCGACGCGGAAGATGGACGAGCTGAGCGTGTGCAGCATGCCCATGTAGCGGCCTGCGACGCCGCCGGAGTCGTCGACGAAGAGCGCTTGGCCGATCGGGTACCGGAGGTCCGACTCGTCGACCGTGCCGTACGGCGCCGCGAGTTGCACGTCGCCGACGGTCGGTGAGGTCCCGAGGGTGACGACCACGACGCCCTTGACCCAGCCGTTGTGGACCGAGTACTCGGCGAAGGTGGATGCCCCGGAGCCGGGAGACAGGTTCGTCCAGGTTGGGGTGAATGCCGTGCGCGGCTTGCGCACGAGCGCCCAGTCGTCGGTGTAGAGCCACGTCTCCTCGGTGTCGGTCTCGTAGAACTCGAGGCCGTCGTAGAGATCGTTCCCCGACAGGGCGTCACGCTCGGCGTTGGTGCCCTCGCGGCGGTTGCCGCGCTCCGCGATCATGTCGCGGAGCTTGTTCTTGTCGGCCTTCGTCGTGGGGTCGGTGTTGAACTCGCCGAGCCCCTTCGGGTCGCTGCCGCCGCCGTCAGTCCAGCCCATGCCGGTCCTCCTGTGTGCTCGACGCCCCGCCGGGGCTCGGTGGTCATGCCTTGTAGGTGATGCGGAGCTTCCCGGACTCGCCGTCCTCGGTCGGCGAGAGGAAGATGTGGTACCCGCCGTGGACGATGCCGATACCGCGAGCGCTGCCGCCGGACTTGAGCGCGTCGCCGACCGAGTTGGGCAGCGTGTTCCATCCGGCGTGCGGGGCGACGGCCGACGTCGACGAGATCGTCGGGGAGCCGGCTGGCCGGCTGGCGTGGTTGTGGACGCCGATGTTCGCCGGGTCGCCGAAGAGCTTCGCGGGGGCGAGGTAGATCTCGACCTTGAGGATCTCGGCGTCGGAGGGGATGGTGTCGCGGATCTTGTTGCCGTAGAACCAGGCGCCGAGGTTCGAGATCGACGAGTAGATGCGGTTGGTGAACCAGGACGACCCGTACGAGCCGGAGTCGTAGCGGGCGCGGAACGTTGGCGAGTAGGTCTTCACGCCGCCGCCGCCCGGGTCCTCGCCGGGGTCCGGCGCGGTCGGGCTGGTCGACTTCACGCCGATGACGTGGGGGCGATCGCCGCCCCACTGGAGTCGGACGGCCTCGCCGCCGGAGTAGCTCGCGCCGAGCGGGTACGTCGCTGAGACGTTGCCCTGGTCGGTGGACACGGTCGCGATGCCGGATGCCGTCGACACGATGGTGCCGTCGACGGGGTGGGAGACGATCGGGCCGACGAGGAAGGGGACGTCGTCGATGATCCAGACGGTGACGCGCTCGTTGATCGCGGGCCGGTACCCGGTGAGCGGGTACGCGGGGAAGCGGCCGCCGCCGACGTCGACGGTCATGCGGTCGTCGTCGAGGCCCCGGTACCAGCCCACGAGGGTGCGCGCGCTGGACTTGGATTCGAGGAGTCGGAAGACCGGATCGACGTCGTTGCTCATCACGCCTCCACGAAGAACAGGTCGTCGGCGAAGAACAGATCGTCGGCGAAGAACGCTCCGTCGACGGTCGGCTCGGCCGGCGGTTCCCAGGCGGACGGAACGCCCGACGTGTTCGGGAGCGTGGCGAGCAGCTCGCACGTGAGTCGCTGGGTTGCGTGCGCGCTCCGGTCGATCGTCGCCACGCGGCAGACCAGCCAGATCTTCGGCCGCTCGACGAGCACGACGTCGCCCCTCTCACGGAGCGGGTTGAAGATCTCGACGACGTCGACCATGCGGCCGCGCAGCTGCGATGCCTTCTCGAGCTCGCGGTCGGCCCACGGCTGCGCCTGCCCCGACGTCGTCACGAACTCGGACGAGAAGTGCTTGGTTCGCGAGCGGAATGGCGAGACCGACCCGTCAGAGTTCCGTACCCGCAGCGGCCCCTCGGTGATCTCGGCGACCGCCAGGACGGCGACCTCATCGCCGCTGCCGTGGGAGCGGATCACGACGCGGTTGTAGAGCCCGGTCGACGCCATGTTCGACTTCACCGAGACGAGGGTCTTGTCGCGCTCGATCGAGTCGATGGATGCCGGCGCCTCGATCGGCCGCGCGGAGAGCGTCCCGTCGGCGGTCATGTGCGGGTACGCCTCGAGGACGTCGCGCATGAGCAGCTCGATCGCGTCGAGCTTCCCCTCGGGGTAGAGGATCGATCGCGGGATCGCGGCGTCGTCGACGGCGCGGGTCAGCTGCAGGCCGGACAGTACGGCGATCTCGTCCCACGCCGATGAGAGCTGCGACGGCGCCGACGGGACGTCGAACGTCTCCTCGTCGACGCCGGCGAGCAGCTCCTTGAGCTCGAGCTGGATGGTCGACCCGGTCGTGATCCAATCGCCCCGGAAGGGCATGTGCACGTCCTGGGCCGACGGGACCTTGGTGATCTCGAAGATGCCGTACGCCACGCGCTCGAGGAACGGGCCCGCGCTGATCACGGAGTAGACGTTGAGTTGCGCACCGAACGGTGCGAACGCGTCGGAGATCTCGAGCGGGCTCATGGAGCGGCCGAACTCGTCGGTCCACACGATGGTGCACGCACCGGACTGCTGGACCTTCGCGTCGCCGTTCTCCGCGAAGGCCACGTCCGTCAGCGGGACCGACGCGAGGCGCCGCTCCCCGTTGTAGATGAGGTCGGCGACCCAGTGGTGGTCGAACGACCCGGTCAGGACGCCGGCGAGGGTGGTGGATGCTTCGCGTGCCATCGTGGCTCCGTCCTCGGCCGCGGGTGCTACTGGCTGGCGAGGCCCGCCAGCGAGTAGTCCCGGTCCATCTCGGTGGTCGTCGAGTAGGCGGCGTCCCGGAGGTCGGTGTCGTCGTACGCCGCGTCGAGGTCGTCGGTCGTGAGCAGCGGCGTCGACAGGCCCGGGTAGGGCGGTTCGACCTCGGTCACCGACGCGACGAACTGCATCCACTGCCCGCCGTAGCGGTAGGTGTTGTCGCGCGCCCGGAACTGCGGCGACGAGATGTAGAACGTGCGCGGCCAGAGCACTGGTTCGGACGTGCGGAGGCAGAGGATGCCGATCTGCTGGGTCGCGTACGATCCGAGCAGCGCGTCGAACGCCTCGTACGTCGCCTGATCGTCGAGGTTCAGCACGATCGGGAGGTCCTCGACCCCGTGGCGGGGAACACCGATCCGGCGGGGCAGCCCGGCGCCCTCCGGATGCACGAGGTCGCCGGGCGTGGGCCGCACGTGCTCGTAGCTGGTGTCCATATCGAGCTCGACGGCGACGCCGTTCGACGGGTCGAGCGGGTTGTGCACCCACGTGCCGCTGACGTTCAGTGTCGTCGACGCGGAGTCGGTGAACCCGAGCGAGACGCCGGCGACGTCGAACTGCTCGGCGCGGTAGGTCGCCTGGACTCCGGGCGGGCATCCGAAGTCGAGCACGGCGACGTCAGGGGCGACGTCGACCCCACCGCGCAGCAACCAGATGCGCCCCTCGGAGTACCGGTAGTACCGGAGGGTGACGGTGGACGCGTCGACGTCGCCCGAGCCGAGGAAGACCTCGACCCACGGGAAGCCGCTCGTGAACTGCGTGAGCGTCGGTGCGGTCATCAGCTGCGCCTTCCGTTCTCGAGACTCACGCGGGTGTCGCGGTTCGCGCGGACGATGCGCCCGTCGATGATGCGGGCCAGCCCGTCACCGCCGATCTGGAGGGTGCCGGAGATCGCGAGCCCCTCGAGCGACAGCGCCTGCGCCTGGCCGGCGCCGGACATGCCGACAGGCACGCCGGCCGCACGCACAGACGGCGCGCCCATCATCTGGGCACCCGTCGCAAGCTGTCGGCGGAACGCGTACACCGCAGACTGGCCGCCCATCAGGTCGACCTCGTTGGCGGTGAGGACGTGCTCGCCAGGGGCGAGCATCCGCAGCACCGAATCGACGCCCTTCGGGCCCGGACCGTAGATCGCACCACCCGCAGCGTTTCCCGGCAGCTTGTCGGCCGCCTCCATCACTGCACGCAGGGTGACCGAGCGGTTCTGATAGCCGGCGATCAGGTTGTCGAACGCAAGCCGCGCCTCGGTGATCCCAGCGACCTTGACGGTCGTCATCACTTCGGACGGCGTCGCGAGCACCTTGTCGGCATACGCCTCGGCCTCGTCGGCCGACATGCCGAACTGCGTCGCGGCCTCGATCAGGTCCGCGCGGGAATCGGCGAGCGCCTCCTGCAGCGCCTCCTCAGACTCGGTCGACGCCCAGATCGACGCGGCCTGATCGGCGGCCGATTTTGCGATGTCGTCGAGCGCGTCCTGGTTCTCGCGACCCGCCTCGGTGGTGATGTCGAGGGTCTTGCCGTTCTCCTCGAGCGCGTCGGCCGCGTCGGCGAGCGCCTGCTGGAAGTCCCGCTGCGCTTGCCGTGTGTCGAGCGTCACGGACCCGAAGTTGCGGAGTTGGTCCTCCAGGTCGGAGACCTTCTGCTCGGTGTCAGTCGCTTCGTCGCCGAGGCCGGCGAGGTTGACCGTCGCTTCGTCGGTGGATCGGGCCATGTCGTCTTGCTCGTTGGCGGCGCCCGCGAGGGCTTCGCCGTAGGCGGGCATAAGGTCCTTGACCTGCTCGACCTCGAAGCCCTGCTCCGCGGCGGCCGCGGCGACCTGGTTGAAGATCCGCTCAGCCTGCTCGACATTGCCCGACGAGACCATCTCGGCCAGTACCTGGCCGAGATTCTGGAACGAGGTGCGGGTCTCGTCGACGACGCCGTGGACTCCGGACCAGCCGAAGACGGCGTCGGCCCACCGCTCTATCTCGGAGTCGACAGAGTGCCCGAGCATGAGCTCGAGCGCTTGGTCGAGATCGCCGACGCTCGAGGAGATGTCCGCGAATCCTGCGTCGAGGTCGCCCCTGCGGGCGGCGCGGCCGAGCTCCTCGAGCCCCATCGCTGCGGCGTCACCGGCGTGCGCGATCTGGTCGAGGATCGACACACCAACGACGAGTCCGGTCAGGACGCCGGCCAGACCGGCGCCCTTCCCGAGGACCTTGATCGAGCGGGACCCGGTGGCGTTCAGGCGGCGGAGCGAGACCCGCGTTCGGTCGATCGCTGGGATCAGCTTGAGTGCGCCGCCAGTGACGACGGCCGCGCTGCCACCGAGGAGGGTCAGCATGGTGAGGTTCTGCTGAAGACCGGGCGGCAGTTCGGCGAACCCGTTCACGAGCCCCGTCGCGGTCTGCGTGAGCTCGCGAAGGACGCCATTCGCGCCGGAGCCCTGCTTGATCAGCGCGGTCTCGATCGACCCGCCGAGCAGCTCGACGTCGCCGGACAGGTTGTCCATCTGGATCGCGGCAGACTCGGCCGCGTACCCAGCGTCGTCGGTCGCGGTGATCCACTCGCCGATGCCGTCGGCGCCCTGCTCGTACAGGACGGAAGCGGCGCGAACGGCGTCCGAGCCGAACATCACGTTGAGGGCGGCGTTCCGCGCCTCGGGCGAGAGGTCGGCGAGCGCGTTGCGGAGCACGCCGGCGTACTGCTCCATGCCGATGAAGTTGCCCTGCGCGTCGTACGCGCTGATGCCGAGCTCGTCCATCTTCGCGCGAGCGGCGGCGGAGACCGGGTTGAGGCGCTGGAGCATCGTCTTGAACGACGTGCCGCCGTCGGAGCCTGCGAGGCCAGCGGACGCGAACGCTGCGAGGGTGCCGGTGGTCTCCTCGATCGACAGGCCCGCCTGCGACGCGACGAGGCCCGACTGGTTGAGGGCCATGGAGAGGTCCTCGACGGAGCCCATCGCCTTGCCGGCGCCGGCGGCGAGGAGGTCCGCGATGTGCGGCACTTCCTCGCCGGTCTTCTTGAACTGGACCATCGCCACGGAGGCGATCTCGGCGGCCTGGGCAACGTCGAGGTTGCCGGCGGCCGCGAGGTCGAGGGCACCGGTGAGTCCACCAGAGAGGATGTCGTCGGTTGCGACGCCGGCGCGGCCGAGCGCGTCGATCGCGGCCGCGGCTTCGGTCGCCGAGTACTTCGTGTCGGCGCCGGCCTGCAGCGCAGCCTCGCGGAGGTCGTCCATCTCGGACGTGGTCGCGCGGGTGCCGTCCTGCACGAGCGACATCTGCTGGTCGAAGTCGGCGAACTTCTTCACGGCGATGCCGACGCCGGTCACGGTCGCGGCGCCGACTCCGAGGAGCTTGTTCGAGACGTCGTTGAGCGCGGATGCCGCGCCGCGGTCGCGGCCGACGATGTCGAAGATCAGAGACTTGCTGGCAGGCACGTGTCACTCACCCCCGCGTTTCCTCGGCGCGACGCTTCATGTCCGCCGCCTGGTTGATGTAGATGGACCAGACCCGCAGGGGTAGGCGCATCGCGTCGTGGTAGCCGACGCCGAAGAGGTGCGAGACGAGCGGGAGCCACTCCTCGATCGACTCCCGCACGTGACGGACTACGACGCCGGGGGCGCCCCCTCGTGCTCGAGCTCCGGCGCTTTTGGGTCGGCCTCCTCGTTGCCGAGGTCGAGGTCGAACACGACATCCGACTGGCGGACGTCGCGGAATGCGGCGAACTCCCCCACGTCCGGCTGCGGCCGCGCACCGCGCAGCGCGAGCCACGCGAAGGCGCGGAAGTGCTCGCGGTCCGACTTCGTCAGTACGAGCTGGTTCGGGTCGTTCGATCGGATGGCCTCGACGACCCACGCCCGCAGCGACTCGACCGTGACCGCGCCGCCGTTGCCCGTCGCCGACAGGGTCTCGACCATGTCGAGGTCCTCGAGCGGCGCATCGGGGATGACGTGGAGGATGTCGACCGTCACGAGGCCCTTGACGGTGACGGTGATCTTGGGGGCGCTCATATGCGTCCTTTCGCGCCGATCGCTTCGACGGCTTCCTGAACGGCTGCGGCGACCTCTTCCGCGAGCGCCTTGTCGAGTGCTTCGCGGATGGCTGAGCCGAAGTAGGGTCGGCCCTTCTGCTGCACCCAGGTCCAGTCGCCGCGGGCGTCGCCGCGGGCGTAGACGGGGTGGCGGAAGGTGGGGAGGTTGTAGACCTTGAGCAGGCCCTTGTGGTCCTCGGGGAGGTTGCGTCCGGAGGTGACGAGCCGGACGCCGGTGCTGTTGCCCTTGCGGAACGAGACAGTGAGCTTGGTCGCGGCGATCAGCTCGAGGCGTCGCTGGTGGAGGTCGGGTCCGCCGGCTGGCGAGTTCTCCTCGAGGCGCTTGATGACGGCCCTGCGTGCGACCTCGCCGGCGTTGCGGATGCGCTTAGTGAGCGCGCGCTTGAGGGCGGGGTCGAACTTCGCGAGCTCCTGCCCGAAGCGGTACCACTGCTGGGGGTCGATGTAGATGCGGTATCCACCGCTCGTGGGCTGCATCGACCCCCTCCTCCCGGGCTAGAAGATCGCGGTCTCGGCGGTGCGGACGACGAAGTAGATCGGCTGGCTGCCGGTCACTCCGAGTCCGGTGAACGGCAGCTGCAGGCTGATCGGGGCGCCGTTGTTGTCGGTCGGGATGTCGCCGTCGAGACGGATGTTCGGCACGACGACCTGCACGGTCGGGTACACGCCGGTGTCGATCTCGACGGGGTGCTGGAAGGTCAGCATCAGCGCGAGGTCGTCCTGCGCGATGAACGCGTCGCGGAGGGCGTTGGACGTGTAGTCGACCGTGATCGAGCCGCTGATGCCGAGCTCACCGAGGAACCCGGGGTTGCCGATGAGTCCGCTGCCGCCGAGGTAGCGGCGGCCGGGGCTCATGCCGTTGTCGACCTGCAGGTTGAAGTCCGTCACGTCCGCGGTCGTGCCCCCCGAGATGCTGCCGACCTCGGTGGTGGTCGGGACGGTGAGGCTGCCGCCGACGACGATCGCGCCGTGCACGAACGAGAACAGGCTCGTGTCGGCCGGGTAGCTCGGCGTGACGAACGACTGCCCGGTGTCGAGGTCCTTGCCGGACCACTGGACCTGGAGGGTGGGGACGCCGCCCTCGGCGATCGCCATGGTGAGCCCGGTGGCATACATGCCGACGAAGCTGTGCGGCTGGGTGGCCCCTCCGACGAACGGCACGGACGCCTGGATCGTGTACGAGTCGACCGGGTCGCCGGCGGACGGCGTGAACAGCTGCTGGAACGCCGAGGTCGTCGGGACCGAGGTCGACGTGCCGGTGCCGAGGACGGCCTCGAACAGCGCGCCCATGCCCTTGGTGAGCAGCTCGGTCGCGATCGGGCCGGCCACGTCCCACGCGGTCACGACGCGGCGGTCGGCGCGGCGGACGCGCTCACCGTAGCGGCGGCCACTGCCGGTGACGACGGTGGGCATCTTCTTGAGGCCCGCCTCGGTGAACTCGACGAACTTGGTCGGGGCGGTGTACGTCCCGAACGACGGCTCCTTGGCGAGGCCGACGGCGGAATCGAAGAGGGTGGTCACTGGTTCTCTCCCTGCTGGTCAGCGGCGGGCGCCGCGTCGGCGGCCTGCGCGGCCGGGTGGTCGTCGGGCTCGCCGAGGACGGGGAGGTCCGCGGCGTGGATGAGCTCGAGGAGCTCCGCCTTGCTGGCGCGCTTGGGAACGTCGACGCCGTGCTCGGTGGCGAGCGCGCGGAGCTCGGCGGGCTTGAGGGTGTCGAGGGCGACGCCGTCGATGACGGTCACCTCCTCGTAGAGCGCGGATGCGAGGAGCGAGTCGGCGAGCTTGTCGTCGACGTCGAACGGCTGTCCGGGCGGGACGGCGCCGAGGACGCCGACGATCTCGAGGGCGCCGGCGGGCGAGTGGTGGATGAGCGTCTTGGTCATGAGAACTCCACTGGTGTCGTGCTGCTGATTCGTGCGCGGGCGGTGAACGTGACGGTGAGCTGGCAGAGCCGGCCGTCGCCGGTGAGCTCCTGCGGTGTGCCTTCGTGGCGGACCGAGGTGAGGAAGCACCACTCGACGACGCCGCCGAGGGTGGTGTCGGTGTGGCGGACCTGGTGCTCGAGCTGGCGGAGGAGCTCGTCGGCGCGTTCGGCGGCGACCTTCTCCATCTCTTGCCCGCCGGGGCGCCAGATCGAGATCACGACGTCCTGCGTGAGGTCCTCGTCGCGGAGGCGGCGGCCGCCCATCGGTCCGGGCTGCTGCTCGGTGGTGCCGTCCGTGATGGCGACGATGTCGTCGGGGACCGGGTAGCCCGGCTGACCGAAGACGATCTGCACGGCCTGGTCTGAGTCCCAGAGCGTGTGGGCGGCCGCGACGAACGCGTTCTTGAGTGCCAGCCACTGGGTGCCGGTGGCGTTCATCCGAACTGTCCGATCACGCGGTCGGGGCGGCAGAGCTCCCAGACGCGGCGCGGGACGGCGAACCCGGAAGGCGTGTTCACCATGGGCTCGCCCGGCGACTCGACACCGAGGCTGGGCCGGTTGTTGCCCTGCCGTCCCTGCTGCCACCAGAACCGCACGAGCTCACGCGTGGCGAGCTTCACGTTCGGCGGTACCGTACGGCCGACGGTGACGGTCGCCTGGATGTTGCGGGTGCCGGGCGAGAACTGGCGGCGGTTCGTGCGGGTGCCGGCGTAGATGATGCCGGCGGATTTCGACGCGAAGTAGTCGGCGATCTCGACGTCGTCCTCGAGGACCTCGTCGACGGACGCGATCGCGGTGGGCAGTTGGATGCCCGTCTTCCCGCCGTCGCGCTCGTACACGATGGTGTCCGCCTCGAGCGGTCCGACGATGTCCTCGATCACCGGCGTAGCGGCGTCGATGTACTCCTGGATGTCGGTGTCGTCGGCGGTGGAGGAGCCGGCGTAGCCGTTGTAGATCGACTTCTTCGCGTCGGCGAGGGTGATCAGTGCCATTCCGGCTCCTCCCCTCGCCTACTCGGATGCGCCGTCGCCGGCGCCGTCCTCGGACTTGCCGTCGGACTCGTCGTCGCTCGCGCCGCCGTCGTCCGTGTCGTCGGTGGTGGCGGGTTCCGCTTCGGCCTTGTCGAGGGCGTCGATGAAGTCCTGGCGGGTCCGGCTGTTGACCGTGAGTCCGCGAGCGGCCGCGGCCTCCTTGAGGTCGCGGAGGCTCATCTCGCCGAACGGGGATGCGTCCGTCGGGGTGATGGTCTCGCCGGACTCGGCGGCCGCGGCGCGCTCGGCGGCCGCGGCGACTTCCTGCTCGCCCTGCTCGCGAACGCGCTTGAGCTCGGCGCGGACGTCCTTGGCCCGGGCCTTGTTTCCGTAGCGCTCGTAGCCGACGAGCTCGGCCTCCAGCCCTGCGATGTACTCGTCGCGCTGCCGCGCGACGCGATCGGCCTTGGATTCGGCCATGGTCTGCTCCTTCGATCTGGTGGGGTGACGACCGAGGGGCCCGACAGCGGATGCCGGCGAGCCCCTCGGTCAGGCGGGTCAGAACGTCGGGGCGACCAGGCCGGTGCCGCCGATCTTCTGCGCGTGCGGGCGACGCTCCGCCGTGAAGGCGTAGTACCCGTACACGACGAGATCGATGTCGAGCTTCTTCGACTGCGTCTGCTCCGCGCGGATCAGCATCGGGGCGGACGGGTCCTCCCACAGGTGCAGCTCCGACTGCGCGCCGGCGTAGATCTCGTCCTGGTTGGTGCCGGCGCCGAGGTTCGTGACGATGTTGTTGTCGACGATCACCGGGGTGCCGTTCGGCAGCACGCCGCGGAAGCCCGCGCCGTACTTCTCGGCGAAGTTCTCGCCGACGTGCTGCGACTGCACACCCGGCTGGCCGAACAGCGGCCAGGTCGAGGTGAGCTGCGACTGCAGCCAGTACCACCGGCGCGAGTGCATGACGACGATCGTGTCGCCGAGCATCGCCGTGAGCAGCGCGGCCTCGACCGCGGCGCCGGCGCCGACCAGCTTCGGGTAGATCTCGAGGCCGGTCGGGGAGCCCGACGTGTAGGTGATCGCCGTCGCCACGTTCGTGAGACCGATCGCCGCCTTGTTCAGCAGCTTGCCGTCGAGGTTGGTCGCGTACGCGGAGAACAGGTCCTCCACGGTCGTGTCCTCGACGCCGATGCCGCGCTCGACGGCCTGCCGCGACAGGGTCTGCGAGCCGGCCGCGGTCGCGATCGGCACCGACAGGAGCGTGTCGTCGATGTCGGTCTCGTCCACGGTCGCGTGCTCGGCCGACTGGTCGTCGACGGTCGTGCCGGTGGTGACCTTGCCGATGTACGCGGTCATGCCGGTCTCGGGGAGGTCGTGGTGACGGCAGGCGTCCGCGAACGGCCGGCCCGCGCGCGCGGCCGGCGCGTACAGGTCGGTCAGGTACTGCGGGACGACCAGGCCGGAGAACGCACCGGTGCCGGCGGCGCGCGAGACGAGCGGCTGGCCGGCGGCCTCGCGCTCGACGATCTCCTCCGACATGTGGCGTGCGAGCCGCTCGTTCGCGCCGGCGTCGTTGCGCATGAACTGCATCAGGACGTCGTTGGCGAACTGCTTGCCCTTCGGGTCCTTCTCGCGCATGTACGTGCGCGGCTCGGAGCCGATGCGGGCGGCGGGCACGACGGCACCGGTCGCGGTGCCGCGCTCGGCTTCGGCGCGCTCGGCCTCGTCGGCGCGCTCGGCGGCGCGGATGGTCTCGACCTCCGAGTCCAGCTGGTCGATCTCCTCCTGGAGGGAGGCACGCTGGGCGATGATCTCGAGCGAGCGGGCGTCCTCGGTCTCGGTGAGGGCGCGGGCGTCGTCGGCCTCGGCGGCCGCGATGATGGACGTTGCCTCGTCGCTGAGCGCCTTGCGCTTGGCGACGAGTGCTGCGCGGCGTGCCGCGCGCTCCGCGAGGAGCTTCTTGAAGTCCACGGTGGGACTCCTCTCTCCCGGGTGGTCCCGGGCATTGGATTGCGCGTGCGCGGCGCTCATCTGGCGTCGACGGCCGGCATCTGCGGTCGCCGAGAGGCGTGCGCGGTGGCCCTGCGCCCGGTCGGACGCAGGAGGTCTACTCGGCCAGCGAGTGGCGGAGCTTCGCGACGGTCAGCGAGGTGCCCGTACGGGCGGTCGGCTGCTCCCCGAGTGCGTCGCGGCGGCTCTGGCCGGGGAGCGCGCGTTCGAGGAACTGGAGCTTGGCACGCGCGCTGATCGAGGTGTACGGGTTGGCGCCGAAGTTCACGGCGGACACGTCGCCGCGGTCGAGGTCGACCTCGGTGATCGTGTAGGCCGAGTAGTCCGGCGACCACTCCCCGCCGATGATCCGGAACGCGAAGCTCATCTGGTCGACGTCTTCGTCCTCGATCGCGGTGACCAGGTCGCGGACGTCCTGCCGCTTCGGGTTGAGGAACGCGACCGGTGCGAGGTCGCCGTGCTCGTTGAGCCCGAGGTCGAGGGTTCCCGACCGGGTGCGCGCCATGGTCATCCCGCGGTGGTTGAGCAGGAACGCGACGTCGGGGTTCGCGGCGAGGGTCTTGTCGAACGCCCCGGACGCGACACGCTCGTCGAACGGCCCCCAGAAGTCGTACATCTCGTACCAGGTGTCCACGACGCTCGCGACGCCCTCGACACGGTGGAACTCCTTGCCGTCGCGTTCGACGGTGCTGGCGCGCAGCTGCGCGGGGAATGCGTGGTCGCGCTGCTCCGTGAACGGTGCCTGCGACGGGTCGGCCTCGCACGCGGCGCGGCGGCCGTCGAGGTCTGCGACGAGGGTGTTCATGGCTGGTCTCCGTTCGAGATCGGCTTCTGCGTGCGGTTGGGGAAGAGCCGGTCGAACTCGTCGAGCTGCTCTTCCGTGAAGGGCTGGAGGTTGTACTTCTCGCGCACCTCGGAGGGCGTGCGGATGCGGTCGCGGATCTGCTGGCCGAAGACCTTGGACTTCGTCTCGGGGTCGAGCTGGAGGATCGCGTCGGTGTTGAACCGCACGAACCGGTCTTCGCTCATCAGGTGGCGGGAGAGGGTCGCCTCGCGCCGGCGGACGGCCGGCCAGAGGTTCATGATGAGGAACTGCAGGTTGCGCTGCGTGATGTTCGCGTACGTGACCGACTGTCCGGAGATCGCGAGGTCGAGCAGGTCCGCCGGGACGCCGATGAAGCGGCTCGCCTCGAGCGCGCTCAGCTTCTGCGTGTCGAGGAACTGCGCTTCGTTCGCGAGAGCGTTGAGGGTGGAGTACTCCCAGTCGTTGCCCGTGACGAACACGTCGCGGTTCTCGACGGCGAGCTTGAACTTCTCCTTGACCTCGTCGGGCTCGGAGCCCTTGAGGGTCTTCTCCTTGTTGCGGAGCACGCCCGACGGCACCGTGCCGCCGTTGGTGAACCACTCGATGCCGAACTGCTGCGCGGTGAGGTAGAACCCGATGGATGCCGCGGCGTACGAGATCGGGGAGAGACCCATGACCAGGCCCGGGAGCCGGTACTGCCGCTCGTGCCAGATCTGGTCGTTCGGCACCTGCGATCCGTTGACCCAGTAGCCGAAGTTGGGCTCGCCGGCAGGAGCCTTCGGGAGCGATCGCACGGTGACGTCGCGGTGGTCGAGCAGCTCGATCACCTTGGGGCGCTTCGCCTGGTCGAGCTCACGGATGATGCCGAAGGTGTTGCCGACGCGGTCGAGATCGTACTGGGTGGCCCAGAGCCACGTGTCCATCGACCAGTCGTCGGAGCCCCCCGGGCTGAGGAGCACCGGGGTCTTCGGGACCTCGAGGTCGAACCCGGCCACCTTGCGGAACGCGTCGAGGGGCATCGAGGAGACCAGGTCGGCGCGGAGGCGGAGACCTGCCCAGACGGCGGAATGGGTGAGCGCCTTGTCGGCGGTGACTCGGACCTTCCCGATCGAGCGGCTGCGCGACTGGACGCCGACATCGGTCAGCGTGGTGCTGCGGAAGAGGAGACTCATCGGGCCGGCACTCCCCCACGCTCGAGGACGTACGAGAGCCCGATGAGGGCTGCACCGCCCACGATGATCCCTGCGGGGAGGAAGATCAGAGCCACGCCGTAGGCGATCGCCGCGGCGCCGACGAGCTCGAAGACGGTGGTGACCGCCTTGAGCCAGCGGGGCTGGGTTCGCTTGGACACGGGTACCTCCTAGGCGACGGAGTCGCTGACGTCGTAGTCGGCTTCTGCCGAGATGCGGAACCCGCGCTGCGCGACCGTGCACGCGACGAGCGGGGAGAGGACAGTGGTCGACTTCTTCCGGTCCCAGACGCGCGCGTCCCCGGTGGTCGACCAGGTCGCCCCAGCGATCGCGTCCTTGAGGTCGTCTTGCCCATCGGCCAGGTGCACGGTCGTGCCGTCCTCCAGGCCGTCGCTGTAGTCGCCGCACGCGGCGGCGTACTCGCCGCGGCTGAACATGATGAGCTCGATGCCGGCTTCCTTGAAGTCCGCCTCGAGCGTGGCGGCCGCGCCACCGGCGACGCAGTACACCTTGCGCTCGTACCGCGGGTACTTGTCGAACGTCTCCTCGAAGTACGGGACGACCCAGTTGGGGCTGCGGCGGTGCGTGACGAGCTCGGAGAGAGACCTGCCGTCGGCTGTGAGCCCCGCCCACGAGACCGATGCCCAGCTGCGGTCGTTCGTCACGTCGAACGCGAACGAGCGACGGCCGTTGATGAACTGCTCCACGCCGGTCTTGTTCCACTGCTCGCGTGTGACGACGGTCCACTGTGCGAGGAGGTCCTCGGGTTCGACGTTGCAGTACGCCCGCTCGTAGCCTTCGAGGCCCTCGTCGGGGTCGGCGAGCATCGTGAGGTACTCGGTGCGGAACCCGGCGATGTCGATCGTGATGCCGGCCGCGGGGTGGTGGCGGGCGACGTACTCGGGGTTCGACGGGTCGTAGTCGTCGTCCTCGCGTGATGCCGACCACTCGAAGTAGCAGATCCCGGAGGTGGTGTCCTGATCCTCGACGAGGCGGCGGCCGAGCTCCCACTTGCCCTTCCACCACTTCGAGGTGCGGACGCCGGCGTTGGAGTAGATCCACGCCTGGGGCTGCTCGCGCGCGATCATCGTCGGGTTCAGTCCCGACTCGATGGACCCGTTCTCGTGCCCCCATGCCTCGTCGTAGTGCACGAGGTCGTTCGACTGCGAGGGGCCCGACTTCTTTGTCACCGAGATCGGCCGGTACTCGCTCAGGTTGGAGAACCGGAGCGTCGGGACGTTGTTGCCGCCGCGCTTGTGGACGCGCTTGCCGAGGATCACCTCGAGGTCGTCGGCCTGATCGGACCACTTCTTGAACGCGTCCTGGCCGGTCTGCGCCGTGTAGATGATCTTCTGCGGCACGCCGATGATGTTCCGGAACGCGAGCGCGCGGTGCACGGTGACCGCCATCGCGAGCGTCGTCTTGCCGGCCTGCCGGGGAACCTTGATGATGACCGACCGGTAGGCGAGCTGCCCGGTCTCGGGGTCGACCTCGAGCGCGACGTTCGCGACGAGCTCCTGCCACGGCATGAGCGGCGTGCCCATCGCCGTGGCGATCTTCGCAACCT
Organism: Agromyces sp. SYSU T00194; assembly: GCF_040496035.1. NCBI lineage: Bacteria > Bacillati > Actinomycetota > Actinomycetes > Micrococcales > Microbacteriaceae > Agromyces > Agromyces chitinivorans. Next base: position 2,240,158 of record NZ_JBEPJZ010000001.1, on the reverse strand, counting down.
CGGGCCCATACGACTTCCGCCCGGGGGTCCGCGGGGTCCAGAAGCGCGCGCCTGCGCCAAGCTCAGATGGCGTTGCCGAGGCTAGCGAACGGGTCATTGTCGCCACCTCCCGGCTTCTCGGGCGGCGCCATGAGCTTGACCGTGTCCGTGATCTCCTCGGCGAGCTTCGGGATGTCCTTCGGATCGGCGTGCTCGATCGCTCGAGCGAGGAGGATCACCGTCTCGCCGTAGACCTTGAGCACCATGTCGCTCGGCCGCGATCGCATGAGCGAGCGGACCGCGGTGATCAGGTCAGCGGGGTTGGCCTCCTCGTCGCCGTCGCCGGCGGGCGGAGACGGTGGTGTGGGTGGCGCTGCGTGCAGATCTGTGGGTTCGTTCTGTGGTTCATCGACGATGTGCAGCGTTCGCCGCTGGTCGGCGGCGCGCTTGTTCGACCGTTCTCCCGCCCTGGTCTGCCTATTTGCGGCCCGGCAACGTTCGCAGGTGCCCTTCTTCGCACGCAGCTCGAGGCGGTACCGCTGGATGGTTCCGTGTCGCGGAAGAGGCTTCTTCGACGAACCCACACCGGGCCCCCTTCCTGCTGGGGGGAGAGAAGGAGGAAGAGGGCGCGGTCGTCCGCGCTCACGAATCCTAAAAATCTGGGGGCCGATTCGACGGATTCCGTCGTCCGCCACCCCTCAGACGCATGATTCCGTCGTGCGGTTCTCGCGCGCGCTACGCTGTCGGGCATGGCCGAGGAGCAGACGAAGGTCCGAGCCACACCGCTAGCCATCGCCGCGCTGGCGACGGGGGTGGTCGGTGCGTTCATGTGCGGGGCGTACGGGTTCGCGCCCGGCGTGCTCGTCGGCGTCGCGGCCGCGGTGCTCGGACTCGGCGGCGTGGTCAGGTCGAAGGACGCCGCGTCCCGGTTCCTGTCCGTGCTCGGCGGGATCATCGGGATCGTCGGGGTCGCGGTCTACTTCGGCTGACTGCGAGCTGCCTCGATCTCCGCCATCGCGCGCTCGAAGTACTCCTGCTCGAGTTCGTACGGGAAGGCGTGGATCTCCGTGCCATCACCTCTGAGAGCCCAGCCCGTCGGCTCGCCGTGCTCGTTGGTGTGCACCGACAACGAGAACCCGTGCGGGTGGAACACCTGCCGGTTGATGAGCCAGAGCAGCCCGCTGTCGAGCAGCTCCGCCCAGGGGCGCGGGGCGACCTCATCCGTCGCGGTGGCGCTCATCGATGACCCTTCCGTGCGAGGTGCTTCGCGAGCGGTGCGCCCGGGCCGAACATCGCGGCCAAGCGCTCGCGCTTCACCTGCGGCGGCAGCCCGCCGAGCTCGTCGCGGCACACGGTGCGTGCCTGGTCCCAGCCGTTGAACGTCGCTTCGGGCACCGGGTAGGGCTGCGACTTGTCGCGCATCCAGAGTCCGTACGGACTGATCATCATGAGGAACGCCAAGAGCACAGCCTCCCGGTCGTCGTCGTCGACGCCGGCGTCGGCGGTGGTCGCGAGCCCCTCGTCGACGTGCTCGGGCGTGATGATCAGGCGGCGGATGTAGCAGCGGGCGACGACGCGTTCGGTCGGCGTTGCGTTCTCGTCGCCGATGATGTCCGCTGGGGTGCGGTCGGTCATCGTGGCTCCGTTCATGGGGTTCGGGTCTCGCGCGGCTTCGCGGTCGGCCACGTTGCCGAGCAGATGCAGGCGTGCTTGTCGGTCGGGTGGTCAGCGGTGAGCCGACAGAGGTGGGTGCGGCCGGGGCGCTGGCGGTACGCCCCGCGGCAGCGCTTGTCGGGGTCGCGTTCGGCGTCGGACTTGCGGGCCATCGTGATCACTCCCAGTGTGGCGAGCTGCGGATGACGCGCTCGGCCGGCCGTTCGCCTCGAGCAGCTCGTCGCTTCGCGTTGGTGCGTCGGGCACCGTCGCCCATGTTGCACGGGACGCACTCGGGCGCGTGGTTCTCGGGGTCCCAGAACAGATCGGGTGCTTCCTCGCGGGCGACGATGTGGCCGAGGGTCATGCATCCGGGGGTCTTGAGGTTGCTGATGTCGGCTCGGAGGAACCGGCCGCAGCCTCGCCAGCAGTAGGCGTCGCCGCGGGCGCGAAGTGCTCGGACCGCTTCCTGGTACCGGCGGCCGCCTCGGTTGGTGCTGACCATGGCGATCGCCTCCTGGTCTGAGGTGCGGGCGGGCAGGTAGGCCCACTGCGAACCCCTGCCCGCCCCGCTCGCCCCGCTTGCTCCGCCCCATCGGAGCCTCGGCCGGGACAACACCGGACGGCGCGTGCGGGACCCGATTCACGCGTTGCGCCGTGCATGACAGAGGCCCCGCCGTGGCAGGGCCTCTCAGTGTCTGCGGGGTCACGCGATGCGCAACCCTAGTGATTCACTTTCTAACACATCACGCCGACGTGTCGGTGGCATCCGCTACGAACTCGGCGTGTCGGCATCCGGCGAGCGCCGGTGTTCAGGAGTATCTGCGGCATGAGCGATGCGGTGGCGTTGTCCTTGATCGCGGCGTCGGCCGGTGTGCTGGGTGCGTTGTTGGGTGCGGCTGGTGCGGTGTTCGGGCCGTGGTGGCTTTCGCGTGCGCAGCATGATCGGGACCTGGAGCGGGAGCGTCGTGAGGCGCTTCGGTTGGCTGTGGTGGAGTGGGTCAACGCTCACATCGATATGGCGAACCGGATGGACAAGGGCGAGTCGCCCGGTGAGGCGGCGGGTCGTATGAACCGTGCGTTGACGGAGATCTCGTCGCGTCTGGTTCCGGGTGATCGGCCGGTCGAGACGTGGGTTCACGGGACGGGCGCATATTCGTCGGCCGCGGCGTCGGCGGGGTTGCGGCGGCGGGCGTATGGCTCGGCAGGGCGGATGCTTCTGGCGTGGAACCGGGGCGAGGTCAAGGCTGGTGAGTTGCGACCGTTCCACCTGGTGTACAGCGCGGACGGGCGGCAGGCTGGGACGACGTCGATCGGGCGTTGGCCGACGACTGATGAGTTGCGTGCGATGTCGGCGGCTGTCGCGGGTGAGGTCGTCGGGATGCCCGACGAGTCAGCCGCCGGGGCCGCTGACGCCTGAACCATCAGGTTCCGGCTCGCCGTGCTCTGCCGTCGTGAGTTCCTCGATGATCGAGAACGCCGCATCAGCGTCGACCCCGCGCGCGTCGAGGTACTCCCACATCAGTTCGCCAACGACACCACCGTCCTCGGTCATGCTGTAGAGCTCGCGGGCGATCTCGTCGGCAAGCTCGGGCGACCGCCTCTGCACCTGCACGAGCGCCACGACGACCTGAGCCTCAGCGAGCATGGCCTGCACGGCATCGACGTAGCGGCGCATCGCAGGCTTGTACTCCGCAGACTCACGATCGACCGCGAACGCGCGCGTCATCAGTTGGTGAGTCTCCGCCTGCCACGCGATCGTCAGGCGGGCGCCGTGCAGGATCATAGCGTCGGCGGTCGCGTCCTCATCGCGCTTCGGCCAGTCGGTCTTGGCGACCAGCTCATCGTGGTTCATCGTGTCTCCTCTGAGTCGTGTGATCTATCGATCGCGTCTGCTCGCCGTGCGGCGTGGCAGTCGGCGCACGTCACGTCGTCCCAATTCGTCGTGATGGCGCCGCGCTTCGGCGAGCGCCCGCATGTTGTGGTGGTGATGGTCTTCGCGCCACAGATTCGGGTTGCGTCGCGGGTGCTGACGGGTGGGGGCATCCAGGCTGCGCGTTCGCGCTTGATGGGGCCGTCGCTCATTGTGGTCTCTTCTCGCCTCGGCGGGCGGTGCAGGGTCCGGGGTGGCCGGCTTCGCGTGAGCACCACCAGCCGGTGGGGGGTCGTGTGCAGCCGCGGTCGTGCGGGACGTTGACGTGGATGCGTGGTGTGCCGGCGCGGGATCGTGTCTTGCCGGGTGCGGTCCATCGGGCGGGTTGGGTTTCGTACTCGGTGTAGGTCCAGCCGGCGAGGATCAGCTCGCCGACGGTCTCGCGTGGGAGGCCGCATCGTTCGGACACCGAGAGGGACAGGTCGTACACCTTCCCGGCCTGGCGGCTGCGGTGCCGGATGGGCGGGGTCGGGGGTGGGGTCGGCGTGTGCTTCCGCCGGCGGAACCAGCCGATCATGCTTCGCTCCCCTCGCTGTGGCAGGTGCAGCTGCAGGTGGCGGGCTGGTCGAGCTCGCGGTCAGGCGTGGGTGACAGCGGGACCACGGTCAGGCCGGCGCGGTCGAGGGCTTCGAGCACCTTACGTGCGCGACGGCCGTACTTGGCGTGTTCGCGCCTGGTCGACCAGGAGTCCCAGACGCCTTCGCCGAGCTTCGCGTCGCAGAGCGCGCGCGCGACGGGCTCGACCGGGCACTGGTGGTCGGAGGCGTCGAGCACGGTCTCCTCGCCCTCCTCGTAGTGCTGGGGTTCGCTCTCCCAGCCACAGACGATGCATCCTCTGCTCACGGTGATGGTCATGGGGCGTCCTTCCGGTGTTGGGCGGTGCGGCGGATGTCGGTCATGAGGTAGCCGCGGGGCTTGGTGGGGGTGTGGCGCCAGCGGTCGGTGCGGGCGAGCTGGTAGGCGCGCTTGATGCCGACGTCGAGGGCGGCCGCGGCGACGTCGATGGCGACCCAGTAGTTGAACCGGCCATTGTCGTCGTCGTGCTGGTGGGTCATCGGGTGAGCCAGTCCTTCCGCTCGAGGCGGCTGGTCTGGTGTGCGGGGTTGTGGGAGCAGATGATGACGGCGGGTCCGTCGGTGGGGTCGTCGTGGATGATGCCGGCCATCTGCGCGCCGCAGATCTCCTGCCCGTACTCGAGGTCCTGCACGACCTCCTCGCAGAACATGCCGGTCATGTTCACGCGGCGCACCGACGGGCGGTCCAGGGCTCGCATCGCGAGGGTGCGGAGGTGGGTCGCGTCGTCGAGCCATGCCGGGCCGAGGCGCGGGTACGAGCTCAGCCAGCGGGCGTGGTGGGTGGCGAGCATCGCGAGTGCGAGCGGGACGGGGGTGCGGGTGTCCTCGAGGTGCTCGTCGACGGTGAACCCGAGCGGTTCGTCGTCGAAGAACCGGCGTTCACGGAGCACGGTGCGGATCAGGTACCGGGTCCACTCCTCGATCGCGACGAGCGCGGTGCGGGCGTGCGGGTTCCACAGTGCGCCGACGTCGACCCGCCCGCCCCCGGAGACACGGTCCGCGGCGTAGTTCTTCGTGGGCATGCGGATGTGGGCTTCCTGCAGCGGCTTCCAGAACCGGGCGAGGTCGCCGAGCACGCCGGGGAACCGCTTGTGACACGGCCCGCAGAGGTCCGTCCCGGGGATCGTGACGCGCGGGTGCGCCGGGTGCCGCAGGCGCGGACCTTCGGACGGGAACCCGGTGCACTCCTCGGCGAGGGTCGGGACGATCCACTCGGGGTACGTCGGCAGGGTCATTCGCCCCTCCCCCACGTGTCGCGCAGCTGGCTGAGCTGCTCGATGACGCGGCGGTCCGCGATGCGACCCACCTGCGGGCGGATCTTGCGCCGGAACCACCACCCCCACGGGAACGGCAGCCGGCGCACGGCGACGTCGAACAGGTCGAACGCGGTCGACTCCATGGACGCCTCGACGCTCGGGTGATCGGCTGCGGCGAGCACGGCCGTGCGGATCGAGACGATCGTCTCGGCGAGCTCACGCAGCTCCGCGGTGGTGCGTGTCATCGGGTCTCCTCGATCAGCTGCTCCAGGTGGCGCCGGCGCGCCGCGACACGCTCGCGGAGCGTCGCCGTCGCGGTCCCGAGGTTCTCGGCGGCCTGCTCGAGGTCGAGACGGTTCGCGACCATGTCGAGCCGCTCGTGCGCGCGCTTGACGATCCAGTCCCGCGCGGCGTCGAGGCGGCCGATCGGGTCGCGGTGGAATCGCACCGCGATGACGTCGAGCGGGTGCGCGTACACGCGGCCCCGGTCTGCGAACGGTGTGCCGATCGGCGCCCACTCGTTCTCGTGCACCGGGATCTCTGCGGCCGGGTTCAGTGCGGTCGCGGCGAGCTCGTAGCGCATGCTGCCCGGGAGACTCATACGGACCGGCATCAGGCGGCCTCCTCCTGGTTCGCGGGGTCGTTGACCCAGCGGCCCACCGTCGACGGTGAGACGTCGACGCGCGCCGCGATGTCGCGGATCGAGAGACGCTCCTCGGTGCGCAGGCGGAGCACCTCGCCACGCATCGCGTCCCGGGTCGCACGGTTGGCGGGACGCTTCGCCGGTGTGCCGGTGGTGTCCTCCGAGACGGGCGGGCGGGACGCGCGGGGCGCTCTGGCACGGCTTGGGGTGTCGTCTCGGCGGTACACGGTAGCGGCCGCGAGGTGGGTCACCATGAGCAGCGCGATCGCCGGGACGGCGTTCACGCCCACGGCGATCGCCTCGCCGAGTGCGAGCGTGCGCGCGTCGACGACGGCGACGTGCGCGGCGTTGCCGGCGATGGTCACGGCACCAAACACGGTGAGCGTCGCCCAGGGCAGGAGACGGATGCCCCACCGCGGCGCCGGGACGAGCAGCGCGATGAGCATCGCGACAACGGTGACCAGGTCGACCACGACGGGGAACAGGATGGCGCGGTCGGCCGTCATGCCTCCGACGTGCACTGCGAGGTCGTAGAGCGCGCCCCACGACAGGTACACGGCGGCCGCGGCGAGCGCGGCGAGTGCCCAGCCGAGTGTGAGGCGGAGGGTCTTGGATGCGTGGCGCATTGTCAGTCCTCCTCGGGCTGGGGCTGTCCGGGGTTGGCGAGCTCGCGCTCGATGTCGGAGAGGCCGTACCCCCAGTTGGCGAGGGCGTTGAGGTAGCGGGCGTCGTGGTGGTCGGTTCGGTCGGTCTCGATGGCGGAGGCGATGATCGCGAAGGTGACACGGCGGACGCGTGCGGGGTGCTTGTGCAGGTAGTCGGCGAGTGCGGTTCGTCGGGGGAAGCGGTCGGCTTCGGCCGGCTGGTCGGCGTTCCAGGTCCAGGCGTCGGGGACCGGGATGTCGAGCAGCTCGAGCGGGAGCGCGGCGAAGTCGCTGTTGGGGTGCGGGAGCGCGAGCCCGCTGGCGAGCGCGTGGGCGATGAGGTCGTCGGTGGTGTCGGGCAGCGTCTTGCGATCGAGGAGCTCTTTGAGCCAGGCGTGGCGGACCTTGGCTGCGGCGGTGAGCTGGGCGTCACGTTCGGCCTGTGCCTGCTGCAGCTCCTGCCGGGCGGCCTCGGCGGCTTCCCTCTCGGCGCGCTGTTCGTCGGTGACGTTCGCGGACCAGCGGTCGACGAGGCCGTGGTCGGCGGTCTCGTCGACGTACCAGCGGATGAACGCGGCCTTGGTCCAGTTGCTGTCGATCATGGTGTGGTCGATGACGGCTGCGGCACGGATGCCGGGGATGGCTGCCATGGCGTGGATGTCGCTGGTGTCGATGTCGACGTCGGGCTGGTCGGCGCGGACGAGCCCTTCGAGGCGCAGGAGGCCGGCGGGGTGGGCATAGCTGCTCGTGGTGGATGTGATCTGTTCGATGCCGGCGGCGGTGAGCTGGGCCTTGAGGGCTTCGAGCTCGACCTTCCGTGTGCGGTCGCCGCGGAGGCGCTCGATGACGTGCGGGAGCAGGCCCGGGTTGCTCGTGGCGGTGCTCGTGAGCTCCTTCACCGCGGCGGTGTCGCCGTCGAACTCGGCGATCTGCGCGAGGACGTCGAGGGTGAGGTCGGGTGCCTGCTCCTGGATCGCGGCCGCGCTCTCGGACTTCGCCACGGCGAGCGCGGCGCCGACGGTCTTGATGGGTGTGGCTGTGCGGCGGGCGATCTGCGTGGCGGGCAGCCCGAAGAGCGAGAGCTGCTCGAACGCGGCCGCGGTGTCGCGGGTGGTGAGTGCGGCGCGGTGCTGGTTCTCGGTGAGCTGCTCGGCGACGCGGTCGGCGGCCTGTCGTTCGGTGATGACGTAGACGGGGACGGTGTCGAGGCCGGCCTTGACGGCGGCCGCGGTGCGGCGATGGCCGATGTGGACGCGGTAGTGGTCGTCGAGGACGGGGTCGGGGTACGCGGTGATGGGTTCGAGGACGCCGTGCTCGCGGATCGACTTGAGGAAGTCCTTGCCGAGGTCGAGGTCGGTGCGGACGTTGTGCTCGGTGGTGAGGAGGTTCGGGTCGAGGTGCTTGAGCGTGGGCTTGCGCGGGGTCACAGTGATCGGGCCTTCCGGGTCTTGGCTCGCTGCTCCTGGAGGCGGACGAGCCGGTTGGTGGTGATGGGGTCGTGCAGGGTTGCGGCCTCGCGCAGGTGCGGGGTGGCGAGGATGCGGGTGAGCTGCTGGTAGTAGCGGGTGGGCTGGAGGTCGAGCTGCTCGAGGATCGCGGCGTTCTTCGTCTCCGTGGGGCGCGGGTGCGCGGCCTCGAAGTCGATGAGCGTGGCGACGTCGAGCATGATCAGCGACCGGCGGCGGTGAGGAGCTGGCCGGCGAAGCGGCGATCGGCGGCGTCCTTCGCCGCGGCGATCGCCGCGGCCCGGCCGACGCCGTGCGCGAGGCCGACGGCCGCGATCTGCACGGGCCGGGTCCACGTCGACGGGCGCCACCAAGTGCGCGCCGGCGGGACGATGATCATCGCGACGGTGACGGTCTCGCCGCGGACGTTCGTCTTCACGTGCAGGTCGAAGTACTCCCCCGGCCGGAGCTTCGGGAGATCGGCCGCGGTCACGGGGGTGTCGGAGACGATCGGCGTGAAGCCCTCGCGGGCGTTCAGGCCGGGGTCGGCGAAGAACATGCGCGGGCCGTTGCGGAGGATGTTCATGGGTGGGTCCCTTCGGTGATGGAGGCGATGGTGCGGAGCATCCGCTCGAAGTCGCGCTTGGACTTCGCGTGCTGCGCGGCGGGGCTCGGGATGGTGAGGGTGCCGCCGGCGAGCAGCTGCTCGGCGATGCGCTGCTGCCACGGCTGCAGCTCGAGGCCGAGGTCGGCGGCGAGCGCGCGGATGTCGTCGATGGTTGGGCGGGGTGCGACCCACAACTCGAACCACGCTTCGGCGTGCTCCTTCGGGTCGACCTGCACGATCTCGGCGCGGTGCTTGGTCATCAGGTCGGGGGTGTCGTCGGGTACGACGCCGGCGCGGACGAGGCCGTCGAACATGGCCTTCTCGAGCAGGGCGAGGTTGTCGACGTCGCGGCGGTGCGCGGTGCGGACGTACCAGGTCAGGCGCGCCTGGCAGGTGCCGAGCAGCGGGATGCCGGCGTCGGTCGCGGCGGTGATGGTGCGGTTGCGGATCGCGGCGGTCCACCGGGAGCGCCAGCGCCGCGCGGCGGCGGTCTGGCCGCGGCTGCCGTTGAGGGGCAGCGGGTTCTTCTCCATGTCGAATCGGAGGGTCCAGGAGTTCACGCGCCGGCCTCCTGCAGGGTGGGCTCGATGATGAGCAGGCGGGCCGGGTGGACCGGCAGCTCGACGACAGGTGCGGTGCGGTCCCCGGCGTCACCGGCGACGAGCACGATCGACTCGGGGGCGCGGTCGGGGTCGTGGCGGACCGCGTCGAGGATGAACGGGGTTCCCCAGGCGCCGATGGTGCGGATCGCGATGAGCTGGCCGATGAGGGTGTGGGCGTACTCGGCGGTGATCATGGCCATCAGAAGCTCCGTCCGGCTCGTCGGTTCGCGGCGATCTCCATGGCGTGGTGCATCCACTCGCTGCGGTTCCGCGTGAGGGCGTGGATGACGTACGACGTCGGGTCGACGACGTGCGACTTGGCCCGGCCGAGGATCATCGTGCAGAGGTCCCGGATGCCGTCCTCGTCGATGCCGATCGCGGCGAGGTCCATGGCGTTGGCGAGCTCGACGGCTTCGAGGTCGAGCTCCTTGTGACGGACGTCGCCCGGAGTGGGGTGGATGAGATTCGATCGTCCGTCCTGCTGGTTATCCACAGCCCCTGTGTGGTGACTCTGACTAGAGGACTGGTGGTTAACACGGGAGTTTCTAACGGGAGGGGTCGTACCCGTACGACCCATTCCGTGCTCCCGTACGACCCTTTCTCCAGAAATGGGTCGTACCGGTGCGACCCATTCATCTGCGTTATCCACAGGCTGGTCAGAGGCGGTTTTCGTCTGCGCGGCCGCCTCGTCCTGGCGCTTGACGCGGTCGATCGTCGTCTGCGAGACGTGGTTGAGCGTCTCGTCGAGGTCGTCGAGGAGGGCGATCTCCTCGGGCGTGGGGAAGATGATGTACTCGCTGCGGCGGCCGCGGTACGCCTTCGCGCGGCGGGCGATGAGCTGCCGGCAGATGAGCTCCTGCAGGACGGACGAGACGCGGGACTCCCCGATCCCAGCCCAGAGCATCATCTTCGCCGCGCCGGGGTACGCGATCCGGGTCTCACGGTTGGCGTCGTCGGCGATCGCCATGAGCACGAGCTTCGTCGCAGCGGGCAGCTGCACCTGGGCGGCGTCCTCGAGGTGCTGGATGGCCATCAGGCACCCCCTCGGCGAGCGCCGTGGATGTCGAGCGGGTCGAGGGCAGCGCGGAGCTGGTCGAGGGTGCCGATGAGCTGGACGGCGATGAGGGCGGCTTCGTGGAGGAATCCGCGGGCGCGGGCGTGGGCGTAGGTGAAGGCCTGCTGCTGGGTCTCGAAGGGGATGTACTTGTCGGCGGTGGTGGTGCGGCCGGCGGTGCGCTGGTAGCGGGCGTAGACGCCGAGCTCGCGAGGGCCGGCGAGCCACGGCTTGGCCAGGAGGAAGTTGGGCGGGTTCTCGTGGGCCTTGGTGACTTCCCACCGGTCGCCGGCGACGGCGTTGCGGCCGTGGAGGTCCTCGAACGGGACGTGGAGGAGGCGGGGTCTGGGCATCAGGCTGCCACCGCCAGACGGCGCGCTGCGGGGCGCTGGTCAGGCCGCCAGAGGGTGTGGTCGCCGTCGACGTTGCGGAGGAACTCGCGGCAGTCGCGGCAGGGGGCACCGTCGAAGTACTTGTGGTGGCCGTTCCAGGTGACGCCGCAGCGCCAGCACGAGCGGATGTCGGGGCCGCTGCGGTGCTCGGCGTCGTACTCGCGTCTCGCGGACTCGGTGAGCTCGTCGCGGCAGCCGAAGGTCGTGTAGTGCATCCGCAGCGTCGCCTCGGGCAGGCCGGCGTGGTCGCCGTTCGTGGTGCACCGGCGGCGGCGGGTGGTCATGACTCGTCCTCGACGACGGTGCTGGCGAAGTACACACCGGCTGCGTCGGTCTCCTCGGCGAGCGCCCAGCGGGTGCCGGGCGAGATCTCGTAGTGCCGCATGAACGCCGATGCGGAGATCGTGTGGGACTTGCTGCTGATCGGGTACGCGTCGGGGTCCGCTCCGTCGACCGATCGGAGGGCGATGCGGCGGGAGGACGGGTTGAACATGAGCTGTACGTGGTCACCGAGCTTTCGGTGCAGACCGGTGGAGACGGCGATCTTGCCACCCTTGCCAGCACGTGCGGAGAGCATCGTGAGGGTCCTGGAGCCTCGGCTTCCTCGGACGAACTTCTCGAACCCTGTGGGCGCATCCTGGCTGGTCATGTGGGTCTCCGATCGGGGTGGAGTGACGGGCCGCACGGTCGCGGCCGGGTTGCGTACGGGGCGCGGCTTCGGCCGCTCCCGCACTGGTTCGTGCGAGTCGGCGACCGTGATGGTGGGCTGGGATGCCACCGGGGCCGGCCCGCGCTTGGCCGCCTTCGCGGCGGCCGCTGCTTCCTGGCGCTGGCGGGCGTCGCGGATCTGCTCGGGCGTCATGCCGTCGTCGACCCAGCGGCGCCACTGGAAGTCGCCGCGGTACTGCTGGATGGCGTACGAGCACGACCAGCCGACGTCTTCGATGCCGGGGCAGCATGAGCCGCGGCATCCGCGCTCGTAGCCCTCCGGGGTCGCGTGGGGGAACGTGCCGTCCAGCGTGTCGATGGTGCGCATGCTCGCCCCTCAGATGCGGCGGAGGCCGGCGACGGGCTCGGTCACGGTGCTGCCGCTGGCGAGGCGGACGCGGGCGATCCGCTCCTTGTCGGCCGAGCGGGTCCAGATCGCGTCGACCGTGCCGCGGATCGGCGTCGTGCGCCCCGAGGTCGCGGTGACCTCGACGGGCGCGCCGACGCCGATCTCGTTCGCGACGACCTGCTCCCAGGCCCCAGGCCCGTCGCCGGTCACAGCCAGACCCCGGCGAGGAACGAGCCGACGTAGTACCCGAGCGTGAGCTCGGTGAACAGAGTCACGGCCACGACGCCCTTGGACACGAGGTTCGCGCGCTTCACGCCGCGGCGGATGCGCGCGCGGTGGCGGAGCACGCCGCCGACCTTCGTGCCGACGACGCCGTACCCGACGGTGGCCTCGGCGATCATGCGCGGCGGGAGGACCTCGTCGGGCAGCTCGATGGTGTCGGTCTCGATGGTGGGCATCAGTGCCTCCCGGTGAGTGCGAGGTGGATGGCCTGCGGTGCGCCGTAGATCGCGAGGAACGCGACGAGCACGAACAGGCAGAGGACGAGCTGGCGCACGACGGGGTGCGCGCGACGCGTGGAGCGGGTCACTGGTGGGTCCCTTCGTCGACGAGGGTGAGGTGGTTCGGTGCGGCGAGCGCGAGGTCGGCGATGCCGCCGAGGCGCTCGTGGAGGGTGCGGAGGCCGTGGACGGTGATGAGTACCTGCGGGTAGGGCTCGGAGCGGGAGTAGTGGCGCTCGTTGACGAGCTGCAGGTCGAGGAGGCCGAGCTCGATCGACGCGGGTGCGGGCTGCCATGCGCGGCCCTCGCGGGTGATCCATCCGGCGGTGTGGAGGTGCTCGAAGAGGCGCTGCTGGCCGATGTCGATCGCGGGGTCGCGGCTGAGGAGTCGCGCGGCCGCGGCGACGGAGTACGAGGCGGGCTGTTTGCGTGCGATGGGCGAGTTGGTGTCCTCGATGCGCGCGGCGCCGAGTTCGTCGAGGTCGGCCATGCGGTCGGCGAGCCACGTGAGGAGCTTCGCGACGCGCGGGGCGGTGTCGATGGGCTTGAGGATGTCGCGGGTCAGCTCGAGCGACCAGGTCGCGGCGCGGCCGTGCGCCTGGTAGGGCTGGTCGGCTTCGTGCGAGGGGTCGGCCGCGTAGACGCCGAGGTCGTGGTCGAGTGCGGCGAGCACGTCGCGGGCGACGAACTCGGCGTGGCCGGCGGTGATGACGACGCAGATCTCGAAGGTCTGCGGGTCGCGGGGGGTTGCGGGGTCGGTCCAGGTGAAGCGGGGCAGCGGGGGGAACACTGCGGGGCGGATCTCGGTGGGGCGGTCGCCGGCGACCGGGATGGGTCGCGGGCCGTCGAGAGTCGCCATCGTGCTCACCCCGCTGCCTCGGCTCGCTTCGCACGGCGGTCGGCGGCGACCTTCTGCACGTGGTCCTCATCGAAGAGGTACGCGCCGGTCGAGCCCTCGAGCTTGGTGGAGGGCTTGAGCGTGCCGGTCCTCACGAGGCGGCCGATGTTGCTGCGGTCCACCTTGAGGATCTCGGCGGCGCGCTTGCTGCCGATCTGCTGGGGGATTGTGCTTTTCACAACCCACACATTGGCACAAGTTAGGGACTAGATCAAGCATTTCACAACTTTGGGAGTAGGTCGTGTTCAGTGCCTTCCCTGAACCTCGCCATCGGGGCCCCGGAGTTATTGCATAAGTTTGCGCATCGGGGCGATAATGAGGCCATGAGCATGCACCTGGCAACGGACCCGAGGTTCGAGTTCGACCTCGCGGATCGCATCCGGCGAGCGCTGCGCGTGTCTGGCGTCGGCGTCGGCGAGATGGCGGACGAGCTCGAGGTGTCCCGGAACACCGTGAGCAACTGGATCAACGGGCGCAACGCCCCGCGCCGGCGTGATCTGCGGGTCATTGCGATGCGGACAGGGATGCCGCTCGAGTGGCTCGAGAACGGCGAAGCCCCCCGCCCGGAGGATCCGGACGGGGGGCTAGAAGAGAGCCGCCTGTGGGAATCGAACCCACGACCTATTCATTACGAGTGAAACGATAGCTCCGAACGGAAACCGCTAGTCTCCGCCCGGTCACCCGCACGAACCCGCCTCTCGCAGCCCGGATTCCGGCAGAACCGCGCCGATCTGAGGGGTTCCACTGAGTGCTAACCGCAAGCATGTGTGTCATTCTGTATGTGGGTACTCATGTGGGTACCCACCGCGAAGGGGGAACACCATGACGAAGGACATCGACGCCACGATCGAGCGGCTCTCCGAGAAGGCCGACGCCCAGGCGCGCGCCGCGACGCAGGCGCTGCTCAACGGCGACATGTCGGGCGCGCGCACGCACGCCGCCGAGTACCGGAAGCTGACCGAGCAGATGAACGACGTGGCCCTCGGCCGAGAGAGCGTGACCACAACCAGCCAGGTCGCGTAACGTATGGCCGTGCCGAAGAAGCGATCTCCCGGCGACGGCGGCCTCTACTACGACCAGAACAAACGGCTCTGGCGTGGCGTCGTCGACGTCGGATTCTGGCCCGACGGCCGCCGCCGGCAGAAGGAAGTCACGTCACGCTCCCAGGCGAAGGCCCGGCAGAAGCTCGAGCAGATCAAGGCCGAGATCCGCGACCACGGCGCCCCACTGGATCGGCGCACGAAGCTCGCCGACTGGGCCGACCGGTGGCTGGCCACGGTCGGTCGGCAGACGTTGAAGCCGAACACGTTGACCGCGTACGAGTCGACCGCGAAGAACTGGATCGTCCCGGCGATCGGTCACAGGCCCGTCGCGCAGCTGCTCCCGTCGGATGTGCGGGGCATGCTGCAACGCGTGCTCGACTCGGGCAGGGGGACGGCGACCGCCCGGAAGGCGCACGCGGTCCTGTCGGTCATGCTCGACGCGGCACGCCTCGAAGGGCTCACGGGCCGGAACGTCGCCGCGGACGTGGAGCCGCCGAAGGTGCGACCGATCCGGGAACGTCGGGCCCTGTCCACGGAGGAGGCGTTCGCGGTGCTGCACACGGCCGCGTCGGCGCCGGACGGCACCCGCTGGTGGATGTCGATCCTGTCCGGCATCCGCCAGGGGGAACGGCTCGGCGCGACACTCGACGCCCTCGACCTCGACAACGGGATCTTCAACGTCGAATGGTCACTCGACGAGGTCACGTCCGATCACGGGTGCGGCGAACCCGACGGGGGTGTGTGGCCGTGCGGGTACAAGCGCGGCGCATCCTGCCCCCAAGCACGCCTCCGGGTCGCGGCCGACCTCGAGTACCACCGACTGCAGGGCCGCCTGTGCCTGGTCCGCCCGAAGTCGGGGAAGCCTCGCGCCGTTCCGCTCGTCGATGCGGTCGTGGTGGCGTTACGCCGGCACGTCGAAGCCACCTCGCATCTGCCGAACCCGCACGGGCTGATATGGCGGCACCCGGACGGTGCACCGTTCACCCCGAAACAGGACGAGCAGGCATGGCGTGACGTGGTGCGGGAAGCGGGCATCGTCGACGACGTGACGTCGCACACTGCCCGCCACACGACCGCGACGGTGCTCATGGAGCTCGGTGTCGACGCGAAGGTCGTCGCGGAGATCGTCGGGCACGTGAACATCGAGACGACCCGGAAGCACTACCAGCATGTGTCGTCCGAAGCTGCGCGCGCCGCGGCCGAGCTCGTCGGGTCGCACTTCGCCGGGGCGCTCGACCGGTTCTAGAGCCGCCCGGTCATGGCCCGGTCGTGCAACTCGGCGATCAGGCGGACGGTGGGGACGTGCTCGAGGTCCATGTACCGTTCATGGCCGGTCGCGGTCAGCGCTTTGGAGACGGGCACGCCGTGCTGGGTGGCGATCGTCACGACGGCGTCGAAAGGGATGCCGTGTTCGATCCACCTGGCGATGGTCGTGTGGGAGCGGCCGGTGGCGCGGGCGACGCCTCGGATGCTGGTCTGGCGGGTTGTGGATGTGAGCCAGTCCAGCCGACGTTTTCGGTGGGGCATATGTAGGGTTCGGCAGGGGCGGAACATCGGGGGTTCCAACGGGTTCCCCAGTTCGGGGGGGGGGTGTCCGCACGCTACCAGCGGGATCATGCGGAAACCCTGAACGCCGGTCCTCACAAGGGGGGACAAGCGGGTGGCACGCTGAGTCGACCACCGGGCCGGGCCTGTCGCCCCGGTTGGTTAGGGTCGCCGGTACCGGAGAAGCATCGGAGCACTAGGGAGACACGCGCATGACGAACTGGACCGTTACCGAACTCGGCCTGGTCGCTCGAGCGCGTGGTGTCGCCCCGTCAGTCGTCCTCGGTGAGGTGCTTGAAGGCAAGGTCGGCGACCTCGCCGGGGTCCACGCCGAGGACGCGGGCGATGTTCGCGAACGCCGGGACTGGGATGTCTCGTTCCGCGGAGAGGTAGCGCTTCACGGATGCCAGTGACAGGCCGGTCGCCTCGACGAGTTCGTCGATGGTGACCTTCTTGCGGGCGCGTGCAGCGCGAAGTTCCGCTGCGACGGCAGCGTTGTACCGCTCCCCAAACGTGTCCATACGGCACAGTGTAGTTCCACACCGGAGCTAAAAAGGTCAGGATTGGCACTGAGTCAGTCTTGACCAGTTCCATATGGGGCCTATAGAGTCTCCGTATGGAGTTCTCCCCCCGCAACGTCGCCGCAGAGACCGCTGCGCTCGTCGAAGAGGCAATCGCCCACGCAGAGCGCTCGAAGTCCTGGACCGCTGACCGTGCCGGCATCCCCCGCACGTCGTTCTACCGGAAGCTGAACCGGGGCAAGCCGAACTGCTTCACGACCGCCGAGCTCGCCGCGATCGCTCGTGCCCTCGGCGTGATGCCCTCGACGCTATACCCGCACGACCCCGAGCAGGTCGCCGCATGAGCGCCGCAGGAGTGATCCGCATGGAGGCGTGGCCGGCGCTGATGACCCGCGAGACCGCAGCCGCGTACATCGACGGTTCGCTGCGCGACGTCGACGAGCTCCGCGGCCGGGGCGAGATCACCCCGGTCGGGACGTCGAAGCGCGTCAAGTTCCGCAAGACGGACCTGGACGCGTGGATCGAACGGATGCCGGAACGCACCTGACCCCTGAAATGGCCGAACCCCCCGCTACCGACGGGGGGCCCGAGAAGGAAACGAGGTTCCAAACCATGCTGGGTTCCAACGATAGCACCGACGCCGATCTGGTGCGCATGTCGCACCGGTTCGACCCGGACACGTCCGCCGCAGCGGCGCGCGCTGCGAAGCGCGGCGACAAGAAGCGCACCATCCAGAACGCGATCGTCGCGATCCTCGCCGACGGTCCCGCGACCGCACGAGAGATCTACGACCAGTACGTCGTGAACCGGTACGACCGGGCGTGGCCGTTCTCGGACCTGTACGACATCCGCCGGCGCCTGACCGAGTTGAAGCTCGACACGGGCCGTGTGGTGGACACCGGGGAGCGTCGCAACGGCGAAGCGGTCATGGCGGTGGCCGAATGAGCACCCGCGGTATCCCCCTGGAGCATCTCGACGAGGTCCCGTTCGAGCCGGCGGAGGCGTCCGACGCTGTCGGCCTCGAACTGCCAACCGTGCTCCCCCGCGGGCGCCGTTCGCGGATGACCGCGCTCGAGGGCATCGGCATGGCGACGATCGTCGCAGCATCGCTGATCTCCGGCGGGGTGCTCTGGTGGGCGGTGACCCTCGCATGACCGAGACGCGAACCCCTGTCCTGTACGAGACGGGCACGCACGTGATCGTGACGGAGTTCATCCGCAACGGGGACGAGAAGACCGAAGCCGACCTCGACGGGTGGGTGACGTACTGCGACGCGAAGATCATCATCATCGCGAACACCCCGGACTTCGCGGACCTCGTCGAGGGTGACGACTACTTCCAGGCCCGGTTCAACCGTGACCGGGTGCTCGTGACACCGGTCGGTGAGCGTGGCGCGTCGGACGTGTTCGTCGTGCTGTTCGCTGCCGCTGCCGCGGTGTTCGCGGTCGGGGTGTTGGGCCGGTCGTGGCAGCTGCTCGTGGTGGGGGTGTGGGCGTTCGTGTTCGTGCTGTTCCTGCTCCGGTGGGTTCACCCGGACCCAGAACCGTCGAACTCAGGGGAGGTGTCGTGATGCCCTCGCGACGAGCGCAGAAGCGCGACGGAACCCGGAAGTACCGCCAGGTCGAGGCCCCGCACAAGGAAGTCATCTGGCGCGAGTACCACGCCGTTCGGGCGGCTTGGCTCGCTGACCGATCCCCGCTCCGCCCGGTCGTGCCGCCGTCTCCGCCGGTCGACTTCACGAACCGGGAGGTGTCGTCGTGAGTGGTGAGCGTGACCCGATCATCGTCGACCTGTCCGGGCACGACGACATGGACGAAGCAATCGCAGACGCCGCAGCGATCATCAACGCGGCCTACACGGAAGAGGAGCAGGGCTGATGCCTGGACGCTACATGGTGGCCCGCCGGCGGGTGCTCGGCGCGGTGTTGTGGGGATTCCTCGACACCCTCACGGACGAGTTCGCACCGTACGCGGTCACGGCAGAACGGCAGTGGCCGAACCTCGTCGCCAGTGCCACGTTCCTCTGTTCCGGGGTGACGCCCCGTGGCCGGTACTCGTGGTTCCCGGTGGAACCCGAACCCACCCAGGAGGCCGCAGCATGAGCGGGTGGGACGGGAACGGGTGGACCCCCGGCACGTGGACCATCACCCTCAACTACCCGCGACCCCCGAAGGGCCTCTCCGCGAACGACCGCGTACACCACCTCGCGAAGTACCGGGCCACCCAGGCGATCCGTCAGGAAGTCGCCGTGAAGGTGCAAGCGCTGAGGGTTCCGAAGCTCGAGCGTGTCCGTGTGGACGTGGTGTGGTGGGTGACCGACCGTCGCCGCCGAGACGTGGACAACCTCAGCCCGCTGCTGAAAGCGATCTACGACGGCATCGGCGCCGACAAGGGCGTCTCGGCGCACGTCGTCCCGGACGACGCACCCGAGTTCATGGTGAAGCCGTCCGCGACGATCGAACTCCTCCCCGCCGGCCGCGCGCACTTCGAGGTGCGCATCACGAACGTCGGGGGTGCAGCGTGACCGAACTGCAGGGCATCGTTCACGACCTCCCCGACGACGTGTACTTCGGGCACGACTCGTTGTCGTCGACCGGTGCACGGCGCCTCCTCGACTCCCCCGCACGGTTCCGATACGAGCAGGACAACCCGCAGGCACCACGGCAGGCGTTCGATGAGGGGCACGCGATCCACACCCTCGTCCTCGGCACCGGGTCGAACATCGTCGAGCTCGAGTTCGATAACTACCGGACAAAGGCCGCACAGGAGGAACGTGACGCCGTGTACGCCGCCGGTGGTGTGCCGATGCTGGTCAAGGACATGGCACCGATCCGTGCGACTGCTGAGGCGGTCCTCGCACACCCGACCGCACGGCGCCTGTTCGAGCAGGACGGCACCCCGGAAACGTCCCTGTTCGCCGAGATTGACGGGGTGGCGTGCCGTGCCCGGTTCGACTACTACGCACCCGTCGCGGTCGACCTGAAAACCACCGCTGGACGCGCCGACCGTCACGGGTTCGCACAGGCCGCCGCGAAGTACGGGTACGAGGTGCAGGACGCCTGGTACCGGGACGTGCGGGAAGCGGTCACGGGTGAGCGGGGCGAGTTCGTGTTCGTCGTCGTGGAGAAGGACGCACCGAACCTGATCGGTGTGCACCAGCTCGACCGTGACTTCGTCGACCTGGGGCGGGCGAAGACCCGCCGCGCCCGCGCCGTCTACGCCGACTGCATCGAATCCAACCAGTGGCCCGGATACCCGGAACCCATCCAACTCGTCGTCCCGCCCGTGTGGCTCGTCAACGACGCAATCGACAAGGAACTCGCATGAACACCAGAACTCTCGACCTGAACACGTTCACCCTCGGCCACGGTTCGCACTACGGCGGCGACGGCATCGAGGGTGGCGCGTGCCTCCTCGAAACGGTGGCGTACATCGCCGGGGAGGCGTGGACCGACCACCCCAAGTGTGTGTCCCCGGTGCTCACGTTGTTCGGCATCAGCCTGAACGACCGTCTCTCGGATGAGGACCGGCAGAAGCTGAAGCCGTTCATCCCCGGCATGATCGGCACCGCAGGCGACGGGCAGGACGACGCACGCCGGTACCTCGCGGCGGATTGGGCGATCCGAACGGCGACGCCCCGCTGGCTGGATGCTGCAGGGCTGACCGCCGAGGCTGACCGCCTGCGGGCACTGCAGGAGGTTACGAACGCCACACAACTCGCCGCCGCGACCGACGCGCTGCGGTCGGTGCGTGACGCCGCGTACGAAGCCCGCACGAACGCCAGGGCGAACCTAAAAGCGCGGATCACCGAGGAGCTCGAGAAGCGAGGTGTGACCGCTGTCGCTGCCGCTGTCGCTGTCGCTGTCGCTGTCGCTGTCGCTGTCGCTGACGCTGACGCTGACGCTGACGCTGCCGCTGTCGCTGCCGCTGCCGCTGACGCTGTCGCTGCCGCTGACGCTGTCGCTGCCGCTGACGCTGCCGCTGTCGCTGCCGCTGCCGCTGACGCTGTCGCTGCCGCTGACGCTGTCGCTGCCGCTGTCGCTGCCGCCAAGCACTCCGACCGGTACTGGGAGATCCGTGACGCCGTCTACCGCAAGATGCGGGACCACTACCGCGCCGGCCTCGAAGGGTCGAAGTACGCGCAGGCCCGTGACCTGAACAACGCCGAAGCGATCGAACTCCTCGGCCGGATGATCAACCCGGAGAAGGCAGCATGAGCAACAGCATTGCCCTGCCGCAGCAGGACGCCGTGATCCAGAAGGTCAACGCCGCATCGAATGGGTTCGCAGCCGCGCTCGCGGACAGGATCGGTGCCGACCGGTTCGTACGCGCCGCCGTCACATCCATCCGCACGAACCGGCAGCTCGCACAGTGCGACGAACTGTCCATCCTCGGAGGCCTGTTCGTCGCCGCCCAGCTTGCGTTGGAGATCGGCGGACCCCGCGGACTCGCCTACCTCGTCCCCTACGGCCGCGAAGCGCAACTCATCGTCGGATACCGCGGGTACGTCGAACTGTTCTACCGGGCCGGCGCACGGAAGGTGGAGTGGTTCATCGTCCGTGAGGGTGACGAGTTCCGGCAGTGGTCGACGGGGTCCGGGGGGCGCGACTACCAGTGGACCCCGCTGAACACCGACACCGACCGCCCCCTCGTGGGTGCTGTGGCGCAGATCCAGGGCGCACAGGGCGAGTTCCAGTTCGAGTACATGTCGAAGGCGCAGATCAACGAACGACGTCCGAAGCGTGCCACGTCTGGCCCGTGGGCTGACTGGTACGAAGAGATGGCCCTCAAGACGGTGATGCGGCAGTTGGC
This sequence comes from Agromyces sp. SYSU T00194, assembly GCF_040496035.1. Classification (NCBI taxonomy): domain Bacteria; kingdom Bacillati; phylum Actinomycetota; class Actinomycetes; order Micrococcales; family Microbacteriaceae; genus Agromyces; species Agromyces chitinivorans. The sequence continues at coordinate 2,219,000 of NZ_JBEPJZ010000001.1, read as the reverse complement.
GAAGACTGCCCGGCAGTCGACGGACGAGCTCGCGTTGGCGGCGTCGAACGATGGTGCGGTCATCACGCAGGTGGAGGGTGGCCCGGTCAGGGTGGTGCATCCGCCGACTGCGGAGCCGGAGCAGCCCGTGAACCTCGACGAGTTGGACCCGTTGCAGGCCACCCCCGAAGAGGAAGCCGAAAGGGCGAACGCATGAGCGGAACCCCTGTGCTTCCAGATCGGATCGCAACGAAGATCGATGCCCGCGACGGGCACTGGCTCTGGACCGGCTGGAAGAACGACGCTGGCTACCCCTACGTCCACTGGCTCGGACGCGATCGCCCGGCTTACCGAGTCGTGTACGAGATCCTCGTCGGGCCCATCGAGCCCGGCCTTGAACTTGACCACCTCTGCACCACGCCGGCGTGTGTCCGGCCCGACCATCTCGAGCCCGTGACGCACGCAGAGAACCAGCACAGGATCGCGGAACGGCAGACCGCCTGCCGGAGAGTCGGGCACGACTGGACGGACCCGCGAAACGTCCGCGTTCGCTCGAACGGGCGACGCTACTGCGCTGAGTGTGACCGCATCAATCTTCGAGAGCGCTATGCCCGGAAGAAGGGGAGTGTCGGGTGATGTCGACCGATCGGATCGGATACGAGCACCCGTCGGTTCCGTGGAATGGCCTGACGGTGTGTGACCTGTTTTGCGGCGCTGGCGGTTCGTCGTCGGGGCTCGTCGCAGCGGGGTACAAGGTGCTGATCGCGGCGAACCATTGGGCACGTGCGATCGAGTCGCACCAGCTCAACCATCCGGAGACGGATCACTCGAACGCTGACATCTCGCAGGTGAACCCGGGGTACTTCCCCCGCACGGACATTCTGTGGGCGTCGCCGGAGTGCACGAACCACAGCGTGGCGAAGGGCGTCAAGCGGCAGCGTGTCGAGGACCAGGCACTGTTCGAGGTGAACGGCACCCGCCCGCTCCCGGATGAGGCGGCGAACCGCTCGAGGGCGACGATGTGGGATGTTCCCCGGTTCGCGGAGCATCACGAGTACCGGGCGATCATCATCGAGAACGTCGTGGACGCGTACCGGTGGGTGCAGTTCCCGGCGTGGCTGCTCGCGATGGAACTGCTGGGGTACGAGCACCGCATCGTGTGGCTGAACTCGATGCACGCACAGGCGGGTGGGCTTCCGGCGCCGCAGTCTCGGGACCGCATGTACGTGGTGTTCTGGCGGAAGGATCTCGTCTCCGCGAAGCGTCCCCGGCCGCGGCTGGAGCAGTGGACTCGCCCGGTTGCGGTTTGCCCGGAGCACGGTCAGGTGCGTGCGGTGCAGACGTTCAAGAAGGCTGAGGAGTGGGGCCGGTATCGGGCGCAGTACCTGTACCGGTGCCCGAAGTGTGGCGGGGTGATTGAGCCGGCGTGGTTGCCTGCGAGCTCTGCGATCGACTGGAGCATTCCTGGTGAGCGGATCGGTGATCGTGCGCGTCCGTTGGCGCCGAAGACGCGGGCGCGGATCGAGAAGGGTATCGAGCGGTATTGGCGGCCGTTGGTGGTGACGGCGGCGGGGAACACGTACGACGGCATCACGACGGGCTCGCGGTATCTGCGGGCGCGTCCGGTGGATGATGTCCTGCCGACGCAGCACACGACCGCCGCCGAGGCGCTCACGGTCCCGCCGCTCGTGATGACCAACAACCACGGGAACCGTGCCCGGCCGACAGACGAGCCGCTGCCGACGACGACAACGGCCACGACTCATGCGCTGCTGGTCCCGGTGGAGGGTCGTGACGGGAAGTCCGCCGCTCCGGTCGATGGGCCGATGCGGACGCAGTCGACGAGGAACGAGACTGCGCTCGTGGTGCCGTTGCGGAATCACGGGGTGACGAAGCCGGTCACGCATCCGATTGACACGGTCGCAGCGAACGGGAACCATCACGCGCTCGTGATGCGGAACAACGAGGGCGGCGCGGAGATGACGACCCCGGTGCGGGAGCCGCTGCGCGCGCTCACAACGAAGGGGCACCAGTCGCTCCTGGTCCCGTACTACTCGGCGTCGGAGTCGGCCAAGCCGACCACGGAGCCGCACGGGGCACTCACCACGACCGACCGGTACGCACTCGCGGAAGGCATCTCCCTCGACGTCGACGATGTCCTGTTCCGGATGCTCACCCCGGACGAGATCAAGGTCGGCATGGCGTTCGCCGCCGATTATGTACTCCTCGGGAACAAGCGTGAGCAGGTCAAGCAGGCGGGGAACGCCGTCACGCCTCCCGCTGCACGGGATCTCGGGCACGCCGTCGCGGAGTTTCTGAACGGCATCACGGGCGAGGAGGTCGCAGCATGAGCGGTCCGGTGCAGTTGAGCATCTACCTCCCGGCGGACGTGTACCGGGCGCTCGTTGAGAGCGCGGAGCGACACGGGGTGCAGGCGCACACGCTGGTTGAGGCGATGGTGTGCAAGTCGGTTCGTCGGACTGCGAGCGTGCGTGAGCGCGAGGTGCGGCGCCTGCACGCGCTGGGGAAGTCGGATGGTGTGATCGGTGCCCGGTTGGGGATCTCGAGCAGCATGGCTCGGAAGGTGCGTCAGAGTCTGGATCTCCCGCCGGTGGGGAAGCCGGGTCGTCGGAGAAAGGACACCGCATGATCACCCCGAAGGCCGCCCCGACGACCGCGCTCGAGGAGTCGATCGCGTACGAATGGGTCACGCTCCGCGACTGCAACATCTGTCAGCGGTGCCGCCGCAACTGCGGACCCATCGCCCGCGACCACCGCAAGAACCGGTCGCAGGGCGGATCGACGACGCCGGCGAACCTGCAGCTGTTGGGCCTCGGATGTCATCAGTGGAAGACGGAGCATCCGAGGGAGGCGGTCGCTGCCGGTTGGGCGGTCCCTGGGTGGGCTGACCCTGCGGAGTGGCCCGCCGCCCGGTGGGTGCGTACGGAACGCGGTACGCACGCGCTGGTGTGGGTGCTGTACCTGAACGGCCCTGACGTGCAGGGGCGGTTGTGGGTGCGCATCACCGACACCGAAGCGAACGAACGGATGGGGAACTGATGGCGTTCACGGCGAAGTATCCGGGCCGCTGCGACGACTGCCGAGAGGCGATCAGGCCCGGGCAGACAGTCGAGTACAAGGGGCTCGAGCGTGTGCTCGTGCACGTCATCTGCGACGAAGCCGGCCCGAGCCTGTCCGACCTCGACCGGGACGCTGAACGGCCCGTGTGCGACGTGTGCTGGCTCGTTCAGCCGTGCGGGTGTGAGGTGCCGGATGCCTCGTGACACGCGTCTGTTCATGACGTTCCCGAACGACTTCTGGCAGCACCCGAAGGTCGCGCCCCTGTCGGACGCCGCGTTCCGTGCGTTCGTGGAGCTCAACGGATACTCCCGCATGCAGGACCTCGACGGGAGAGTCCCGGCCGGCGTGGCACGCCGAATGTGGGCGCCGAAGGTCCTCGACGAGCTGTGCTCGAACCATCCGGAGCGGCCGTCGCTGGTCGTCGACGGGGATGTGTTCGTGATCTGGAACTACGCGGAGCATCAGCAGACGCGGGCGGATCGTGACGCGTTGGTGGAGAAGAACCGGGCGAATGGTCGGAAGGGCGGCCGCCCCCCGAAGAACCCAAACGAAACCCAGTCGGTTTCCAGTGGGTTCGAGATGGGAACCCAGAAGGAACCCAACGAAAAGCAGAGTCAGAGTCAGAGTCCAGAGGTGACTGACGTTAACGAGTCAAGTCCTGTACCAGCCGCGCGAGAAACGACCGACGAGCTTCCTCCGGCGGTCCAGGCGTTGGCGTCGCAGGCGGGCCTGACGAGCGTGGCGGCGATCGTGGCGCAGATCGAGAAGCACACGGCACGGCGGGTGTCGGGTGAGCGGGCGGTGACGGTGGCGCGGTGGTTGCTCGACAAGGCGAAGAATCCGCGGGTGCCTCAGCGGTACGTGTTCGGGGCGATCTCGAGGTCGCCGTTCGAGGTTCAGCAGTTCATCGACGAGAAGGGATTGGCAGCATGACGAAGCGGTGGGAATGGTCGGCACTCCACGTGACCGACACCGACTATCCGGAATACGCAATCGAGGGCGAGATCGAGGTCGAAACGGACGACCGCGAGGAGGTCGTGAAGGCGGTCCGGAAGTCCAAGCCGTGGCTGGACGAGGCCGCGTGGGATGTCTCGGTGTACGAGGTGAAGTCGTGACCGGTGATCTGGTGTCGCGTGCGCGTGCGCAGGCTGAGGCGGGTGATGCTCTGCGTGGGCGGGGCATGTCTCCGGCGTTCCCGTCGGGCCTGTTGCGGGAGTTGGCAGACGCGCTCGAGCAGTCGACGTCCATTCCGGACGCTCGATGGTGGGTGCGTGCTGGGAACCCAGAACCGTCGAATTCAGAGGAAGGCGCGTGATGCCCTGGTTCAGCTACCGGTACTGCAACCGTACGACCGATTGGGCCTCGATCCCCGAGGCCGAGAGGCGCAAGCAACGCGCGTCGTGGGAGCGGATGCGCGCTGCCGCTGATCGGCGGGTGGGGCGATGAGCCGCGAGGTCTGGCGTCCGACAGAGGACGAGCTCGTGCGATTCGTCGCGCTCCACGGCGCTCTCGGGCTCTACTCCGCAGCGAGGGAAGCCGGGGTGGATGCCATGCGCGCCGAGGCGAGGCAGTGGGAGGACTACGAGGAGGCGCTCTACCAGGCGGCGCTAGCTCTCGGCTTCGACGGCGTGGGACTCGGGCGGCGGCGCGCGATCGAGCAGGTGTTCGAGTTCGCCGCGCGCAACCGCCCCGCGCGGCCCGCTGATGCAGGGGAGGCAGGACGATGAGCGCTGAGACGACTCCGAGCATCCCGTGTCCCGCAACCCATCCGCTGATCGAGGGAGGTGCGTGCTGTCGCTACCTCGAAGGCCACGAGTCGCACGGGCTGCCTCACACTACGGTCAACGGGACGTGGTGGCGCGACCCGGAACCTGATGGTTCAGGGGGTGCGGACCGTGGCTGACTGGACTGCCCTGCTCGAGGACGGCGACTGGCCGGCCTGGTTGCGCACCGAGCTCGACCGTAAGCGGGAAGTGGACTCGTTCGGTGCTGTGGACTGGGCCCCCCAACCCCGCATGACCGCGGCCGAGCTGCTCGATGAGGTCGAGTGGCTCCTCGATGGGGGTGTGCACCCGTTGATGATCTGTCAGCAGTTGGGCCGTTCGGTGTCGGCGGTGCATCAGGCGGCTCGTCGTGCGGGTCGTGACCGTGTGGTGGTCGCGTTCAACCCGCCGGAGTCGAAGGTGTCGTGGGTGAGGGAAACGAGGAGGAGGGCAGCATGACCGAGTTGAGTCCGGAGGAGAAGGCCGAGGTCGCACGATTCGGCATCCACAACTTGGACGTGTCAGTCCCGGGTGCTGAGTGGTTCGAGGGCAAGCCCGAGTCGATGGCGTGTGAGGCGTTCATGGGCGAGCACGAAATGACCCGCGCCGACTTCGGGGCGCTGCTCCGCGAGTACCGGTCGGAGACCGGGTGGATGCCGTACGAGGCCCGCAACGTGCTCGGCGCGGACTTCCTCAACTGGCACGAATGGGAGCGACTCGGATGAGCAACTGGCAGATCGACGAGGAAGAGCGCAACGTGACAGCGAAGCTTCTCATCGAACAAGCGGACGGATCGGCAATCGCCGTCGTCCTGGAGGGTGTCGAGGCGACGATCACGGGGCATCGCCCGGTTGGTGTCCGTCAGATGGTCTACACGTTCGAGGTGTCGGGCCACACAAACGGGTATGTGCACTTCGCGCCCGGTGAGGAGCGCACGATGCCCGGGCAGGCGGCACTCGAGCAGAAGGAGCAGGACGCATGAAGCGGGAGACGCAGACGATGAAGGTTCGGGTCGGATCGCCGGGACTGGAGCAAGTGCAGGTCGCCGACCTCACAGGCCGGGACATCGGTCGGCGGGTCGTCGTGACGAACGACGGTGTCGCGGTGGAAGGTGTGCTCGACACGATCTGGTTCAACCGGACGTACAAGGGCGAGCCGCAGTGCACTTCGGTGAAGGTCACGGCGGACAAGTTCGGCACGTTCGAGATCGATCGCCCGCCACTGGACTACTCGATCGAGATCGAACGCGACGACGTCGAGTTCCCCACTGACCCGACCGAGGAGGGCCCGTTCCATGAGTGACCTCTTGGACATCATCGACGACCTGACCGTCGGCAGGGTCATCACGACCCGGAAGGACGACGGGGGGAAGCACCTCGAGCACCACGGGCCCCTGTTCGCGCAGCTGCGGGACGCGGTCGCATCATCCCTCGTGTCCGGACAGGTCGACGCCGGCGGGCGCGCTGGTGTCCCGATCGACGCGGACGCGCTCGAGAAGTACACGCGCATCGAGGAGACCGTGTCGGCGTGGTTCGTGGGGTTCGGGTTGGGGGTGCCACGGTTGACGCCGGAGGAGAACCTGCGGGCGGTGTACGCGCATGCGTGGGCCCGCGAAGAGCCCGACGACACGGTGCAGGCCGTGATCGCGGGATGGCGGGTGATGATCCTCGACAAGTTCGAACCCCCCACCATCCTCGAACTGATCGACACCCGGACGAACGAACCGGAGGCGTGCCCTGACTGTGGTGCGGGGTGGTTCCTGGTGCCCGTGTACGCGTACACGGACGCTCGGGGGCGCCGCAGGTGGGAGACGGACCGCCGGGTCGCGTTGGTGGCCCGGTATCGGCCCGACGGGCACGGAGGGCTGGACAGGACCGTCGTGGAATGCGGGTGCTGTGGGTGGCGTGCCTGTGGGGTGACCGAGATCCGGGCTCTCGCGTTCGATATCGAATCCCGCGTCTCCGAGACGGTGGGGAGCGAGTGAAATGAAGACCGAAGAACCGGAGAGATTGCTCAAGTCGACGGCAGGCGTGATCCATCTCGACGGGTGCCCGACGATGCGGCATTCCGTCGACGGCCGTGTGCCAGTTGTCCACTGGAACACCGACATACGCGACGGGGAAATGTACCAGTGGAAGGAGGTCGAATGGAAAGACTGCCGCGTCGAGCGCGCGGCAGTCGAGCGCGGCGACACCGGGCGATATCGAACCTGCATCGTCTGCGCTCCAACCGTGGACGCATGGACACCGCCGCCGCCTCAGCCGAAGTTCACATCGCGCTCTGCCGGCAGCCTGCACGCGGGCGATATCGGTCGGCACGCATGGGTCGGAGTCATCGAGTCCATCCGGCATTCGGCGACTGGTACAGAGATCGCGTTCAGCCACCCATCGGAGATGTCTCTCGAACTCAGCCCGGACGACGAAGTTACCTTCTACGTGAAGGGGACCTCCCCGTTCGCCGACGCTCACACGGAACCCTCAGAGACCCAATCGGCACTTTCCGGGCTCTGATCGGGTAGGATAAGGGTGCAGCGCCGGAGTCTGTCTAGAACCGGGTCCGATGCAACTCCCCCGCAGGACGCCCCCGACCATGACCGGTTGCGGGGCGTCCAACTCGTTCAGGCGGGGCACGTCCCGGCCACGGGGCTCGTCAACGGGAATCTCATGTGCGCCCGAAGGCCGCCCATCACGCCCTAACACCTTTCGAGGGCCAGACGGAACCTGCGAACCCCGGCCGGGACGAACGGAGCACGGCGATGCACGAGTGCAACGACTGCGGCTCCCGCTGGGAATCCCCCACCGCAGCCGACGCATGCTGCGACCCCCGCTTCGACCGCGGAGACGACTGACATGGATGTCGTCTACCTCTGCCGCCCCGGAGAGAACCCCGAACTCCGCCACTCACTCCGCTCCCTGGTCAACCTCCCCCACGACAACGTGTGGATCGTCGGCGACGCGCCCCACTGGGTCAACCGCAACACCACCCACGTGGTGCCCGTCCCCCGGCAAGGCTCCACCCGATTCGGCAACGTCCGCCGCAACCTCGAGAAAGCCTGCCGCCACCCCCTCATCACAGACCCGTTCATCCTGTTCAACGACGACTTCTACATCACCCGCCCCACCACCGAGCTCCCCCTGTACAACCGCGGCCACGTGACCGACGTGATCGGGGAACTCCACCGGGCGGGCAACCGCGGCCCCTACCCCCAAGCCGTGGCCGACACCGCCGCCGTGCTTGAGCAGCACGGGCACCGCAACCCGTTGTCGTTCGAGCTCCACGTCCCCCTGCTCATCCACAAGGCCGCGATGCTCGACGCGCTCGCCCTCAACCCCGGCATCACCCGCTGGCACTACCGCACCGCCTACGGCGCGATCGCCGGCCTCAGAGGCCGCACCATCCGCGACGTGAAGATCCTCCACCCCAACGCGCCCTTCCCCACCACCCTGTTCGTCTCCACCAGCGACAACACGTACAAGACCCACCACCGCACCCTCGCGGCCCTGTTCCCCGAACCGTCACCCCACGAGGAGCACGCATGACGAAGTGCTGGTGCCACGTCACGAACTTCGGCAAGCAATGCACCTGCCCCTGCCACCAGGGGGTAGCAGCCGAGGGCCCCACCCCAGAACAGACCCCCACCCCCACCAACACCCCCGGGTAGGGCAGGCACCGACGCCCACCCCACCCCTAGCAGAGGGCGCCCCCGGGAGGGACCATGGCCACCTCCCGCACAGGCACCGCCCCCCACATCCACTTCCGACGCCGCGTCCTCCAAGCCGGACAAGACCAAGGCATCACCCACTGCCCACTCTGCGGATGCACCCTCGACTACACCAAAGGCAGAACACCACAGAGCGCCGAACCCGACCACATCATCCCAATCACACGCGGCGGCACCAACGACCCAAGCAACGGCCGAGTCCTCTGCAGACGCTGCAACCAAGCACGCGGCAACCGACTCCAAGATCCCAAGCCCACAGCACCCGAACCACCAATCACAACCGGCTTCAACTGGTGAGGGGTGGGGGGTGACCCTCCCCCTCGACTCCCTCGCTCCCGGAGGCATAACGAGATACCCCCCCGGATGGTCGGGAGGTTCGGAGGTGCCGGAGACGATGCCTCAGAGCCACGATTCGAACTCGCGCCATGGCAGGTACAGCGGCTACCGACGAGGGTGTCGCTGCGAAGCGTGCCGGCTCGCGAACAGCGCGTACCAGCGCGAGTATCGAGCCCGTCGCGAGGCTGACGGCCGCCGGTTGACCTTCCGTCGCGAGACGGTTCCTGGCGTGTGCGAGCTCTGCGGCGCGAAGTTCGACGCGCGGGTGCAGCGCGGCTCGGTCCAGCGATGGTGCTCGGATACGTGCTGCCGGGTAGACCTGTACGGTGCGCCGGCGGGCGAGGGTGGTCGGTTCGATCGGTTCCGACCGTCGGCGTCGTTGCGGCGTGAGGTGCTCGAGCGTGACGCGTTCGTGTGCTGGCTGTGCGGTGATCCGACGGAGCCGGGTGCGTCGCCGGATTCTGGCCGGTATCCGACGCTCGATCATGTCGTGCCGCGCGCGCGTGGCGGATCGGATGATCCGGGGAATCTGCGGGCGGCTCACGCGCTGTGCAACGCGCGGAAGGGCACGCGGATCGTGGAGGCGGCTCATGGCTGAGGAGAAGTCGCGGCTCGAGGAGCTCCGGTGGTTGGTCGAGGTCACGAGGGACTCGCTCGCGGAGGCGCCGGCTGACAAGCGGTCGCCTCTGATCGGGCAGATGCGTGCGTTGCTGCAGGAGATCGAGGAGCTCGGCGGTCGTTCCGATGCGGCGCCTGCGGAGAGGACCGGTCTTCTTGACTTCCAGGAGGCTCTTGCCAAGCGACAGTCAGAGGCCGCGGCATCACGTCGCCCCGCGCGCTGATTCGACGTTCGGTGATCTGGCGGCGAAGTTCGCTGCCGACTACCAGCTCGACCCGGACGGGTGGCAACGGCTGGTCCTCGACGACTGGCTCGCGATGCGCCGGCAGAAGTTCGCGTCGCTGACGTGCGGGCTCGCGGTTCCGAGGCAGAACGGGAAGAACGCGCTGCTCGAGGTGCGGGAACTGTTCGGCATGGTTGGCCGTGGCGAGAAGATCCTGCACACGGCGCATGAGGTGAAGACGGCGCAGAAGCACTTCCGCCGGCTCAAGTTCTTCTTCGGGCAGAAGCGTGACGATCCGGGCGCGAAGTTCCCGGAGCTCAACGCGCTCGTGCAGAACGTGCGGTCGGTGAACGGGCAGGAGGCGATCTTCCTCACCAACGGTGGGTCGATCGAGCTCGTCGCCAGGTCGAAGAACTCGGGTCGTGGTTTCACGGTCGATGTGCTGGTCATGGACGAGGCGCAGGAACTGTCCGAGGACGCGCTCGAGGCGCTGATGCCGACTACGTCCGCGGCACCTTTGGGGAATCCGCAGTGGATCTTCACGGGCACACCTCCGGGGCCGTCTGCGGTCGGTGAGGTGTTCACCCGTGTGCGTCACGAGGCGCTCGGCGATAGGCCGGGACGGATCGCGTGGCACGAGTGGTCGGTGGAGGGGTCGGTCGACCTCGACGATCGCCGCCTGTGGCACGAGACGAACCCCGGCATCGACGCCGGCAGGTTGCAGGTAGATGTGATCGCGGGTGAGCGTGCCCGGTTCTCCGATGCAGGCTTCGCGCGCGAGCGCCTCGGGCGTTGGTCGTCCGAGCTCGGCGGTTCACGGCTCGTCACGGTGGCGCAGTGGGACGACACGGGCGTGAAGACCCCGCCGGCATCTGGTGTGAAGTCGTTCGGTGTCGCGTTCAGCAAGGACGGTACGCGCGTCTCGGTCGCCGGGTCGGTGAAGCATGACGGCGGTGTGCACGTCGAGCTCGTCGGCGCCCACTCGGGCCCGGTGGATGCCGGGGTCGCGTCGCTCGCTGACTGGCTCGCGGAACGCGCCACAGACACGGCCCAGATCGTGATCTCCGGCCGTGCGGGCGCGACGGTACTGCAGGAGGCATTGCGGAAGCGGCGCGTGTCGACCCGCATCGTGCACGTCGCGACGACGTCGGAGTATCTGACGGCCGCGGCGATGCTCTACGACTCGATCCTCGAGCGGTCGGTGACGCATCTCGCGATCGATGGGCAGAAGCGGCTCGACGACTCGATCAGCATCTGCGACAAGGAGAACCGCACTCGTGACGGCGGGTGGGGTTGGAAAGCGACCACGCCCGACGGGGACGAGACACCGACCGAAGCGATCAGCCTTGCGAACTGGGCGGCTGTTACCGGGAAGCGCACGAACGGAAAGGCGGTGTTCGTATGACCACCACCCTCGAGCTCGAGCCCATCTCGGATGAGCTGTCGTCGGTCGCGCGGAGTGTCGTGTGGAACGCCTGGAATCGTGCCACGGCCAAGGACAAGTTCAACCGGTTCCGCCTGTACCGTGACGGGCTGGCTGGCATCCCTGACGTGAAGGATGGTTCCTCGGACGAGATCGAGGAGCTCGCGAAGATGTCGGTGCGGAACGTGTGCGGCGTGGTCGTCGACACGTTCCTGCGTGGGCTGTCGTGTGTCGGGTTCCGGTCTCCGGCGTCGGATGACGACGACAACGGGTGGGCGTGGTGGCAGAAGCACAACCTGGATGCCCGGCAGGCTGAGGTTCACGATGCGGCGCTGACGTACGGGTTCTCGTTCGTGTCGGTCCTCCCGGACGACGAGAAGGAGCCGGTGCCGGCGACGTGGACGCCGCGGAACGTGATTGCGGAGTGGGATGACCCGCGGGTCGACCTGTTCCCGGTGTCGGCGATGCTGATCCGTGACGTGACGACCCCGCTGCTGGGGCGTGGCTGGTCGGTGCTGTTCATCGACGAGCGTCTGGTGCAGCCCGCGTTCATCCGTGCGAAGACGTCGAAGAAGGCGGACGAGGCGAAGTCGCCGACGGCCGACGACGTGATCTTCACCGACGAGCCGTGGGAGCACGGCGCCACGTACGGTGGCGTGCCGGTGTGCCCGGTGGTGCGGTTCGTGAACGAGCGCACGGCGGAGGACCGTGACCCTCGCGGCGAGGTGGAGCCGCTGATCCAGGCGCAGCGGGCGATCAATTCGGTCAACTTCGACCGGCTCGTGACGTCGCGGTTCTCCGCGTTCCGGCAGAAGGTCGTCATCGGGTGGGCTGCGACCGCTGAGGAGGTCGCTCGGGCGTCCGCAGCGGATGTGTGGGCGTTCCCCGACCACCCGGCGGATGTGAAGGTCGACTCCCTCGCAGCTTCGCCGATCGGCCCCTACGATGCGCTGCTGCGGGAGATGACGGAGCAGGTCGCCCTGCAGGCCGGTATTCCGTTGCATCAGGCGACGGGGAACCTGTCGAACGTGTCGACGGAGACCGCCGCGTTGGCGGAGTCCGCACACCAGCGGAAGCTGCTGCTCAAGCGTGAGTCGTTCGGTGAGTCGTGGGAGCAGGTGCTGCGCCTCGCGGTCGAGATGTCCGGCGGTGACGCCCCCGACGAGGCTGCGGAGATGGTGTGGCGTGAGACGGAGGCCCGTTCGTTCGGTGCCGTCGTCGACGGCATGGTGAAGCTCGCGCAGCTCGACAACGGTGTGCCGATCGAGGAGCTCCTCGACCTGATCCCGGGGATGACGCAGCAGCGCATCACGGCGGTTCGGGACGCGATGCGTCGCCGCCGGCTGACGTCGCAGCTGTCTGCCCTCGGCATCGCGGCCGCAGCGCAGCCGGACGAGCCGCCCACTGAGGGGTAACCCGTGGTCGGGCAGGTGTCGCGGGAAGCCGCGACGGAGTTCCGCACGTCCCTCGTCGGGATGCGGCGCCTCGTGGAGCAGGAGATCTCCACGTTCGTCCACACGTACCGGGATGCTCGAGACGACGAGTGGTGGAAGACGTCTTCCGCGTCGGAGGAGTTCGCGCTCGTCATGCGCGGCATCGTCGAACGGTACGGCGAGGCCGGTGCGGCGTTCGCGGCCGAGTGGTACGACGACGCGAGGGCGACGGTGCAGGCGTCGGGCCGGTTCCGTGCCGAACTGTTCGCCTCGTCGTACCTCGACGCGGTCGACGGGACGGTGCAGCGGGCCCTGTTCCAGCAGGTCGTGTCGGACGACCCGGACGACGTGACCGCGGCGATCATCAAGACGCTGCAGTCGACGATCCCTAAGTACACGCTCGACGCGCCGCGCCGCACGATCATGCAGAACACGTCGCGTGACCCGCAGGCGCAGGGCTGGCAGCGAGTCACCCGGGCCGGGGCGTGCTCGTTCTGCGACATGCTTGCCGGCCGTGGCGGGGTGTACAAGCGCGAGACGGTGCACTTCGCGTCGCACGGCGACTGCAACTGCGGCGCCGTGCCGTCGTGGGACCCGTCCGCGCCAGAGGTTGACGTCGAACTGTACGAGGCGTCGAAGCGCACGACGCGCATGTCGGATTCGCAGCGCGCGGCGCACAACAAGGCGATCCGCGACTACCTCGCCCAGAGCTAACCGAACCGGGCCCCCTTGCGGGGTGGGTGCTGAACGACGGCGGCACCGCCGGTGCGGGTGATCCGTCGGACCACTCCACACGGAGGTATCGGCATGCCCGAGGACAACAACAACGACGAGAAGAAGTTCACGCAGGAGGACGTGAACCGGCTCCTCGCCGACCAGAAGCGCACAGTGACCGAGAAGCTCACCGACCGCTACTCCGACTACGACGACCTGAAGGCCACGGCCGGTCGCGTGTCCGACCTCGAGCAGGCCCTCGAAGAGGCCCGCACGGGGCGCACGACCGCTGAGGAGCAGGTCGCGAAGTACCAGGCGAAGGAACAGGTCGCCGACTGGGCCAAGGAGATCACGAAGGACTCCGAGATCCCCGCGCACGTGCTGCGAGGCAGCACCCGTGAGGAGCTCGAGGCGCACTTCGCCGACCTGCAGGCCCTCACCCCCCAGAAGAAGCGAACCCCCGTCCCCGCCGGCACCCCCGCCGGTGGTGCTGGTGGTGGTTCGCGTGCCGCCGCCGCGTTGCGAGAGCTTCGCGGCGCCAACTGACCCCCGCGAGGAACGGCCTCGGCGGGTGACACAAGAAGAGGAGGTCAGCAATGGCTGACATCACGCGTGCCGAGGTCGCCTCGCTCATCGGCGAGGAGTACGGCCCCCAGGTCATCAAGGCCGCGACGCAGGGCTCCACGGCCCTCGCCGCGTTCCCGACCGTGAACATGGGAACGAAGACCAGCAACATGCCGGTCCTCGCGACCATCCCGACCGCCGAGTGGGTCGGCGACACCGACAACACCGGCGTCAAGCCGACCTCGCAGGCAACGTGGGCGAACAAGACCCTCGTCGCCGAGGAGGTCGCGGTCATCATCCCGATCCACGAGAACACCCTCGACGACGCGACCGAGGACATCCTCGCGCAGCTCGCCGAGCTCGGTGGTCAGGCGATCGGCAAGACCCTCGACCAGGCGGTGTTCTTCGGAACGAACAAGCCGTCGTCGTGGACCTCGCTCGACCTGCTCGCCGCGGCCGTCGCCGCGACGCAGACGGTCGAGGAGGTCTCGGGTGACGCGAACGCGGCCGACGCGTACGGTGCGTCGCTGCAGGTCGCCGGCCTGATCGCGGACGCCGGGTTCGACCCGACGACCCTGATCGCGAAGCGTTCGCTGGCGTTCAAGCTCGCGAACATCCGCAACGCGAACGGCGACCCGGTCCTCGTGGACTCGGGCCTGCGCGGGTTCGACACCTTCTGGTCGCGGAACGGCGCCTGGGAGCCGGACGAGGCAACCTCGATCGTCGTCGACCCGAACACCGTCCGCATCGGTGTCCGCCAGGACGTCACGGTGAAGCTCCTCACGGAGGCGACCCTGACCGGCGGCATCAACCTCGCGGAGAAGGACATGGTCGCGCTGCGGTTCAAGGCGCGGTTCGCCTACGTCCTCGGCAACCCGGCCACCCCGGAGACCGGTGTCGCGTCGTACGGCGTCGGCGCGGTCACGGTGCCGTCCGCCTGATGGCACGGTTCCGCAACAAGCTGACGGGTCAGGTGCAGTCGCCGATCTCCGGATCGCGGCTGCACCGGCTCGTCGAGCAGGCCGCAGGCTACGAACTCGTGAAGGAGGCGCCCCGTGGCGGATCTCGCAGCAACAGCGGACGTGGAAGCGGCGCTCGGAGTCGAAAGCCTGACGACGGATCAGGCGGCGAAGGCACCAGCACTCCTCAGTGAGGCGTCGGACCTCGTCGTCGGGTTCCTCGGGTGTGACCCGACGGACGAGACGGCCACCCCGACCGTACCGGAGGCTGTGACGCGTGTCGTGGCCCGCATGGTCGCGCGCACGCTCGAGCAGACCGGCGTGGTCGTGACTGGGGCGGAAGGTCTCACCGAAGCGGTGGGTCCGTTCTCCCGCACGACCCGGTACGGCGCCGGCACCACGTCTGGCGCCCCGTGGATCGCAGCGTCGGACAAGGTCGCGTTGCGGCCGTACCGGTGCGGTGGCGGCATGGTGCCCGTCGCGTTGCAGTCCGCCCAGACTGGCGGGTACCGGAGGTACACGTGATCTCGCTCCTCGGTGAGACGGTCACGATCATCCGTCAGAACGATTCCCCGTCGGGTGAGGACTCCCAGGGCAACCCGGTGTTCGGGACGACGGAGGTTCCCGTCACCGGGTGTGCGTTCGCGCCGGCCGCTTCGGACGAGTCCGGGACGACGTACGGCGGTCGGGTCATCTCGGGCGGCACCGTGTACGCACCGTCGGGGACCGTGTTCCGTCCGTCCGACATGCTCCGCATCCGCGGGGAAATCTGGCAGGTCGACGGTGAGCCCGGGCAGTGGACGTCACCGTTCACAGGCACCGGTTGGGGTGTCGAGGTCGCTGTGAAGAGGGGTGCGTGATGGCTCGGAAGGTGCGGTGGCGGGCGAACAAGCCCCTGACGATCGTTGCGACGTCGGAGGAGCTCGCGCAGGTCCTCGAGGCGCAGGCGCAGCCTGTGCACGATGCGATGGCGGAGGACCCGAACGAGTTCTACCGGAAGACGCTCCGCATGAAGCGGTTCGTGTCGTCTGGTGCGCGTGGACGTGTGTCGATCCAGATCGGTACGGAGTCCCGCATCGGTGCCCGGGTCGAAGCGAAGCGCGGAACGATGGCGAAGGCGATCAGTCGTGCAGGCCTCTGACATCACGTTCCCGTCGACGATCGGTCTGATCGTCACGACCCTGCGCACGTTCCTGTCTGCGCGTGGCTGGTCGTCGGTGACGGTGCAGCCGAAGCTCCCCACTGTGAAGACGGCCCGCATGGTGACCGTCCGCGACGACGGCGGGTCCGACCGGAACGGCATCGAACGGCGCCGGCACGGCCTCAACGTGTGGGGCGGGAACCCGGTCGACGCGGAAGGCATCGCGCGTGACGTCGCCGCTGGTGTCCGCTCCGAACTCCACGCCACCAACATCTCGATCCTCGAAGTTGAGGACGACGCCGACGAGGTGCTGACCGTCGGCTCGTCGAAACTCACCCACTACTTCGTGGCGTTCACCCTGCCGGTGCGCGCAACGAACCTCTGACCAACCCGCGAATCTCCCGGCGCGGGGTCAACGGCGCAGTGCGCCACCCACCCCATCTAGGAGAATCACCATGGCTGGAAAGGACATCGCGGAAGTTCGCGTGGCCGTCGACGGCATCGTGGCGACCGGTGAGTTCGGTGTGGCCACCGCGCCCACCGACGGCACCACCGAACTCGGCGTCACGTGGTCCGACCTCGGGTACGTGTCCGAGGACGGCGTCACCGAGACGACCGAGCAGTCCACGACCGTGCTGCGCGCCTGGCAGCGTGCGAAGAAGGTCCGCACCCTCATCGAGGAAGGCACCGTGCGGTACGCGTTCACGCTGCTGCAGACCAGTGCCGACACCGTCGCGTTCTACTACGGCGGCACGGTCGGGACGGACGGGTCGATCGTCATCGACGTGTCGGTCGAGCGTCCGGTGATCGCGTTCATCCTCGACGTGATCGACGGCGACGACGTGATCCGTGCGTACGCGCCGGAGGCGCAGGTCGTCGAGGTCGGCGACCAGGTGTTCGCGTCCGGTGAGCCGGTCGGGTACGAGGTCACCGTCGAGTGCGCCTACAACGAGACCCTCGGCGGCTCGGTGAAGAAGTGGTACCCGGCGCTCGCCGCGTCGGTGTAACCCCCTGACGGGGGCGGTGGTTGACGGGAGACGATCACCGCCCCTCCAACCCAACATCTCCCGTTCTCCCATCACGAAAGAAGGAATCTCCCATGAGTGTGCCCGAGTACACGACCACCCCGTTCTCGTTCAAGATCGACGGGACGGCGTACACGATGAAGCGGCTGGGTTTCGGTGACCTCGAGCAGGCCGCCGAAGTGCAGGCGGCCGCACAGCAGAACCCCCTCGCCGCGATCAAGCTCATGCACGAGCTCCTCTCGTCGAAGACCGACAAGCGCACGATGAACGCGCTGAACACCCTCGACCCGTCGGCTCTGCAGGACCTGTTCAAGCGGTGGGCGGGCATCACGCCGGGGGAATCCTCGACCTCTGGCGAGTAGTCTCCCGACACCTGCCAGAGGCTGCCGCCGACTTCCGCAGCTTCTTCGGCGTGTCCCTCTGGGACACCGAAGTGCGCGAGGCGCGAGCACTCGTCCAAGCGCTCATGGCGTCGCCCGAGTCGCGCCTCACAGCTGCCACGCAGGGCTGGGAACGGCCCGCGTCGTGGGAGTGGTTCGCGCTCGCCGACCTGATCGACGTCGAACGAGCGAAGGGCTCGAGGCGCCGACAGCGCCCGTACCCGCGGCCCATCGCGAAACGGTCGAAGCTCGGCGGGAAGAAGACCGTCCGCCGCACCGCCGCTGAGGTCCGCGCGATCCTCCGACCCAACCGGGAGCCCGCTCCCACCGAGTAACCCGGGAGGGCCACGATGGCGGACGCCTTTTATACGGCCTGGATGGAAGTAGTTCCCGACTTCTCCGGGTTCGGTCGGAAGTTCAACCAGGAGATGAACACCGCCGTCGTCCCCGCCGGCACCAGCGCGGGGAAGAAGGCCGGGAAGGGCGTCGGTGGCGGCATCATCGCCGCTGCCGGGAAGTTCGCCGGCCCGATCGCGCTCGCGTTCGGTGGGCTGCAGATCGGGAAGGCCGTCGGGAACACCATCGCCGACGGCATCTCGCAGGCATCCGACCTGCAGGAAGCCGGCACGGCCATCGCGCAGGTGTTCGGTGACCAGGCCGGTGCGATCGAGGAGTTCGCGCAGGCCGGTGCGACGGCGTTCGGTGAGAACGAGATCAACGTTCTCCGGGCGGCGCAGTCGTTCGGCGTGTACGGCAAGGCGGCGGGTCTCGCGAATGAGGACCTGACAGGGTTCACGACCGACCTCGTGAGCCTGGGCACGGACCTCGCGTCGTTCTACAACACCTCAACGGATCAGGCGGTGAACGCCCTCGCCGCCGGCCTGCGCGGCGAGTCGGAGCCGCTGCGTCAGTACGGTGTGCTGCTCGACGACGCCACGTTGAAGGCCCGCGCCATGGAGCTCGGCATCTACGACGGTGCCGGGGCGTTGACGCAGCAGCAAAAGGTCCTCGCCGCGCAGGCCGAGATCATGGCGCAGACCGCCGACGCGCAGGGCGACTTCGAGCGCACGTCGGGCGGGTTGGCGAACCAGCAGCGCATCCTCGCCGCGGGGTGGGACAACGTCGTCACGCAGATCGGTGAACTGTTCCTCCCGATCGTGACGCAGGTCGTGACGTTCCTCGCATCGACCGTCGTGCCCGCGCTGGCGGGGTTCTTCGAGGCGTTGAACTCGGGCGACGCGTCCGGGTTCGCTGGGGTGTTCGAGTCGATCGGTTCCGTGCTCGGGCCCATCGGTGCTGCGATCGGGGAGATCGCCCCCTTGTTCCTCGACCTGTTCCTCAACGCGTCACCGTTGATGATCCTGTTCAAGGCGTTGCAGCCCGTCCTCCCGATCATCGCCGAAGCGCTGGGGCAGCTGGCATCCGTCATCGGTGGCGCCCTGTCCACGGTGTTGCAGACCCTCATGCCGGTCATCGTGCAGCTGGTCACGATCCTGTCCGGCGTGTTCCAGCAGGTGCTCGCGGCGATCATCCCGATCATCACGCTCGTCGCGGAAGTGTTCGCGAAGATCCTCGTCGCCCTGTCACCACTGATCACCGCGATCGGTGAACTCGTCGGCGTGATCCTCGGCCTCCTCATGCCGATCCTCGACGCGCTCATGCCGATCATCACGGCCGTGATCGACCTGTTCATCGCGATCCTCGCCCCCGTCCTCGAGCTCGTCGGTGTCATCATCGACGCGCTCATGCCCGTCATCCAGGCCCTCATCGACATCCTCACCGGCCTGATCAACTTCGTCATCGGCGTGTTCACCGGCAACTGGGAGCAGGCGTGGGAGGGCGTCCAGCAGATCTTCAACGGGTTCGTCGACGGCGTCGCGGGGATCATCAACGGCCTGTTCGACATCCTCGGCGGCATCGTCGACTTCATCTTCAACCTGTTCGCCGGCGTCGGTGACTGGCTGGTGAACGCCGGCCAGTCCCTCATCCAGGGGTTCATCGACGGCATCACGTCGATGATCGGTGCCGTTGGGGATGCGGTCGGTGGGGTGCTCGACTGGGCGGCCGGGTTCTTCCCCAACTCCCCGGCAGAGCGGGGCCCGTTCTCCGGGCAGGGGTGGCGGAACGTCGCGTCCGGTGGGGCGGCGCTGATGGACCAGTTCACGGGCGGGTTCAACACGGCCGACGACATGCTGCAGTTCGGTGGCCTGAACGGGGCGCTGGCGCCGCGCGTCGCAGTCCCCGCGCCGATCGCCACAGACGACCTCACGGTCGGCGGCACCGCTGCCCGTGCGGGGCGCGACGGGGTGACGGTCAACATCTACAACCCGGAGCGGGAGACGCCGTCGACGTCGATCCAGAAGACGTACTCGAAGATCGCGTACCTCGGACTCGACGACATGGAGGCCGCGAATGCCTGAGTACCTCTGGTCCATCGACGGTGTCGACCTGTCCGATCATGCGTTCAACGTGGTCCAAGTCGACGACACCGCCGCACCACCGCTCCGAGGCGACGACCTCGTGTTCTCACGCATCCCGGGTCGTGCGTTCACCGGACGGGTGGAGGATTCGTACTCGATCACCCTGGGCATGCACGTCCTCGGGCAGGACCACGGCGGTACGACCAAGGCCGACTGGGCGGACTCGTTCGAGGAGCACTGGCGGGCACTGCGGCGACTGTTCCGACCCGACGGCGGCCGGCAGTTCGTCCTCGGCCGGTCATGGACAGATGACCTCGGCTCCCACTACGCCGAGGCGATGGCGGTCGCACCGACCGCGTTCGAGCGCCGGCACATCGGCGCCTATCAGGCGGCGATCACCGTCGACCTGTACCTCGCGGACCCGTTCTTCTACGGCGCCGAGGAGGTCGTCGAGCTCGACGTCGACACTCCGACTGTCGTGTCGAACGTCGGCGACATGGCGACGACGGCGATCGTCTTGGACTTCAACGGGCAACTCACCAACGCGACCGTCACGAACTCCACCCCGACCCCGGATGTGTGGGTCAAGCTCGGGTCGTCAGTCGCTGACGCCGACTCCGTGTCCGTCGATGTTGCTGAGACCACCGTGATCCGCGAGTCCGACTCGGCGAACATCATCGGCGCGGTCAGCCACTCCGGCGCGCGGGCATGGTTCGGGCTGCTGCGTGGCGACAACACCATCACCCTGTCGGCCGACGCCGGCGCGGGCACCGTCGATCTGCGGTTCCGGCCGCTCTGGTACTAGGAGGCACCCCATGGCAGGCAACTACCCCGACGCGCCGGCGGCACGGATGGCGTACGACCAGGACGGTTCGATCGCGGTCCACACAAGCGCTGCGGGCGTGCTGACCGAGCTCACCGAGTTGCAGCGGGAGAGCCTGAACGACGAGTCGTCCGGGTACTTCGATCTGGGTTCGAACGTCACCTCGAGCGTGACCGCAATGTCGATCATCTTCCCGGACGCGCGCGACATCACGTCGATCTTTGTGCAGGACCTCGTCACGTTCTCTGGGGCGGAGCGTGCGGTGGAGGTCTCCGACGACACCACGAACGGTCAGGACGGAACCTGGACGCAGGTTGGCACATGGGTGGAGATCCCCGACTCCACCGAGGTGCCCGCGATCGCTCCCGCGTACCGGACCACGTTCATCACGATCTCTGAGCTCGCGGTGCGTGGCATCCGTGTCCGTTACCGGCTGCTGGGGTCGAACGGATTCTACGCACGCCTCCGCGTGTTCCACGTCTACGGCGACGCATCCCCGGGCGCTTCGACGCACCGCCTCGAGTTCTGGCACCCGACGAACGACGAGCGACTCCCGGCCGCATGGTTGGACTGGGGGGACACGCCGCGCAGCTCGTCGCAGGATCGCGACTTCCGCATCAAGAACTCCTCGCCGTCGCTGACCGCGAACGACGTGCAGGTCGCGATGAACGCCCTCACGGATGCGACCCCCTCCACGCCAGGGCAGCACACCATGTCGATCGGTGGCGGCGCGTTCTCGTCCATCGTGACTGTCGGTGACCTCGCGCCCGGTGCGATCTCCGGGGTGGTCACGCTGCGGCGCATCACGCCGAGCAACGCGCAGCTGGGCGTGTGGGCCATGCGTCTGTTCGCCGAGTCCGACGACTGGAGCTGATCGTGAGCACCGTCGAAGCTCGGAACATCAGCCTCCGATCCCACTTCGGGAACGACCGGAACACCGCGCTGACGGTCGGGACGTTCTACTTCGCCCTGTTCAACGGCAACCCCGAGGGGAGCGGAGTCGAGCCGACCTCGACGGGCAGCTACGCGCGCGTCGCGAAGACGAACGACGACACCCTGTGGGGCACGATCGGCAGCACCGACACCGAGGTGTCGAACGGTGGCGCGTCCGGTGAGATCACGTGGCCCGCGGCGACCGCGGTCTGGTCCGAAGCCGCATGCACCCACTGGGCCATCTTCGACAACTCGACCGGCGGCACGCTGCTGTACAGCGGAGAGCTCGCGGACGACATCGTCGTCACCGGTGCCGGCGACATCCCCAGGATCATCGGCAGCGGACTCACGATCGTTCAGGAGTAGGCGATGGCGTACCTCGACACCACCGGCGCCGGTACGCTCCGTGTCCTCCGCACGGAGCCGGCGCACGCCCTCACGGCGGTCTACGACGCAATCCCCATCGACCCGGCCGACGGGTCGACGGTCCCCGCCACCAACATCCCGTTCCGGGTCGCGGTGTCGTCGGTCGGCGCGACGCTCACCGACGTCGAGGTGCAGGTCGACGACGACCCCGCGTTCGGGTCGCCGCTCTACTCCAACGTGCACACCGACCTCGGCGACGGCGAGCTGACGCCCACGATCGCCGGGTTCACCGACGGCGTCGACTACTACTGGCGGGTGCGTGCCTCCGAAGCCGGGATGGCGGCGTGGACGGCATGGAAGACCGCCGCGTTCAGCGTCGACCTCCTCGTCGGCCGGAGTAGCTTCTACACGTTCCAGAACGTCACCCCCGAGCCGATGGTCGCGCTCCCCGACTCGACCTACGTCTACATCAACAACGGGATCGCCGACATCGACGAGTTCGACGGCGTCGCGTACGTCGAGACGAACATCGCATACCTGATCGTCACCGACCCGCTCAACGCCTACCACTACGCCGACGAGGGCGACGTGAGCACCAACACGCCGGAGCCGCACATCTGGTTCCTCCGGCCGACCAGCGGGCGCTCCGGCGATGGAATCCAGATCGTCGGGTTCGGGTTCGGCGACCTGCAGACCACGTACAGCGGGATTGTCGAGTACCGGCCCGATCTCGTGTGGCAGGCCCTCGCCGTGACGTCCTGGCAGACGTTCCCGCCGACCGCGAACGCGTACACCGACGACCGGGTGCTCGATGCGGTGCTCGGGATCATCGACATGCAGCACACGGTCATCGAGTTCACCGTGCCCGCGACGGCGGAGTCGCCAGGCTTCCCGGTTCGGGTCATCACAGATGGGGCGTAGACGATGACGCAGCGCACCTCCAACAGCGCGTTCCTCACGGTGATCGACACGGCACCGCTCGAGAACGTCGGCTGGACTGCGAGGGTCCTCTCCGAGCGTGACTTCACGTCACCGATCGCGGAGATCCACCGGTACGTCGGTCTGGGGTTCACCTCCGATGGCAACGCCGAAGGCGGCGGCCGGGTGCAGCTCGCCTACGACGACCGGGTCTTCACCGACCCCCTCCCGTCCGGCGAGACGGCGTCGATCGTCGAGCAAGAGGCACTGTGGCAGATCCTCGAAGACGGTCAGGTTCGGTTCGAGTTCCTCGCCGAGGACATCGCCGAGGACATCCTGCTACCCAACGATGGCGGCCGCATCACGCAGATCGCCGGCCGTGGGACTGGTCTCGTGCTCGAGTGGGCGAAGGTGCTCCCGGAGGGGATGCCGAACCCGACGTCGACGGAGCGTGTCTTCTCGATGCACCCGATGGCGGCCTGGCACGCACTGTTCCTCGAGGCGCAGGCGGACGGCTACCTGACGTGGGTCACGCCACTGTTCAACGCCGCCGAGGACTCCGCCGGCAACCCGTGGGGGGCAGTGCAGGAACTCACCGTCTCGTCGGGCACGTCGCTGCTGACACTGCTCATCCGGTGGGCTGAGGCGAACGACCTGACGTGGAAGATGCTCCCCGGGTTCAAGCTGTTCGTGCAGCAGGGCGGCGGGAACCACCGCGAGGCGGAGGTCGTGTTCACCCAGCACCGCGCACAGGCCGAGCACAAGCGCTCCATATCGCGGCGCGAGATCGCGAACACGGTCTACGTCGACAGCGGTGACCACGGAATCGCCATCGCGTCGTCGTCGGACTCGCAGACGAAGTGGCGGAAGCGCGCGACGTGGGTATCCGCCGGCGAGGCGTCGGACGACGCGTCGCGCTCCATCGTCGCCGGCGCGAACCTCGAGCTCGTCCGGAATCAGAAGTCGTCGCGCACGGTGAAGGTCCCGGCGGATCGTGCCGGTCGGAAGCCGTTCGACAACTTCGACGTGCACGACTGGATCACCATCGAACTCGAGGACGGTGCTTCGGAGTCCGGATCGAACCGGGTGGTCGCGATCTCGCTCAACATCGGCGACAGTCTCGTGCCCGAGGTCGAGTTGACGTTGCAGTCCCGTGTTGAGGCGCGCGCGCTCCGGTTGCAGCGCGCCCTCGATCGGTTGGGCGCCGAGTCCACGCCGAGCCAGTCGAGCACCCCGATCCCGGTGTCGAAGTTCATCCCCACGTTCGAGCTCGGGGAACTCGACGACGTCGACCTGACCGGCCTCGCCGACGGCGACGGCATCTTCTTCGACCAGGCGAGCGGCCTGTTCAAGCCCGGCAGCGGCGGCGCGACCGGCCTCTACGTTGGGGTGAACGCACAGACCGGGACCACGTACACGCCCGTGCTTTCGGACATCGGTAAGATGGTCACCCTCGACAACGCCGCAGAGGTCGTCGTCACGCTCCCCGCGGATGCCGTAACAGCATTCCCGGTTGGCGCCCGCGTCGACTTCACGCTTCTCAGCGAGGGCGGCGGGTCGTTCCTCGCCGGCGCGGGCGCGGACGCTGACGGCACACCGTCGACGACGTTCCGCGACCAGTACAGCACGGCGCACGTGGTGAAGATCGCGGCCGACACGTGGATCGTCGGCGGCGATCTGGGAGGTGCCACTGACCCGGGCGGCGACACGTACTACGACGAGGTCATGGCCGACTCGCCCGCGTTCTACTACCCGCTTGACGACGTGTCGACGCCGACCGACGCGACGGGCAACACCACGGCCGCGATCGACACCGGGGCGCTCGGGGCGGCCGGAATCGGTGACGGTGCGACGTCCTGGCAGGGCGCGAGCGGTGGCGGCCGCGATGGTGGTATCCACGTCGATACGTCCGGGCTCGCCAACCCGACCGCCTACACGTTCGAGGCGATCGCCATTCGCGACGACGCGACTAAGCAGTACGCCGTCCTGGCGTGGGAAGGCGTCATGCTGATCCGCGTCACTGCCGCTGGCCTGCTCAGCGTGTTCACCGGCAACTCGTGGGCTGACCAGATCGGCTCGAGCTACGCCATCCCCTCATCGCTCGGAATCCACCACTATGCGGTGACGTGGGACGGGACGACCGCTCGTGTCTACCTCGACGGTGCGGAAGTTGCTTCCGAAGCGGTCGCCGCCGGGGCGATGACTCCCAGCCTGACGCACTTCGGTATCGGGTCGCGAGACTCGACGTCTGACAACGACTGGGACGGCCGCATCGCGGGTGTCGCGTACCACACGACCGCACTGTCCGCCGCACGCATCCTCGCCCACGCAGAAGCCGCCGGCGTCGCATAGCCGACAGCGCTCCCCGCACCGTCGGGGTGATCCGCACGCCTGACACGGAAGGGACGCGACGAGGTGAGCATCCAAACGTTCTGGTCGAAGGACCGTTGGCGCGACTGGTGGGGCAGCTGGCCCCAGTGGCGCAAAGACGCCGGGCTGGGCCCGCACCGCGGCCGTGACATCGGGGGGCATGCCGTCGGCACCCCGATCCCAGCGCTCAAGCGCGGCGAGGTCGTCATCAACGCGTGGTCCCGAATCCTTGGCTGGTACGTGTCGGTGCGCTCGAGCGACGGAACCGGGTATGTCGGCTACTGCCACATGGACCGGCGCTCGCCGCACGAGGTGGGTGACCCGGTCGCGTTCGGCGAGACGGTCGGCCCGCTGGGCGACACGGGTACGAGCACGGGGCCGCACACGCACACGACCTGGGGCCCGAACCCGACCTCGGTGTACGAAGGCACCACGTGGAATCCGGACCCGTTGATCGTGGCCGCGCTGAACGCCACGGCGCCCGCCGCCGGCGGAGGCACACCCATCGACAACACCGACATCGACCCCATGGAGGAAGAGATCATGACCGTGTTCACTCGCGCGGGCGGCAACAAGCGCACCCAGTTCACAAACCTCGGGGTCATCTACCCCGGCGACTACGGACGCGACCTGCAGGACAAGGGGTACGACGCGTCGGGCGCGCTCAACCACCTGCACGGCGATCCGGTCGAGCTGTCGAAGAACCACTACGACTACCTGCGCACCGTGTACGGCCGGATCGGCAACGAGCAGCGGAAGTTGCAGGCCGCCGCGTCGGCCGCAGCGAACCCCCCGGCCGACGTCGACGCAGCCGAGTTCGCCACTGCGGTCGCGACCCTCGTCACCGAGGACGTCATCGAGGCAGTCAGCGCCGCGATCGGTGAGCTCGACATCACCATCGACAAGGAGGCCATCGCGAAGGCCGCAGCCGATGAGGTTGGCCGCCGACTGCTCGGCCTCAGCGCAGAGTAGGGGTCGCAGTGCTCGCAATGTTCGCCCTCGCCCGGGCAGCCTCGGAGGGGAGCCCGCAGTGGCTGCCGGACTGGCTCGCCGGGTGGCTCGACACTATCTCCGCTCTCGAAGCGCTCCTCTGGCTCCTCGGCCTCGGCGCGCTGATCTACTTCGCCGCGCGCGCCGCCCAGAAGTTCGGCCCATGGGCGGTGGAGTTCGCCCGCGCCGTCATCAACACGGCGAAGATCATCGACTCCGTCAAGGGCCTCCCCGACCACATCACGAAGACCGACCAGATGCTCGCCGACATCCACCACGAGACGCACACGAACAACGGCTCGTCGATCAAGGACATCGTGTCGCGCATCGAGTCGTCTCAGAAGGACCAGGCGGAGCAGTCGGCGGAGACGAACCGTCGCATCGCACGCCTCGAACAGTTCCACGCCACCCCGTACCCCGACCAGGAGGAACCAGAATGACCCGCTCTGACATGTTCGTCGCCGTGATCCGCACGGCTGTCCCGACCGCGATCGGTTCGCTGCTCGCGTGGCTGATCTCGCAGATCCCCGCCGTGGGTGACGTGCTCGAGACGGTCGATGGCATCCTCCTCGACGTGTTCCCCGATGGGGCGGTGACCGCAGCCGCGGTGCTGACGTCCCTCGCGGTGGCCGGTGTGGTGGCGCTGTACTACTGGCTGGCCCGTCTCGTCGGGCAGCGGTTCCCCGCGGTGGAGCGGTTCCTGCTCGGCTCGGCGAAGACCCCGACGTACACGCCGCCCCCGGTGCCGGTCGACCCGGACGAGCTCACCGACTAGCAGCCCGTGCGCTAGGTTGTCGGCATGACCCAGACAGCTGAGCAGCGCGCCACGCAGCTGCCCCAGGCCGCGGCGATCGTCGGTGCCCTGGCGTTCATCGCGGCGCTCCTCGGGCTCGCGCCGGCAGTCACGTTCGCTGTCGCCGCATCCGCTGCCGTGGTCGGCGCGTTCGGCGCGATCCGCTCCATCACGCCGACCGGGCGGATGCTCGGCATCGAGGCTGTTCTGATCGGAGCCGTCGCCGCCGTCGTCTCGCTGCTGTAGACACATTCCGCGAACACCGCCCCCACCTTCCTCCGGGAGGGTGGGGGCGGCTTTCGGCGTACCCGGATGGCGCCCGTCCAGACCTTCGAATCGCGCCTATGTGGGTAGTGCTGTGGGTACTAACCGCACCCGCTATGGTTGCTGTTACCCTGAAACCCGCATGATTCCGGGGGAGTTGCGGAGCCGCCTGTGGGAATCGAACCCACGACCTATTCATTACGAGTGAATCGCTCTGCCGACTGAGCTAAGGCGGCGTGCGACCGGCGCGATTCGCGACGGGCACGAGAGACCATGTTAGCGGGTTTCGCCGAGCACTTCGTACACGTGCCGGAACGCCTCCCCCATGCGGGTCTCCAGCGGGCGATCGGGGTCGAGTTGCTCGGCCCAGCTGCGCCAGGCGTAGGAGATCACGCCGACGGTCATCATGGCGACGAGCATGGTGCGATCGTCGCGCGCCGCCCGGTCGGCCGCGAGCTCCGGATCGGTGACCTCGAGGCGCCGACCCACGAGGTCGCGGAGGCCGTGCTCGAACGCCATGAGCCCCGCGAACTGGCTCTCGAACAGCTCCGGATGCTCCTGCATGACATCGCGCCGCAGGGTGACGACGTCCAGGTCGTCGGCCTGCTCCTCCACCACCGCGACGAAGAGCGCGCCGAGGTCGTCGACGAGTCGACCGGTCGGGCCGCCTGCGGCGAACACGGCGGCCGCCTCCTCGGGCAGGGTGGGCAGGTCGCCGGTGAGGGCGGTCGTCTTCGACGGGAAGTAGTTGAAGAACGTGCGCGGCGAGATGTCGGCGGCGCGGCTGATCTCCTCGACCGTGACGTGGTCGAAGCCGCGCTCGCGCGCCAGGCGCAGGGCGGCTAGCTGGATCGCCCGCCGGGTGGCGCGACGCTTCCGCTCGCGGAGGCCGGGCTCGGTGGGTTCGTGCGCCATGCCGCCAGTATTGCACCAGATGCAAGATTGCAGTCGGATGCGACGCCGGGCCGCGTCAGCAGCGGGTGTCGTCGGCCGGCACGACGCCGCCGACGAGGTACCCCTCGACCGCCGCCACGATGCACGGGTCGCGCGACGGGTACGCGGCGTGGCCCTCGCCCTCGTAGGTGACGAGCACGCCGCTGTCGAGCTGCTCGGCGAGCGCCACGGCCCATTCGTAGGGCGTGGCGGGGTCGTTCGTCGTGCCGACCACGAGGATCGGGGCGGCCCCGTCGGCCGTGACGACCTCGGTGGAGTCCACCGCCGGCACCGGCCACCCGGCGCAGGACAGGTCGCCGTACGAGAACCAGGTGCCGAACACCGGTGCCAGCTCCTCGAGCTCGGCCGCGCGCTCGCGCATGCCGTCGACGTCGTCGGGGTCGCCCGCGTGGTCGGCGCAGCCGATGGCGTGGAACGCCTCGTTCGAGTTGTCGACGTAGTTCCCGTCCTCGTCGCGGCCGTGGTAGGCGTCGGCGGAGAGGAAGGCGAATTCGGTGCCGCCGAACATGACCTGCTCGAACATCGCGTCGAGGAACGGCCAGGAGCCCTCGTCGTACAGCGGGTAGAGGATCGCCGTGAGCAGCGTGTCGGCGCCGAGGAAGCGCCCGTCTGCGGCACGCAGCGGGCTGGCGTCGACGGAATCGAGCAACGCGCGCACCGTGGCGGCCGCGTCGTCCACGCTGCCGTCGAACGGGCAGTCGGCGCCGGTCAGGCAGGAGGAGAGGTAGGCGCGCAGGGCACGCTCAAAGCCCACCGCCTGGGTCTTCGTGATCTCGAAGTCGGTCGTCTTCGGGTCGAGCACGGCGTCGAGCACCATGCGCCCGATGCGGTCGGGGTACAGGCCCGCGTACGTGACGCCCAGGGTGCTGCCGTACGAGTACCCGAGGTAGTACAGCTCGTCGTCGCCCAGCACCGCGCGGAGCAGGTCGAGGTCGCGGGCGGCGGACCCCGTGTCGATCTCGCCGAGCAGCGCGCCGCTGCGCGCATCGCAGGCCGCCGAGAACGCCTCCTGCGCATCGCGCGCCTCCGCGATCCACGCGTCGGTGCCTCGCTCCGCATCGGCGAGGCCGTAGAGGTAGTCGTCCATGCCGTCGGCGTCGAGGCACTCGACGGCGGTCGAGCGGCCGACGCCGCGCGGGTCGAACCCGACGACGTCGTAGGCCGCCTGGACGGCGTCGCCGACCGCGTAGTCGAGCGTGTCGGCGATGAAGTCGACGCCGGACGCCCCGGGGCCGCCGGGGTTCACGAGCAGCGAGCCGATCTTCTCCCCCGTCGCGGTGTGGCGCACGAGCGAGAGCTCGATGCTGCCCGCGGCGGGGTCGTCCCAGTCGAGCGGCGCCTCGGCGGTGGCGCACTGCATGCCGTCGAAGCAGCGCGACCACTCGAGCTCCTGCGCATAGAAGTCCGCGAGGTCGGCGGGGACGTCCTCCGGCACCGGCGCCGGGGTGCCGCGCTCCGTGCCGAGGGGCCAGCTGATGCAGCCGGAGAGCAGCAGGGCGACGGATGCCGCGAGGGCGACCGCGCCCGTCGCGCGAGCGCCCCTCACCGCACCGCCCCGGAGCGACCGCGCACGGCCGACACGAGCATCGACTCGAGCGCGAGCGCGGGTGCGACGTTGCCGTCGATGCGCTCGCGGGCCCCGGCGATCGCGTCGAGGGTCGCGAGCGTGGTCGCGGGGCTCGCCGCGGCGGCCGCCTCCTCGAGCTCGGATCGCAGCTCGACGTTCACGAGGTCGACGTCGGCACCGACCTGCAGCAGCAGGACGTCGCGGTACAGGGAGCAGAGGTCGACGAGGATGCGGTCGATGCCATCGCGCAGGCTGCGGGTGGCGCGGCGCTTCTGGTCCTCCTCCAGTGCCCGGATCTGGGAGCGCAGCGCGGCCGGCACCGCCTGCCCCGGTGCGACGCCCAGCGAGCGCAGCGCGTGCTCGCGCTCCTCGGCGTCGCGCTCGGCGGTGATGGCCTTCGCGTCGTCGCCCGCGATCTCGAGCATGCGGGCGGCGCCGAGCACGGCGTCGCGCGTCGAGCGGATGCCGAGTGCCGAGCGCAGGGTCTCCTCGCGGCGGGCGCGCGCCTCGGCACTCGTCGCGAGGCGGAGCGCCATGCCGATGTGGCTCTGCGCCTCCCGCGCGCAGCGCTCGGCGAGCGCGGGGTCGACGCCGTCGCGGCGCACGAGGAGCGCGGCCACGTCGTCGATGCTCGGCACCCGCAGGCGCACGGTGCGCACCCGGGAGCGGATGGTGGGCAGCAGGTCGGCCTCGCTCGGCGCGCAGAGGATCCAGACCGTGCGCGGCGGCGGCTCCTCGAGCTCCTTGAGGAGCACGTTGGAGGAGCGCTCGCTCATGCGGTCGGCGTCCTCGATCACGACCACGCGGTACGGGGCGACCGACGGCGAGTAGTGGGAGCGCTCGACGACGGTGCGGAGGGTGTCGATCGAGATGATCACGCCCTGCGTCGCCACGACGTGCAGGTCGGGGTGGGAGCGCGCGTCCACCTGGGCGACGACGCCCGGGTCGCCGTCGGCGTCACCGGAGAGCAGTGCCGATGCGAACGCGAGGGCGAGGTTGGAGCGCCCGGAGCCCGGCGGCCCGGTGATCAGCCAGGCATGCGTCATGCCGTCGGCGGTGGCGGGCGCCGCACCGGCCGCGGACCGGAACACGTCGATGGCCGCATCCTGCCCGGTCAGCTCGCTCCACACGCTCACGCGTTCACGCTACCCGTCGCCGCCGACGAGACGGGCGGCGACGGCATCGCGCACCTCGGCCGCGATCTCGTCGACCGGTCGCGTGGCATCCAGCACCAGGAACCGGTCGGGCTCGGCCGCGGCCAGGTCCAGGTAGGCGGCGCGGACCCTGGCGTGGAAGGACGCCCCCTCGGCCTCGAGCCGGTCGTACCGCGTGCGCGCGCCGTCCAGGCGCGCCCGCGCCGCGGTCTCGTCGAGGTCGAGCAGGATCGTCAGGTCGGGCAGGAGCGCGTCTGTCGCCCAGAGCGAGAGCCGCCGCACCTCGTCGGCATCGAGCACGCGACCGGCGCCCTGGTAGGCGACCGAGGAGTCGAGGTAGCGGTCCTGCAGCACGACGGCGCCGCGCTCGAGGGCGGGGCGCACGAGCGTGGCGACGTGGTGCGCACGGTCGGCGGCATAGAGGAGCGCCTCGGCCCGTGGCGCGATGTCGCCGCGGTGGTGCAGCACGAGCTCGCGGATCTCGAGCCCCACGTCGGTGCCGCCGGGCTCGCGCGTGCGCACGACCTCGCGGCCGGAGGCGCGCAGCCAGTCGGCGAGCAGTTCCGCCTGCGTCGACTTGCCCGAGCCGTCGCCGCCCTCGAGCGTGACGAACAGGCCCGGTGCGGAGCCGCTCACGAGGCCGGGTCGGTCGAGCCCGACGCCTTCGCGGTGGTCGCCTTCCGCGTCGTCGTCGACGGCTTCGCGCTCGACGTGGAGGTACCGGTCGCCTGCTTCGCCGTGGTGGCCTTCGCCGTCGTCGACTTCTTCGCGGGCGCCTTCTTCGCGGGCGCCTTCTTGGCCGGCGCCTTCTTCGCAGCGCCGGCGCGCGGCTTCGCCGGGCCCTTGTCGCGCTTGATCTGCAGCAGCTCGGCGGCGCGCTCGAACGTGATCTCCTCGACGGTGTCGCCGCGCGGGATGGTCGCGTTCGTCGTGCCGTCGGTGACGTAGGGGCCGAAGCGGCCGTCCTTCACGCGAATCGGCTTGCCGCTCACGGGGTCGGCGTCGAACTCCTTCAGCGAGCTCGACGCGCGACGCGCGCCGTACTTGGGCTGCGCGTACAGCTCGAGCGCCCCGGGGAGGTCGATGTCGAAGATGGCATCCTCGCTCGGCAGGGAGCGGGTGTCGGTGCCCTTCTTCAGGTACGGTCCGTAGCGACCGTTCTGCGCGGTGATCGGCTCGCCCGACTCGGGGTCGTCGCCGACGGTGCGGGGCAGCGACAGCAGCCGGAGCGCCGTGTCGAGGTCGATCGACTGCAGGTCCATCGACTTGAACAGCGACGCCGTGCGCGGCTTCGGCGCGGCGGCCTTCTTCGCGGGCTTCTTCTTCGGCGCCTCGAGCACCTCGCCGGTCTTCGGGTCGACGGACGCCCCGGGCGCCGCCTCCGGCTCGGGCTCGGGCTCGGGCTCGAGCTCGGTGACGTACGGGCCGAAGCGGCCGTCCTTGGCGACGACCTGCTTGCCGTTCTCCGGGTTCAGGCCGAGCACGAGGTCGCCCTGCACCGGCGCGTCGACGAGTTCGCGGGCCTTGGCCTCGGTGAGTTCGTCGGGCGCGAGCTCGGCGGGTATGTTCACGCGCCGCGGCGGGGCATCCGGCCCGGCCTCGGGGTCGGGGGTCTCGAGGTACGGCCCGTAGCGGCCGATGCGCAGCGTGATGTCGTCGGAGATCGGGATCGAGTTGATGCTGCGCGCGTCGATGTCGCCCAGGTTGTCGATGATCTGCCGGAGGCCCAGGTAGTCGTCGGTGCCGAAGTAGAAGCCCTTGAGCCAGTCGACGCGGTCGGCGTCGCCGCCGGCGATGCGGTCGAGGTCCTCCTCCATCTCGGCGGTGAAGTCGTACTGCACGAGGTCGGTGAAGTGCTCCTCGAGCAGCCGTACGACGCTGAACGCGATCCAGTTCGGCACGAGCGCCTGCCCGCGCGGGGTCACGTAGCCGCGGTCGACGATGGTCGAGATGATCGACGCGAACGTCGAGGGACGGCCGATGCCGAGTTCCTCGAGCCGCTTCACGAGGCTCGCTTCGGTGAAGCGCGGGGGCGGGCTGGTCTCGTGGTCCTTCGACTCGAGGTTCGCCAGCGTGATCGACTGGCCCTCCTCGAGCGGCGGCAGCTTGGCGTTGCCCGCCTTGTCGTCGGCGTTGCGCTCCTCGTCCTTGCCCTCCTCGTAGGCGGCGAGGAACCCGCGGAACGTGATGACCGTGCCGCTCGCCGTGAACTCGGCGGTCGCGCCGGCCAGCTCGGGGCGGGGCGACGTCGGCGCGGGGGCATCCGCGGCCACCGCCGTGTCGGAGGCGGTCGGGCCGACGGCGATCGTGAGCGTCGCCGTCTTGCCCTTCGCGTCGGCCATCTGCGAGGCGACGGTGCGCTTCCAGATCAGCTCGTACAGCTTGAAGTCGTTGCCCCGCAGGGTCGAGGCGAGCGACGCGGGGGTGCGGAAGGTGTCGCCCGACGGCCGGATGCCCTCGTGCGCCTCCTGCGCGTTCTTGCTCTTGCCCTTGTAGATGCGCGGCGACGCCGGGATCGAGTCGGCGCCGTAGAGCGAGACGGCCTGGGCGCGCGCGGCGTCGATCGCCTGCTTCGACAGCGACGGCGAGTCGGTGCGCATGTAGGTGATGTAGCCGTTCTCGTAGAGCGACTGGGCCACCGACATGGTCTGGCGGGCCGAGAACCGCAGCTTGCGGGCGGCCTCCTGCTGGAGCGTCGACGTGGTGAACGGCGCGGCCGGCTTGCGGGAGTAGGGCTTGGACTCGACCTTCGCGACCGTCGACGGCACGGCGTCGGCGCGCAGCGCGGCGGTCAGCGCACGAGCGGATGCCTCGTCGAGGACGACCGCGTCGTTCTTCAGCCGCCCGGCGTCGTCGAAGTCGCGGCCGGTGGCCACGCGGTTGCCGTCGAGGCGCACCAGGCGCGCCTCGAACGCGGTCGCGTCCGCGGCATCCGACTCGGCGAAGGTGGCCGTGAGGTCCCAGTAGGACGCGGCGACGAACGCGAGTCGCTCGCGCTCGCGCTCGACCACCAGGCGCGTGGCGGCGGACTGCACGCGGCCCGCGGAGAGGCCGGGGCCGACCTTGCGCCAGAGCACGGGCGAGACCTCGTACCCGTAGAGGCGGTCGAGGATGCGCCGCGTCTCCTGCGCGTCGACGAGGGCGGTGTCGAGCTCGCGGGTGTGGTCCTTGGCCGCGAGGATCGCGTCCTTGGTGATCTCGTGGAAGACCATGCGGCGCACGGGCACCTTCGGCTTCAGTTCCTGCAGGAGGTGCCACGCGATGGCCTCGCCCTCGCGGTCCTCATCGGTGGCGAGCAGGAGTTCGTCCGCGCCCTTCAGTGCGCGCTTGAGCTCGGCGACCGTCTTCTTCTTGGAGTCGGAGACGACGTAGTACGGCTCGAACCCGTTCTCCACGTCCACGGAGAACTTGCCCATCGAGCCCTTCTTGAGCTCCGGCGGGAGGTTCTTCGGCTCGACGAGGTCGCGGATGTGACCGACCGAGGACAGCACCTCGTAGCCCTCGCCCAGATAGCTGGCGATGGACTTCATCTTGGTCGGCGACTCGACGATGACCAGTTTCTTGCCCGGCACCGGACTCCTTTCGCGGGAGCACCCCTCCCGTTCATCGCACACCATACACATACACACCGGGAGCCACCCCTTGCGAGCGCCGCCAGCGGGAGGACAATGGCGATATGGACACGTCAACCGCAGGCACGTACACGGCGAAGCTGACCGACGGGCCGCTCGAGGGCAAGACCATCACGGTCGCGTTCCTCGACTCGGGCGATCCGAAGCCACGGCTGGAGATCCCGGCCGAGTCGGGCGGCAAGCGTTACATCTATTCTCGCGGCTCGGGCGTCGAGTTCGACGCCGAGCACGCGAACCGGCCGTCGTCGGTCTCGTACCGCTACATCGAAGCGGTCTTCGACTGAACTGAGTCGGGTCAGGGCACGGACGCCCCACCGGGTGGTCCGGCACGGGAACGTGCGCCCACGGGCAACCCGGCGATGGTGACGCTCGTGCCGGTCTCGGCGATGAGGCCGTCGAGCGCGCACGCCTCGAGCACCGCGCCGTTCCGGGCCGCCGCCTCGGCGGCGCGTGCGCACGGCTGGCCGCCGACCGCCCCGGCGGCCGCATCGGCTGCGGCGAGGGCCGCCGCGTCGGCCGCGTTCGCCGCCATGCGGCCGGCGGGCAGCACGGCGCAGGCAGCGAGGACGGCCGACGCCAGCGCGCTGGTCGCGCCGACCACGGCGAGCGCCAGCACCGATCCGGCGCCGCGTTCCGATCGCACGTCACCACCCGCCGTCGAGCGCGCACGATCGTGCCGTGACATCGATCGGGAGCGCGGCGAACGGCGCCCGCTCGCGCAGCCGGACGCACACGTAGTCGCCGTCCCGCTCCACGCCGACCGCCGCACGCGGCGCCGCCCGCTCGACGAGCCCACGCGCTCGCGACTCGTCCTCGCCGCGTGCCAGCGCGCGGGCGGCGCCGGCGGCCGCATCCGCCAGCACGACCTGGCGGGCGACGAGGCCGACGCCGCCGAGGCAGGCCGCCAGCACGAGCGCGACCGCGGGGAGCGCGGCGGCCAGTTCCGCCGCCACGCTCCCCCGGTCGCCGGCACGGCCGGTCTCAGCCGACGGTGAGCGCATCGCGCACCAGGTCGGTGAGGATGCCGCGCACCTCGTCGCCGCGCAGGATGAGGACCAGCAGGCCGGCGAAGCCCACCGCCGCCATGGTCGCCACCGCGTACTCGGCCGTCGCGGCACCGCGCTCCTGCGCCAGGCGCAGCCGCGTGCGCGCCGCCGCGCGCATCCAGCGCCGCCGCGCGGGCAGGTCCTCCCCGCCGGTGGGTTCGTCGTGCATGCGTACTCCTCTCTCTGGTCCGGGTACTCGCCCGGTCTGGTGGCACGAGCAGCGGGTGCGGCGGCCGTCACGACAGGTCCGCGAGGGTGGACGCGACGACCGACGCGAGCATCGGCACGACGCCGAGCAGCACGAACGCCGGCAGGGTGCAGAGCGCCAGCGGCGCCATCAGCTGCACGGCGAGGGCGGCGGCGCGCGCCTGGCCGGCCGCCCGCGCGGCCAGGCGCGCCTGCCCTGCCTCCGCTCGGAGCAGCTCGGCGACCGGCACGCCGGCGCGCCGGCTGAGTTCGACGGCGTCGTCGGCCTCCGGGCCCGCGTGGACCTCGGGCAGGCAGGCCCGGAGCGCCGCGTCGACGCTGGCGCGGGCGCGGGCGACGCTCGCCCCGCCGGCGAGGGCGATCGCGAGCAGGTCCATCGCCAGGCCCGGAGCCGGGTCCGGGCGCGCCGCGCGATCGGCCAGCGCCCTCGACCAGGCCCGGGCGGCGAGCAGGAGCCCCGCCCCCGTGGCGCCCGCCGCGACGCCGAGGGGCGACCCGATCAGCACGCCGAGGGGGTCGAAGCCGAGCACCATGCCGAGGCCCACCCCCGCCGGGGGCAGCAGCGCAACGAGGCGCGCCGTCGCCCGCGGCCCGGCGAGCGTCGCGTCGAGGTCCCGCTGCAGCGCCGCGAGGTCGCGCAGCGTCCCGGCCGTGTCGCGCAGCATGCCCGCGATGGGACTCCCCGCCCGCTCGGCCACCGTCCAGCCCGCGGCGACCGCCCGCCAGCCGAGGGCGCCGGGGTCCCCGACCGCGCCCACGTGCGCGACGATCGCGCCGGCGACGTCAGCGCCGCGAGCGGCGGCGTCGGCCGCGACCGACACGACGGGCGGGCCGGCGACGCCGTCGCCGATGCGGGCGTCACCGCGGTCGGCCGGCCCGGCCTCGGCGAGGTGCCGCCACGCGGCCGCGGGCGCCACCCCGGCCGCCAGCAGCACGGCCAGCCGATGCACGGTCGTCGCGACCCGGTCGGCCCCGTCGCCGGGCCGCGCGCGTCGCCTCGCCCGCGCGCCGGAGCGCCACCGCATCATGCGCCGGACCCCGCCGGATCGGGCGCGAGGACGAGCCGTCCGGCCTCCAGTCGCGGGCGACCCACCTCGCGGATGCGACGGGTCGCGCCGGTGCGCTCGAGATGCACCACGAGGTCGAACGCGCTGGCCGCCTGGCGGGCCACGGCGTCGGGCCCCATACCGGCGGTCGACCCGAGCGCCTCCAGCCGTGCCGGCACGTCGGCCAGCGCGTTCGCGTGGAGCGTGCCGGCACCGCCGTCGTGCCCGGTGTTGAGCGCGGACAGCAGTTCGCGCAGCTCGGCGCCGCGGCACTCGCCGACGACGAGCCGGTCGGGGCGCATGCGCAGCGCCTCCCGCAGCAGCGCGTCGAGCCCCACCCGCCCGGCGCCCTCCAGGTTGGGCTGCCGGGCCTGCAACGACACCACGTGCGGGTGCCGGATGCGCAGTTCCGCCACGTCTTCGATCAGGACGATGCGCTCGGCGGGCGCCGCCTCCGAGAGGAGCGCGCCGAGCAGCGTGGTCTTGCCCGAGCCCGCAGCCCCCGTGACCAGCAGGTTCTCGCGCGCGACGACGGCGCGGCGCAGGCGCTGCGCCACGGCGGCACCGCAGAGCCCGGCCGCGACGAGCGCGTCGAACCCTGGCGTGCGGTGCCGCGGGATGCGCACGGAGAGCAGCGTTCCGGCCGTCGACACGGGCGGCAGTACGGCGTGCACGCGGATGCCCCCGGGAAGCCGGGCGTCCACCGCAGGCGACGCCTCGTCGACATGGCGGCCGCCGCGCGCGATGAGCGCGACGGCCAGCGCCCGCACCATCGACTCCCCTGCCGTCCACGCCGCCTCGCGCACCGCGCCGTCGCCCCGGTCGACCCAGAGCCCGCGGTCGCCGTTGACGAACAGGTCGGTCGCGTCGACCGCGTGCGCGGCGAGCGGCCCGAGCACCGCGAGGTCGACCGCCTCGGCCGCATCGTGCGCCTCCTCCGCCCGCGCGCCGCGCACGAGGAGCGCGCCGTCGGGCCCCGGCGCGGGCACGGCACCGGCCGCCGGTGCCCACGAGGGCCGGGCGACGTAGGGCACGTGGTGCGGGTTCGCTGGCATGGCCTCGACGGTAGGCGGCGGCGGGTCTCGGGCGGGCGCGGCCCCGGGGCATCCGGCCGCCCTGCCCCCGACCACCCGGTGTGGAGGACGCGCGATGGCCGCCCCGACGACCCCGGATCAGAACCCGACGCGCTGCAGTGCCCGCTTGATCCGCCCGGGCAGCCGGTGGCCGATCACCCGGCGCCGGAGGTAGCCCGCGAGCTCCGCCCGCTGGCGCCACGGCAGTGGGCTGCGGCGGATCTCCTCGATGCCCGAACGTCGCAGCGCGCGCAGCTGTCCCGCGTCGTGCGGCCACGTCTTCGACAGGCTGCCCGCCGTGTAGTACTTCGTGCAGAGGTCCTCCGGCACCCGCACGAAGGCGCCGCGGAGCGCGAGGCCGAGCAGCCAGGTCCAGTCGGCCGAGTACTCGCCGCGGGCGTTCGGGCGGATGCCGCCGACGGCATGGAAGGCCGACGTGCGGAAGAGCCCGCGGTTGGGGACCCACCAGGCACCGGACCGGCGCACCATGACCCGGCCCCGCTCGAGCGCCCCATCGACGCCGTCGAGGTCGGTGAAGGCCACCTGCACGCCGTCTCCGTCCAGCTCGTGGACGGTCATGTCGCTGAAGGCGAGCACCGCCTGCGGGTCGGTCGCGAGCGCCCCCGCGAGGCGCTCGACGTAGGTCGGTGCGACGACGTCGTCGTGGAAGGCGAAGCACATGAGCTCGCCGCGCGCCCGGGACATGAGGTCGTTCGAGTTGCGGAGCCAGCCCAGGTTCTCCGCGCGTTCGACGATGCGGGTGTCCGTGCGGCCCGCCGCGAACCGGCGGACCACCTCGAGCGTATCGTCCGTCGAGCGATCGTCGCCGATGAGGATCTCGAGGTTCGGCCAGGTCTGCTCGGCCAGGCTGTCCAGGGTGCGCCGGATGAAGCGCGCCCCGTTGTAGGTGGGGACCAGCGCCGTGACCAGCGGGGTCGGCGTTCCTGCATCCATGGGGGCTCCGTCCGTCAGTCGCGCTCGGTGATCTCGATGGCCAGGCGACGAGCGAGCCAGGGCGCCGTGGAGTACTTCCCGGTGTCGACCGAGTGGTACGAACCGCGTCGGGCCACGCCGAAGCGGTCCCGACGGTGCAGGCCCGATCGGGGGTCGTCCAGCGCGCCCGCGCCCCGCGCGAAGACGGGCCCGCCCGCGACCACCGCGTCCTCGATGTCGTCGAAGACGGCGCCGATGCCGGGCAGCACCGGTTCCAGCCCCGCGCGCACGCGGGCGACGAACGCGTCCGCCGCGCCCCCCGTGGGCGGAGCGGGCTCCGCCAGCTCGAGCCCGTCGCCCTGCGCGACGAGGCCGACGGGATACCAGGAGAGGTAGAAGTTCCGCCCGTCGTAGTTCTTGACGTCGCCGAACGGCCCGATGCTCACGACGGCGCTCGGCGTCTGGTGCTCGCCCCGGGTGCGCACGAAGGCGGACAGGCGGATGCGATGCGTCCACGGGGGCTCCGGTGCGACGCCCGCCGCGACGTCGACCGGGAGCCGCCCGCCCCAGAGCGCGTTCACCACCGCGTCGAAGGGCCCGAGGTCGACGGATGCCGCGCCGGCGACGGCGCGGACCCGCCAGCGGCCGTCGACGTCGCCGACCGGCTCCGCGCCGACGATCTCCACCCCGCCGTGCACGGTGACGCCCGGCTCCGCCGCGACGGCCGCGGCGAGGCGATCGGCGAGCCAGCGCGTCTCGACCGAACGCTCCGGCACGCGGAACCCCGCGACGACCT
This sequence comes from Agromyces sp. SYSU T00194, assembly GCF_040496035.1. Lineage (NCBI taxonomy): Bacteria > Bacillati > Actinomycetota > Actinomycetes > Micrococcales > Microbacteriaceae > Agromyces > Agromyces chitinivorans. Next base: position 2,179,354 of record NZ_JBEPJZ010000001.1, on the reverse strand, counting down.
CCGGCCCGGCGATCGCCGAGAGCTCGGCCGCACCGAGCGCACGCGAGCGCGCGGCCGTGACGTCGACCAGGTAGCGGCCCGCGTCGGGATGCGCCCGGACCAGCTCGTCGATCGCCGCGAAGCGCGCGCCCAGTTCGTCCGGCCCGCACACCGAGTGGCGATGCACCAGGTAGACGTCGTCGGCGCGGGTCACGTGGCCGTCGAGGTCGGTGCCGACCAGGTCGCGCACGAGTGGGCCGAACGCCAGCCCGCCGGGCAGCACGTGCCGGGCCGTCGCGAGCGTCGGGTCCGCGCCGTACAGGTAGCCGAGGTGGATCTTCCCCTCGTTCCAGCGACTGGCCGAGGACATCGGCGCCTCGGCCCGATCGAGGACGGTGACGTCCTGGCCGCGCCGCGCGAGCTCGATGGCCAGCGCGCCGCCCATGATCCCCGCACCGAGGATCGCGATCCTGCGGCGCGTCACGGCAGCGGATCCGTGGATGCCGCGCTCGGATCCTCGGCCTCGTACTCGTACTCGTCCGGGTCGAACGGCCCGTCGGCGAGCACGATGAGCGTCGTGGCGCCGCCCGGCGAGGCCTGACGGGCCCAGACCCCCCGCTCGAGGAGCACCGCGGGCCGCTCCGCGTCCAGCACCAGTCGGGCCCGCTCGTGTCCGTACCGCACCTCCAGCTCGATCTCCCCGGCCGCGCGGAAGAGGATCTGGCGGACGCGCCGGTGCGCGTGCCCGCCGCGCACCGCGCCGGCGGGCGCGGTGACGACGAAGACGCGGGTCACGTCGAACGCGAGCGCAGCGAGGTCGATCGGCACCAGCGTGCCGCGGTCGTCGCGGAAGCGATCGACGTCGAGGATGCGGACGCGCGACGCCAGCGCGTCGGTCGCGGCGACGGCGACGGACGGGCCGGCGTGCGGCCTGGGGGCGGACGGCATGCGCGCCTGGACTCCTCGCGGGGATGCGGTCCTCGGACCAGCTGATGGGACGATCGGTGGATCGAACCTAGCGGCCGTGCGCGCCGTGCGACAAGCATTCGACCCCGGCGCCGTCGTGGCGGCCGGGGCCGGGGTGGGTCATGCGGGAGCGGTGATGGCGCCTCGTCGCGACGCCCCGCTTAAAAGGAGGGGGCGGCACCCATTGGGGGGAACAGGTGCCGCCTCGGCAGCGGGCGATTGGGGGGAATCACCACACTGCAGGCCTGGAAAACTCGTTCAGGCACGCCCCAGTTTAGGGGTCAGGGATCCATGCGCAAGTACCTTTTGTCCTCATTTGTGCGGACGCGCAGATTTCTCTGGGCTGAGGCACAGATGGGGGACACGATTCGGGACCGAACGGGGGACAAACCGCCGATTCCACGCCCGGCCCGACCGCGGGATAGGGTCGTACCGGGCAGGCGAAACCCACCGAAGATCCCGTTCGCGAAGGAGCGACCGTACGACATGAACGTCCAGATCGATCACACGCTCGAGGAGATCCGCCGATTCCGGCCGAGCCCCGAGTTCGCAGCCCAGGCCGTCGCCGGAACCGAGCTCGCCGAGGCCGCGTCCGCGGACCGCCTCGCCTTCTGGGCCGACCAGGCCCGCTCCCTGCTCACCTGGAGCACCCCGTTCACCCGCACGCTCGACTGGTCGAACCCGCCGTTCGCCAAGTGGTTCGACGACGGTGAACTGAACGTCGCGGCCAACTGCCTCGACCGTCACGTCGAGGCCGGCAACGGCGACCGCGTCGCACTCCACTTCGAAGGCGAGCCCGGAGACAGCCGCTCGATCACGTACGCCGAGCTCACCGCCGACGTCAAGCGCACCGCCAACGTGCTCGTCGGCCTGGGCGTGAAGCCCGGCGACCGCGTGGCCGTCTACATGCCGCTCATCCCCGAGGCCGTCGTCGCGATGCTCGCGGTCGCCCGCATCGGGGCGATCCACTCCGTCGTGTTCGGCGGGTTCAGCGCCGACAGCCTCGCCTCGCGCATCGACGACGCCGAGGCGTCCGTCGTCATCACCGCCGACGGTGGCTACCGCAAGGGCAAGGTCTTCCCGCTGAAGCCGACCGTCGACGAGGCCGTCGCCAAGTCGGCCGGCTCCGTCGGCCACGTGCTCGTGGTGCGACGCGGCGAGAACGAGGTCGACTGGGTCGAGGGCCGCGACCACTGGTGGCACGAGCTCGCCGCCGAGGCGTCCGACGAGCACGAGGCGCCCGCGTTCAACGCGGAGCATCCGCTCTTCATCCTCTACACCTCGGGCACCACCGGGAAGCCGAAGGGCATCCTGCACACCTCGGGCGGCTACCTGACGCAGGCGGCCTTCACGCACAGGAACGTGTTCGACCTCCACCCCGAGACCGACGTGTACTGGTGCACGGCCGACGTCGGCTGGATCACCGGTCACTCCTACGTCGTCTACGGTCCGCTCGCGAACGGCGCGACCCAGGTCATCTACGAGGGCACCCCCGACACCCCGCACCCCGGGCGCTGGTGGGAGATCATCGAGAAGTACGGCGTCACCATCTTCTACACGGCGCCCACGGCCATCCGCTCCTTCATGAAGGCCGGCCGGCAGATTCCCCAGTCGTTCAACCTGCGCACCCTGCGCGTGCTCGGCTCGGTGGGCGAGCCGATCAACCCCGAGGCGTGGATCTGGTACCGCCACGTCATCGGCGGCGGGTCGATCCCGGTGGTCGACACCTGGTGGCAGACCGAGACCGGCGCGATCATGATCTCCGCCCTGCCCGGCATCACCGACCTGAAGCCGGGCAGCGCGCAGGTGCCCGTGCCCGGCATCTCGATCGACATCCTCACCGACGAGGGCGAGCCGGTCTCCGGCACCGACGGCGGACTGCTGACCGTCACCGAGCCGTGGCCGAGCATGCTCCGCGGCATCTGGGGCGACCCGCAGCGCTTCCAGGAGACCTACTGGGACAAGTTCGGCGACAAGTACTTCGCCGGCGACGGCGCCCGCCGCGACGAGGACGGCGACATCTGGCTGCTCGGCCGCGTGGACGACGTCATGAACGTCTCCGGCCACCGGCTCTCCACGGCCGAGATCGAGTCGTCGCTCGTCGCGCACCCCATGACCGCCGAGGCCGCGGTCGTCGGCGCGTCCGACGAGACCACCGGCCAGGCCGTGGTGGCCTTCGTGATCCTGAAGGACCGCCAGGTCTCGGCAGCGAGCGACACCGACGCGACCAGCCAGGAGCTGCGTGCGCACGTCGCGAAGGAGATCGGGGCCATCGCCCGCCCGCGCCAGGTGTTCATCGTCAACGAGCTGCCGAAGACGCGCTCGGGCAAGATCATGCGGCGCCTGCTGCGCGACCTCGCCGAGGGCCGCGAGGTGGGCGACACCACCACGCTCGCCGACACGTCGATCATGGAGATCATCAGCGCGCAGGTGCGCTGACGCGGCGGGGCGGATGCCGCGCGCCGGCGTCCGCCCCTCCCCCGCGTTCCCGAGGGGCGCGGTCGTCGTCCGCGTTCCCGAGGGGCGCGGTCGTCGCCTACGCGAACTCGACGACGAGCTCGACCTCGACCGGCGAGTCGAGCGGCAGCACGGGCACGCCGACGGCCGAGCGCGCGTGGCGGCCGGCATCGCCGAAGACCTCGCCCAGCAGCTCGGACGCGCCGTTGATCACGCCGGGCTGGCCGGTGAACGACGGGTCGGATGCCACGAAGCCGGTGACCTTCACGACGCGCGTCACGCGGTCGAGCGAGCCGATGACGGACTCGGCGGCGGCGAGCGCGTTCAGGATGCAGGTGCGGGCGTAGCCCTTCGCGGCATCCGGGTCGACCAGGCCCTCGCCCAGGCCCACCTTGCCGGTCTCCGGCAGCGCACCGGCGACGAACGGGAGCTGCCCCGAGGTGAACGCGAGGTTGCCGCTCACGACGGCCGGCACGTACGCGGCCACCGGCGCGGCGACGGCGGGGAGCTCGAGGCCGAGCTCGGCGAGGCGCGCGGCGACCGAACCGGTCACTGCTCGCCCTCGAACTGCTTCGCGGCCTCGGCGGCTGCGGCGGCGCCGGCGGACGCGGCCTGCGAGTCGCCGCCGCCGACGGGGCGCTTGAGGTAGGCGACGAGCCCGCCCTCGGGCCCGGAGACGATCTGCACGAGCTCCCATCCATCGCGTCCCCAGTTGTTCAGGATCGCTGCCGTGTTGTGGATCAGCAGGGGGGTCGTCACGTACTCCCAGGCGGGCATCTGGCTCCTTCGTCGCAGGTCTGGCGGAGGCGGGCGCCGGTGGAGCGGTTTGCCAGCCTCCGGCGCTAGGCTCCACTATATGTCTGCCGAAAAACGTACCCTGAGCGGGGCTGCCGGAGGCCTGCTCGGCATCCTCGGCCTGAGCGCCCTCGCCGGTGTGCTCGTGACCGCCACGGTGACCCCCGCACTCGCCGTGACCGGCATGGCCGCGAACAGCAGCATCAGCATGTTCGAGAACCTCCCCGGCTACCTCGAGATCGACGACCTGTCGCAGAAGTCCACCATCTACGCCAAGGATGGGGACAACTGGAAGGAGATCGCCTCGTTCTTCGACCAGAACCGCGAGGAAGTCTCCTGGGACAACATCAGCCAGTACATCAAGGACGCCGCGATCTCGGGTGAGGACCCCCGGTTCTACGAGCACGGCGGCGTCGACCTCCAGGGCACCATTCGCGGTGCCGTCAGCACCTACGTGCTGAACCGCGACGTCCAGGGCGGTTCCTCGATCACGCAGCAGTACGTGAAGAACGTGCTGATCCAGCAGGGCATCGCCGAGGCGACCACCGCCGAGGAGGAACAGGCGGCCTACGCCGAGGCGACCGCGACCACCCCGGAGCGCAAGCTCAAGGAGATGCGCTACGCGATCACCCTGGAGAAGCAGAACTCGAAGGACGACATCCTCCTCGGGTACCTCAACATCGCGCACTTCGGCGGGCGCCAGTACGGTGTCGAGTCGGCGTCGAAGTACTACTTCGACAAGAGTGCGGCCGACCTCTCGCTCGCACAGGCGGCGAGCCTGATCGCGATCGTCAACAACCCCGAGAAGTTCCGCCTCGACTACCCCGACAGCGAGACCAACGGCAAGGACACGGTGAACGCCGACGGCGAGGCCGTGCCCTATGCGGCCAACATGGAGCGCCGCAACTACATTCTCGGCGAGATGCTCGAGTACAAGAAGATCACCCAGGAGGAGTACGACGAGGCGGTCGCGACGCCCGTCGAACCGAAGATCACCGAGCCCAGCACGGGCTGCCAGTCGGCCGGCGACCTCGGGTACTTCTGCGACTACGTCACCTGGGAGATCAAGAACAAGCTCGACGACCCCGAGACCGAGGACGTCAACGAGGGCCTCCAGCTGCTCCAGAAGGGCGGCCTGGACATCTACACCACGATCGACATGGACCTCCAGAAGGCCTCCGTGGCGACGATGAAGGCGAACGTGCCGTCGGTGGACGCGCGATTCGACGTCGGATCGACCGCCGTGAGCGTCGAGCCGGGCACCGGCCGCGTGCTCGCGATGACGCAGAACAAGACCTTCTCCAACGATCCGGACGTGCTTGCGAAGGGCGCCCAGTACTCCGCGGTGAACTACAACACCGACTACGCGTACGGCGGCTCGAGCGGGTTCCAGCCCGGATCGACGTACAAGGTGTTCACCCTCGCAGAGTGGCTGAACGAGGGCCACTCGCTGCTGGAGTCGTTCAACGGCCAGCGTCGGGTGTTCACCAACTTCACGAACACGTGCGACGGCAACTTCGTCGGCTCGTTCGACCCGAAGAACGACGACGGTCGCGTGGCGACCAACGCCGTCGACGCCGTGAAGTGGTCGGTCAACACCAGCTTCGTCGCGATGGCGCAGCAGCTCGACCTCTGCGGCATCAAGGAGACCGCCCAGGCGTTCGGCATCCACCGCGCCGACGGCAACGCGCTCCAGATGAACCCCTCGGACGTGCTGGGCACGCAGGAGATCGCGCCGATCACGATGGCGGCCGCCTACGCGGGCATCGCCAACAACGGCCTCACCTGCGCCCCGAACCCGATCCACCTGGTGCGCGACTCGGCCGGCGACGACGTCTACGTCCCCGAGCCCGACTGCACCCAGTCGGTCACCGAGGACGTCGCCGCAGCCATGCAGTACGCGATGCAGCAGACCTTCGCCGGCGGCGGCACCGCGGTCGCGTCGAACACGTACTCGGGCGTGCCCCACATCGGCAAGACGGGTACGACCGACGACTCCAAGGACACCTGGATGAACGGCGCCAGCACGAAGGTCGCCACCGCCGTCTGGGTCGGCCACGTCACCGCTCCTCCCGGCAGGCAGGTCGCGCTGCGCAACATCTACTGGGACTCCGGTCCCGCCGCGACCGCGCGTCACCGCATGTGGAAGGACATCATGACGGTGGCCGACGCGAAGTACGGCGGCGACGCGTTCCCCGAGGCGAACCCCGAGTACTTCAAGCAGGTGCTGGTCGACATTCCGGATGTCATCGGGCTGAGCCCCGAGGCGGCGCAGACCGCACTCGAGGAGGCCGGCTTCGTGTACCAGGAGGGCAGCGAGGAGGACTCGAGCCAGCCGAAGGGCACCGTCTCGAGCATCAGCCCCGAGGGCCAGGCCGGCCGCGGCACGGTCATCACCGTGAACACCTCGAACGGCAAGGTCGCCAACGTGCCGAACGTCGTCGGGATGACCGAGCAGGCCGCGCGTGACCAGCTCAGCGGCTATAACGTGCGGGTGCGCGAGGAGGACGTCACCGATCCGACCCAGGACGGCGTCGTGATCTCGCAGGACCCCGGCGCCGGCGAGAACGCCCGACAGGGCTCGCGCGTCACCATCGTGATCGGCCGATTCGTGGACCCCGGCCCCGGTGACGGCGGCGGCGACGGCGGCGGGACCAACGGCAACAGCGGCGGCGGCGGGTGACTCGAGCCGGGCACCGCGGGGCTTCGACCGCACTGACGCTCGTCGGTGCGGTCGGCCTCGCGGCCCTCGCGTGGGGCTCCCTCGTGGAGCGCACGCGGTGGACGCTGCGCGAGGTCACCGTGCCGGTGCTCCCCGACGGCGCGGAACCGCTGCGCGTGCTGCACCTCTCCGACCTGCACATGGCGCCCTGGCAGCGCGACAAGCAGGAGTGGGTGCGCAGCCTCGCCGAACTGCAGCCCGACCTGGTCGTCGACACCGGCGACAACCTCGGCCATGAGCGGGGACTCGAGGGAGTCCGGCGCGCGCTCGAGCCCTTCGCGGGCATCCCCGGCGTCTTCGTCAACGGCTCGAACGACTACTTCGGCCCGACGCTGAAGAACCCGTTCCGCTACTTCGCCGGGCCGTCGAAGGTCGGCGGGCCGAACGCCGCACGGCTCGACATCGACGCGCTGCACGCCTTCTTCGACGAGCTCGGCTGGATCGACCTCGACAACGCGGCCGCAGCCATGCAGCTCCGCGGCACGCACCTGGAGTTCTTCGGCGTCGACGACGCGCACAAGGGCTACGACCGGCTCGACCTCATCACCGCCGCGATCGACGAGCTGCGCGAGGGCGACCCGTGGGGCGACGACTCGTGGTCTGACGACGACGCAGGCGGTCCCGACCGCCCGACCGTCACCATCGGGGTCACCCACGCACCGTACCGGCGCGTGCTCGGCTCCTTCGTGAACCACGGCGCCCAGCTCATCCTCGCCGGGCACACCCACGGCGGCCAGGTGCGCGTGCCCGGCTACGGGGCACTGGTGACCAACTGCGACATCCCGCGCTCGCAGGCGCGTGGGCTGAGCCTGTGGGGCCACGGGCTGCACACGGCGTACCTGAACGTGTCGGCCGGCCTCGGAACGGCCATCACCGCACCCGTGCGCTTCGCGTGCCCGCCCGAGGCGACGCTGCTCACGCTGGTGCCGGCCCCCTAGCAGGGCCGGTCGCCGGGTGGTCAGCAGCACTCGGATTATCGGCTATCCTTGTTGAGGCCTTCGGGCCACCGGGGTGTGGCGCAGCTTGGTAGCGCGCTTCGTTCGGGACGAAGAGGTCGCAGGTTCAAATCCTGTCACCCCGACCACCAGGTGCACGAGACCCCCTCCGCGGAGGGGGTCTCGTCGTCTCCGCGACCACGGGTCAGCGATCGTCCATGTCCTCGCCCGCACGCGACTTCGCGATCGCGTCGGCGGCGCGCACGAGGGCCAGGTGCGACAGCGCCTGCGGGGTGTTGCCCGCGTGCCGGCGCGCGACCGGGTCGTACTGCTCCGACAGCAGCCCCACGTCGTTCGCGAACCCGACCAAGCGGTCCATGAGCCGTACGGCGTCCTCGACGCGCCCCGACCTGGCGTACTGCTCCACCAGCCAGAACGCGCACGCGAGGAACGGGTTCTCCTCGCCGTCCAGTCCGTCGACGCCGGAGCCGGTGCGGTACCGCAGGGGCAGGCCGTGGTGCAGCAGCGTCTCCTCGATGCGGGCGACCGTGCGGAGCATCCGGGGATCGTCGGGGCGCACGAATCCGACCTGGGGCAGCTGCAGCAGCGAGGCGTCCACCTCGTCGGTCGCGTCGTGCTGGACGAACCAGCCGAGGTCCGCTCGGTACCCGGTGCGCTCGACCTCCTCGCGGATCTCCGCGCGGATCCGACGCCACTCCTCGACCGGGGCGTCGAGCCCGTACCGCTCGGCCCCGCGGATACCCCGGTCGAACGCCGCCCAGACCATGACGCGCGAGTGGGTGAAGTGCCGCTCGGCCCCCCGGATCTCCCAGATGCCCCGGTCGGCCTGCCGCCACGTGCGCGCGACGAAGCCCAGCAGGGCCACCTGGAGCGACCAGGACGATCGGTCCTCCCCCACGCCCGCCGCACGGGCGCGGTCGAGCGCGACCAGCACCTCCCCGAACACGTCGGTCTGGACCTGCGCGTACGCCGCGTTGCCGATCCGCACCGGCGCCGCGCCGTCGTAGCCCGGCAGCACGTCCAGCGTGTACTCCATGAGGCGCCGCTCTCCGGAGAGCCCGTACATGATCTGCACGTCGCCCGGGTCCCCCGCGATCGCACGCAGGAGCCAGTTGCGCCACTCGAGCGCCTCCTCGTCGTAGCCGTGCAGCAACAGCGACTCGAGGGTCAGCGCGGCGTCGCGCAGCCACACGTACCGGTAGTCCCAGTTGCGCGAGCCGCCGAACCGCTCCGGCAGGCTGGTCGTCGCGGCCGCGACGATGCCGCCGGTGTCCTCGTGCGTGAGCGCGCGCAGCACGAGCAGCGAGCGATGCACCGCGTCGTCGTAGGCACCCGGTTCGATGCACGCGGACGCCCAGGCGCGCCACCACTCGTGGTCCTCCTCCAGCCGCCGGTCGACGTCGATCGCGGGCGGCGGCTCACGGTAGGCGGGGTACCAGGTGAGCACGATGTCGACGGTCTCGCCCTCGGCGACCGTGAAGTGCGCCAGGTGGCGGTGGTCGGATGCCACCAGCTGCGGTCCGCGCACGATGATCGCGTCCGGCCCGGCGACCGCCAGGAGCGCCGGTCGCTCCTCGGTGCCCACCTGCCGCATCCACGGCAGCGCGGCGGCGTAGTCGAACCGGATGCGCAGGTCCTCGACCATGTCCACCGTGCCCCGCACCCCCCGGACGCGCCGGATGACGTCGGCGCGCCGGTCGCCGCGCGGCATCACGTCGATCACGTCCACCGCCCCGCGTTCGGTCTCCCAGCGGGTGGTCACCGCGAAGGTGTCGTCACGGTACGCGCGGGTGGTCGACGTGGCCGCCCCTGCGGGCGCGACACGCCACATGCCGTGCTCCTCGTCGCCGAGGAGCGCGCCGAACACCGACGCCGAGTCGAACCTCGGCAGGCAGAGCCAGTCGATGCTCCCGTCGCTCGCGAGGAGGGCGGCGGTGTGGCAGTCGCCGATCAGTGCGTAGTCCTCGATGGGTCGTGCCATCCCCCCATCGTGCCATCCGCCGACGTGCGCCCCGCCGGCGCCCCCGGGCGCTTCCCGGATCCGTCGTCGCCACCTAGGCTGTGCGGGTGGGATGGTTCCGCCGGCGCCCGTGGCTCACGGCCGTGCTGGTCGTGGCCTACTTCGCACTGCTCGGCCTGACGCTCGGCTATCCGTACCCGATCGACGGCGAGCGGGGCACGCGCTTCGTGCTCGTGCTCGACGCGATGGGCAGCATCGGCATCGCCTCGCGCTACACGTACATCCTCATCGAGTTCACGTCGAACGTGCTGCTGTTCCTGCCGCTCGGACTGTTCGGCTACGCGTTCACCGGCCGGGTCCCCGGGGTGCGACGAGCGCGGTGGGCGCGCGCCGCACTCACGCTCGCGGTCGGCACCTCGCTCAGCATCACGGCGGAGGCGCTGCAGGAACGGTTCCTCCCCGAGCGCACTGCGGACCTGCGCGACGTGATCTCGAACACCATCGGGGTGCTGCTCGGCTGCGTGCTGGCCATGGCCCTCGACCACCGGGAGGCACGGCGCGCGACGGCGGCACGCGTCACGGGCGCCTGAGCGACGGCCCGATCAGCCGCCGGACTTCACGAGGTTCGCGAACTCGTTCACCTCGTCCTCGGCCCACGCCTCCTGCATCTCGGGGATGCGCGACTCGTCGACGATCACGATCGACTGCCCGTCGGCGGAGACCCCGATGCCCGACGTGGGCATCGTGAAGAACGTGATGTCGTCCTTGCGGATCGAGGTCATCTCGAGCGCGAGCCCGCCCACGTACGCGGCGTTCAGCCCCTCACTCACCGTGATGAACGGCGAGACGGCGCTCACGATGTCGGCGACGCGACCGGGGTTCAGTGCGGTGTCGGCGCTCAGTGCCGTGTCCATCACGGAACTGATGAACAGCTGCTGGTTGCGCACGCGCTGGTAGTCGCCGTCGGCGTACGCCTTGCGCTCCCGGGCATAGGCCATCGCGAGCTCGCCGTCGAGGTGCTGCATCCCCTGCGGGAAGAAGTGGTCGATGTGGGTGCTCTGGAACGCGATCGGGTTGTTGAGGTCGACCCCGCCGAGCGCGTCGGTGAGGCCCTTGAAGCTCTCGGCGTCGACGATGGCGACCTGGTCGATGCGCGCGTCGATGAGGCCCTCGATGACCTGCACGGCCAGCGGGACGCCGCCGTAGGAGAGCGCCGCGTTGATCTTCGCGGTGCCGTGGCCGGGGATCTCGACCCAGCTGTCGCGCAGGATCGACATGACGGTGACGTGCTCGCGGTCGCCCGAGATGTTGACGACCATGATCGTGTCGGAGCGCTGGCCGCCGGGCAGGTCGGTGATGTCGTCGCCGACGGCGTCGCGCGTGTCCGATCCGAGCAGCAGGATGTTGACCGCGTTGGCGGCGTCGCCGTCCTCGATCACGGGCGGGCGGAGGCTCTCCTCGGGGAAGGTGTCCTCCTCGAGCAGCTTCGCGGTCTCCTCGTCCCAGGTGCGCGCGATGGTGCCGATGAAGATCGCGACGACGGCGATGCCGATCGCGATCACGCCGAGGATCGCCCCGAGCGTGATGAGCGTGACGCGCAGCCCGGTGCGCTTGCGAGGAGCGACCTCGGACTCGTCGAGATTCAGTGACACGAGCGCAATCGTATCCCGCACGGGGGACCTCACAGCCGAGTATCCACCGAGAACGGATCCCCTGTTCGGGGTGCGTGTTTCCGGACTCGCGGGTCAGTACGCGCCGCGGGAGCTCGCCACCGCACGCACCGTGCGCATGAGCACGATGATGTCGCCGGTCAGCGACCAGTTCTCGACGTAGAAGAGGTCGAGACGCAGGCTGTCCGACCACGACAGGTCGGAGCGGCCGCTGACCTGCCAGAGCCCGGTGATGCCCGGGCGGACGAGCAGCCGCCGTTCGGCCGCGCGACCGTAGCGCTCGACCTCACGCGGGAGCGGCGGGCGCGGCCCGACCAGGGACATCTCCCCGCGGAGCACGTTGACCAGCTGCGGCAGTTCGTCGAGGCTGTATCGGCGCAGCACCGCGCCGACGCGCGTGACCCGGGGGTCGGCGCGCAGCTTGAAGAGGACGTCGTTGCCGTCGGACTTGTCGAGGAGGCCGGGGAGCTGGCCCTCGGCGTCGACGACCATCGAGCGGAACTTCAGCATGTGGAACGTGCCGCCGTTCAGGCCGACCCGCTCCTGGGCGAAGAACGCGGGCCCGGCGCTGTCGCGTCGCACCAGCAGGGCGATCACGAGGAACACCGGGCTCAGCACCAGGAGCGCGACGGACGAGACCGCGATGTCGAACACCCGCTTGGTCGCGTACTTGCGCCCGATGAACCTCGGGTAGTCCACGTGGATGAGCGGCAGGCCCGCGACCGGGGTGGCGTGGATGCGGGGCCCCGCGACGTCGACCAGCGCGGGCGCCATGACGAGGCTCACCTCCCGCTCCTCGAGGTCCCATCCGAGTTCCCGCAGCTGATCGGGTCGCACGAGGTCGGAACCGGCGTAGATGACCGTGTCCGCGTCCGCCTCCTCGAGCGCCTCCAGCACGCGCGGGAAGTCGCCCAGCACCGGGACGCCCCGGACGAGGTCCTGGTCGACCGAGCCGTGGTCGGTCACCGCCCCGACGATGCGGAAGCCGCCGGTCGGCGCCCGCCCCATCTGCTCGGCGACGTGGACGGACTTCGCGCGCTCGCCGACGAGCAGCACCCGGCGGCTGTACGCGCCCCGTGCGCGCTGGCGCACCAGCCACTGGCGCCAGCACCACCGGCTGGCGATGAGCAGCAGCACGCCGCCCGGCAACGCGATCAGCACGTATCCGCGACCGAGCTGCGACTGGAGCAGGTAGGCGACGATCGCCAGGACGCCGAAGACGCGGATCGTCGCGTCGACCAGGCGTCGGTACTCGGCCGCGCCGGCGCCGATGACGGTGTGGTCGCGGGTGGAGAAGAGGTCCAGCGAGACCATCCACACGACGATGAGCAGGATCGACACCAGCGTGTAGCTGATCTCCTGCTCGGCCACGCGCTGGGCCGCGGCGTTCTCGCCGAAGCGCAGCAGCTGCGAGCCGAAGACGGCCACGACGATGACGACGAGGTCGGTGGCGAACAGGCGGGCCGCGTAGTCACGCTGCCAGCGCTCGAGGCGGCTGGCCGCCCGAGACCGCTGGTTGGTCGTCGTCACGCGCCGGCTCCTCCCGTTCCCGCCCGAACCCGCGTGCGTGCCTCCGACGCAGGGGATGGTCGGTCGAGGATCGTGCTCGACCTTTCGAACACGCGGGTCCTGCAATCGTGGCATGCGGGCGCGCGCCACGCACTACAATGCCCCCCGTTCTGGGGTGATCGGGCCCGGATCGTTACGGCGCCCGGCGCCCGGTCAGGGACGACCCATGCCGTGGTAGGCGAACCCGGCGGCGCGCCAGGCCTCCGGCGACAGCACGTTGCGCCCGTCGATCACCGTCGGCGTCGCCACGAGCCCGGCGACCGCGACCGGGTCCAGCTCGCGGTACTGGGTCCACTCGGTGACCAGCACCACGAGGTCGGCATCACGGAGCGCGTCGTCGGTCGACACGGCGTACTCGAGCTGCGGGTGCCGCGCCCGGGCGTTCTCGATCCCCTGCGGGTCGGTCGCGACGACCCGGGCGCCGAGCCCCTTGAGCTGCACGGCCACGTCGAGCGCCGGGGAGTCGCGGACGTCGTCCGAGTCCGGCTTGAAGGTCACCCCCAGCACGGCGATCTTGGAGTGGTGGATCTCCCCGTCGAGCGCACCCACCGCCAGGTCGACGACGCGCTGACGGCGCCGCAGGTTGATCGCGTCGACCTCCTTGAGGAATGCGACCGACTGGCCGCGGCCGAGCTCCTCGGCGCGCGCGCTGAAGGCGCGGATGTCCTTCGGCAGGCACCCGCCGCCGAAGCCCACGCCGGCGTTCAGGAATCGTCGGCCGATCCGCGCGTCGTGCCCGATCGCATCCGCGAGCGCGGTCACGTCGGCGCCCGTCGACTCGGCGATCTCGGCCATCGCGTTGATGAAGCTGATCTTGGTGGCCAGGAACGCGTTCGCGGAGACCTTGACGAGCTCCGCCGTGGCGTAGTCCGTGATGATCCTCGGCGTCCCCGCGCCGAGCGCCTGCGCGTACACCTCGTCGAGCAGGTCGGCCGCGCGCTGGTCGGCGACGCCGTAGACGAGCCGGTCGGGCCGGATCGTGTCCTCGACGGCGAAGCCCTCGCGGAGGAACTCGGGGTTCCAGGCCAGGCTCGCCTCGCTGCCTGCGGCGAGCTTCTCGGCGAGCTCGGCCGCGGTGCCCACCGGCACCGTGCTCTTGCCCGCCACCAGTGCACCCGGCTTCAGGTGGGGCATCAGGCTGTCGACCGCGGCGTGCACGTAGGTCAGGTCCGCGGCATAGCCGCCCGCCGTCTGCGGGGTGCCGACCGCGATGAAGTGCACGTCGGCGTCGGCAGCCTCCGAGAAGTCGGTGCTGAACCGCAAGCGTCCGCTCTGCGCCGCCGAGGTCAGGATCTCGGGCAGGCCCGGCTCGTAGAACGGCGGATCGCCCGCGGCGAGTCGTGCGATCTTCCCCTCGTCGACGTCGATGCCGATCACGTCGTGTCCGAGCTCCGCCATCGCGGACGCGTGCACGGCGCCGAGGTAGCCGCAGCCGATCACCGAGATTCTCATGTTCCTCCTCAAGAGCGGGTTCAATTCTCTCCCACGCGGACGCGCGGCGCACACGCGCGCGCTCAGGCCGTGCGATCGCGACCGCTGAGCAGGCGGAACAGCGCCTCCAGGGGCCCCCGCCCGACCCAGCGTCCCCAGGCGAGGGCGAACAGCATCGATCCGGCGACGGTCAGCACCAGCAGCGGCCAGGAATCGTCGGCGAGGGCGCCGTCCTCGACCCGGATCGCCTGCGAGACGACGACGATGTGGGCGGTGTAGACGGTGAGCGGCATCGCGCCCATCGCCGTGAACGGCGCGAGCGTGATCCGCGATGCGCGCCGCATCCGCTCCCCTCCCCACTGCGTGGCACCGACGAGCGCAGCCGTGACGACCAGGCCGACGCCCACGTTGCCGATCGCGGCGAGCGACTCGGCGACGGCCGCGTCGGCCGGAGCCCCCACGTCGCGGACCCACGCCGCGGCGGGCACGCAGGTGACGGCGGCCGCCGACCCGGCGAGCGCCATCGCCGACGCCGTCGCCGGACGCAGCAGGTCGGCCCGCGCGATCGCGACGCCGATGAGCATCACCCCGACCCAGACCGGCACCGGGTACGCACCGGCGACGAACCAGTCCACGACGAGCCGCCAGGCGCCGCCGCGGGCGTCGCCGACCGCGTCGGTCGCGGCGAGCGCGACCGCGGCCCCCGGCGCGAGCGCGAGCAGGCCCGCGCCGATGCCGAGCAGCACGCCTCGCGGCAGGAAGAGCAGCGGCAGGAGCAGCAGGAAGGCGATGCCGTACTCGTCCAGGATGACCGAGGCGAGCGGGCGGAGGAACGTGGCCAGCGCGAGGCCGAGCAGCAGCAGGAGCACGGCGCGCACGGCGACCTGCCGACGCAGTTCCGCCCGCTGGTCGGCCCCGGCCGGCACGGCGCCGCCCGTCAGCAGCCCCAGGCCGATGCCGGCGGTGAGGGCGAAGAGCAGCCGGGGACGCTCGTCGGCGAGCGACAGCGCGACCGCGCCGACCGTGCCCTCGGGCGGGTCGGGCGCCAGGTGCGCGACGAACATGCCGACCAGGGCGAGTCCGCGCGCGGCGTCGACGCCGACGATCCGGCGACCGAGCCGGAACCGCTCGGCCGACGTGCGCGTGCGCACGTCGGGACCGGTCATGCGAGCCATCGTCGCACGGTGCCCGCCTCCGCGCCCACGCGGAGCCCCCGATCCGGGCCTGCACGGTTCCGAGCGACCACCGGCGCGCACGAGACTGGCCCCGGACGCCACGCGCGCCCGCCCGAGCGATGGGGGGTGTTCCGGATGCAGGACGAGGCCACCGACGACGCGACGCCGGGCAGTGCGGCGACGGCGACCGGCGCAGGACGACCGGCGCACGTGCTCGAGATCCGCGTGCACGGCATCGCGAACGCACCGCCCGCGGTCATGCTGGAGTCGGAGCCCGAGGAGATCACCCGCCGTCTCGGCGACGACCTCGGATCCTTCTGGAGCCGGAAGGACGACGACAACGAGACGATCGACCCGGCGACCGGCATCGCCTCCACCGAGGCGTACTCGTGGGGCAGCCTCGCGCGCACCGGCGGCACGGCGCTCGCGGTCGTCGGCCGGGTCTTCGTGCACCTGGGCTGGCTGTTCCTGCTCCCGTTCGGCCTCACCAACATCGCCTACTGGACGCGCCGCATCCCGCTCCCCGACCGCGCGGACCACCAGGGCTGGACGGCCGGACGCGGCGCGGCGACGCTCCGCATCTTCGCGCTCACGCTGACCCTGATCTACGTGACCGCGTTCATGTCCGTGGCGGTCGACCTCATCGCCGCGCAGTGCTTCCGCGGGGACCGCGTGTGCGCGGCGCTGCCCGCGTTGTTCGACGGCCTGCTCGGCCTGGACCGCACCGCGCGCGCGGCCCTCTTCAGCCTGGCGCCGATCGCGGCGATGACGCTGATCTACCTCATCGCGCGCCGCGGGCGCGTGAACTACGAGTCGAACGTCGCGGAGTTCAGCAGCACGTTCATGTCGGACGCCCGGCGCCGCCCGCTGCTCGCCACCCGCGGATTCTGGTCGATGGCCCGGGTGACCGCGACCAGCGAGCAGCTCCACTTCGCGGCCTCGATCGGCCTCGTGCTCCTGCTCCTCGGCTGGGATGCGGCACTCGACGGCGATCCCGACGCGTGCGACGGCATCTGCTGGGAGGCGGTCACCGCCTCGGGACCGCTCTTCCCGAGCGTGATCCTCGTCGGCGGCGTGATCCTCGTCGCCTCGGCGGTGTTCGTCTGGCTCGCGACGAGTCCGCGGACCCCGCGGCGCGCCGCGTCGAACCGCAGGTGGGCGACGCTGATCCTCGCCGTCGCGATCGTCGCGTACCTGACCTACGTCGCGGGCATGCTCGCCACCACCTCGACGCGCGACGGCACGGGCCCGGACGGCGCTCCCTTCCTGGGCCTGGTCGCGACGCCGAACGCGCTCGCCGTGGTCGCGCTCGGCGTCGCGTACGCGGGCGCCGGATGGGTCCGCGGGGTGCCGAGGGCGGTCTCGTTCACGCTGCTGCCCGGAGCGCTGCTCCTCCTGCTGGCGAGCGAACTCGTGCCCGAGGACGTGGCCGTCGCCGGCATCCGCCTCGACTGGGCGCTGCTGGGCGCCGGGGTCGCCTGCGTCGTCGGGTTCTTCCTGGTCGTCTGGGGCCGCGGTCGGCGAACCGACACCCGGTTCGTCGCCTGGGCGGGGACCGGCCCCGCAGTCGGCATGCTGCTCGCGCTGCTCACGTCGATGGTCATCTCGAGCCTGCTCGTGCTCGGGGTGAGCGCATGGCTCGGCACCTCCACCGATGCGGGTGAGACGCGCTTCATCTGGCGCACGCCCCCGGCGCCCGGGGCGACCCCGCTCGACGCGCCCGACGCGTACGAGCGCTACAGCGTGGTCATCGCGGCCATCGCCGTGCTCGTGCTGGTGGTCGGCGGCGTCTCCGCGCTGCGCGCGGTGACCCGGCGCACGCAGTTCACCGTGCCGCCCCTCGCGGACGACGACGTCGAGGACGCGACCTCGGACGCGAACCTCCTCGGCATCACCGACCCGGCTCCGGACTACGCGGCGCGCGAGGACGGCGACGCCGTGGTGGGCCGAGCGCGACGCATCGTCGGCGCCCGCACGTCGGCGACCATCGTGCATCGTGGCGAGGGGGTGCTCGGACTCGTCGCGGCGCTCGCGGCCGTCGGGTTCCTGCCGCTCACCTCGAGCCTCGGATTCGAGCTGCTCCGGAGCGTCGTGCCCGCCGACCACGTCCGGGTCGGGATCCGAGACGCCGCGGTGGCGATCCTGGCCGCGGTCGCGATCGCCGCGGTCGGCGCGGTCGCCGCGCGTGCCGCGTCCCACACCGAGCGCCCCCTCGCGCTGCTCTGGGACATCATGTGCTTCTTCCCGAGGGCGGGACATCCGTTCGCACCGCCCTGCTACGGCGAGCGCGCCGTGCCGGAGCTCACCGCCCGCACCTGCACGTGGCTGCGGCGTCCGGAGCTGGCTCCGACGGGCGTGGTCATCTCGGCGCACTCGATGGGAACGGTGATCGCCGCGGCATCGGTGCTCGCGCTCTCCAACGAGCGCACGACGCGGTCGCTGCCGCACCTCGTGCGCGGCGACGACGCGGCGTGCGCGGCCGACCGGGTCGGGCTGCTCTCGTACGGCACGCAGCTGCGGGCCTACTTCAGCCGGTTCTTCCCCTCCGTGCTCGGGCACCAGGTGCTCGGCGTCCCCGGGTGCCGCGCACCCTCGCTGCGCAAGGCGGACCCCTGGTGGTCGCAGGTGCGGCTGGAGTGGCCGGAGGTCTTCCCGGACCGGCGCCGCCGCGGGGTCGATCCGTTCGCGGCCGACCGGGCCGACGAGACGCTGGCGAGCGTGCTCGGGTACGACGGCGACCCCGCCACTCCCCCGCGCTGGCGGAGCCTGTGGCGGCGGACGGACTACCTGGGCTTCCCCGCCTTCAGCTACAACGCGGCCGGCAACCCGATCGACCTGGGCGCCACGGAGAGCGCACCGGACCGCTACATCTGGGGCGTGGCGAAGCACAACGACTACCTGGCCACCCGGCAGTACCTGCACGCCCGGGACGAGCTCGTCGCCGCGCTCCAGCCGCCGGAGGCCCGGGGGACGTCCGGCCGCGACGACCGCGCGCGGTGAGCGTCAGGAACCGTCGAGCGCCCCGCCGGACTCCTGCAGGTAGCAGGCGCCGCAGAGCGACTCGTACGTCACCTCGACGCCGTCGATGGCGACCTGGTCCCCGTCGAACACGTAGCGCCCGTCGACCAGTCGTCCGTTGAAGATCGCCTTGCGACCGCACCGGCAGATGGTCTTCAGCTCCTCGAGGCTGTGGGCCACCTCGAGCAGCCGTCGACTGCCCGGGAACGCCGTCGTCTGGAAGTCGGTGCGGATGCCGTACGCCAGGACGGGGACGCCCTCGACGAGCGCGACCCGGAGGAGGTCGTTCACCTGGCGCGGCGAGAGGAACTGGGCCTCGTCGACCAGGAGGCAGCTGACGTCCTGCCCGTCGGCGGCGACGACCGCCGCGCGATGCCGCCGGAACGCGGCGAGCGCGTCGTCGCCCGGTGCGAACACGAAGTCGACCTCGCGCGTGACGCCGAGCCGGGACACGATGTGCTCGGCGCCCTTGGTGTCCACGGCGGGCTTGGCGAGCAGCACGCGCTGTCCGCGCTCCTCGTAGTTGAACGCCGCCTGCAGGAGCGCGGTGCTCTTGCCCGAGTTCATCGCGCCGTATCGGAAGTAGAGCTTCGCCATCTACTCGAGGAATCCGTCCTCCGCCGCACGGCGGGTGAGGTCGCCCTTGCGACTCGCGGAGCGGCCCAGGCGCGCGTACTTCTCGCGCACTCGCCGCAGGTACGTCTTCACGGTCTCATAGCTGACGCCCATCTCGTCGGCGACGTCGGCGGTGGTCCGTCCGCCGACGTACAGTCGGAGCGCGGTGAGCTCGGCTGCGCTGAGCGAAGGTGCGGGCGCACCGGATGCCTCGAGGGCCGACGCGGCCTCCACCTCGGACACGCCCATCCAGTGCGCGTAGGTGACGACGCCGTCCTCGGTCACGCGGTCCCGGTCGGCCGTGCCGACCGCCCCGGACGACAGGCGTGCGAGCACCCGGCGGACGACCGCGAGCACGCGCGTGCCGGGCTGCGACTTCGGGATGAAGGCCGCCGCGCCCGCGTCGATCGCACGGGTGCGCGCCTCGCGCGAGTCGAGGGCGCTGACGACCACGACCGCTGCTCCCGCCGCACGGCAGGTCCGCACGCGCGACTCGATCGACACGGGCTCGGCGAGCTGGTAGTCCATGAGCACCAGCTCGACCGGGAATCGCGGTGACCGCACGAGCTCCAGCCACGTGGTCGCACGCACCGCGACGACGAGGTCGGGGGCGTTGGCCTCCACCCAGGAGACGAGGCCGTCGAGCACGACCTGGTGGTCGTCCAGCACGGCCAGGGTGCTGCGGTGCGCGCCGCGGTCGGCGGGGTGATCAGCCCGCATGTGCGAGCTCCACGTGGATGGAGTCGTCCCCGACGCGGAGCGCGGCGTGCGCGAAGCTCATCCGGACCACCCCGACGAAGTTCTCGACCTCGGCCCGCACGCCGGTGCGGACGGGCACCCCGGTGGCGGTCAGCGTGATGAGGCACCCGGGCGCCTCGTCGTGCACCCGGATCTCGAGCGCCTCGCTCGTCACGCGCCCACCGCAGACCCAGGAGACGACGGCGGCGACGGTCGCGCGCTGCGCCTCGGGCAGTCGGCCCGCCGCGCCGTGCGGGTCGTCGAGCGTGATGCGGGTCGCACCCCGGCCCTGCTCGAACCGCACGAGGTCGTCGAGCCAGGTGGCGTCCGCCCCGGCGACGAGCGCGATCCGCAACTGGTGCGCGAGCTCGCGCGCCCGGTCGGCCTGCGCGGGCGCGACCGTGCCGGTGCGCGTCACGTCGGCCAGCAGCGGCAGCACGTCCCGGCCGAGCAGCGTCACGCGGTTCTGCTGGACCGATCGTGCGATGCCCGCGCGAAGCTCCCGGTCCCGGGCCAGCACGGCGACCGCGGCCGCCCGGTCGAATGCGAGCACCTCGCGCACGACCGTGCGCGAGTACCCCGCGGCGGCGGCGCCGAGCACGAGCACCGGGAACGCGGCGACCGCGACGAACGACACGGCGGGCGCATCGACGAGCGAGTACTGCGCCGTCTCGATCGTCAGGATCCCGAGGATGCCGGCGGACACGCCGCACGCCGTGAGGAGCGACTGCCAGGTGCAGTACGGCGCCAGCGCGACGAGCATGAGCCCGACCACGATCGGGCCCACGTCGTCGGAGAGGAGGGAGTTCGCGCCGGCGGTGCTGGCGCTCTCCGAGATGGCGGCGCCGAGGGCGAGGGCGGTGACGACCCACAGTCGCTCGTTCGTCATCGGCGCCAGGCGCGGCGACGTCCAGACGGCGACGGCGGCGGCCGCGGCCACGGCGAACCCGATCGCCATCGTGCCGAGCACGGGCGCGACGACCTCGTCGGCGTGCATCACCATGACGGCGATCATGCCCGCGGCCGCGAGCATGCCGTGCAGGACGGCGAGCAGCCACGTCGCGACCGATGCGACGGGGTCGACCGCCTGCTGCGTGAGGCGCAGCCGCTCGCCCGTCACGCGTCCGCCTCGGGCACGGCGAGCAGGACCGTCGTCCCGACGCCGGGAGTCGACCAGAGGCGCACCTCGCCGCCGACCTGCTCGATCCTGCCGCGCACCGAGGTGCGCAGTCCGAGGCGGTCCGGCGGGACGGATCCCGGGTCGAAGCCGGCCCCGTCGTCGACGACCGCCACGGTCAGCTCGTCCCCGTCGGTCGCGACCGAGACCTCGGCCCGGTCGGCTCCGGAGTGGTCGGCGACGTTCACGAGGCACTGGGTGACGGCGTCGCGGAGCGCCGCCGTGACCTCCGGGTCCAGCCGCTCGAGCACCTCGGGCGTGCCCGAGACGCGCACCTCGAGTCCCCGTCGACGCGCGACCGACACCGCGGACTCGAGCACCGAGGGGTCCTCGGCACGGCTCTCCTCGCTCCAGTCGCGCCCCACGATCAGGTCGAGGTCGTGCAGGATCGCCGCGCGCAGTGCGTGGTCGAGCGGGCCCGAGCCGCGCCCTCCGATCGCGAGCAGGTGGTTCAGGGCGGTGTCGTGCAGTCGCGCAGTCGCACGCTCCTCGAACTCGCGACGGATCTCGATCTCGCGCACCCGGCGCTGTGCACGGTGCAGGCCGGCCGCCTCGCGTCGACCGGATCGGAGGTTCCACGCGTCGTAGGCGCGCACGACGAAGACGAGGACGAACGCCACCGTGGCGGGGACGTTCAGTTCCCAGGGGAGGTCGACGACCCCCAGCGCGACGATGATCGCGACGGAGCCGGCCGCGTACCCGGCGGTCGCCCACCAGATCGCGACGGACGAGCGCGGACGCGGCGACGCCGTGAGGACGATCACGATCCACGGCACGGCGACGAGCGCGGTCCTCGCGAATCCCTCGACCGGGTACTCGACGAGCACCAGCACCGCGATGCCGTAGGTGGCGCCGGCGCCGGCCAGGAGGTGGAGCAGGCTCGCCCAGACCGAGGGACGCCACGACACCGCCGCCAGCGTCAGCGTCGTCGTGGTCACGAGGGCGAATCCGATCCAGGCGGCCGACGTGCCCTCGACCAGCGCCGTCGCTGCCGAGAGCGAGAACGCCATCGCGATCGCCGCCCAGGCGCCCCACAGCATGCTGACCGTCAGCGACCGCCCGAAGACCTCCGCGACCTGTTCGCGCGGTACGCCGATGGACATGGGGCAGCCTTCTCGGGTGGGCCGTACGTCGCGTGCAGCTGCGGCCTACGGCATCGGTGGGTCGCCGCCGGATCGGCGACCGCGTCCGCCGATTATCGCAGTTGCGCCGCGACGGGCGCCAATGCCGATGCATCCGTGTCGGATCGCGGGGCCGGGGCCGTGGGCCGCTGGGGCGGGTCGCGGTGACGCAGCACGACGCGCACGGCATCCGGATCGGAGATGAGGGCGGCACGATCGAACACGGCCCGCAGCGCCTGCACCATGGTGTCGAGCAGGCGGGGGGCCGCACCCGCGGCGGGCGGCGGCGCCTGCACGGCGAGCTTCCACTCACCGGGCTCGGGTGCGTCGAGGCGGACCTCGACCGATCCGCGCCGCGACTGGCGTGCCACCGCCTCGATGAGCGAGGCCAGGCAGTCCCGCTGCGTCGCGTCGAGCCGGTCGGCGATTCCCGCGGGGTCATCGACCCGGACCCGGATCGCGTGTCCGGACTCGAGCCGCGCGAGGTCGTCGAGCCAGGTCGCGTCGGTGCGGCAGGCGGATGCCACGCGCAGGCGCGCACCCAGCCGGCGCGCGATCGCGATGTCCTCCGACCGCAGGCGGCCGGACGTCGCGACGGCGCGCAGGAACGGCAGCACCTCGGCGTCGAGCAGCTCGATGCGATCGACGCACTCCGCCGCGGCGCCGTCGTGCCCCGCACCGGGTGCCGCCACCGCGACGGGACGGTCGGCATGGGCGGCGCGACGACGCGCGAACTCGGTGGCGACGGTCGTGCGATCACGACGGGTGACGAAGTGCGCGAACGTGGCCGAGAAGCCGACGGCGGCGGAGACGGCGACTGCGACCGGCGTCGCGGACACGACCGCGAACGTGAGCACGGGAGCCGCGATCGGCACGAAGGCCGCTGCGCCGGCGGCGATGGCCCCGGTGGCGATCACCGCCGCGGCCCCGACGGCCGCGGCCGTGCGCCAGCTGGCGAACGGGGCGAGCAGCACGATCAGCAGTGCGGCCAGCGCCGGGCCGAAGTCGTCGTAGAGCAGCGTGTTCGCACCCTGGGTGCTCACGTTCTCGGCGAGGGCCGCCGCGATCGCGAGCGCGACGGCGAGGCCGTAGCGGTCGCCGGGCATCGGCGAGCGCCGCCGCGCCGCGGACTCGATCGCGACCGTCCAGGCGGCGGCGAGGAGGACCGCGGCGAGTGCCGCGGCGCCCGGGAGCCGCATCTCGTCGCGGTGCCCGATGATGGTCGTCGTCGCCACGACCAGCGCGACGACGCCTCCCCCGCACAGCGCCCACCAGGCGACTCGCCCGCCTGCCGGGTCGGCGGCGGCAGCGCTCGGTGCGGCGTCCGTGCGCACGAGCAGTGCGGCGTCCTCGGCGATGCGCGCACGGGCGGTGCGGGGAAGCCGGCCCGGCGTGGCCGCGGCGATCGCGGCGAGGCGTGCCTGCGACCGCTCGTACACCCGCGTCAGCGCCTGCTCCGCGCGCTCGCGCCGGAGCACCGCCCCCTCGGGCCGTCGGCGTGCCGCGACGCGCTGGACGAGCCGGAGCGCGACGACGAGCACGAAGACGGCGGTGGTCCCGACGTTCACGTGGAAGGCGAATCCGCCGAGGTGGGCTGCGACGAGCGTCGCGCCGCCGGTGGCGAGGTAGCCGGCGGTCGTCCAGGCGATCGACGCGATCGAGCGCCGGGTCGCACCGACGGCGAGCAGCATGGCCGTTCCCGGCAGTGCCGTCCGGAGCGTGTTCGTGTCGGCCATCGCGGCGTCGAGGGTCATGACCGCGTCGGTGGCGGCGTACACGACCGTGGTCCCGACGACCAGCAGGACGACGCGGTGCAGCGCGCTCGGCCGGAGGGCCACGAGGGCGACCGCGACGCCGAGACCGAGGAACCACCCGACGGCTGCGACGGCGACGAGCGCCCACTCGCCCGATCGGAACACGACCGACAGCACCGCGATGACGGTGATGGCCGCCACGCACGCGGCGGAGGCGGCGAGCGAGGCCGAGCTGACGGCGCGCGCGAACACGGGTTCGGCCGCCGGGACGCGAGGGGGCATTCGGTTCCGGTCGGGTTCGGGGTGCGGTCGGCGCCCTGGGGGAGCATCCGCCCGCTTCGGGTGGGTTCAGAACAGCGTAGGCGGAAGTGAACCCGAAGGCACATCGGGTTCCCACAGGGTGCGCTCGGGGGTACTATGCGCCGGGCCCCCGGTGACCGGGCTCTCCTCCCCCGCGGCGAGGCCATGGGCCCGCACGAGCGGCCGGATGCGTGCCGCCAGCCATCGGCGGTACTCCTTCGGGGCGTCGGCCGCGCGCCCCGGGTACATCGCCCGGTACTTCGGCAGCAGCTCGGGATGCTCCCGGCCGAGCCACTGCAGGTACCACTCCTTCACGCCCGGCTTCAGGCGCAGCGCCGTGTGGAGGACGCTCGTGGCCCCCGCCTCGCGGATGCGCCGCAGCGCCTCGTCGAGGTGCGCACGGGTGTCGGTGAGGTACGGCAGGATCGGCATCAGGAACACGCCGCAGTCGAGGCCCGCCTCGCGCACGGCGCGCACGGTCGCGAGCCGCGCGGGGGCGCTCGGCGTGCCGTGCTCGACCGACTGCTGCAGTTCGTCGTCGTAGATGGCGATGGACATGGCGAGGTCGACGGGCACGTGCCGCGAGGCATCCGCCAGCCGGTCGAGGTCGCGCCGCAGCAGCGTGCCCTTGGTGAGCACGCTGAACGGCGTGCGGCTCGCGGCGAGCTCGTCGATGATGCGCGGCATGAGCGCGTAGCGGCCCTCCGCACGCTGGTACGGGTCGGTGTTGGTGCCGAGGGCGACCGGATGCCGCTGCCACCCCGCGCGCCCGAGCTCCCGGCGCAGCACGTCGCCGACGTTGACCTTGACCACGATCTGACGGTCGAAGTCGTCCCCGCCATCGAGGTCGAGGTACTCGTGCGTCGGCCGGGCGAAGCAGTAATTGCATGCATGGCTGCAGCCGCGGTAGGGGTTGATGGTCCAGCCGAACGGCATGCGGCTCGGCCCCGGCACCTGGTTCAGGGCCGACCTCGCGAGCACCTCGTGGAAGGTGATGCCCTGGAACTCGGGCGTCTGCACCGTGCGGACGAGTCCGTCGAGCCGGCCGAGGCCGGGCAGGGCGGACGCGTCGTCGACGCCCAGTTCCTGCCCGTTCCACCGCATGCCGACATTCGAACACATGTTCGAACGATGCGCCAGTGCGGCGCGCCGCGCTACGCGGGCAGCTTCAGCGCCTTCGCGGTGCGCGCGAGCGAGGTGGCCGCCTTCTTCGGGTCGTCCGACAGGCGGCTGCCGAAGCTCGGCACCATGACGAGGATGCGGGGCTCCCACGCGTCCCAGAGGTCGGGGAAGCAGCGCTTCAGCACGTCGAACATGATCGGCGCCGCGGTCGAGGCACCCGGCGAGGCGCCCAGCAGCCCCGCGATCGTGCCGTCGCCGCCCGTGATGACCTCGGTGCCGAACTGCAGCACGCCGCCCTTCTCGGGATCGTGCTTCATGA
This sequence comes from Agromyces sp. SYSU T00194, assembly GCF_040496035.1. Classification (NCBI taxonomy): domain Bacteria; kingdom Bacillati; phylum Actinomycetota; class Actinomycetes; order Micrococcales; family Microbacteriaceae; genus Agromyces; species Agromyces chitinivorans. The sequence goes on along the minus strand of NZ_JBEPJZ010000001.1, from coordinate 2,153,510 downwards.
CCTGCACGCGCTGGCCGGCCGTGATGAGCTCCCAGTCGCCCGTCTTCGCCGTCGGCATGAACACGCGCAGCGCGTCCATCTTCGCCTCGCGGTTCGCCAGCAGCTCGCCGACCAGGTACTTCACGAGGTCGAAGTTGCGGAACGCGACCTGCAGCATCGTGCCGAGGTTGTGCCAGCGCACCGAGAACGGCAGGTCGAACCAGGTCGAGCGCTTCAGGAACTTGGGCGTGAACCCGGCATAGGGGCCGAACATGACGGATGCCTCGCCGTCGACCACGCGCGTGTCGAGGTGCGGCACCGACATCGGCGGTGCGCCGACGGCGGCCTTGCCGTACACCTTCGCGTGGTGCTGGGCGACGATCTTCGGGTTGCGCGTGCGCAGGAACTGGCCCGAGATCGGGAAGCCGCCGTAGCCGCGGATCTCGGGGATGCCCGACCGCTGCAGCAGGGGCAGCGCGCCGCCGCCCGCGCCGACGAAGACGAACTTCGCGTTGATGGTGCTCGGGGTGTTGCCGACCGTGTGACGCACCTTGAGCCGCCAGCCGCCGTCCTTGCGGCGACGGATGCCGGTGACCTCGTGGTTCGTGCGCACCCGGGCGCCGTGCGTCTCGACGTAGCCGAAGAGCAGCTTGGTCAGCTCGCCGAAGTCGACGTCGGTGCCCGAGGCGATGCGGGTCGCGGCGACCTTCTGCCGGCGGTTGCGCTTCTTGGCGAGCAGCGGCGCCCACTCGGCGATGACGTCGATGTCGTCGGTGAACTCGATGCCGGCGAAGAGCGGCTCGTCCTTCAGCACCTCGTAGCGTCGGCGGAGGTACTCGACGTTCTCGGCGCCGCGCACGAACGTCATGTGCGGGGTCGGGTTGATGAACTTCGACGGGTCGGGCAGCGCGCCGGTGGTGACCAGGTGCGCCCAGAGCTGGCGGCTGACCTGGAACTGCTCGTTGATGCTGATGGCCTTGGCCGGGTCGACGGTTCCGTCGGCCTGCTCGGGCATGTAGTTCAGCTCGCACAGGGCGGCGTGGCCGGTGCCGGCGTTGTTCCAGGGGTTCGAGCTCTCCTCGGCGACCTGGCCCAAGCGCTCGAGCACGACGACCGACCAGTCGGGCTGCAGCTCCCGGATGAGGGTCGCGAGGGTGGCGCTCATGATGCCCCCGCCGATCAGCACGACGTCGACGGTCTCCTCGGATTGCACGACGGACAGTCTAGTGAGCGGGCGCGCGGGGCCCGAATCGTGAGCGGATGCGGCTGGGGACGCGCGCGCCGCCCGCCACGCCGCGGATGCCCCACGTGGTTGGATAGTCGCAGTATCCACCGATCGAGGGAAGGCCGCGCCGATGCGCATCTCGGAACTCGCCGCAGCGACCGGCGTGCCGGTCGCGACGCTCAAGTTCTACCTCAGGCAGGGGCTGCTGCACCCCGGTGCCGCGCGCGGGGCGACCCAGGCCGACTACGACGCGACGCACGAGCGGCGCGTCCGGCTGATCCGGGCGCTCACCGGCTCGGTCGGCCTCTCGACGGCGCAGGCCCGCGTCATCCTGCAGCTCGTCGACGAGCCCGGTCCCGACCTCTTCGCGACGCTGGGGCGCGCGATCGAGGCCCTGCCGCCGTCGGTCGACGAAGCGGCCGACGCGGCCGACCCGTACCCCCGCGCGCACGCGGCCATCGCGCGGCTCGGCTGGGCGTACGACCCCGACTACGCGGCGGTGGCCCAGCTCGAGGCCTCGCTCGCGGCCGCCGAGTCGGCGGGACTGCCGATGAGCGACGACCGGCTCGACGCCTACGGCGCCTCGGTGCACGAGATGGCGGCGTTCGACATCGGGCGGATGCCCGTGGGCGACCCCGCGGCCGCCGTCGAGTACACCGTGGTCGGCACCGCCCTCTACGAACCGGTGCTGCTCGCGCTGCGCCGGCTCGCGCACCACGACGTGGCGCGGCGCACGCTGGGCGGCGAGGCGCCGGCCGACTGAGTCGGGGCGACGGCCGCGCCGCTCGCGGCTACGCCCCGGCGGGCACCAGGCTCGCCGCGACGAGCTCGGCGATCTGCACGGCGTTCAGGGCCGCGCCCTTGCGCAGGTTGTCGTTCGAGATGAACAGCAGCAGGCCCTTGCCGTCGACCGCCGACTGGTCCTGGCGGATGCGGCCCACGTACGACGGGTCGGTGCCGGCCGCCTCGAGCGGCGTCGGCACGTCGGAGAGCGCGACGCCCGGGGCATCCGCCAGCAGCTCACGCGCACGGTCGGGCGTGATCGGGTTGGCGAACTCGGCCGCGATCGAGAGCGAGTGCCCGGTGAAGACCGGCACGCGCACGCAGGTGCCCGCGACGCGCAGGCCCGGCAGCTCGAGGATCTTGCGGCTCTCGTTGCGGAGCTTCTTCTCCTCGTCGGTCTCCTCGTCGCCGTCGTCGACGATCGAGCCGGCCAGCGGCACCACGTCGAACGCGATCGGCTTCGGGAACTTCACGGGCTCGGGCATGGTGACCGCGGCGCCGTCGTGCACGAGGCCGATGGTGTCCTGCTCGAGCGCGGCCTTCGCCTGCTCGAGCAACTCCTCGCCGCCCGCGAGGCCGGCGCCGGAGACCGCCTGGTAGGTCGAGACGACCATGCGCTCGAGGCCCGCGGCCTCGTGCAGTGCCTTCATGACCGGCATCGCGGCCATGGTGGTGCAGTTCGGGTTGGCGATGATGCCCTTGCGCGCCTCGGCGATCGCGTGCGGGTTGACCTCGCTGACGACGAGCGGCACCTCGGGGTCCATGCGCCAGCCCGACGAGTTGTCGATGACCGTGACGCCGGCGGCGGCGAACCGCGGCGCCTGCGCCTTCGAGAGCGTGGCGCCGGCCGAGAAGATGGCGATGTCGAGGCCGGTCGGGTCGGCGGTCGCCGCGTCCTCGACGACGACGTCCTCGCCGCGGAACGGCAGGGTCGTGCCGGCCGAACGGGCCGATGCGAAGTAGCGGATCGTCGCGACCGGGAAGTCGCGCTCCTCGAGCAGGCGGCGCACGACCGCGCCGACCTGGCCGGTCGCGCCGACGACGCCGATGTTCACTGCGGTGGTGTCACCCATGTCATGCCTTCCTAGCGGCCCGTGCCGGCGTAGACGACGGCCTCGATCTCGTTGTCCAGCCCGAACGCCGTGTGCACGGCGCGCGCGGCCTCGTTCACCATGTCTGCGCGCGTCACGACCGAGACGCGGATCTCGCTGGTGGAGATCATCTCGATGTTGATGCCGGTCTCGTAGAGCGCCTCGAAGAGCTTCGCCGAGACGCCCGAGTTCGTGCGCATGCCGGCGCCGACGAGCGCGAGCTTGCCGATCTGGTCGTCGTACTGGAGGCTCTCGAAGCCGAGCTCGGCCTGCTCGTTGCGCAGCGCCGTGAGCGCGCCCTGACCCTCGGGCTTGGGCAGCGTGAACGAGATGTCGGTGCGGCCGGTCGCGGCGGCCGAGACGTTCTGCACGATCATGTCGACGTTGGCGTTGGTCTTGGCGACGATGCGGAAGATCTTCGCGGCGGCGCCGGGCACGTCGGGCACGCCGACGACGGTGATCTTGGCCTCGCTCAGGTCGGTGGCGACGCCGGAGATGATCGGCTGTTCCATGGGAACCTCTCCTTCGGGCAGGCTCGTCGGGTCGTAGACGATGGTGCCCTCGTTGTTGCTGAACGACGACCGCACGTGCAGGGTCACGCCGTGGCGCCGGGCGTACTCGACCGCGCGGATGTGCAGGACCTTGGCGCCGGACGCCGCGAGCTCGAGCATCTCCTCGCTGGTGATGCGGTCGATCTTGCGCGCGAGCGGCACGACGCGCGGGTCGGACGTGAAGATGCCGTCGACGTCGGTGTAGATCTCGCAGACGTCGGCGTCGAGCGCCGCGGCGAGCGCGACGGCGGTCGTGTCGGACCCGCCGCGGCCGAGGGTCGTGATGTCCTTCGTGTCGCGGCTGAAGCCCTGGAAGCCCGCGACGATGACGATCGAGCCGTCGTCGAGCGCCTCGCGCAGGCGCACCGGGGTGACGTCGACGATGCGGGCGGCGCCGTGGGTGGCATCCGTGATCATGCCGGCCTGGCTGCCGGTGAACGACCGGGCGTCGTAGCCCATCGCCTTGATGGCCATGGCGAGCAGCGCCATCGAGATGCGCTCGCCCGCGGTGAGCAGCATGTCGAGCTCGCGGGGCGCCTGGATGGGGGTGACCTCGTTGGCGAGGTCGAGCAGCTCGTCGGTCGTGTCGCCCATCGCGGACACGGCCACGACGACGTCGTTGCCGGCCTTGCGCGTCTCGACGATGCGCTTCGCCACGCGCTTGATGCTCTGCGCGTCGGCGACGGACGACCCGCCGTACTTCTGCACGATCAGGCTCACGGTGCTGGTACTCCCGGGTGGATTGCGACGGCGGGATTTCGCCGGATCCATCATACGTGCGCCTCGATGCGCCCCCGCCCATGTGACGACGGCGCGCGGGGACGCCCGCGGCCCGGTGCGGGACCCGTCGACGTCCGGCGTTCCCAGCGCTGGGTACGCAGGAGGTCGACGGGTCCCGGGAACTTGCGGGCAGGAATGTGAGTGACTAACATTTGGCGGGTGAGCGAGCGGATGCCCCCGAGGGCGACGGATGCGGGCGGGCGACGCGCGCGCACCCGGCGACGACTGATGGAGGCGGCCCTCGACCTCTGCGAGCGGCAGGGGTACGACGCCACGACCGCGGCGCAGATCGCCGCGGCGGCGGGCGTGACCGAGATGACCTTCTTCCGGCACTTCGCGTCGAAGGAGCGGGCACTCGTCGAGGATCCGTACGACCCGGTGATCGCACGGCACGTCGCGGCCGCTCCCGCGGCGCTGCCGCCGGTGCTGCGCGCGACGCACGGCGTGCGCGAGGCCTGGAGCGCGCTGCCGGAGCCCGAGACCGGCGAGGTGCGCCGGCGACTGCGCATCGCCGCGCGCACGCCCAGCCTGCAGGCCGCGATGCGCGGCAACACCGCCGCGACCGAGGAGGCCATCGCCGAGGCGCTGGCGACACCGCCCGGCACGACCGACCCGGTGGTCGCGCGGATCGCGGCGGCTGCGGTCATGGCGGCGCTGCTCGCCTCGCTCCTCGCCTGGGCGGACGCCGACGACGGCACCCTCGGTGACGCGGTACTGGGGGCGCTCGACGTGCTCGAGCAGCCTGAGGCGGCGGGGTCGTGACCGCCGGGGCGGCGCTCGAGGCGCGGGGCGTGCGCCGCGAGTTCGGCGGCGGTGCGGGCGTGCACGGGGTCGACCTCCGCGTCGAGCCGGGCGAGATCCACGCGCTCGTCGGGCTGAACGGCGCGGGCAAGACCACGCTGATGCGCCTGCTGCTCGGCATGCTGCGGCCCGACGACGGGGAGGTGCTGCTGGGCGGCGTGCCGCTCCCCGAGGTCGCGGCGCGGGCGTGGGCCGGCGTCGGCCACCTCGTGGAGACGCCGCCGACCTACCCCGAGCTCACCGCGCGGGCGAACCTCGAGCTGGCCGCCCGGCTCCACGCGGTGCCCCGCCGCGCCGTCTCCGCGACGGTCGCGGCGGTGCTCGACGAACTCGGCCTCGACCGCTACGCCTCGGTGCGGGCACGCCGCCTCTCGCTGGGCAACCGGCAGCGGGTCGGCCTCGCGGCCGCGCTGCAGCACTCCCCCGGCGTCGTGGTGCTCGACGAGCCGGGCAACGGCCTCGACCCGTCGGGCGTGCTGCTGCTGCGCTCGGCGCTGCGCCGGCGTGCCGACGCCGGCGCCGGCATCCTCGTCTCGAGCCACCACCTCGACGAGGTGGCGCGGGTCGCCGACCGCATCTCGGTGATGAACGCGGGGCGCATCATCGGCGCGATGGCGCCGGGCGGCCACGACCCCGAGCGCGCGTTCTTCGAGCTCGTGCTCGCCGACGACGCGGAGCGTGCGTCGTGATCGGCATCGCCCTGCACGCGGAGGTGCGCAAGGCGCTCGCGTCGCGGGTGCTGCGCTGGACGACGCTGCTCGTCGTCGCCGGGCTCGCGCTCATCGTCGGCGGCATGACGCTCGCCGTGCGCGCGGGCGACCCGCAGGTCGTCGCGAAGCTCGGCCAGGTGGCCGGGCTCGAGGGCTGGGCCGCGGTGACCGCGATGGCCGCCCAGGTCACGAGCGCCGGCGCACTCGTCGCGATGGGCGTCGCCCTCAGCTGGGTCTTCGGTCGGGAGTTCGCCGACGGCACGGTACCGGGGCTGTTCGCGCTGCCGGTGCCGCGCGCGGCGATCGCGCTCGCGAAGCTCCTGGTCCACCTCGCGTGGGTCGCGGCGACCTCGGTGCTGCTCGTCGCAGCGGTCTGGGCGGTCGGCGCGCTCACCGGCGCCGGTGCGCTCGACGGGGCATCCGCCGCCGCCCTGGGCAGGCAGCTGCTGCTCGGCGTGCTCACCGGGTGCATCGCGACGCCCGCCGCGTGGGCCGCGACGCTCGGGCGGGGGCTGCTGCCGGGCATCGCCACGACGATCGGCATCGTGGTCGTGAGCCAGGTCATGGCCGTCGCCGGCGTCGGCGGCTGGTTCCCGTTCACGGCGCCCGCGCTGTGGGCGATCGAGCCCGGCACCGTCGGTGGCGCGCAGCTCGCGCTCGTCGCGGTCGTGCCCCTGGGTTTCGGTGCCCTCACCGCGCTCGCCTGGCACCGCCTGCAGCTCGACCGCTGACTGCGGGCGGGAGCCCGCGGCAGCGGGCGGATGCCTCAGCTGATGACGCGGCGGCCCTCGAAGGCGCGGCCGAGGGTGACCTCGTCGGCGTACTCGAGGTCGCCGCCGACCGGCAGGCCCGAGGCGAGGCGCGTGATGCGGATGCCGAGGGTCGTCAGCATGCGGCTCAGGTAGGTCGCGGTGGCCTCGCCCTCGAGGTTCGGGTCGGTCGCGATGATGACCTCCTGCACGACGCCGTCGGCGAGCCGCTCCATGAGCTGGCGGATGCGCAGCTCCTCGGGACCGATGCCGTCGATCGGGCTGATCGCGCCGCCGAGCACGTGGTAGCGGCCGCGGAACTCGCGGGTGCGCTCGATGGCGACGACGTCCTTCGCCTCCTCCACCACGCAGATGACGGCCGGATCGCGACGCGGGTCGCGGCAGATCGCGCACGTCGACTGCTCGGCGACGTTGCCGCAGATCTCGCAGAAGCGCACCTTGTCGCGCACCTCGGTGAGGATCTCGGCGAGCCGCGAGACGTCGAAGCTCTCGGTCTGCACGATGTGGAACGCGATGCGCTGCGCCGACTTCGGCCCGATGCCGGGCAGCCGGCCGAGCTCGTCGATGAGGTCCTGGACGATGCCCTCGTACACGGGTCAGCCCCCCTCGACGCCGGAGCGCGGGTCGCGGAGCTGCTCCTCCTCGAGGAAGGTCGCCCCGAGCACCTCGCGCACGACCGCCTCGCCGTAGCGCTGGGCGCCGCCGCGGGTGGCGGGGGCGGATGCCGCGGGGCGGACCGGCGTCGAACGGGCGGGAGCCTCCGGCGCGGGCGCCGCGGCGGGCTCGCTCGGGGCCGGCCGGGAACGCGCGGGAGCGGATGCCTCGGGGCTGCCGTCGTCCGCAGGCGCGGCGGCGGCACCGGACGGACCAGCGCTCACCGGCGCGGCGGGCGCCCGCGACGGAGCGATCTCCTCGGGCGGCGGCGCGGGCTCCTCGTCGTCGGGCGGCGGCACGTCGTCGTCGCTCGGGATCGGCACGACGTCCCACGAGTCCACGGGCGCCGCGGGGGCGCTCGACCGCGGAGCGGGCGGGCCCGACGTGGGTTCGGACGAGGTCGGCGGGACCGAGGTCGGCGGGACCGACTTCGGCGGCGCCGACTTCGGCGGCGCCGACTTCGGTGCGGTGCGCTCGGCACGGGTGCTCGTGGCCGCACGCGCCTCGGCGACGCGCGCACCGGCGGGCTCGGCGTCGCGGGGCCCCGACGCTGCCGGCTCCGCGCTGTCGGTGCCGGGTGCCGCGGCGGAACCGCGGTCCCCTGCGGGCCGCCCGGCATCGCGGGCCGGTGCGGCGTCGTCGGCGCCGTCGACGCGGGCGATCAGCGCGACCTCGACGCCGAGCTGGTCGTGCACGGCGCGCTTGAGCAGGTCGCCGACGCCCTGGCCCGGCGCCGCCTGCTGCTTGAGCTGCTCGACGTCGGACTGGCTCGGGAAGCCCAGCACCAGTACGCGGCCGTCGCGGAACTCGCGCACCTGCGCCGTGAACAGCACCATCCACGCGCTGCGGCGCACGGCCTGCACCGCCGAGAGCACCTCCGGCCAGGCGTCGCGGATCTGCTGCACCGTGACCGGACCGGTCGGCTTCGGCGCCGGCGCAGGGGTCGGAGGCTCGGCCGCGGCGGGCTGCGCGGCGGTCTTCGGCCCTGCCGGGGCGGACGACGCGGCGGCGGGATCGGCGACGGCGGGCCCGGCGGCGCGTTCCGGCGTCGCCGGTGCGGTCGCGGCGGGACGAGCGGCGACGGGCGGTGCCGCGGCGGGCGCCGCGGCCGTGGGCATCGCGGCGACGGGTGCGTCGCCGCCCGGGGCATCCGTCACCCCCACCCGGCGCTCGAGACGCTCGACGCGGGCGAGCGCGCCGCGGGAGCTGTCGTCGCTCGACGGCACCAGGGTGCGCGCGAGCATGAGCTCGAGGTGCAGCCGGGGCGAGGTGGCGCCGGTCATCTCGGTGAGCGCCGCGTTCACGATGTCGGCGGTGCGCGAGAGCTCGGCCTGGCCGAAGGCGGCGGCCTGCCGGCCCATCTGCGCGATCTCGTCCTCGGGGATGCCGCGCAGCACGGCAGCGGCGGCCTCGGGCGTGGAGGCGGCCACGACGATGAGGTCGCGCAGGCGCTCGAGCAGGTCCTCCACGAAGCGGCGCGGGTCCTGTCCGGTCTGGATGACGCGGTCGACCGCGGCGAATGCCGCCGCCGCGTCGCGTGCGCCGATCGCGTCGACGACCTCGTCGAGCAGCGCGCCGTGCGTGAAGCCGAGCAGCGCGACCGCGCGCTCGTAGTCGACGCGGTCGCCCTCGGAGCCGGCGATGAGCTGGTCGAGCAGCGAGAGCGTGTCGCGCGGTGACCCGCCGCCGGCCCGCACGACCAGTGGCAGCACACCGGCGTCGACCTGCACGTGCTCGCTCTCGGCCAGCTGCTGCACGTACTCGAGCATCGGCCCGGGCGGAACGAGGCGGAACGGGTAGTGGTGCGTGCGCGAGCGGATGGTGCCGAGCACCTTCTCGGGCTCGGTCGTGGCGAAGATGAACTTGACGTGCTCGGGCGGCTCCTCGACGAGCTTCAGCAGCGCGTTGAAGCCCTGCGGGGTGACCATGTGCGCCTCGTCGAGGATGAAGATCTTGTAGCGGTCGCGCGCCGGGGCGAACACCGCGCGCTCGCGCAGGTCGCGGGCGTCGTCGACGCCGTTGTGGCTGGCCGCGTCGATCTCGACGACGTCGAGCGAGCCGCCCCCCGAACGGGACAGCTCGACGCAGCTCGGGCACGTGCCGCACGGGGTGTCGGTCGGCCCCTCGGCGCAGTTCAGGCAGCGCGCGAGGATGCGTGCGGAGGTCGTCTTGCCGCAGCCGCGCGGACCGCTGAACAGGTAGGCGTGGTTGACCCGGTCGGCGCGGAGCGCGGTCATCAGCGGCTCCGTCACCTGGGACTGGCCGATCATCTCGGCGAACGTCTCGGGCCGGTAGCGGCGATAGAGGGCGGTGACCACGCGTCCAGACTAGTCGGCGCATCCGACAGCCCGGCCGGGTTCCCCGCAGCCCGCCGACGGCGTCCCCAGCCGTCCGTCGGAGGTTCGAATCCCGAGCGGCGCTCGCGTATGCTGTGCGGGCGCGTCGCCGCGTACCCCGATCGGCGCCGCGGGTACGAAGGAGCACCACCCATGCCGACCAGCACCCCCCGCTACGCCGTCATCGGCGCCGGACCATCGGGCCTCGCGGGCCTCCGCGCGATGCAGCGCCGCGGCCTCGACGTCACCGGCTACGAGTCGTCCGACGGCGTCGGCGGGCTCTGGAACATCGACAACCCGCGCAGCACGATGTACGAGTCGGCGCACCTCATCTCGAGCCGCACGACCACCGAGTTCGCCGAGTTCCCGATGCGCTCGACGGCCGACTACCCGAGCCACCGCGAGCTGCGCCGCTACTTCGACGACTTCGCCGACCACTTCGACCTGCGCGGGCTGATCCGCTTCGACACCCGGGTCGACCGCGTCGAGCGCACGGCCGACGGCACCTGGCTCGTGCACGCGACGGGCCCCGACGGCGAGACCACCGACGAGTACACGGGCGTCGTGATCGCCAACGGCACCCTCGCGCACCCGAACGTGCCGAGCTTCCCGGGCGAGTTCACCGGCGAGATCCTGCACACCAGCGCGTACAAGCACGCCGAGCTCTTCGAGGGCAAGCGCGTGCTCATCATCGGCGCCGGCAACTCGGGCTGCGACATCGCGGTCGACGCCGTGCACCGCGCGGCATCCGTCGACATGAGCGTGCGCCGCGGCTACTACTTCGTGCCCCGCTACCTGTTCGGCAAGCCGAGCGACACCCTCAACCAGGGCCGCCCGCTGCCGGCGCGCATCAAGCAGGCCGTCGACACCCCGGTGCTGCGCGCGTTCACGGGCGACCCGACCCGGTACGGGTTCCCGAAGCCCGACTACAAGCTCTACGAGTCGCACCCGATCGTGAACACGCTGATCCTCAACCACCTCGGCCAGGGCGACCTTTCGATCAGGGGCGACATCGAGCGGTTCGACGGCGAGCGCGTGCACTTCCGCGACGGCACCCACGGCGACTACGACCTCGTCATGCTCGCGACCGGCTACACGCTCGACTACCCGTTCGTCGACCGCGCCGACCTGAACTGGGAGGGCTTCTCGCCGAGGCTGTACCTCAACATCTTCCCGCCGAGCTTCAACGGGCTCGCGGTGCTCGGCATGATCGAGGCATCCGGCATCGGCTGGCAGGGCCGGGCCGAGCAGGCCGAGCTCGTGGCCGCGTACTTCGCCGCCGACGCGCGCGACCCGCTCAAGGCCGCGAAGCTGCGGGCGGATGCCTCGGGGCCGTGGCCCGACCTCACCGGCGGGTACCGCTACCTGGCGCTCGAGCGCATGTCGTACTACGTGAACAAGGACGCGTACCGCCGCGTCGTGCGCCGCTCGCTGGCGGCGTTCGGCGAGGCGCCGGCCGCGACGACGGATGCGCCGGGCGGGCCGTCCGGCTCGGCGGCATCCGCCACCACCGCCCCCGAGACGACGGGAGCGCGCGCGTGAACATCGACGACGTCATGCTGAACTTCGCGCCGGGCTCGCTCGTCGCGCTGAGCGTCGTGCTCGGGCTGATCATGTTCGGCATCGCGCTCGACACTTCGATCGACGACTTCCGCGCCGTCGCGAAGGCCCCGAAGCCGATGATCGTCGCGCTCATCGCGCAGATCGTGCTGCTGCCGGCGATCACGTTCGGGCTCACGCTGCTGCTGAACGTGCAGGGCTCGATCGCGCTCGGCATGATCCTCGTGGCGTGCTGCCCGCCGGGCAACGTCTCGCAGGTGCTGACCTACCGCTCGGGCGGCAACGTGGCGCTCAGCGTCTCGATGACCGCGGTCGCCAACGTGCTCTACATCTTCCTGCTGCCGCTCAGCCTGTCGTTCTGGGGCAACCTGCACCCGACCGGCTCGGAGCTGATGCGCGCGGTCAGCCTCGACGGCTGGCAGATGATGCTCGAGATCCTGCTCGTGATCGGGCTGCCGTTCGCGCTCGGCCTCACGATCCGCACCGTGTGGCCGAGGTTCGCGGCGAAGGTGCAGCCCACCATGCGCTGGGTGAGCCTCGCCGGCCTGCTCGGCTTCATCGTCGCCGCGCTCGTCGGCAACTTCTCGTACTTCATCGCGTGGATCGGCGTGGTGCTGCTCGCCGTGACCCTGCACGACGCCATCGCGCTCGGCATCGGCTACGCGAGCGCCCGCGTAGGCGGCCTCGCGGTGCGCGAGCGCAAGGCCATCACGTTCGAGGTCGGCATCCGCAACGCGGGCCTCGGCCTGGGCCTCGTCTTCACGTTCTTCGGCGGCCTCGGCGGCATGGCGATCGTCGCCGGCTGGTGGGGCATCTGGGACATCGTCGCGGGCCTCGTCGTGGCCGGCCTCTGGGCGCGGCACACGAAGCGGAAGCAGGCGGATGCCGCGGCCGAGGTGACCGCGTGAGCCCGACGGCTCCCGGCGGGCGTCGCGTCTACGTGACCGGCGGCAGCGGGTTCCTCGGCTCGAACGTCGTCGCCGCGCTCGCCGCGCACCCCGGCGTGGAGCTCGTCGTGTCGGGCGACCTGCGGCCTCCGAGGCATCCGATCGCCGGCGTCGTCGTCGAGCACGGCGACGTCACCGAGGACGGCACGATCGCCGCGCGCTTCGCGCACCACCGCATCGACACGGTCGTGCACCTGGCGTCGATCGTGAACCCGGGCGCCTCCACCACCGTCGAGCAGGAGTACGCGGTCGACGTGGCCGGCTCGCGTCACGTGCTCGACGCGTGCGTCGAGGCCGGCGTGCGGCGGCTCGTGGTCTCGTCGAGCGGCGCCGCGTACGGCTACCACGCCGACAACCCGGTGCCGCTGCGCGAGACCGATGCGCTCCGCGGCAACGACACGTTCCCGTACTCGCGGCACAAGCGACTCGTCGAGGAGATGCTCGCCGAGGCGCGGGTCTCGCACCCCGAGCTCGAGCAGGTGATCTTCCGCATCGGCACGATCCTCGGGCCGACCGTGGGCAACCAGATCACCGCGCTCTGGGAGGCCGACCGGCCGCTCGAGATCCGCGGTGCGGCGAGCCCGTTCGTGTTCGCGTGGGTCGACGACGTCGTGGGCGCGATGGTGCATGCGGTCGCCGACGGCGGGCCCGCCGGGGCGTACAACGTGGCCGGCGACGGCGTCGTGACGGTGCGCGAGATCGCCGCCGCGATGGGCAAGCGCACGCGCCGCGTGCCGGCGTGGCTGCTGTCGGTCGGCCTGCGCATCGGGCACGCGATGCGCATGACCGTGCACGGCCCCGAGCAGCTTGCGTTCCTGCGCTACCGGCCTGTGCTCGCCAACGACGCCCTGAAGGACGTGTTCGGCTACGTGCCGGCGCGCACGAGTCGCGAGGCGCTCGACGCGTACCTCGTCGCGCGCGCGGAGCGGCTCGCCGCTCCCGCCTGACCGGCGGATCGACCTCGCGGGTCTCGCCTGAGGGCCGTTTCTTGGGCTGAGGGCCGTACCTATCGCCCTCCGGCCAAGAAACGGCCCTCAGTGCACAATCGGATATGCGCACACGGGCTCGGACTCCGAGACCCGTCAAGGAACTGCGCTTCCGCGCGCGAGAGTGCAGCATTTCGACGGGTCTGGAATCGGGCGGGCGGGCGTCAGTCGATCGGGCCGATGCGGGTGAGCGGCCAGATGCGCGCGAAGGCCATGCCGACGACCTGCTGCTCGGGCACGTAGCGGGCGCAGTCGGCGCCCTCGGGCGCGCCGCGGCACGCGACGACCGAGTCCGACGACGCACCGCGGTGGTCGCCCAGCACGAGCAGCGACGCCTCCGGCACCACGACCGGGCCGAAGCAGCGCAGCGAGCGCTGCTCGGTCGTGCAGTCGAGCGTGCCGGGCTCGAAGGCCGGGTCCTCGAACACGTACGGCTCGTCGAGCGGCTCGCCGTCGACCGTGACCCGCCCCTCGGCGTCGCAGCAGGCGACCTCCTCCCCCGGCAGCCCGATGACGCGCTTCACGAGGGAGTACGGCGCCCCCGGGCCCAGTCCGGTGACGGTGCCGATCACGCGCAGCACGCCGTCGATCGGATCGGTCACGGGGCCGAGGCTCCCCCACTCCGGCGTCGCCTCGAACACGACGACGTCGCCGCGCTCCGGCGGCGCGGGCACGACCCGCTCGACCAGGATGCGGTCGCCGACGTCGAGCGTCTGCTCCATCGAGCCGCTCGGCACCGAGTACAGCTTCACGACCAGGGCCTGCACGAGCAGCACCAGCACGAGCGCGATGGCCGGACCCACCCAGAACGGGAGCCGGCTCGTCGACTCGTCGGCGCGACGGCGCCGTCGCATGCGGTCTCGTCGGCTGCGCTCCACGGCAACACGCTATGGCATGCGACGCTCCCGGCGGAGCATCCGCGCACCCGCGCCCTCAGTCGGTGACGACCGCGTAGGCCTGGCGCGCGATCTCGAGTTCCTCGTTCGTGGGCACCACGAGCACCTCGACGCGCGAGTCGTCGGCCGAGATGCGCCGCGCGCCGCGACCGCGGGCCGCGTTGCGCTCGTGGTCGAGCACCACTCCGAAGCCCTCGAGGCCCTCGAGCACCGCGGCCCGCGCGCGCACGTCGTTCTCGCCCACGCCCGCGGTGAACACGATCGCGTCCACCCGGCCGAGCTGCGCCGCGTACGCGCCCACGTACCCGCGGATCCGGTGCGCCCAGACGTCGAACGCGACGCGCGACCGCTCGTCACCCGCGTCGATCGCGTCGTGCAGGTCGCGCATGTCGGAGTGGCCCGAGAGGCCGAGGATGCCGCTGCGGGAGTTGAGCAGCGTGTCGAGCTCGTCCACGGACATGCCCGCCCGGCGCGAGAGGTGCAGCAGCACCGCCGGGTCGATGTCGCCGGAGCGGGTGCCCATCACGAGCCCCTCGAGCGGGGTCATGCCCATGCTCGTCTCGACCGAGCGGCCGCCGTCGACCGCGCACGCCGACGCGCCGTTGCCGAGGTGCAGCACGATCTGCTTCAGTTCGGTGACCGGCCTGCCGAGGAACTCCGCCGCGTGCCGCGAGACGAAGCGGTGCGAGGTGCCGTGGAAGCCGTACCGGCGCACGCGGTGCTTCTCGGCGACCTCCGCGTCGATCGCGTACGTGTAGGCGGCCGGCGGCAAGGTCTGGTGGAACGCCGTGTCGAACACGGCGACGTGCGGCACGTCGGCGAACGCGCGCTGGGCGGCGACGATGCCCGCCAGGTTGGCGGGGTTGTGCAGCGGGGCGAGCGCCGAGAGCTCGTCGATGTTGATGCGCACGAGCTCGGTGATGATCGTCGGCTCGAAGAACCGCGCGCCGCCCTGCACGACGCGGTGCCCGACCGCGATCGGCGCGTGCGCGTCGAGCGACGGGCCGTGCGCGGCGAACGCGTCGAGCATCACGCCGAAGCCCGCGGTGTGGTCGGCGATCTCGCGTTCGAGCTCGGTGGTGGAGACGGCGCCGGATGCCTCGTGCACGGAGTGCCGGGCGTGGCCGCCGGTGTCGGCGCCGATGCGCTCGACGAGTCCCGAGGCGAGCGTCGCGGAGTCCTCGACGTCGATCAGCTGGTACTTGAACGACGACGAACCCGAGTTGACGACGAGGATCGGGCTCACGACGTCACCGGGAGGTCGGCTTCCGCGGCCTGGATCGCGGTGATCGCCACGGTGTTCACGATGTCCTGCACGAGCGCCCCCCTCGAGAGGTCGTTGACCGGCTTGTTCAGTCCCTGCAGCACCGGGCCGATCGCGACCGCGCCGGCGGAGCGCTGCACCGCCTTGTAGGTGTTGTTGCCCGTGTTGAGGTCGGGGAAGATGAAGACCGTCGCGCGGCCGGCGACCTCGGAGTCGGGCAGCTTGCTGGCGGCGACCGCGACGTCGACGGCCGCGTCGTACTGGATCGGCCCCTCCACGGGCAGGTGCGGCATGCGCTCGCGCACCAGCGCGGTCGCGGTGCGCACCTTGTCGACGTCGGCGCCCGCGCCGGACGTGCCGGTCGAGTACGACAGCATCGCCACGCGCGGGTCGATGCCGAACTGCGCGGCCGTCTGCGACGAGGAGATCGCGATGTCGGCCAGCTGCTCGGCCGTCGGGTCGGGGTTCACCGCGCAGTCGCCGTAGACGAGCACGCGGTCGGCGAGCGCCATCAGGAACACGCTCGAGACGACCGAGACGCCGGGCTTGGTCTTCACGATCTCGAACGACGGCTTGATCGTGTGCGCGGTGGTGTGCGCGGCGCCCGAGACCATGCCGTCGGCGAGGCCGAGGTGCACCATCATCGTGCCGAAGTACGACACGTCGGTGACCCGCTCGCGGGCGCGCTCGAGGGTCATGCCCTTGTGCTGCCGCAGCCGGTGGTACTCCTCGGCGAACTTCATGCCCAGCACGGCGTCGTGCGAGCTGACGACCTCGGCGCCCGCGATGTCGAGGCCGAGGCTCAGCGCGCGCGAGCGCACCTCGATCGACTCGCCCAGGATGGTCAGGCGCGCCACCCCGCGCGCGAGCAGCGTCGCGGCGGCGCGCAGGATGCGGTCGTCGTCGCCCTCGGGGAGCACGATGTGCTTGTCGGCCTGCCGGGCGCGCTCGAGCAGCCCGTACTCGAACATCAGGGGCGTCACGACGTCGGCGTGGCTGACGTCGAGTCGATCGAGGAACTCGGTGGTGTCGATGTGGCGCTCGAACAGGCGCAGTGCGGTATCGCGCTTGCGCTGCGACTCGGCGGCGAGCCTGCCGCGGGTGTGGGTGATGCGCACCGCGGTGTCGTAGCTGCCGAGGCCGGTGCGGATGATGGGCAGGTCGGTGTGGAGGCCGTCGACGAGCCGCTCGATCTGCTCGGGCAGCTCGAACCCGCCGTTCAGCACGATGCCCGAGATGGACGGGAAAGTCGCGGACGCGTGCGCGGTGAGGACGCCGAGCAGCACGTCGGCGCGATCGCCCGGCACGACCACGACCGACCCCTCGATGAGCCGGGGCAGCACGTTCACGAGGCTCATCGCGGCGACGACCACGCCGAGGGCCTCGCGGTTCAGCAGCTGCGGGTCGCCCGCGTACAGCGTGCCGTCGACGGCGGCCATGATCGAGCCCATCGTCGGGGCGACCAGGTAGCGGTCCTCCGGGATCGCCCACACCGCGGGGTCGGCCGCGGCGCCGACGACCTCGCGCACGGCCGCGATCAGCTCCTCGAGGCGCTCGGGGTCGGCGCGGTTGACGATGATGCCGAGGAGCGTCGCGTGCTCCGCATGCAGCTCCTCGAGGGCGAGCTCGGTGAGCTGGGCGACCTCGTCGGGCGTGCGCGCGTGCACGTAGCCGAGGCGCTCGCCGTCGTCGGTGCCCTGCGGGAGGCGTCCGCCGACGGCCAGCAGCATCGGGGCGCCCAGGTTCGCGGCGATGCGCGCGTTGTAGGCGAGCTCGGTGGGGCTGCCGACGTCCGTGTAGTCGGAGCCGACGATGACGACCGCGTCGCAGCGCGCCTCGACGGCCTTGAACCGGCTCACGATCGTCGCGAGGGCGCGCTCGGGGTCGGCGTGCACGTCGTCGTAGCGCACGCCGATCGCGTCGTCGTACGAGATGTCGACGGCCTCGTGGGCGAGCAGCAGCTCGAGCACGTAGTCGCGTTCGCTCGTGGAGCGGGCCACCGGCCGGAAGACCCCGACCCTGCCCACGCGCCGACTGAGGGTGTCGACCGCGCCGAGCGCGATGGTCGACTTCCCGGTGTTGCCCTCCGCCGAACCGATGAAGATGCTGTGCGCCACGACCCCAGCCTACGGAGGATCGTCGCCGGCCGACAGCGACGGGCCGACGGCGCCCGGACATGCGAAGACTCCCCGCGCACCCGCCAGAGCCCGGTTACCCTTGCTGCGTCTCCGCCCTGGGGGAGTTGGCCTGGATGGCGCCACGCGGGGAGCCGGAGAACAGTCTACCCGAGCCCGGGCGTGCTGTTCGCCGCGGGCGGAGGCCCTTGCGGAGCATCCGCCCGCGACGTTGACTGGGGCCCATGCGCATCGTCATCGCCGGCGGCCACGGCCAGATCGCCCTGCTCCTCGAGCGTCGTCTCGCGGACGCCGGGCACGAGCCGGTCGCCCTCATCCGCAACCCCGACCACGAGGCCGACGTCGTCGCCGCGGGCGCCGTGCCCGTGCTGCTCGACCTCGAGGCGACCGACCAGGACACGCTCGCCCGCGTGCTCGACGGCGCCGACGCCGCCGTGTTCGCCGCGGGCGCCGGGCCGGGCAGCACGCCCGAGCGCAAGGGCACGGTCGACCGCGACGCATCCGTGCTGCTCGCCGACGCGGCCGTGCAGGCGGGCGTGCCCCGGCTCGTGCAGGTCTCGGCCATGAGCGCCGACCGCTACGAGGCGGGCTCCGACGACATCTTCCAGATCTACCTGCAGGCCAAGAGCGAGGCGGACGCGCAGCTGCGCGACACCGACCTCGACTGGACCATCGTGCGCCCGGGCCGCCTCACCGACGAGCCCGCGACCGGCGGCGTCGAGATCGGCGAGTCGCTTCCCCGCGGCGAGGTGCCCCGCGACGACGTCGCCGCGGTGATCGCCGAGCTGCTGACCTCGGGAGCCGGCGTGCGCTGGCAGTTCGACCTGGTGTCGGGCGAGACGCCGGTGGGCGACGCGGTCGCGGCGCTGCGGTAGGCGGCCCGCCGCGCGTCCGGCCCCGATCCGCCCGATGCGGGCTCGGCGGCCGGTGTCGGGTACGATGATCTGCGGCCGGGTTCACGCCCGCCCTGGAGGATTCGCCTAGTGGCCTATGGCGCACGCTTGGAAAGCGTGTTGGGTGCAAGCCCTCAGGGGTTCGAATCCCCTATCCTCCGCCATGTGATGAGTCGCGACAGAGGTGACACCTGAGTCGCGTGGACGTCGTACTCCTTCCGTCGGCGTGCACGTCACCTTAGGCTGCCCGCATGGACAACTCGTGTTCCCCCGACGAGGTCGAGGTCGAGCCCACCACCCCGTCCCTCTCGCGTCGCGGAGTCGTGACGTCCGCCGCATGGGCGATCCCGGCGGTCGCCGTCGCCGTTACCGCGCCTGCATTCGCGGCCAGCGAGCCCCTCCCCAGCGGCCAGGTGGTCGCCGCCTGCGGCTCGGGCAATACCGCGTCGTTCGCCGCACAGTTGTCGTCGGCTCCGGTGGGCGCCACCGTCACGATGCTGTTCACGCGCACGGGCGACGGCGGCCTGTCGACCACGAGCCCTGCGGGCTGGGTGCTCGGCACCTTCACCGCGAACACGCGGTCCTACACGACCACGGTGCAGGCCGACGGCACTGCCGACGGCACGTTCGGCGCGTCCGTCACCGGAATCGTCGAGAGCGGCTCCGCCACCGTCACCGCCCAACTGTCGTTGTCGTCCGGACCCATCATGGGGAAGACGATCGCCGAGGTGGAGAAGTCGTTCCAGAACTTCGCATGGTCCTGCAGCGTGCTGCAGTGATCGGCGTTCCGGGCGTCCGAGTCAGCTGAGCCCACGCGCTCCCCGCGGTGGAACCGAGCCAGGAACTCGTCCATGTCCAGCCTGCTCGGGCGGCGCAGCGTGACGAGCGGGTGCCCTCGTGCGATCAGGTCGTCGTCGTCGGTCACGACCACCGTGCAGATCGTCTCCCCCGGCGCGAGGCGCGTGCCCACGAGCGTGGAGACCCCGCGCTCCGTCCTCCGTGGGGTCGTACGGCATGTGATCGGACAGCCACGGATCGTCGCCACGACCCGCGTCGCCCAGCTCTCAGTCAACGGCCGCCGACGAGCCCGTACGGATCGAGGTGTCGCACGCGGGCGATCGCTCGATGAACGACGACGTGTTCTGGACGACGCTCACGGTGCATCTCCCCCCGTACGTCGCCATGTTGCGGGCTGCAGCGCGCCGAAGCGCCCCATGAGCGCGTCGAGCTCGCGCCGTCCGAAGTCGTAGACCTGCGTGTCGGTGTGCCCGCGATACTTCGTCTCGACGACCATGATGAGCGCCAGGTACAGCGAGTACAGGCGCCGGCGCGTCCGCTCGTCGGGGGTCAGGCGGTCGATGCCGAACCCGGCCATGAAGTCGGACGGGTCGCCGAACGTGGGCATGTCGAGCCCCGTGAGGCCCGCCTCCATCAGCGGGTCGCCGTAGATGGCGCGCTCGTGGTCGAGCACCGCGACGATGCGCCCGTCGCGGATCATCGAGTTCTTGGCCCAGAGGTCCACCTCGACCAGGTGCGGCACGGTGACGGCGTCGAGCGTGCCGGAGTGGGCGTCGAGCACCGCCCGGAGGTCGTCGGGGTGCCGGCCGAGGTCGATGCCCACCCGCTCGCCGTCGACCAGGGTGTCCTCGACCAAGGTCGTGAACGCCTCGCGCCAGGTCGCGTGCCCCGGGCCGAGCAGCGGGCCGAAGTGGGGGCCGATGACGGAGTTGATCTCGCGGTTGAGGGCACCGAGCTCGCGCGTCGCGGCCCGGACGACCCCTGCATCCAGCCGACCGGCCTCGGCCGCGAGGCCGAAGTTCTCGGCATCGACGTACTCCATGAAGAACAGGTCCGCGTCGACCACGTCGTGCGAGAGGTCGACGTGGTCGATGCGTGGCACCGGCACCGACGTCCGCGTCGAGACCAGTCGCATGGCCTCGAGCTCGGCGCGCATCATGCCGACCTCGCGGGTGAGCACCGCGACGCCCGCGGGCGGGGCGATCTTCAGCACCACGCGCTCGCCGTCGCGCAGCGTGATGCGGTACGCGACGTTGAACCACCCCTCGGTGATCTCGTCGGCGAAGTCGTCGCCGGCCGGCACGCGGTCGTGGCCGAAGGCGCGCTCGACGAGGGTGCGCAGCACGGAGATCGGCTGGCGGTTCTTGGTGATGCTCTCCATCGAGCCCGTCCCCTCGTCAGGTGCGGCCGGGGACCGGCGGGGCGAGCCTAGCAGCGGCCGCGTCGCGCGGCCTCCCCGCGCCGACGCCGACCCCCGCCCGGCCCGGCGCGCCCGGGCGCGAGGGCGACTGTCCCCCTTAATGCGGATAGCGGTCGGCACCCGCGTTCCATCAGGATCGAACGCATGGATGACGGAGGCGCCGGGACCGCACGCGCAGAGCTCGCGAACCGTTCCGCCGCACCCGCCTCCGACCCGGGACTCGCCGGCGACGACCGCCCCGTGCGGGTCAGCACCCTGCGCCCGAAGTCCGCGGTGATACGGAGCATCACGACCCCGGTCGTCGGCATCGGCATCCCGGTCGTGGGCGTCCTGCTCTGGACGACGCTGCCCGAGGGCGACTGGCGCCCGATCGCGCTGGGGGCCGCCATCGTGACCCTGGGCCTGTCCGCGGTGTGGCTGATGTTCCACCGCGTCGCGATCTGGGTCGACTCCACCGGCATCACCGAGCGCGGCTTCTTCGGTTCGCTGCGTCACGCGCAGCGACGCGACATCGACCACGTCGTGCGACTCGACCTGTACGCGGGCCCGACGCTCGACACGAATCCGCAGCTGTTCGTCGTCGACCGCGACGGCCGGGCGCTGGTGCGCATGCGCGGCGACTTCTGGGAGGCGTCGGCCATGGACGTCGTGGCACCCACGCTCGAGGTGCCGGAGCGCCGGCACGACGAGCCGCTCACCCTCGACGAGCTGCGCACGACGCGGCCCGAGCTCCTGTACTGGTTCGAGAAGCGACCGCGGCGCGGCTGAGCGGCGACGCTAGCGCGTCGCGATGCCGAGCAACGGCGCATCGGGCCGGCTCGACGGCAGCTCGATGAAGCCGAGCCGGTCGTAGAACGCCCGGGCGCCCGCGTTCGCGGCGTCCATCGACAGGTGCACGCCGGGCACGCCGCGCGCGGCGAGCAGCTCGCGGAACGCATCGATCAACCGCCGCCCGAGCCCACCCCCCTGCGCCTCCGGCAGCAGGTCGATGTGCAGGTGCGCCGGGTACGCGTCGAGCTCCGGGATGCGCATGCGTTCCGGGTTCCGCCCGTCGGCCACGAGCTGGGACTCCGTGTAGGCCGGCGCACGCCGGGTCGGCGCGGCGGGCTCCGGGTGGCGGGCGTCGAAGCCGGGCAGCCACTCCACCCGCCACCAGCGCACGAAGGCGTCGGTGTCGGCCGTGCCGAGCACGTACCCGACGACGCGCTCGCCGTCGTCGACGACGAGGGCGAGGCCCGGATCGTGGGCGAGGTACGGCAGCGCGTAGACGTCGGGCATGAGCGCGTCGTCGGAGTACGCCCCGCGGGCATCGCCGCCGGCGAGCGCCGTGCGCACGCACACGTCCGCGACGTCGGCGCGGTCGCCGGGCCGGTAGGCGCGGATCCGCAGCGCGGGGCGCGGGGCCGAGGCGGGTTCGCTCATCGATCGATCCTCGCACGGACCGCGGGGATGTCCCACGGGCACGAATCCCACGAATCGGGACGGCGGGCGCCCGAGGTGCCGTTCGGGGGCGATACTGGCCACATGGCGGCCACCCCCTCGCCCATGCGCCCGACCTCGGTCGGCGCGGCGACGCTGCGCCGACTCGCCGGCTCCCCGGTGCGCCGTGCGGACGCCGTGCTCGAGCCGTGGCTCGAGCGCTGGCGGCTCGCGGCCGACGGCCTGCCGATCGAGACCCGCACGAGTCGCCTGCTGCCCGTGCGCACCGAGGACGGCCGGGTCGCGATGCTGAAGCTCAGCCGCACCGACGAGGAGCGGCGCGGCGCGCACGTGCTGGCGGCCTGGGGCGGGGTCGGCGCCGCCGCGGTGCTGCGCATCGAGGACGAAGCGCTGCTGCTCGTGCGCGCGACTGGCGGGCGCAACCTCGTCACGATGGTCGAGTCGGGGCGCGACGAGGCGGCCACGCGCGCGCTGTGCGCGACGGCCGCGCGCCTGCACGGGGCATCCGCAGCCGTGCGCGACGCCGCGGGCGAGCGACTCGTGCCCCTCTCCCGCTGGTTCCGCGACCTGACGGCGCAGGCCGACACGCTGGGCCCGTTCCACCGCCGCGGGGCCGCGCTCGCCGCGGAGCTGCTCGACCGCCAGCGCGACGTGGTCGCGCTGCACGGCGACCTGCACCACGGCAACGTGCTCGACTTCGGCGCCGCGGGCTGGCTCGCGATCGACCCGAAGGGACTCCTCGGCGATCGCGCCTTCGAGTACTGCAACGTGTTCTGCAACCCGGGGCTCGTGGTGCCCCTCGCCCGGGGGCGGCTGGAGGCGACCCTGAAGGTGGTGGCGGATGCCTCGGGGCTGCGCCCGCGCCGCATCCTGCGCTGGGTCGTGGCGTGGTGCGCCCTGTCGTCCACCTGGTTCACGCTCGACGACGACCCCGCCCATGCGACCACGGTGGCGGCGATCGGCGCACACGCGGCGACGGTGCTCGACGCCGACTGAGCACGGTCCGAATCTATACCCCCGGGGTATCTGGTACACTCGTCGACATGCCCACGACCACGATCACCGAAGCCGACCTGACCGGGACCATCCGCGACCACGACATCGTCCTGCTCGACTTCTGGGCGGCCTGGTGCGGCCCGTGCCGCGCCTTCGCCCCCGTCTTCGAACGCGCCGCCGAGCAGCACCCCGACATCGTCTTCGGCAAGGTCGACACCGAGGCCGAGCGCGGCCTGGCGGCCGCCTTCCGCATCACGTCGATCCCGACCCTGATGGTCTTCCGCGACGGGATCATCGTGTTCGCCCAGCCCGGCGCGCTGAACGCGGCGCAGCTGGACCAGGTCATCACCGGCGTCCGCGAGCTGGACATGGACGCCGTGCGGGCCGAAGTGGAGTCGGCGCGCGCCGAGCGCGAGCAGACGGCGTGACCTCGCGCGTCGGCCGGGCGCTCCGCACGACCCGCTGCGCGGCCCGGCCGCTCGACCGCCTGCTGCGCGGCGTCGGCGCGGGCTTCGTGGCCGCCGTGGCGGTGAGCCTCTGGCCCAACGCCTGGTGCGCGGTGCCCGCGGCGATCTGCGCGGTGCTGCTCGCGATCGGCGCGATCACCGGCTGGTGCCCCGACGACCTGCTGCGCATGGGGCGCGACGTCGAGCCGAACGCCCTCGGCTACCCCGAGGCGCGCCAGCCATTGCTCGAGGAGGCCGGCGCCCGGCGCTGAACGCGGCCGCGCCCGGGCGGTTCAGCCGCGGCGGAGCGCCCCGGTCGACCAGAGCGCCCACGCCACGAGCACCGGCTGGAAGAAGAGGCGCACGAAGCGCTTCCGGTCGGTGTCGAGCCCGAACCCGTCGCGCCGCTCGGCGTACTGGGCGATGTTGCCCGGGAAGATCGCCGTGAAGAAGGCGGCGGTGGCCCAGCCGATGCGCCGACGTTCCCTCGGCAGTGCGACCAGGGCCGCGCCCAGGCCGATCTCGGCGACGCCGGACGCCACCACGACGCCGTCGGCGTCCATGGGCACCCAGGGCGGCACCTGGGCGCGGAACTCCTCGCGGGCGACCGTCAGGTGGGTCGCGCCGGCGAACACGAGCATGCCCCCGAGGAGCACGCGGGCGATGGTGCGGGGAACCGAGTTCGTCTGGGCCATGCACCCAGTCAAGCAGCCGACCCCGCCGAGTGAACCCGTGAATCTGCAGTGAATGCAGAAATCCGGATGCCTCGTGCGTGCGCCTCAGCTGCGGCGCAGCACCTCCGGATCCATGATCGCCCACTCCCGCAACCGGTCCTCGCGCACCGTGACGCCGGTGCCGGGTCCGTCGGGCACGCGCAGCTGCCCGCGGTGCTCCCCCGTGCCGAGCTCGAACGGCTCGGTGAGGTCGTCGGCGAAGTAGCGGCGCGACGCCGACGTGTCGCCCGGAAGCGTGAAGCCGGGCAGCGCGGCGAGCGCCACGTTCGCCGCGCGACCGACGCCGGTCTCGAGCATGCCGCCGCACCAGACCGGCACCTCGACCGCACGGCAGAGGTCGTGCACGCGCACCGCCTCGAGGTAGCCGCCGACGCGGCCCGCCTTGATGTTCACCACGCTCGTCGCCCCGCGCTCGATCGCGTCGAGCGCGACGTCGGCGTCGAGGATCGACTCGTCGAGGCACACCGGCGTGTCGATCTCCGCGGCGAGCGCCGCATGCGTCGCGATGTCCTCCTCGGGGAACGGCTGCTCGATGAGCACGAGGCCGAACGCGTCGAACTCGGCGAGCAGCGGGATGTCCACCGCCCGATACGCGCTGTTCGCGTCGACCTGCAGCATGCGGTCGCGCCCGAGCTCCTCGCGGACGGCGCTCACGGGCAGCAGGTCCCAGCCGGGCTTCACCTTGAGCTTGATGCGGCGGTACCCCTCCTCGACGTACCCGGCGACCTCGTCGAGGAGCTCGTCGACCGAACCGGCGATGCCGACCGAGACCCCGCAGTCGACCCACTCGCGCTCCGCGCCGAAGTAGGTGCCCATGGACATGCCCTCGGCGCGCAGCTGCGCGTCGAGCACCGCGGCCTCGAGTGCGGCCTTCGCCATGCGGTGGCCCGCGACGAAGGCGAGCGTCTCGGCGACCGACTCCGCGGTGACCTCCTCCTGCGCGAGCAGTGCCGGCCCGAGGTAGGTGCGCAGCACGTGCGCAGCCCCCTCGACGTACTCCGAGCTGTACAGCGGGTCGGCGCCGGCGACGCACTCGCCCCACCCCTCGCCGACGTCGCTGCGCACGTGCACCAGCAGCACGTCGCGCGCCACCTGGGTGCCGAACGACGTCTCGAAGGGGCGCACGAGCGGCATCGCCACCCGGTGCAGTTCGACCTGTTCGATGCGCATCAGGATCCTTCCGGAGCGGTGGGCTCGTCGTCGGCGCCCGCGGCCCGGTCGGGGTCGTCGGCGGTGAACACGTAGTCGCCGGGCGCGTCGAGCTCGGGTCGCAGGCCCGCGTCGACGGCGGCGGCGAAGGCCTCGCGTGCGGCGTCGCGGTGGCGGGCCGCCTCCGCGGGGGCATCCGCCCGCAGCCGTTCGTAGTCGGCGACGAGTGCGAAGCCGGTGTCGCCGTGCCACGCGGGCGGCGGCACCCGGTCGAGCGCACGACGCACGCGCGGCGACGCGAGCCGCCAGCGCACCTCGAACCGGTCGCTGTGGTCGGTGCCCGAGATCGCATCGCGCAACTCGCCGTAGAAGTCGGGCAGCACCTCGACCACCTCGCCACCGAGCCGCACGAGGTTCATGCGGGCGTTGCGGCGGATCAGCGGGTCGAACGTCCAGCGCATCTCGTCGACGCCGTGCTCGAGGCAGTCGGCGCGCTGCACGAGCTTCAGCGCGAGCCCGGCGCCGCGCCCACGGGCGCGCGGCAGCACCGCGTTCATGTGCGAGTGCAGGTGCAGCCCGCCGTTCCAGCCGAGGAACCCGTAGGTCGCGCCGACCGGGCCGTCGGCGTCGCGTGCGACCAGCACGGTCGCGCCCGCCTGCAGCATCGCGCGCAGGTGCGGCCAGTCCGGGCTGCGCCCGGGGCCCCAGGTTGTCGTGAACACGCCGATGACGTCGTCGAGGTCGGATGGCGCCGCCGGGTGCACCTCGACGCCGGCCGCCGCGCAGGCCGCCCCCGCGTGCGCGACGGCGGCGCGCAGCACCTCGGTGGCGGAGACGTCGGTGGGCATGCCTCGACGCTAGTGGTCAGAGGCCGAGGCGCGCGAGGAAGTCGTTGCGGAACACGCCGCGCGGGTCGTACCGCTCGCGGAGGGCGGCGAAGTCGGCCCAGCGCGGGTACAGCTCGGGCATGCGCGGCGCGGACTGCGCGAGGTCGAAGAGCTTGCCCCAGTGCGGGCGCGCCGCGAAGGGCGCGAGCAGTTCGCCCAGCTCGCGCACCATCGCCTCGACGGCCGGCTGGTCCTGTCGGCAGGTGAAGTGGATGCCGACGGCGCCGGTGCCGGCCGCGGGCGACAGCCAGAGGTCGTCGGCGGCCATGGTGCGGATCTCGGTGACGAACACGAGGGGGGCGACGGATGCCGCGTGCCGGCGCACCGCGTCGAGGGCCGCCGCCGCATGGCGACGCGGCACGAGGAACTCCGACTGCAGCTCCTCGCCCCTGGACGGCGTGAACCCGAGCTTGAAGTGCGGCAGGCGGTCGATCCACGGCCCCGGCACGCCCAGCTGCTCGGTGCAGTGGTCGGCGTCGGTCGACCCCAGGGGGTCGACCTTGACGGCGGCCCGGGGTGCGCCGAGCAGCTCGTCGGGCAGCTCGCCCGCGGCATCCGCCCGCCGCTTCACCCAGACCTGGTCGACCACGTCGGGGTCGCGCCAGGAGTGGAACATCGAGACGCTGTAGCCGAGGCCCGTGACCGCATCGAGGTCGGCGAGCACCGCGTGCATCGGGAGCCGCTGGAAGACCGTCTGGGCGACGTCGTAGGTCGGCTCGATGTCGAGCTCGACGTGCGTGACGACGCCGAGTGCGCCGATGCCGACGACGGCCCCGGCGAAGTCCGCGTCACCGCGGCGCAGCACCACCCGCTCGCCGTCGGCGGTGACGAGCTCGAGGGACGCGACCGCGCTCGAGAGCGTGCCCACCCGATCACCGGAGCCGTGCGTGCCGGTGGCGATCGCGCCGCCGACGGAGATGTGCGGCAGGGACGCCAGGTTCGCCAGCGCCCAGCCCTGTCGCTGCAGCTCGGCGCCCAGCTCGCCGTAGCGGATGCCCGCGCAGGCGCGCACCACGCGGCGATCGGCGTCGACCGCGATCTCGGCCGGCAGTGCGCCCGTGGACACGAGCACGCCGTCGGTGTCGGCGATGCGATTGAACGAGTGACGCGTTCCCAGCGCGCGAACCCGGTCCGCGGACCGGAGCACGTCGGCGAGCTCGTCGACGGATGCCGGTGCGACCAGTCGCTCGGCCCCGTATGCGAGGTTCCCCGCCCAGTTGCGTTCGTCCACCGTGGTCATGCGCGTTCCTCCCCGAACTCCGCGCCCGCGGGTCCGTGCACGGCGGGCATCCTCATCACTCTACGACCGGCCCGCGGTCGCGGGCTCGGAGCCGTGCATCAGCCGAGGGCGATCGCCGTCCACGAGACGGCAGGCAGCGTCACCGTGAGGGTGCCGCCGTCGAGGGCGACCGAGTCGTTCGGCGCGACCCCGACGCGCTCGGGCTGCTCGAGCGTGTTCGCGGCGTGGATGTCGTCGTCGGCGAGCGTGTGCGTCTCGAGCACCGCCACGTCGCCGAGGACGCGCAGGTCGATCGTCACGGTGGACTCCCCCTCCTGGGCGCGGTTCACCAGGAAGATCGCAGTGCGGCCCGACTCGTCGTCGTGGGTGGCCACCGCGTCGACGAGGGGCACGGTGCCGTAGGTGGTCGTCTCGTAGCGGTCGGACTCGATCTTCACCTCGAGCGCGCGCCCCTGCGCGAGGCGCGAGGTGATCGAGAACGGGAAGAAGGTCGTCTGGCGCCAGGCGGGGCCGCCCGGCTCGGTCATGATCGGGGCGATCACGTTCACGAGCTGCGCGAGCGACGCGCTGGTGACGCGGTCGGCGTGCTTCAGGAGCGAGATCATGAGGCTGCCGAACACGACCGCGTCGAGCACGGAGTACCGGTCCTCGAGCAGGCGCGGGGCGACGGGCCAGTTGTCGATCCCCTCGATCTTGTCGACGCCGTGGAAGCGCTGGAGGTACCAGACGTTCCACTCGTCGAACGAGATGTCGATGGTCTTGTCGCTGCGCCGGACCGCCTTGACGTGGTCGGCGGTGGCGACGACGGTCTCGATGAAGCGGTCCATGTCGACGCTCGAGGCGAGGAAGCTGCCGGTGTCGCCGTCGCGCTCCTCGTAGTACGCGTGGCACGAGATGTAGTCGACGTCGTCGTAGGTGTGGTGGAGCACGGTGCGCTCCCACTCGCCGAAGGTCGGCATGGTCGCACCCGACGACCCGCAGACGACGAGCTGCACGTCGGGGTCGAGCTGCCGCATGGCCTTCGCGGTGCGCGAGGCGAGCTTGCCGTAGTCGTCCGCGGAGCGGTGGCCGAGCTGCCACGGCCCGTCCATCTCGTTGCCGAGGCACCACATCCTCACGCCGAACGCATCGGTGCGCCCGTTGTCGATGCGGCGCTGCGACAGGGTCGTGCCGCCGGCGATGTTCGCGTACTCGAGCAGGTCGAGCGCCTCCAGGGTGCCGCGGGTGCCGAGGTTCACGGCGAGCATGAGATCGCTGCCCACCTTGTCGAGCCAGTCGGCGAACTCGTGCAGGCCCACCTCGTTCGTCTCCGTGGAGTGCCACGCCAGGTCGAGGCGCCGAGGGCGCTCCTCGCGCGGCCCGACCGAGTCCTCCCAGCGGAACCCGGAGACGAAGTTGCCGCCGGGGTACCGGATGGTCGTGACCCCGAGTTCCCTGACGAGATCGATGACGTCCTGGCGGAAGCCGTCGGCGTCGGCGCTCGCGTGGCCCGGCTCGTAGATGCCGTCGTACACGTGCCGGCCGAGGTGCTCGACGAAGCCGCCGAAGAGGCGCCGGTCGATCGGGCCGACCGAGAAGTGCGGGTCGATGGTGAGGTGGGCGGTGGCCATGGTGCGGGTTCCGTTCGGTCGCAGCTCGAGACGTCTCTACAACGTTGGAGTACAACGTTGTAGAGACGAGTCTGGACGTTCGGGACGATCATGTCAACGCGCGCCGACCGCGTCGCGAGCGGCCGGTGCCGCGCCCTCACGGCCCGGCGACCGGCGCCGCCGCGGGGGCGGACTCCCGCTCGACCACCGCGAAGTCCGCGAGGCGCACGCTCGGCGGCTCGGACCCCACCCGACTCCCGTCGATGCGGCCGACGAGCAGCTCCACGGCCGTGCGGGCGATCCACTCCCGCCCCGGGTCGACGCTCGACAGCGACGGGAGCGAGTACGCCGCCTCGTCGAGGTCGTCGAATCCGAGCACGGAGACGTCGCCGGGCACCCGGAGCCCGGCCTCCTGCAGCGCGCGGACCGCACCGAGCGCGAGGGTGTCGTTCAATCCGAACACCGCGTCGAAGCCGACGCCGCGCGCGAGCAGCTCGCGCATGCCGGCGGCGCCGTCCGCGCGGCGCCACAGCGTCTCCGCGACGAGCAGGCGCGGGTCATGGGCGATGCCGTGCGCCTCGAGCGCCTCACGGTAGCCGCGCAGCCGCAGCCCCGATGACCCGTAGCCCTCGTCGGTGTCCCCGCCCAGCACCGCGATGCGCCGTCGCCCGGAGCGGATCAGGTACTCCGTGCCGGCACGCGCCGCCTCGACGTTGCGCATGGTGACGTGGTCGGTCGGCCCGTCGAGGATGCGCTCGCCGAGCAGCACGAGGGGGTAGGGCACGGCGAGCTCCGCCGCATCCGCCGGCCCCATGCCGAGCGCGCTGAAGATCAACCCGTCGGTCATGCCCCGCCGCGGGCTGCGGAGGAGGTCGAGCTCGCGCCGTCGGTCGCCGCCGGTCTGCTCGACCAGGGTCACGAATCCCGCCTGCTCGGCGGCGGTGATGACCGAGTCGGCGAGCTCGGCGAAGTACGCCAGCCGCAGGTCGGGCACGGCGAGGGCGATCGCGCCCGTGCGCCCCGAGCGCAGGCTCCGTGCCGAGAGGTTCGGCCGGTAGCCGAGCTCGGCGATCGCCTGCTCGACGCGGTCGCGGGTGGCCGGGCGCACGTGCGGGTACCCGTTGATCACGTTCGAGACGGTCTTGATCGACACCCCGGCGAGCCGGGCGACGTCGTGCAGCGTCGTCGCCATCGCGGGCTCCTCCCGATCGGTGGGATCACCCTACAACGTTGTACTCCACGCCGGTTCAGGCGCGCGCCGCGCGCCGCTGGAGCAGGTCCTCCGCCGCCACCCAGGGCAGCATGGCGCACTTGACCCGCGCGACGTACCGCGAGGCGCCGGAGAGCGCGGCGGCGTCGCCGAACCGCTCCTCGTCGAGCTCGAGCGTGCCGCGCGAGCGCAGCACGGAGCGGAACTCGTCGATCAGGCCGGTCAGCTCCGCGTCGCCCAGTCCCCCGCGGTCGGCGAGCTCCTCCTCGACGAGCCCGGCGAGCATCGAGGCGCTGGCCTGCGAGATCGAGCAGCCCTGGCCCTCCCAGCCGACGCCGACGATGCGGTCGCCGCCCGCGTCGCGACGCAGGGCGAGGGTCACCTCGTCGCCGCAGGTCGTGTTGAGCTGGTGGCTGGTCTCCTCGCCGTCCTCGAGCCCGCGACCGTGGGGACGCTTCGAGTGGTCGAGGATGATCTGCTGGTACAGCTGCTCGAGCCCGCTCATGCCGCACTCTCCACGCCGAAGAAGCCCCGGATGCCGGAGACCGCGTCGAGCGCCCGGTCGATCTCGGCCGGTGTCGTGTAGACGCCGGCGCTGATGCGCAGGCTCGCGCTCAGGCCGAGGCGGCGGTGCAGCGGCTGCGCGCAGTGGTGGCCGACCCGCACGGCGATGCCGAGGTCGTCGAGCACCTGGCCGGCGTCGTGCGCGTGGACCCCCGTGACGTCGATGCTCGCCACCGCGACGCGTCCCTCGGCACCCGTGCCGCCGAGCACGCGGATGCCCGGCATGTCGGCGAGCCCGTCGTGCAGGCGGGCCGCGAGCGCGTGCTCGGTCGCCGCGATGCGCTCCAGCCCGACCTCGTCGACGAAGTGGAGCGCCTCGGCGAGCCCGATCGCCTGCGCCATGCGCGGGGTGCCCGGCTCGAAGCGCTGCGGTGCCGGCAGGAACTCGGCCTTCTCGAGCGTCACCGTCGTGATCGCCGACCCGCCGTACAGGTGCGGCGGAAGCGCGTCGAGCAGCTCCCGGCGCCCCCAGACGACGCCGATGCCCGTGGGCCCGTAGACCTTGTGGGCGCTGAACACGGCCGCGTCGACGCCGAGCTCCGCCGGGCGCAGCTCCAGGTGCGGCGCCGACTGGCAGGCGTCGAGCACGACGAGCGCGCCGACGGCCCGGGCGAGGGGCACGAGCGCCTCGAGCGGCGAGACGCGGCCCGTCACGTTCGAGACGTGCGCGACCGCGAGGATGCGCGTGCGGTCGGTGATCACGTCGGCCGCGGCATCCGCGTCGATGACCCCGTCGTCGTCCACCGGCACGATGCGCAGCCGGGCGCCGGTGCGTGCCGCGAGCTCCTGCCACGGGATGAGGTTCGCGTGGTGCTCCAGCTCGGTCGCGACGATCTCGTCGCCCGGCACGAGCGCGTGGCGCGGGAAGTCGGCGCCCGCGCCGCGACCCGTGCTCGCATGGCCGATCGCGGTCGCGAGCAGGTTGAGCCCCTCGGTCGCATTGCCGGTGAAGACCACCTCGTGCTCGGGCGCGCCGAGGTGACGCGCGACCGTCGCGCGGGCCTCCTCGTAGCGCTCGGTCGCCTCCGCCGCGAGCGTGTGCGCGCCGCGGTGCACGGCCGCGTTCGCCTCGGCGGAGAAGGCGCGCTCCGCGTCGAGCACTCGCAGCGGCTTCTGGGCCGTCGCGGCGGAGTCGAGGTAGGCGAGCGGATGCCCGTGCATCTCGGTGCGCAGGATGGGGAACTGCGCCCGGATACCGTCGAGCTCGGCCTCGGTCAGCGGCGCGGAAGTCACCCTGACAGGGTACGCGCCCGCGCTGGGAGGTCGGCCGCTCGCTGCGGATCCGCCGACGTGCGGCGGGGTTCAGCCGGCAGCGGCCGGCTCATGTCGCCACGGCGGTCGCCACGCCAGTCGCTCCCGCTCGAGTGGCCGGGCGAACGGCGCCCAGAGGATGAGCGCGACCCCCGCACCGACGAGCACGCCGCCGATGGTGTCGGTCAGCCAGTGGACCCCCAGGTAGGTGCGGCTCACCAGCATCAGCACCACGTAGGCCGAACCCGTGGCCCACACCCAGACGCGCGGCACGATGACGCCGAGCGTCACCGCGATCGTGGTGGCGTTCGCCACGTGCCCCGAGGGGAAGGACCCGAAGTCGCTCGTGACGAGCATGTCCTCCGGGCGGGCGCGCCCGTACAGCTGCTTCAGCAGCTGGACGAGCCCTGCGCTCGCGATCGTCGCCGCGAGGTAGTAGCCCGCGCCCCACGGGCGGCGCAGCAGGAGCAGCACCACGATCGTGACGATCGGCACCACGAACACGCCGATCAGCCCGCCGCCGAGGCGATCCATCACCGTCGCGAGCCAGATGCCGGCGGGCCCACGGATCTCGAGGATCTCCTCGGCCCACTCCTCGTCGACCTCGACCGGGAGGCCGTCGAAGCGGGCCGCGATCAGCAGGCCCAGGCCCGCGGCGAGCAGCACCGCGGCGATGCCGCTCAGCAGCGGGATGCGACGGCGCCGCACGCGCGCGTCGGCCACCGCCTCGGTCGTGCCCGTGGCATCCGCTCGCCCGTCACGGCCCGGGGCATCCGCTCGCCCGTCGTCGTCGTGCTGACCTGCTCCCCCGCCCATCCCGCCACGCTACCCGCCATCGCGGCCGAGACCCGTCGAATTCCTGCGCTCCCGGGTGCGAGAGCGCAGCGTTTCGACGGGTCTCGGGGGGGGTCAGTCGGAGAGCGGCGGGACGGTGCGCGGGCGCACCACGACCCAGAGGGTGAGGATGCCCACGGCGATCGCGATGCCCATGACGGCGCCCATCGGGGTCGACGAGGCGACGCCCAGCAGGCCGATCAGCGGCGAGATGAGGCCGGCGAGCCCGAAGTTCAGCGCGCCGAGGAGCGACGCGGCGGTGCCCGCCTCGGAGCCGTGGTGGGCGAGCGCCAGCACCTGCACGGCCGGGAAGTTGAAGCCGCAGGCCGCGATGAAGAACCAGAGCGGGATGATCACGCCCCAGAGCCCCGTGCCCGCCTGGTCGAGCACGACGATCGCGATCGCCATGGAGAGCTGCACGATCGTGGTCGTCGCGAGGATCCACTGCGGCCCCACGTCGAGCTTCGACATGAGGCGCGAGGAGGTCTGCACGCCCGCGACCACGCCGATCGAGTTGGCGGCGAAGAGCAGGCCGTACTGCTGGGCGTCGAAGCCGTAGACGTCCTGGAAGACGAACGACGACGCCGACAGGTACGAGAACAGGGCGGTGAAGTTCATGCCGCCGATCAGTGCGACGCCGATGAAGATGCGGTCGGTGAAGAGCGCGCGATAGCGCTGGCCGATGGTCGAGTGCCCGGCCTGGTGGCGACGCTCGCGCGGCAGGGTCTCGACCAGCAGCACCAGCACCGCGACGAGCACCGCGGCGCCGTAGCCGGCCAGCACCCAGAAGATGCCGCGCCAGTCGGTCACCAGCAGCAGCTGCGACCCGAGCACGGGCGCGATCACGGGGGCAAGGCCCGACACGAGAGCGAGGCGCGACAGCATGCGCACGAGCGGCTTGCCGCCGAACAGGTCGCGCACCATGGCCATCGCGACCACCGCGCCGGCGGCCGCGCCGAAGCCCATCAGCAGGCGGAACGCGCCGAGCCAGAAGATGTCGGGCGACAGCGCGGCGCCGACGCAGGAGAGCACGTGGAGCACGGTGGTGAGGATGAGCGGGAGCCGTCGGCCGATCTTGTCGCTCCACGGACCGACCACGAGCTGGCCGAACCCGAATCCGACCATCGTGCCGGTGAGCGTCAGCTGCACCGCCGCCGCGGTGACCCCGAGGTCGCCCTCGAGCGCGGGGAACGCGGGCAGGTAGAGGTCGATCGTGAACGGGCCGAGCGCGGTCAGCGCGCCGAGCACGAACACGTAGGTCAGCCGCTGGCGACGCGTCAGCGCGTCACCGGCGTGCGGGGTCCGGGCGTCGCCCGGGAGGATGATCGGGATGGGGCTGGTCGCGGTCACTGCGCTCCTGTCGGAGGGGTCACGGGCGATGCGCGCCGTCGGGCACCGTCTGGGGCGGAAGGGGAGATCGGCGGGCGACTGGCCGCGCCGGCGGACCGACCGGATCGCGGCGCGATCTCGAATCGATTCGATGCGTGCGATCAGTCTAGCGCCGGGAACCGACGCGCCGAAACCCGCACGTCAGCCGGCGAGCGCCTCCGCGGCGAGCCGCGCACCGGCCTCCTCGAGCCACGCGAGGGGGTGCGCCATCGCCTCGGAACCGCTGCCCGCCAGGTCGGTGAGCGACACGGATGCCGCGAACTCGCCGGTCTCGGCCGTGATCGCGCCGGCGACGAGCGCGACCGGCACGCCCGCGGCGAGCGCCGTGGCACGCACCTCCGACGGGACCTTCCCCGCCTCCGACTGGCCGTCGAAGCGTCCCTCCCCCGTGACCACCAGGTCGGCGCGGTCGACCGCCGCCGCGAGCCCGACCGCCTCGGCCACGGCCGCCGCGCCGCTCACCGCCACGGCGCCCCAGGCGAGCAGCCCGTACCCGGTGCCGCCTGCCGCACCGGCACCCGGGGTGTCGGCGCCGGGCGCGCCCGCGCCGCCCCTCGCCGCGCGCAGCACGCGATCGAGGCGCGAGAGGTTCGCGTCCATCCGCGCCACCGCCGCGGGGTCGGCGCCCTTCTGCGGGCCGAACACCGCGGCGGCGCCCGCCGGTCCGAGCAGCGGGTTGGTGACATCGGAGAGGATCACCGCTCCTCCGGGCGGGAGCGGCCGGAGGTCGTCGAGGTCGATGCGGGCGAGGTCGCCGAGACCGCGGTTGCCGGGCGCGACCGGTGCGCCCGAGGCATCCGTCGCCCGGGCCCCGAGCGCCGTCAGCGCGCCGAGCCCGCCGTCGGTCGACGAGCTGCCGCCCAGTGCCAGCAGCAGCCGGTCGACGCCCGCATCGAGCGCGGCCGCGATCGCCTCGCCGAACCCGATGGTGTGCGCGTCGAGCGGTCGCAGCGGATCGAGCAGCATGATGCCCGAGGCGCTCGCCAGCTCGACGACGCCGACCTGCTCGCCCTCGGGCCCGGTCAGGCGCAGCCACGCCGTGTCGACCGGGCGCCCGTCGGGCCCGGTGACGCGCACCGGCACGCGCTCGGCGGCCGGGTCGGCCGCGGCGAGCGCGTCGATCGTGCCCTCGCCGCCGTCGGCCATGGGGCGCGCGAGCACCTCGTCGCCGGGCGCGCGGCGCAGCCAGCCGTCCGCGAGGGCCGCGGCCGCGTCGGCCGCCGTCGCGGTGCCCTTGAACGAGTCGGGCGCGAGCACGATCCGACGGCTCACGCGCGCTCCTCCAGCAGCCACGCCACGGCACGGCGCAGCAGGGCGACGTGCTCGGGG
The DNA here is from genome assembly GCF_040496035.1 of Agromyces sp. SYSU T00194. Lineage (NCBI taxonomy): Bacteria > Bacillati > Actinomycetota > Actinomycetes > Micrococcales > Microbacteriaceae > Agromyces > Agromyces chitinivorans. The sequence continues at coordinate 2,117,873 of NZ_JBEPJZ010000001.1, read as the reverse complement.
CTCTCGTACGAGCGCAGGTCGTGGCCGAGTGCGTCGTAGACGAGGCGCGTGCGCCCGGTCTCGCGCGCCCAGACGAGCGGATGCCGCTCGCCGTCGTAGGTGTGCTCGACGAGCGGCTCCACGTGCTCGCCGAGCACCAGGTCGGTGTAGCGCTCGTCCACGAGGGAGAAGTCGTCGGCGCCCGCGACGATCGGGTGCGCGTCGCGGTGCACGTGCAGCTCGGCGACGCCGAGCGGCGGGTGGAAGGAGACCTCGGAGTTCCACTCGCCGTCGAGCAGCTCGCGCCACTGCGGCAGGTCGCGCAGCGACGCCGCGGCCGCGTGGATGCCGAGGAGCCCGATGCCGCGCTCGACCGCCGCGGCCAGGTTCGCCCGCTCCGCCTCGAGCACCTCGGGCGCCGGGGTGCGTCGCTCGCGCTCGGGCAGCAGGGTCGCGTCGACCAGCGAGCGCCACGGGTCGCCGGTGTGCACCACCAGCAGGTCGACGCCGTCGAGGCCGGCGGCCAGCCGCGCATCCGTGTCGTGCACGATCTCGACGGTCAGGCCCTCCTCGACCAGCAGGTCGGCCAGCGCCTGCGACGTGTCGATGAACGGGTGGAACGGGTCGTCGTAGCGTCCGTGCCCGGACAGGATCACCGCGGTGGGCATGCCCGTCCTCCTCTCGCCCAGGGATGCGTACTCCGTATTCTGCACCCCCGCGGCGGGGCCCGCGTTCACCGGGTGAGCAGCGCGGAGCCGAATGGCTCCAGCACCACCTCGGCGACCTCGTCGCCGGTGGCGAGCTCACGGCCGTCGACCGCGATCCGCACCGTCGCGTCGCCGAAGTTGACGAGCGTCACGAGCTCGCCCCGGCGTGCGGCCTCGACGGTCGACGGCAGGCCGGGCACCACGGGCTCGACCCCCGCCGCCGCGAGCACGTGCCCGGCGACCAGGTCGGCACCGGCCTCGTCGGGCACCGTCCCGATGTACCAGGCGGAGCCCGCGCCGGCGTCGTTACGGGTGAGCACCGGCGCACCACGCAGCCGGCCGTCCGCGTAGCGCGCGACGACGGATGCCTCCTCCACCAGCAGCTCCTCCGCGAGCAGGGTGCCGGTGAAGGCCCCGAACGTCGCGTCGACCAGTGCCGTGCGCGCGCCCGGGCCGGGGTCGTCCACGGGCACCAGGGCACCGAAGTCCTCCACCCGCAGGCCGAGCACGTCGCCGAGGAGGGTCGTGTAGCCCCCGTCGCGGAGCCGGTCGTTCGCGTCGACGACGTCGGTGAACGGGCCCGCGAGCAGGTGCCCGCCCCCCTCGACGAACCGGGTCAGGGCGGCCCCGCCCGCATCGCGCAGCAGGTACAGCAGCGGCGCGACGGCCAGGTCGTACCGGTCGTCCACCCGCTCCGGCGGCACGATGTCGACCTGCATGTGCCGGCGGTGCAGCGCCCGGTACCAGCGCCGCACGACGGCGAGGTAGTCGAGGCGGTTCGAGGGGTGGTCGGGCGCCTCGACGGCCCACCAGTTCTCCCATTCGAAGACGAGCGCGACGCGCGCGTCGCGTCCCCCCGCCGGCAGCTCGGGCAGGGCGGCGAGCGCGGCGCCGAGCGCGGTGACCTCGCGCCAGGTGCGCGTGCCCGTGCCCGCGTGGGGCAGCATCGCCGAGTGGAACTTCTCGGCACCGGCGCGCGACTGGCGCCACTGGAAGAAGAGGATGCCGTCGGCGCCGCGCCCCACGCACTGCATCGAGAGCGCGGCCATCTGGCCGGGCGCCTTCGGCGCGTTCGCCGGCCGCCAGTTCAGCGCGTTCGTGGCCTGCTCCATGAGCAGCCACGGCACCCCGGGCTTCAGCGACCGGACCAGGTCGCGCTGGAAGGCGGCGTCGCGGAACGACTCGGGGTCGTTCGGGTCGGGGTAGGCGTCGTCGGTGACCACGTCGACGTGCTCCGCCCAGCGCGAGTAGTCGGCGGGCTTGAACGGCCCCATGAAGTTCGTGGTGATGGGCTGGGTCGCGCCGGCCCCGCGGATGATCGCGCGCTCCATCAGGTAGCACTCGAGCAGCATGTCGCTCGTGAACCGCTGGAAGTCGAGCAGCTGCCCCGGGTTGTGGCTGTACGGGGCCGCCCGCGGCGGCAGCACCTGGTCGAACGCGGTGTAGCGCTGCGACCAGAAGTCGGTGCCCCACGCCGTGTTGAGCGCGTCCACGGTGCCGTACCGGTCGGCGAGCCAGCGCCGGAACGCGTCGCGCGCGTTGTCGGAGTAGTCGGCCGGCACGTGGCATCCGTACTCGTTGTTGACGTGCCAGAGCACGACGGCCGGATGCCGCGCATAGCGCTCGGCGATGGCGGTGACGAGCTCGGACGCGAGCCGCCGGTAGACGGGCGAACTGGGTGCGTACTGCTGCCGGCTGCCGGGGCCGAGCACGGTGCCGTCGGCGAGTTCCGGGAGCATCTCGGGGTACGCGGTCGTGGCCCACGGCGGAGGCGACGCGGTCGCCGTCGCGAGGTCGACCGCGACGCCGCCCTCGTGGAGGAGGTCGATCACGCGATCGAGCCAGCCGAAGTCGAACTCGCCCTCGGCGGGCTGGATGCGCGACCACGCGAAGATGCCGAGGCTGACCATGGTGACGCCGGCCTCGCGCATGCGGGCCACGTCGTCGGGCCAGACCTCCTCGGGCCACTGCTCGGGGTTGTAGTCGCCGCCGTAGTGCATGTCGGTTCCTCGGGTGCTGGAAGGGATGATGGCGCGGTCGTGCGCCGGCGGGCCGATCGTGCGGGAGCCGGGCCTACTGGTCGTCGTCGTCGCGCCGCGGGCGCTCCGGCACTGCGACGATGGCGAGCACCGCGCAGCCGAGCGCGGGCACGACCAGCGGCACCAGGGTCCACGCCATCACGCCGACGAATCCGACCGCGCAGACGAGGTAGAGCGCGCCGCGCACGTCGGTGCGCACGTAGCCGGGCACCGCGCGGACCGCGGCGCGCCAGCCGCCGCTGCGCGTCCATTCGCCGGCGGCGATGCAGAGCACGAGGGCGAGCGCGACGAGGCCGATCCAGCCGACGACGCCGATGAGGTCGCCGCCCGGCAGGGCGCCGGTGGCGACCAGCGCGAGGTCGGAGACGAGCAGCGCCGCGACGAGGGCCGCGACGAGGCCCACCACGACGCCGCCGCGGAGGGAGTCGCGCAGGTCGCGCCAGAACCCGGCGATGCGCGAGTCCTCGGCGTTCAGGTAGCGGCGGAGGTGGCCGACGCCCGCCGCGAACGCCGCAGGGAGGGTCACGAGCGGCAGGGACGCGACCGCGACGAGCACGCCCACGAGCAGCACCTCGCCGAGCAGCCCGAACGCGCCGGTGGCGCCCGGGAAGCGCGCGATGGGACGGTCGCCGAGCGTCGGGCCGGCCCCCGAGAGGTCGTCCCGCCGTGCCGCGCGTGCGCTTCTCCGGTCCATGCTCAGCCCTTCAGCCCCTGGGTGGCCACGCCCGAGACGAGGAACCGCTGGAACACGAGGAAGAACAGCAGGATCGGGATCAGCGCGAGGAACGAGACCGCGACGGTGGCGCCGTAGTCGCTGGTCGAGGTCTGGTCGTTGTACAGGCGCAGCGCGATCGGCAGCGGGTACTTCTCCGGGCTCGACACGTACAGCAGCGGCGCGAGGAAGTCGTTCCAGGTCCAGATGAACGAGAAGATCGCCGAGGTGATCAGGGCGGGCCGGATCAGCGGGATCGTGATCGACACGAAGGTGCGGATGTGCCCCGCCCCGTCGATGCGCGCGGCTTCGTCCATGTCGCGCGGGATGCCGCGGATGAACTGCACCATGAGGAAGACGAAGAACGCCTCGGTCGCGAGGAACCTCGGCAGGATCAGCGGCCAGTACGTGTCGATCATGTCGAGGTTGTTGAACAGGATGTACTGCGGGATGATCACGACGTGGAACGGCAGCAGCAGCGTGCCGATCATCGCCGCGAAGAAGATGCCGACGCCGCGGAAGTTCACCCGGGCGAACGCGTACGCGGCCATCGACGACGACAGCAGCGTGCCGATCGTGGCCATGACCGCGATGAACAGGCTGTTCGCGAAGAACCGCCAGAGCGGCACCCCGGCGATGCCCTCGAGCACCTTGACGTAGTTGTCGACGGTCGGGTTCTCGGGCAGCAGCGCCTGGTTCTGCCCGAACTCGGCGTTCGGCTTGAACGTGGAGACGAACAGCCACACCATCGGGTAGAGCACGATGATCGTCAGGATCGCCAGCACGACGAACCAGATCAGGGTGTTGACGGTCTTGCGCTTGATGCGCCGGCGCGGCTGGGGCTCGGTCGCGGCCTCGCCGAACTCGACCTTGGGGACGTCGGTCGCGGTGCTCATCGGTTGTCTCCCGTGTAGTGGACCCAGCCCCTGGAGGTGCGGAACAGGATGGCGGCGATGATCGCCACCGCGATCACCAGCACCCAGGCCATCGCCGAGGCGTAGCCCATCTGGAGGTCGGCGAAGCCGCGCTTGTAGAGGTACAGAGTGTAGAAGTTGGTCATGCCGGCCGGGCCGCCCGACCCGTTCGAGATGATGTACGCCGACGCGAAGACCTGGAACGCGGCGATCAGCTCGAGCAGCAGGTTGAAGAAGATCACCGGCGAGAGCATCGGCATCGTCACCGACCCGAACTTGCGGAACGGGCCCGCGCCATCGACCTCGGCCGCCTCGTAGAGCTCGCGCGGCACCTGCTTGAGGCCGGCGAGGAAGATCACCATCGGTGCACCGAACTGCCAGACCGCGAGCAGGATCATCATCGGCACGACGAGCGAGACGTTGCCGACCCAGCCGCCGATGTCGATGCCGAGGAAGCTCAGTCCGTTGTCGACGGGACCGTCGGTGGAGAACATGGCGCGCCACACGATGGCGACCGACACCGACGCGCCGATCAGCGACGGAGCGTAGAACGACGACCGGAAGAACCCGGCGCCGCGATCGCGGTAGTTCAGCAGCATCGCGATGCCGAGCGCGGCAGCGAGCTTGATCGGGGTGCCCACGAGCACGTAGACGAGCGTGATCGTCACCGACTGCACGTACACCGGGTCCTCGGTGAACATGCGCACGTAGTTGTCGAAGCCGATCCAGCGCGGGTCCTGGAAGAGGTTGTACCGGGTGAACGACAGGTACAGCGAGTAGATCATCGGGCCGATGGTCAGCCCGAAGAAGCCGACCAGCCACGGCGCGAGGAACCCGTACCCGGCGAACGCCTCGCGGCGCCGCGCCCTGCGGCGGCCCGGAGAATGCGGGATCTTCTGCGTCCGCCGCGGCGCGGCGGCGCCGAGCTCCTCGGCCTCCGCCGTGATCACGGCGCGTGTGGTGGTGTTGCTCACGATGTCTCCCGGTACTGGATGTGGCGAGGGTACCCCGTTCCGCGGGCCTGTCCGCGGGGCGGGGCTCCCGGGGCCGCGTGCCTGATCGCGGCCCCGGGAGTGCACCGGCTACTGGTTCAGGACGACGTCCATCTCGGCGAAGAACTGGCTCACGGCCTCGTCGACGGTGAGCGTGCCGAAGCCGAGCTCGGTGCCGATCTGGCGGAACTTCTCCTCGAGGGTGCCGTAACCGACGATCGGCACGGGCGGGGCGTCGCCGAGGCGGTCGGCGATGGACGCCTCGTAGTCGGCGATCTGCTGGCTCAGGTCGTCGAGCTGCGCCGCCTCGAGGGCCGTGGTCGAGGCCGGGAGGCCGCGGTTGGTGCCGAAGATCTCACCCGACTGCGGCGAGTTGATGAGGAAGTTCACCAGCGTCGCGGATGCCTCGGGGTGCTCGGTGTTCGCCGCGATCGTGTGCAGCATGGAGGGCTTCAGGTACAGGTCCTGCGCACCCTCGACCGTCACCGGCGGAGCGATGAGGCCGAGCTCGGTGTAGTCCTCGCCGAGGTTGCCGAGGTAGCCGGCACCGAAGTTGTCCCAGGTCAACTCGCTCGCGGTCTTCGCCGAGTCGAAGCCCGAGACCGGGTAGATCTCCTCGAGCTCCTGCTGGCTGATGACGGCGCCGCTGTCCCGGATGTCCGCACCCGACTCCCAGAACTCGGCGAGGCGGGCCTCGTCGAACCCGGGCTCGCCCTCGTCGCTGAAGACGTAGGAGCCTTCGGAGCGCAGCTGCACCTCGAAGTTCTGGATGCGACCGGTCCAGTCGGTGCCGCCGTAGACGGCGCCGCCCGAGGCATCCGTCACCTCGGCCATCCAGTCGTTGTAGTCCGCCCACGAGCCGCCGGCGAACTCGTCGACGCCGGCCTGCTCGAGCAGCACGGGGTTGGTGTACATGCCCCAGGCGTTGGTCGAGGTCGGGATGCCGTAGGTGGTGCCGCCGACCACGCCGATCGAGAGGATGTTGTCGCTCAGCGGCTCGGTCTCGATGAGGTCGCCCAGGTACGGGTCGAGGTCGAGCAGCAGCCCGTTCTCGGAATACTGGCGCAGGTACGAGTAGTCGAACTGCATCACGTCGGGCAGGCCGCCTCCGGCCGCCTCGGTCTGGCGCTTCTCCCAGAACTCGGGGAAGCCGAGGAAGGTGGAGTTCACCGTGATGTTCGGGTACTCCTCCTCGAACGCCGTGAGGACCTGGTCGTAGAGGTCGGCGCGCACGTCGTTGCCCCAGAACGCGAAGTCGAGGGTGACCTCCTCGTTCGGGTCGAACTCCCCTGCGCCGTCGTCGCTGGAGCAGCCCGTCAGTGCGAGGCCGGCTGCGGCGGTCATGGCCGCTGCGGCCAACACCCCGCGGCGCTTGCGAATGCTGAACATCGTTGTCCTCCCGGAAACGTCTCTGTCTGCCTGGTGCCTGATCCGACCGGTTCGGTCCGGTCGGAACGCTTGTGGGAAAGCGTTTCCCCTACGGTAGCTGAGACGATTCAAACGGTCAACCGCGAATTGGGAACGCTCACGGTTTCGTTGCCGAGCCGTGAGCGTCGCGCGAGGCGCGGCCGGGCCGTTCGAGGCCCTATTCCTCGGCTGAGGCACGAATCTTCGCCCTCAGCCGAAGATTCCGCCCTCGGCCGAAGAGCCCGCCCTCAATCGCCCATCCCGTCTTCAGCCGATGAGCGGATGCACCGGGCCGCGGGTGCACTCCAGCCGCCCGTCGACCACGGTGAGCGTCGCGGCGTGCACCGTGCTGAGGCGCGCCGCAGGGGCATCCGCAGCCGCCACCTCGCCGCCGTCCCACCACGGATGCGTGAAGTAGTAGAGCAGCGCGCGGTCGCCGTCGACGACGACGTCGCCGTGCCGGCCGACGGTGCGGTCCTCCGGGTGCGGCCCGGGCTCGGCCAGGATCACCGCGTCGAGTCCACCCTGCCGTTCCCAGTCCACCGCGTCGTCCGACCGGTACACGCCCATGCCGCGCCACTCGTCCACGAGCATCCACCACGAGCCGCCGAGCGCGAAGACATTCGGGCCCTCGTGCGGTCGACCGCCGATCGCCCGGCCCTCGACGCGCCACGTGCCGAGGTCGTCGCTGACGGCCGCCCACGTGGTCGAGTCGTCGGCCTCGTCCTTGTACCAGAGCCGCCAGCGGCCGTCGGGGCACCGCGCGACCGCGGCGTCGATCACCCGGTCGCTCGAGAGCGCGAGGTCGCCGACCGCCGTCCAGTGCCGCAGGTCGTCGCTGCGGTACTCGCGGATGCGCCGCGGATGCCCCTCCCACCGATCGGGCACGCCCGCGATGACCGTGAGGTACATGCGATAGCGCTCTCCGTCGAAGATCACCTCGGGCGCCCAATGCGTGTTCGGGCCCGCCGGATCGCCCGGCGCGTCGAGCCCGTCGAGCGTGCCGACGTACGCCCAGTGCACCCCGTCGTCGGAGTGCGCGACCGCGATGCGGCTGCCGTGCACCCAGGCGACGCCGGGCTCGTCGGCGCACGGGCGCCGTTGGGTGGTGAACATCCACCACTGGCCGGATGCCTCGTGGCGGATCACCGCCGGATCGGTCGGGCCGCCCGTGACCGGGTCGTGGTACGACAGCGGCTCGCCCGGGAACACGCCCGGTGCGGATGCCGGACCGGCCGCCGACGCCGACGACGCGCTCCCGCCGCGCCCGGCGCCCCGCGTCCCGCCCGTCGCCTCGCCCGGCCCCACGCTCACGGTCCCGGTCGGCGTTCGGTCACGTGGCTCTCGAGGCTCGCGAGCCGCGCGGCATCCTCCCTCAGGGTCGCGGGCGTGACCCGCGCCCCGTCGTGCGCGGCCGACGAGTAGATCGCGGTGACGAGCTCGAACGAGCGCGCGGGCGCGGCGAGCGTCGCCGCCGGCGCGGCGCCCGGCGCGAACGACGCGTACGCGTCGCGCAGGAACGGCAGGTGATCGCTCGCCTCCTCCAGGTCGGGGAGCGCCCAAGCGGCGACCTCGGCCTCGTCGACGCCGGGCGCGGGCGTGATGCGCCAGTGCTCGTGCCCGTGGCCGTAGAGGTGGTCGACCGTGATGGTCGCCCGCTCGGTGTCGATGCGGATCGAGCTCGTCTCCCGCGGCGAGACCGCGCTCGTGATCACCTGCGCGACGGCCCCGTTGGCGAAGCCGATCGTCGCGGTCGAGACGTCCTCGGTCTGCGTCTCGCGGTCGAGGCGCCACAGGTCGCCGCGCACGCTCGTCCAGTCGCCGAGCAGCCAGGCGAGCAGGTCGATCTGGTGGATGCCGTGCCCGAGCGTCGGACCGCCGCCCTCGGTCGCCCACTTCCCGCGCCACGGCACGGCGAAGTACGCGGGGTCGCGGTACCAGAGCGTCTGGCAGGTCGCGACGAGCGGGCGGCCGAACACGCCCGAGGCGAGCAACGACTGCACGTGGGCGGCGGCCGTGCCCGTGCGCTGCTGGAAGACCACGACGAGGCGCCGGTCGTTGCGGTCGGCGGCGGCGGTCATCTCGTCGAGCTGCGCGAGCGAGAGCGCTGCCGGCTTCTCGCACACCACGTGCACGCCCGCGTCGAGCGCGGCGATCGCCTGCTCGGCATGCACGCCGGGCGGGGTGCAGACGTGCAGCACGTCGGGCCGCGCACCGGCGAGCATGGCGGCCAGGTCGTCGTACACGGCCTCGGCGCCGAACCGCTCGGCGAACGCGTCGGCCGCCTCGCGCACGTGGTCGGCGACGCCGACGATGGGCACGCCGAGCGCGCGGAGCGCCTCCGCGTGGGCGTGGGCGATGGCGCCGGTGCCGACGATGGCGGCGCGGAGCAGCGTGGTCATGCGTGGTTCCCTTCGAGGTCGGTCAGGTCGACGAGTTCGGCGGGCTCGAAGCGGCGGAGCCGGCCGCACATGCCGAACGCGGGCGTCGTCGGCACGGTCGCGACGCGGCCGTCGGCGAGATGGTCGGCGTACCCGACCGCGAGGGCGTCGAACTGCGCCTCGCTGGCCGCGGCGATGCGGGCGACGGATGCCTCCCAGAGCGCCCGCCAGGCCGGCACGCGCGGTGCGACCAGCTCACCCGCCCGTTCGTACAGGCGCGCGAGTGCGTCGGCGTCGACCCCGCCGTCGGTCCTGCGCAACGCGGCGAATCCGGCGACGGCGAGGTCCCGGCGGCGCATCGCGGCGGCGATCCGGTCGGCCTCGGGGGCATCCGCTCCCGGAAGCGCCGCGACCTCGGCGTAGCGGGACGGGTCGGCGAGCACCTCGTCGGGGAAGGTCATCACGGCGTCGCCCGCCTCCGGCAGGCCCGCGTTCTGCATGATCACGCGAACCGACAGCCCCCCGCGATTGATCGCTCGGTGGATCACGCCCGGCGAGAACCAGACGACGGAACCGGGCGCGAGCATCGTCTCGCGGAAGCCGGACGCGTCGATCGTCTGCACGGCACCCTCGCCCGCGACGACGACGTACGCCTCGGTGGAGACGGCGTGCAGGTGCGGCGTGCCGCCCGCGAGCCCGTCGGGCGCGACCCCGTCGTACACGTCGAGCTCGGAGACCGACGTGCCGCCGGGGAAGTCGGGGCGGGGGCGGGCGTCGCCCCCCGCGGGAGCATCCGTCGTCATCGCTCCCCCAGCAGGTCGTCGAGCCGTGCGCCCGCCGCTGCGGCGAGCGACGCCGCCCGCTCGGGATCGGACGCGCTGTCGGCGATCACGACCCCGTAGCGGAGCGACATCGCCGCGCCCGGAGCGATCTCGTGCTCCTCGCTGAAGAAGGGCGCCGGGCACAGGCAGGCGAACTCCGCGCTCCGCGCGAACCACTGCGGCGGATGCTGCAGGTTCGCCGGGTCGTCGACCATGACCACGGTCGAGGCGCCGTCGACCTCGTCGTGGCGGCCGGAGAACCCCATCCACGGCGCGCGCGTGCCGCGCAGCTCGTCGCCGCCGACCACGCCGGGCGCGAGCACGTCGCCGCCGGTGAACGAGCGCGGCCCGCGCCAGAAGAGCCCGCCGTAGCCGGCGTTCTCGCGCCCGCGGGTCGTGGGCGAGCCGATCGGGATCGACCGGTCGGCGCGGTTGGTCATGCGGGTCGCGAAGCCGAGGAGCCAGGCGTCGTCGGCGATGACGGATGCCGCGAGCGTGCGCTCCTCGTCGAAGATCGCCTCGCCGGCCTCGGTCACCCAGCTCAGGCGCTCGACGACGCGCGGGCCGGCGCCGGAGGCATCCGTTCGCTCGAAGCCCCGGTGCAGCTGGCTGCCGTTGTTGGGCAGCTGCACGTACCCCTCGCCGCGCACGAACGTCGGGCCGCCCCAGAAGTTCTCGTCGCCGACGACCGGGAGTGACCATGCGATGCCCTTGTGCCAGACGTGGTCGTGCGGGCGGTAGAGCGAGACCGTGCGACCGGCGCGGGTGCGGATCGGGCTGAGGTACGGGCGGGGCGACTCGTAGGTGGGGTGCGCGGGGCGGAAGACGTACTCGGCGAGGTTGACGTCGCCGTCGGCGATGGTGAGGCGGTCGTCGGCCTGGTCGATGCGGAGGTCGGGCATCGGGCTCCTCGGTTCGTGTCGATCCGCGCGTGTCCGCGCCGTTGGGAAAGCGTTATCCAGCGTACACGCCCGCGCGTTGTGCGCAATGCCCGTCGAGCGTTCGCCGCACTGCCATGATGACCGCATGACCATGATCGGCGCCCCCGAAGCGGGCGCGCAACCGGCCGGGCGCGACGCCGAATCGGGCGATGAGCCGGACGCCCCACGCGACAGTCGCGGCGGCCCCGGCGGTCGCACCGCCCCTGGCACTGGCAGCGGCCGCGGCCGCACCATCGCCGGCGTGATCATCGGCACCCTGGCCGTCGCCGCACTCGCGGCATGGGCGATCTGGGCCGGCCTCGGCGCGAGCGCCCTCGCCGGGGTGCGGGTCGTCACCGACGCCGAGCCGCTGCGCTGCGAGGGCAGCGCGGTGCACCTGACGTCCGACCCGTGGAACTCGGAGTTCCTCCAGCCGATGGCCGAGCTCACGCCGGGCATGACCTGCGAGTTGCGCGTGCACGTGGTCAACGGCGGCTGGACCGACGTGACCGTGCGCGAGATCTCGCTCAGCGGAATGGGGAGCGGCAACGTGCTCGGCCTGCGGGTCGAGCACGTCTCCCCGAACGGGCCGGAGCAGTCCTCGCGGGCCCCCGACGCCTTCGACGCGCACTTCGAGATCCTCGGCGGGCTCGTCGTTCCCGCCGGCACCTCGCAGGTCTTCACCGCCCTCGTGAGCTACGACGGCGGCGCCGAGATGGTCGAGTGCGGATCGCAGGGGTGGAACCCCGTCGCCGTGCGCGTCGAGACGAGCGGCGCCTCGCGCGTGGTCCGTCCTGCCGACGAATACGCGATCTGGTTCTTCGAGGGCGACCTCGCCGAGTGCGTGGAGCTCGGCGCGGCGGCGGTCGACCTGCGTTCCGACGACTGAGCGGACGCTCCGAGTACGCGAACTGCGGAAATCCCGCCCCTATACCCGCACTTCGCGTACTCGGTGGCGCCCGTGCCGCACGACCGAGTACGCAACGTGCGGAAACCGCGCGTGCGTTTCCGCGCATTGCGTACTCGGTCGGTCGGGGCGGCGCGGTGCGGGCGCGTCACGCGGCGAGACATCTGGACCGCGGCGCGGGCGGTGGTGCGAGCATGGGCGCGTGAGTCCACGTCCGCCCGCGCTCGTCGCCGTGTCGCACGGCACGTCGTCGCCCGAGGGGCGCGCCGCGGTGCGGGCGCTGTTCGACGCGGTCGTCGCGGCATCCCGCGAACGATGGGGAGCGGATGCCCCTGAGGCGCGTCTCTGCCACGTCGACGTCGAGCAGCCCGACGTGCCGTCGGCGCTCGCGACGCTGCCCGACGGTGCATCCGCCGTGCTCGTGCCACTGCTGCTCTCGGCCGGGTACCACGTGCACGTCGACCTCGCGGAGGCCGCCGCCGAGTCCCGGGCCGACGGCCGCCCCGTCGCCGTCGCCGACGCGCTCGGGCCCGACGACCGGCTCGTTCCCGTGCTGCGACGGCGCCTGGCGGCCGCGGGCGCCCGCGGCGACGACGCGGTCGTGCTCGCCGCCGCCGGCTCGAGCGACGCCCGCGCGGTCGACGCGTGCCGCGTGATGTCCGCCCGCCTCGCCCAGGCCTCCCCCGCTCCCGCGCCCGAACCCCCGAGACCCGTCAGGAGACTGCGCTTCCGCGTGCGGAAGCGCAGGAAGTCGACGGGTCTGGAACCGCACCCGGTGTCGATCGGGTTCCTGTCGGCGGCGGAGCCGCGGCTGGACGACGCGGTGCGGGCGGCGCGCGACGCGGCCCGCCCCGGGGGCCGGGTCGCCGTCGCGAGCTACCTGCTCGCACCCGGGTACTTCCAGGACCTCGCCGCCGCCGGCGGGCCCGACGTCATGGCCGCGCCGCTGCTGCGCCACGACGAACCCGCGCCGCCGGAGCTCGTCGCGATCGTGCTCGATCGCTACGCCGCGGGCGCCGCCGCCCTCGCGTGACGCGCTCCGCGACGTGTGTGTTACGCGTTGCGTGACCCCGCATGACCCGGCGTGACACGGCGCCCTACCGGCATCCGCTCGACCTTACGTACCGTCGGGACCGCACCCCCGGACGGGGGTCGCAGGCAGGAGGGGTGAACGTGACGATCGAGACGACGGATGCCGCGGGGCGCACGCCGCGCGAGGCGCGTCCCGCGCCCGGCGACCGGACGCCGGCGGGTGATCGACCGGCCCGCCCGCCGCGCCCGGCATCGCGCCCGCACGGGCAGTGGAAGGTCGACGGCACCGCGCCGCTGAACGCCAACGAGGAGTGGAAGCAGGTCGACGGGGGCCTCGCCGTGCGCGAGCGCATCGAGACGACCTACGCGCAGGGCGGCTTCGCGTCGATCGACCCGACCGACCTGCACGGCCGCTTCCGCTGGTGGGGGCTGTACACGCAGCGCAAGCCCGGCATCGACGGCGGCAAGACGGCGACGCTCGAGCCGCACGAGCTCGAGGACGAGTACTTCATGCTGCGGGTCCGCATCGACGGCGGGCAGCTGACGACGGAGCAGCTGCGGGTCATCGGCGGCATCTCGACCGAGTTCGCGCGGGGCAGCGCCGACCTCACCGACCGGCAGAACGTGCAGCTGCACTGGATCCGCGTGGAGGACGTGCCCGAGATCTGGCGGCGCCTCGAGGCGGTGGGCCTCGGCACCACGGAGGCGTGCGGCGACGTGCCGCGTGTCGTGCTCGGCTCTCCGGTCGCGGGCATCGCCGCCGACGAGCTGATCGACCCGACCCCGCAGATCGACGAGATCACGAGCCGCTTCATCGGCGACGAGTCGCTCGCGAACCTGCCGCGCAAGTTCAAGTCGGCCATCACGGGCCACCCGAGCCAGGACATCGTGCACGAGATCAACGACGTCGCGTTCGTCGCGGTCGAGCACCCCGAGCTGGGCATCGGGTACGACCTCTGGGTGGGCGGCGGTCTCTCGACCGCGCCCCGGCTCGCGGAGCGACTCGGCGTCTTCGTCGCGCCCGCGCAGGTCGCCGATGCGTGGCACGGGGTCGCGCAGATCTTCCGCGACTACGGCTACCGGCGCCTGCGCAACAAGGCGCGGCTGAAGTTCCTGCTCGCCGACTGGGGTGCGGCGAGGTTCCGCGAGGTGCTCGAGACCGAGTACCTCGGCGCCCCGCTGCCCGACGGGCCGGCCGCGCCGACCCCGTCGACGACCGGCGACCACGTCGGCGTGCACCGCCAGCGCGACGGCCGGTACTACGTCGGCGCGACCCCGATCGTCGGGCGCATCTCGGGTGAGACCCTCACCGCGCTCGCCGAACTCGTCGAGGCGCACGGGTCGAGCCGCCTGCGCACCACGCCGCACCAGAAGGTCGTGATCCTCGACATCCCCGAGGAGCGGGTCGAGTCGCTCATCGCCGGCCTCGACGCGCTCGGGCTGCAGGCCCGGCCGAGCCTGATCCGCCGCGGTACCATCGCCTGCACCGGCATCGAGTACTGCAAGCTCGCGATCGTCGAGACCAAGGGCAACGCGACCGCGGCCGTGCTCGCGCTCGAGGAGCGGCTCGACGCGTTCGACCTGCCGCACCCGATCAGCCTGCACGTGAACGGCTGCCCCAACTCCTGCGCGCGCATCCAGACGGCGGACATCGGGTTGAAGGGCCAGCTCGTCACCATCGACGGCGAGCAGGTGCCGGGCTACCAGGTGCACCTCGGCGGCGGGCTGGCGTCGCGCGATCGCGACGAGGCCGGACTCGGCCGCACCGTGCGCGGCCTCAAGGTCGCCGCCGACGGCATCGCCGACTACGTCGAGCGGGTCGTCACGCGGTTCCTCGACGAGCGCGACGCGGCAGCCGACGAGACGTTCGCCCAGTGGGCGCACCGGGCCGACCAGGAGTCGCTGCGATGAGCGCGCGCAACCTGGGCGGCACGGCGACGGATGCCCGTGAGCCCGGCGTCGCGCCCGCGGCATCCGCCACCGCCCCGGCGCGAGCAGCGGATGTCCCCTGGGCCGACCTCGCGCCCGGGGCGTCCGCCCGCCGCTCCCCCGACGACCTGCGCGCCCTCGCCGAGGCGGGGAACGCCGCGCTCGGCAGCCTGACCGACCGCGAGGCCTCCCCCGCCGAGGTCGTCGCGTGGGCCGCCCGGCACTTCGCGACGGATGCCGCGGCCGTCGCCTGCTCGATGGCCGACGCCGCACTGCCGCACCTGGTCGCCGAGCACCTGCCGGGCGTCGACGTGCTCTTCCTCGACACCGGCTACCACTTCGCCGAGACCCGCGTCACGCGCGACGAGGTCGCCCGGCAGCTCGACGTGCGGGTCGTCGACGTGCTCCCCGAGCAGACCGTCGCCGAGCAGGACGCCGAGTTCGGCGCCGAGCTGTTCGCACGCGACCCGGGCCTGTGCTGCGCGCGCCGCAAGGTGGCACCGCTGCAGCGGGCGCTCGCGGGCTACGAGGTGTGGTTCACGGGCGTGCGCCGCGATGAGTCGCCGACCCGCGCGCAGACCCCGCTCGTCACGTTCGACGAGCGCAACGGGCTCGTGAAGGTGAACCCCGTCGCGGCGTGGAGCTTCGACGACCTGCTCGACTACGCGGGCGCGCACGCGGTGCCCGTGAACCTCCTCATGTCGCACGGCTACCCGTCGATCGGGTGCGAGCCGTGCACGAAGCCCGTCGCCGCGGGCGACGACCCGAGGTCGGGCCGCTGGGCCGGCCTCGCCAAGACGGAATGCGGGTTGCACCTATGACCGAGACGCTCACCGCCCGGCCGGCCGATGCCGAGACCCGAGCGGACGCCCCGCCTGCGGCGCCCGCGCTCGACACCCTCGACGCGCTCGAGGCCGAGGCGATCCACGTGATCCGCGAGGTCGTCTCGGAGTTCGAGCGACCCGTGCTGCTGTTCTCGGGAGGCAAGGACTCGGTCGTCGTGCTGCACCTGGCGGCGAAGGCGTTCCGGCCCGGACGGGTGCCGTTCCCGCTGCTGCACGTCGACACCGGCCACAACTTCCCCGAGGTGCTGCGCTTCCGCGACGAGACCGCCGCGCGGCACGGCATCCGCCTCGAGGTGGCATCCGTGCAGGACTACCTCGACGACGGCCGCCTCCAGGAGCGCGCCGGCGGCACCCGCAACCCGTTGCAGACGCTGCCACTGCTCGACGCGATCGCCGCGGGCCGCCACGATGCGGTCTTCGGCGGTGCCCGGCGCGACGAGGACAAGGCGAGGGCCAAGGAGCGCATCATCTCGCTGCGCGACGAGTTCGGCCAATGGGACCCGCGCAACCAGCGCCCCGAGCTCTGGAGCCTCTACAACGGGCGCCACACGGTGGGCCAGCACGTGCGCGCGTTCCCCATCTCGAACTGGACCGAGCTCGACGTCTGGCGCTACATCGAGCGCGAGCGCATCGCGCTGCCGCCGCTGTACTTCGCGCACGAGCGCGACGTCTATGCGCGCGACGGCATGTGGCTCGCGGTGAGCGACGTGTCGGCGCCCCGTGCGGGCGAGCAGGTCGAGCGCCGCACGGTGCGGTACCGCACGGTGGGCGACCTGAGCTGCACGGGCGCGGTCGCGTCGGATGCATCCGATCTCGCCGCCATCGTGCGCGAGGTGGCCGCGTCGACCATCACCGAACGCGGCGCGACCCGCGCCGACGACCGCCTCTCGGAGGCGGCCATGGAGGACCGCAAGAAGGAGGGGTACTTCTGATGACGGATGCCACGACGGTGCTCGCACCCGCGAGCGCGACGGATGCCCCGGCGAGCGCCGCGGCCGCCGCACCGGGCGCCGGCACGACCACGCTCTTCCGCTTCGCGACCGCGGGCAGCGTGGACGACGGCAAGTCGACCCTCGTCGGGCGGCTGCTGCACGACTCGAAGGCGATCCTCGCCGACCAGTTCGCGCAGGTCGCCCGCACCTCGCGCGAGCGCGGCTTCGGCCAGGGCACGGGCTTCGACTTCGCGCTGCTCACCGACGGGCTGCGCGCGGAGCGCGAGCAGGGCATCACGATCGACGTCGCCTACCGGTACTTCTCGACCGGGCAGCGCAGCTTCATCCTCGCCGACTGCCCCGGCCACGTGCAGTACACGCGCAACATGGTCACGGGCGCGACCACGGCCGACGCGGTCGTGGTGCTCGTCGACGGACGCTCGGGCGTGCTCGAGCAGACCCGGCGGCACCTCGCGGTCGTGGCGCTGCTGCGCGTGCCGCACGTGATCGTCGCGGTGAACAAGATCGACCTGCTCGGCTACGACGAGGGCGCGTTCACCCGCGTCGCCGACGACGTGCGGGGGGTCGCGGCCGAGCTCGGCGTCGCCGCCGTCGACGTACTGCCGGTGTCGGCGCTCGAGGGCGACAACGTGGTCGAGCGCTCGGCTCGCACGCCGTGGTACGACGGCCCGGCGCTGCTCGAACTGCTCGAGTCGCTGCCGCCGCGCGAGGAGCTCGCGGCCGAGGCCGAGCCGTTCCGCCTGCCCGTGCAGCTCGTGCTGCGCCCGCAGGGCGGGCTCGCGCCCGACCTCGCCGACGACCCGGAGACCGCCGAGCGCTACCGCGACTACCGGGCGGCGGCCGGACGCATCGCGTCGGGCACCGTGCGCGTCGGCGACCGGGTCGCGGTCTTCCCGTCGGGCATCGAGACGACCGTCACCGGCATCGAGTCGGCGGGTGCGCCCGTCGGCGCGGCAACCGCGCCGCAGTCGGTGGCGCTGCGCCTGGCCGACGACGTCGACCTCGCCCGCGGCACGCTGCTCGCGGTGGCCGGCACCCTGCCCGAACCGCGCCGCGAGCTCGACGCCGACCTGTTCCAGCTCGACCCGCGCACGCTCGCGACCGGAGCACGGGTGCTCGTCAAGCACGGCACCACGACGGTGCAGGCGATCGTCGCCGAGGTCCGCTCCCGACGCGACCTCGAGACCCTGGCCCACGAGCCGGCCGAGGCGCTGGCCCAGAACGACATCGGCCGCGCCCGGCTGGTGCTCGCGGCGCCGCTGCCGGTCGAGCCGTACTCCCGGCACCGCGCCGGCGGGTCGTTCCTCGTCATCCACCCGGCCGACGGCGCGACCCTCGCCGCGGGCACCGTGCGGGACTGACCGTGGGCACCCCCGAGACGCAGGCCCAGTCGCCGCCCGGCGGCGCGGCGGCCGTGCGGCTGACGCCGAGCTTCGACGAGGGCGCGCCCGCACGGCAGGCCGGCCCGGCTCCGGTCGCGATCCGCGTCGAGCAC
Source organism: Agromyces sp. SYSU T00194 (assembly GCF_040496035.1). Classification (NCBI taxonomy): domain Bacteria; kingdom Bacillati; phylum Actinomycetota; class Actinomycetes; order Micrococcales; family Microbacteriaceae; genus Agromyces; species Agromyces chitinivorans. Next base: position 2,099,840 of record NZ_JBEPJZ010000001.1, on the reverse strand, counting down.
GTCTCGCAGCGCTACGGGCGCGGCCCGCTGGTGCTCGACGACGTCTCGCTCGAGGTCGCGCAGGGCGAGTTCGTCTGCCTGCTGGGGGCATCCGGATGCGGCAAGTCGACCCTGCTCGGACTGCTGGCGGGCCTCGACGCTCCGTCCGTCGGCACCGTCTCGACCCCTGCGGGCGGCGCGGCGGCGATGTTCCAGGAGTCCGCGCTGCTGCCGTGGCTGAGCGCGCGCCGCAACGTGGAGCTCGCGCTGAAGCTGCGTGGCGTCGCCCGTGCCGAGCGACGCCGGCGCGCGCTCGACCTGCTCGACGTGGTGCACCTCGCCGACGCCGCCGACCGTCGGCCGCACGAGCTGTCGGGCGGCATGCGACAGCGCGTCGCGCTCGCCCGCGCGCTCGCGCAGGACCGCCCCGTGCTGCTCATGGACGAGCCGTTCGCGGCGCTCGACGCGATCACCCGAGACGTGCTGCACGACGAGCTCGAGCGGGTCTGGCGCGCCACCGGGCGCACGATCGTCTTCGTCACGCACAACGTGCGCGAGGCGGCGCGGCTCGGCCAGCGGGTCGTGCTGCTCGGCAGCCGACCGGGCCGCGTCGAGCGCGAGTGGCGCATCGGGCGCACCGAGGGACGGCGCATCGAGTCGCCCGAGGTCGGCGCGATCGCGGCCGAGATCACCGACCACCTCCGCAGGGAGATCCGCCGCAATGCCGCGTGAGACCCCCACGGTCGACGACCATCGGCGCCTGGAGGCCGGACTCGACCGGCTGCAGACGAGCGCGCCCGCCACGTCGAGCGCGCTCGGCCGGTTCACCGCGTCGGCGCTGCCGCCGGTCGTGTTCGTCGCCCTGCTGCTCGTCGCCTGGCAGGCGGCGGTCGTGCTGCTGCATCCAACGCCCGCCGTGCTGCCCGCACCCGCCGCCGTGGCGGGCGCCGTCGGCGCCGCCTGGGCGTCGGGCGTGCTGCCCGCGGCAGTCGCCACGAGCCTCAGCCGCGCTGCCGTGGGCTTCGCGCTCGCGATCGTCGTCGGCACCCTGCTCGGACTGCTGCTCGCCGAGGTGCGCCCGATCCGACGCGCGGTCGGGCCCGTCGTCTCGGGCCTCATGGTGCTGCCGTCGGTCGCGTGGGTGCCCGCGGCGACCCTGTGGTTCGGACTGAGCGACGCGCTCGTCACCTTCGTCGTGCTGATGGGCGGCGTGCCGTCGATCGCGCTCGGCCTGGTCTCGGGCGTCGACCAGGTGCCGCCGCAGCTGCGCCGCGTGGGCCGCGTGCTCGGCGCCGGGCGCGTGCGGCAGGCGGTCGACATCGTCTTCCCGGCCGCACTGCCCGGCTACCTCGCCGGCCTCCGCCAGGGCTGGGCGTTCTCGTGGCGCGGGGTGCTCGCCGCCGAGATCATCGCCGTCGGCGGCTCGCTCGGCACCGGCGTCGGGGCGCTGCTCCAGGGCAGCCGCGAGGCCACCGACCTCGCGGGCGTGCTCGGCGCCATCCTCGTGATCCTCGCGATCGGCATCGCCGTCGAACTCGCCCTGCTCTCGCCCGTCGAGCGTCGCGTGCTGCGCGGCCGCGGGCTGGCCCCGGGCGGGGCGTCGTGAACGCCCGCCACGAGCGGCGCGAGCGGACCCGCTCGACGCCGCCGGCGCGGCATCCGTCGCCCGCGCCCGCCCCCGCGAACCACCGAACCACCGAGCCCCCGCCCCGAGCACGGGCGGACCCCCGACCGAACCCCTGACCCTCCCACGCCACCGAAAGGCCACCCCACGATGACCCTCTCCCTCCGCGTCGCGATCGTCGGCGCCGGCCCCGCCGGCATCTACGCGGGCAACATCCTCCGCCGCCAGGTCGACGACGCCGGCGGCGAGGTCGCGATCGACCTGTTCGAGTCGCTGCCCGCGCCGTACGGCCTCATCCGCTACGGCGTCGCACCCGACCACCCGCGCATCAAGGGCATCGTGCACTCGCTGCACGAGATGCTCGACGAGGGCACGATCCGCCTCATCGGCAACGTCGAGGTGGGCCGCGACGTCACGGTCGACGAGCTGCGCGAGCGCTACGACGCCGTCGTCTTCGCGACCGGCGCGCTGCGCGACGCCCCGCTCGACATTCCGGGCATCGACCTGCCCGGCTCGTACGGCGCGGCCGACCTCGTCGCCTGGTACGACGGGCACCCCGACGTGCCGCGCGACTGGCCGCTCGAGGCGGAGCAGATCGCGGTGATCGGCAACGGCAACGTGGCGCTCGACGTGGCGCGCGTGCTGGCGAAGCATCCGGCCGACCTGCTCACGACCGACATCCCCGCGAACGTGCACGCCGGGCTGCTCGCCTCGCCCGTGACCGACGTGCACGTGTTCGGCCGCCGCGGACCGTCGCAGGTGAAGTTCACGCCGATCGAGCTGCGCGAGCTCGGGCACGTGCCCGACGTCGACATCGTGGTGTACGACGACGACTTCGACCGCGCCGAGGGCGACCCGCACGCGGCGCAGCTCGTCGCCACGAACAACCAGGTCAAGGTCATGACCCGCACCCTGCACGGCTGGCGCCGGGCCGCGGGCGACGCGCCGACCGCGTCGCGCCGACTGCACCTGCACTTCTTCCACGCACCGGTCGAAGTGCTCGGCGACGACGCCGTCGAGGGCGTGCGGTTCGAGCGCACCCGCCCCGTGGGCGACGGCTCGGTCGCGGGCACCGGCGAGTTCGTCGACGTGCCCGTGCAGGCCGTGTACCGCGCGGTCGGGTACGCGAGCTCGCCGCTGCCGGGCGTGCCGTTCGACGATGCGGCGCGCGTGATCTCGAACTCCGAAGGGCGGGTGACGGATGCCACGGGCTCCGCGGTTCCCGGCCTCTACGCGACCGGCTGGATCAAGCGCGGCCCCGTCGGCCTCATCGGCCACACGAAGGGCGACGCGCTCGAGACGATCACGCACCTCGTCACCGACGCGCGGGCCGGCGTGCTGGCGGCGCCCGGGGCGGCGCCGACGGTCGACGCCGCGGACGGCGACGAGGTGCTCGCGCTGCTCGAGGCACGGGGCATCCGCTTCACGACCTGGGCCGGATGGCTCGCGCTCGACGCGCACGAGCGCGCACTGGGCGAGGCGTTCGCGGGCCCGGTCGCGCGCGAGCGCGTGAAGGTCGTGCCCCGCGACGAGCAGGTCGAGGTGTCGCGCCGGGACGCGCTCGTCGCCGGCTGACCGGTGCGGGCGCCCCACTCGAGGGGCGCTCGCACCCTGCCTCCACCGGGTACGCGAACGGTGGAAACGCTGCGCGGATATCCGCAGTTTGCGTACTCTCGGCGGCGCGGGGGGCCGCGGCGGACTAGCGCTGGAGCTCGATGGGGCGGATGCGACCCGCGACCTGCGCGGTCGGCCAGCGCGGGTCGTGGGTGAGGCGTTCGATGCCGTCCGCGCCGACGAGCACGGTGTCCTCGACCTTCGCGCCAGGCGCGGTCGGGTTCCAGGCGAACGCCTGCCCGGCCTGCACGACGTCGGCGATGCCGGGCACCGCGCGCGGGTCGCGGCCCGCGTAGCCGGCGGCGCCGCCCTGGTGGTGGGTGCGCCACTCGTCGGGGTCGAAGCCGTTGGCGCCGTACGCGGCGATGCCCGTGGCGAACGCGTCGCCGAGCGTCGCGCCCGGCACGGTGGCGTCGAGGAACGCGGACTCCACGGCGAGGATGCGCTGCTCGGCGTCGGCCTCCTCGGGGCGGGCGGCGCCGAAGCGCACCCAGCGCGTCGCGTTGGCGATGAGCCCGTGGCGGCGCCCGCAGACGACGAGCATGGCCCGGTCGCCGACCGGCGCGGCGGTGGGCAGCGGATGCCGGTGGGCCAGCCGCGACCGCCCCGCGACGAGGGTCACCAGGGGGTCGATGCCCCGCGCGGCGAGGCCGGCGGCGAGCGCCGCGGCGACGTCGCGCTCGGACTGCTCGGGGTGGGCGCCCGCGGCGGCATCCGTCAGCACCTCGGCGACCTCGCGGCAGAGCGCGCGGTAGCGTGCCAGCTCCCCCGGCAGCAGCGACGCGCGCGCGGCGCGCAGTTCGGCCGCGACGTCGCCCTCGCGCAGCACGCCGTCGGGCACGGTCGCCGCGAGCGGCTCGTGCCAGTCGACGCGGTGCAGCGACGCGTCGGGGTCGTGCGGCAGTTCCTCGGCGAGCATCCGCTCGGCCTCGTTGCCGAAGACCAGCCACTCGTCGGCGTCGCGCGCGACGAGCACCGCGGCGATCGGGTCGCCCGCGAGGGAGACGTGCACGCGTGCGCCGTCGAGGTACCACGACAGCGCGGTCGCCGAGGTGAGCAGCAGTCGGTCGGCCCCGCGCGCGTCGAGCAGGTCGAGCAGCCGGCGGCGCTTGACGGCGCGGTCGGCGGCCACCGGTGCGTCGCCCGCACCCGCGGGGGCGCCGGCGACGTCCGGCGGCCCGGCGGCGAGCGCCGGATCGTCCTGGGGGCCGATCGCCGGGCTCATGCGCGCACCGCCCCGGAGCCCACGCGCACCCGGCCGGTCGTCGCGCGCACCTCGAGGCGCGGTCGATAGAGCAGCGTGTGGGGCGAGACGCCGCCGGCGATGAGCGTGCCGAGGCGCTGCCACACCTGCGCGCCGAGTTCACCGCGCGGCACCGACATGGTGGTGAGCGGGGGCGTCGAGTAGCGGGCGAAGGGCGAGTCGTCGAAGCCCGCGATCGAGAGCTCGCCCGGCACGTCCACGCCGAGCTCGGCGAGCCGGTGCAGGAGGCCGAGCGCCACGAGGTCGTTGTACCCGAGCACCGCGGTCGCACCGGCATCACGCTCGGCGAGCACCGCCTCGGCCGCCGCCGCACCGTCGTCGAGGCGCGAGCCGCAGCCGACGACGGTGGTGACGAGGCCGGGGTGCGTCTCGCGGGCGGCGGCCAGGCCGCGTTCGCGTTCGCCGTTCGACACGCTCGACGCGGGCCCGGCGAGGTAGACGATGCGACGGTGGCCGAGCGCCACGAGGTGGTCGACGAGGTCGTGGATGCCGCGGGCGTAGTCGACGCCGACCCACGGCACGCCGGCCGCGTCGAGGGGCCGGTTGACGACGACGACCGGTGCCAGCCGTGCGACGAGCTGCCGCAGCCGCGACTCGGGCATGCGCGGCGCGCAGAGCACGATCGCGTCGCAGCGACGCCGCGCCTCGAGGGCGACGGCCTCCTCCGCCTCGGCGCGCTCGTCGGTGTCGGCGACGAGTACGCGGTACCCGTCGGCGTCGGCGGCGAGGGTCAGGCCCTTGAGGATGCCCTGGAACAGGGGGTTCGCGAGGTCGGGCACGACCATGGCGACCGTGTGGTTGCGACCCTGCACGAGGCTGCGCGCCGCGAGGCTCGGCTCGTACCCCAGCTCGGCGACCGCGACGCGCACCGCGTCCGCGATGGCGGGGTCGACGTTGGGCTTGCCGTTCAGCACGCGCGAGACCGAGGCCTGGGAGACGCCGGCGTGCCGGGCGACGTCGACGATCGTGACCGGTCGCTGCCGCTCCGCCATGGCGCCTCCCAGAAATCGTTTACCCAATCATAGCCATCGAGTTGTCGAGATCCGCGGAATCTCCTAGACTTTCGCGAGAAAACGATTTCTCACCAAGGAGTGCAATGCGTGTCGTCGTGACCGGATCCGCCGGACGCCTGGGTCGCAGCGTCGTGCACGGCCTCGCCGAAGCGGGCCACGAGGTGATCGGCGCCGACCGCGTGCCGACGCCCGGCCCCGCGGCGTCGCAGCACGTCGTCGACCTCGCCGACCAGGCCGCGACCGACGCGCTGTTCGCCGCGGTCCGCCCCGACGCACTCGTGCACCTCGCCGGCATCGCGGTGCCGTTCAGCGCACCCGAGCGCGAGATCCTCGTCACGAACACCACGCTCGGCTACGGCGTGCTCGCGTCGGCCGCGGCGCACGGCGCCACACGGGTGCTCGTCGCGTCGAGCCCGACGATCATGGGCTACGGCATTCCGTCGTGGCGCGCGCGGTACGCACCGCTCGACGAGGCACACCCGGTGTCGCCGTGGAACGCCTACGCGCTCTCGAAACTCGTCATCGAGCAGGAGGTCGCGATGTTCGGCCGCGCGGCCGGCGCCGACGGACCGGTCTTCGGCGCGTTCCGCCCCTGCTACGTCATCTCCCCCGAGGAGTGGCAGGGCGCGCCCACCCAGCAGGGCCATACGGTCGCCGAGCGCCTCGCCGACCCCGCCCTCGCCGCGGTCAGCCTCTTCAACTACGTCGACGCCCGCGACGCCGCCGGATTCGTCGACACCTGGCTGCAGGCGGCGCCCGAGCTCCCGCAGGGCGAGACGTTCTTCGTCGGCGCGGCCGACGCCATGGCCACGCGCCCCGTCGCCGAGCTCTGGCGGGAGTACCTGCCCGCCCTCGGCGAGGCCGGCGACGCGCTCACCGGCGACTCCCCCGTCTTCTCGGTCGCGAAGGCCGCGTCGCTGCTCGGCTGGAAGCCGACGCGCCGCTGGCGCGACGAGCTCGCGGCCCCCGTGCCCGGCACGACCGAGGCATCCGCCACCCCCACGACCACAGGAGCACCGTGACCTCGCCCCTCGCCTTCGACGGCGTCCTCTTCTTCCCCGTCACCCCGTTCGGCGCCGACGGCACCCCCGACCTCGACGTGCTCGCCGACCATGTCGGCTCGCGGCTCGAGCACGGCCCGGGCGGCGTGTTCCCCGCGTGCGGCACGGGCGAGTTCCATGCCCTCTCGACCGGCGAGGTCGACGCGGTCGTACGCCGCACCGTGGAGGTCGTCGACGGTCGCGTGCCCGTGATCGCCGGGGCGGGCGGCGCGCTCGGCCAGGCGATCGAGCAGGCGCGCAATGCGGCGGATGCGGGGGCCGACGGCATCCTGCTGCTGCCGCCCTACCTGGTCGGCGGCACGACCGACGGACTCGTCGCGTGGGTCGAGCAGGTCGCCGCCGCGAGCCCGCTGCCGGTCATCGTCTACCACCGCGCCACTGCGCGCTTCACACCCGATGCGATGCGCCGACTCGCGGCCAACCCGAAGATCGCGGGCTTCAAGGACGGCACGGGCGACATCGGCCTCACCCAGGAGATCGTGCTCGCCGCGGGCGAGTCGGGCCGCGAGCTGCACTTCTTCAACGGGCTGCTCACGGCCGAGCTCAGCCAGGGGGCGTTCCGCGGCATCGGCGTGCCCCTGTACTCGTCGGCCGCGTTCGCGATGATCCCCGAGCTCGCCGCCCTGCACTACCGCGCGTACACCGACGGCGACGAGGCGACCCGCCTCCACCTGCTGCGGGAGTTCTACGTGCCGCTCGTGAACCTGCGCGACGAGACCCCCGGCTTCGGCGTCTCGCTCATCAAGGCCGGCCTGCGGTTGCAGGGGCTCGCGGTCGGCTCGGTGCGCCCGCCGCTCGTCGACCCGACGCCCGAGCAGGAGGCGCGCCTCTCCGCCATCCTCGACCGCGGCCGCGCACTCGTCGCGGAGCTCGCCTCGGCATGAGCGTCACGATCGCGTCGCTCGCCACCCGGCTCATCCGGGTGCCGCTGACGCGCCCGTGGGGGCCCGACGTCACCGAGCTCGGCGTCATCGAGACGGTCGTCACCGACTCCGACGGCGCCACCGGCTACGGCTTCTCGTGGACGCCGACGATCGGCGCGGCATCCGTGCAGGCGCTGCTCGACCAGGAGATCACGGCGTTCGCGGTCGGCAGGCCGACGGATGCTGCGGAGCTGTGGCCCGCGCTCTGGCGCCACCTGCACGAGGCCGGCGGCGGGGGCATCACGACGATCGCCATGGCGGGCCTCGACCTCGCCCTCTGGGACCTCGCGGGGCGGCGCGCCGGCACGAGCGTGGTCGACCTCGTCGGCCGCACGCAGGAGACCGCCGAGGTCTACGGCAGCGGCGTGAACCTGCACTACCCGCTCGCCGAGCTCGTCGCCCAGGCCGAGCGCTGGGTCGCGGCCGGCTACGACGCCGTCAAGGTGAAGGTCGGCAGCCCCGACCTCGCGCGCGACGTCGAGCGCCTCGCCGCGTTGCGCGAGGTGCTCGGGCCCGACCGCCGCCTCATGATCGACGCCAACCAGCGCTGGAACCTCGACCGGGCGACCGCAGCCCTCGAGGCGTTCACTCCCTTCGCCCCGGCGTGGATCGAGGAGCCGCTGCGCGCCGACGACCTGCCCGCCCACGCGGAGCTGCGCCGCCGCACCGACGTGCCGATCGCGCTCGGCGAGAACGTGCACACCCGCTACCGCTTCGCCGAGTTCCTCGACGCAGGGCTGGTCGACGTCGCCCAGCCGAACATCGTGCGCGTCGGCGGCATCACGCCGTTCCGCGAGATCGTCGCACTCGCCGACGGCTACGGCGTGCAGGTGGCGCCGCACCTGCTGTTCGAGCTCTCCGGTCAGCTCGCACTGACCCTCCCCCGACCGACGCTCGTCGAGGACGTGGAGGACGCCACGTTCTCCGCCCTCGGCGCGCTCTCAGGCCCCGCGCCCGTCAGCGTCGACGGCGCGCGGCTCTCGTTCGACCCCGTGCCCGGGCTCGGGCTGCGCTTCGCGTAGTCCGCCGCCCCGCCGCATCCGCCCGCTCCGACGCACCCATCGCACCACCGCCCCGACCCGCACCACCGGAGGACCGACATGGAGACCACGCCCGACCAGCTGCGCCAGGTGACGGATGCCGCCCAGGCGGCCTTCGCCCGCACCGCCGACGCCCCCGCGGCCGACCGCGCCGCCTGGCTGCGCGCGGCCGCCGACGCGCTCGACGCGCACGTCGAGGAGCTCGTCGCGATCGCCGACGAGGAGTCGCACCTCGGGGTGCCCCGCCTGACCGGCGAGGTCGCCCGCACGACCGGCCAGCTGCGCATGTTCGCGGCCGTCGTGGAGGAGGGCTCGTACCTCGAGGCGATCATCGACCACGCGAACCCCGACGCGGTGCCGCCGACGCCCGACCTGCGCCGCCTGCTGCGCCCGCTCGGGCCCGTCGCGGTGTTCAGTGCGTCGAACTTCCCGTTCGCGTTCTCGGTCGCGGGCGGCGACACCGCCTCGGCGCTCGCGGTCGGCTGCCCCGTGATCGTGAAGGGGCACTCGGCGCACCCGCGGCTCTCGCGACGCACGGCCGAGCTCGTCGGCTCGGCGCTCCGCGCCGCGGGTGCGCCCGACGGCGTGTTCGCGCTCGTCGAGGGCCGCGCTGCGGGCGTCGCCCTCGTGCAGGAGCCGGCGATCCGCGCGGTGGGCTTCACCGGCTCGCTGCACGGCGGGCGCGCGCTGTTCGACCTCGCCGCCGGCCGCCCCGACCCGATCCCGTTCTACGGCGAGCTGAGCGCGATCAACCCGGTGCTCGTCACGCAGGCCGCGCTCTTCGCGCGCGCCGACGAGCTGGCCACCGGCCTCGCCGGCTCCTTCACGCTCGGCGCGGGCCAGTTCTGCACCAAGCCCGGCGTCGTGTTCGTGCCCCGCGGGTCGGACTTCGCCGCCCGCGTCGCGGCGGCCGTGGGCGAGGCGGCGCCGGTGCCGATGCTCACCGACTCGATCGCCGGCGCGTTCGCGTCGGGACTCGGCGACCTCGCCGCACGCGACGGGGTCACCGTGGTCGCGGGCTCGCCCGAGCAGGCGACGGGCACCGGCAGCGCGGTCGTGCTCGAGACCACCGCCGCGGCGGTCCTCGCCGACCCCGAGGGGCTCCTCGCCGAGTGCTTCGGCCCGACCACGCTGGTCGTCGGCTACGACGTCGTCGACGAGGCGCTCGCGGCCATCCGCGCCGTCGGGGGCAGCCTCACCGCGACCGTGCACGCGGAGCCCGACGAGGACGTCTCCGCGATCGTCGACGTGCTGGCCGACATCGCCGGCCGCGTGCTCTTCGCCGGCTGGCCCACGGGCGTCGCCGTCAACTGGTCGCAGCAGCACGGCGGGCCCTGGCCGTCGACGACGTCGATCCACACCTCGGTGGGCGCGACGGCGGTGCGCCGCTTCCTGCGGCCGGTCGCCTACCAGTCGGCGCCGGATGCCGCGCTGCCGCCCGCCCTGCGCGACGCCAACCCGCTCGGCATCCCGCGGCGCGTCGACGGGGTGCTGACGCTCGGGTGAGCGGGCGACGTGCGCCGAAGCCTCGTGAGGGGTAGGCTCCACGCCTCGTGAGCACCACATGAGCGCCGGCAACTACCTCGCGACGGCGACGCCGCTCCGCCTCGCGGTCGGCGGCGTGGGCGTCGGCATCCCGATCCTCGCGGTCGAGCAGGTCGGCGACGTCGCCCTCGGCGGCGCGCTCGTGGCCGTCTCGCTGGCACCGAGCATCCTCGCCGCTCCGCTCGCCGGCGTCGCGCTCGACCGCTCGGCGCACCCGCGCCGGCTCATCGCCGCCGCCGGGTTCGGCTCGGCCGCGGCGTTCGCAGTCGCGGCGTTCCTCGGCCACGTGCCGCTCTGGCTCGTGTTCACGGCGCTGGTGGTCGCGGGCACCGTCTCGCCGTTCACCATGGGCGGCCTGTCGAGCTTCGTGACCGACGAGATCCCGCACGAGCGGCGAGCGTTCGCCCTCGACGCCATGTCGTACAACATCGGCGCGGTCATCGGCCCGGGCACGGTCGCCGCGACTGCGGCGCTCGGCTCCGCCCGCATCGCGATGCTCGTGGTCGCGGCCTCCGCCGCCATCGGCGCGTCCGCCGCCCTGACGACGCACCTGCGCCCGCGCAACGCCTCGGTCGGCTCGCCGTGGCGCGCGATGCGCGACGGCCTCACCTGGATCGCGCGGCACCGCCCCCTCGCGGTCGTCACCGCATCGGGCACGCTCAGCCAGTTCGGCGGCGGCGCGCTCGCGATCGCCGCGGTCGCGCTCACGATCGAACGCGCCGGCGACCCCGACGGCGGCGCCGTCATCGTCTCCGCGTTCGCCGTCGGCGCCCTCGTCGGCTCGCTCTGGATCTCGTGGCGCCCCGACACCCGCTCCCCCGAGTTCTCGATGGGCGCGGGGTTCGCCGCCACCGGTGCGCTCACGATCGTCGCGCTGCTCGACATCGGCTCGTGGTGGACCATCGGCGCGATCGCCCTCTCGGGCGTCTTCACCGCCGCATCGACGGCCGCGATGCTGCGCCTGCGCACCCTGCAGAGCCCCCGCGCGGTGCGCGCACAGGTGTTCACGGTCGGCGGCGGCCTGCGCGCGGCGGCCGCCGCCGCCGGTGCGGGCGTCGCGGGCGTCGCCGCCGTCTCGGTCGGCGCCGGCTGGCTGCTCACCGGCGTCGGCCTGTGCTGGATCGCCTCCGGCGCGCTCCTGCTCGCCTACCCGCGCGGTGCCGCGACGATCGAGGACTGAGCCGGGCGAGCGGACGTCTCGCTTCCGCACCCCGTTGACCCCGCCTGTCGCGGAGCGGCAGGATGAGGAGCCGTGGCGCCGATCGGCGCCGGAGCGGAGCAGCGAGTGAGCGACGGCACCCCATCCGGGCACGACGACGAGGGCCGCAACGACGCGCAGCCGAGCGGTGCGGACGCAACCGGCTCCGCGTCGCGCACCGCGGCCGAGCGCAGCACCCCCGGGACGAGCGCCCCCGCCGACGCTGCCGCTCCCGACGGGCGCACCCGCCGCGTGCGCCCCGTGCGCGTCTGGGACCTGGTGCTCTCGATCGTGCTCGTGCTGCTGCTCATCGGCGTCGCGATCACGGGCGTGTTCATCGGGTCGCTGTTCGCCCTGAGCGCCCCGAACTGCGTGAACGGCTCGTGCGACCTGTTCACGGTCGGCCTGAACGTGGCGATCTGGGGGCCGATCGTCGTCGGCGTGGTCTGCCTCGTCGCGACGATCACGCTGCTGGTGCTGCGCAAGCGCGCATTCTGGGTGCCGCTCGCGGGCATCGCGGGCGTCGCCGTCGTCGTGTTCGTCGGCGGGGCGATCGCCCTGATCGCCGGAGCCGCCTGACGCGCCGACGCCGGCCCCGGGGCATCCGCTCACCCCATCTCGATCGACGGGGCCTGCGGCGCCCTACGCCGGAACGCCGAGCTCCAGTTCGGCGATGCGCACCGGCAGGCCGGTCTCGAGCGAGCGGTTGCCCGCGATGCCCACGCTGACCGCACGCACGCCGTCCGCGTAGCGGGCGATGCGCCCCAGCGGGGCATCCGCCTGCACCCGGTGGAAGAGGTGCTCGAGCAGGAACGCGTCGCCGCCGCCGTGGCCGCCGACGCCCTCGGGGATCGGCACGACCTGCGCGCCCTCCCAGTGCCGCTGCAGCACGAGGCGCTCGGAGTCGGGACGCACCTCGTCCTCGGGCGAGTAGCCGGGGTGCATGCTCGGGTCGACCACGACCCGGCCGTCCTCGCCGACGAGCACGGCGCCGCGCTCGACGACCTCGAGCTCGGCGCGGCCCTCGGTGCCGTTCACGGTCACGCGGTAGCCCTCCCACGGGCTGTGGGCGTTCAGCGAATAGCTCATGGTCGCGCCCGAGTCGTAGTCGACCAGCACCGAGAGGTTGTCCTCGATCGTGATGCCGGCGTCGAACACGTCACGGTCGCGCAGGTAGCCGTCGTGGCCCTCGTTGTCGAGGTAGAGCTCCTTCATGCGGGCATCGAGCGAGAGGTCGAGCGCGAACGGGTCGCCGGTCGTGCCCGTGCCGCGCTCGGGGCGCGCGCCGAGGCCGCGCGCCTGCGCGTTGTCGGCGCCGTAGAAGCGCAGGCCGCCGCTCGCGAACACCCGCACCGGAGCCGCGCCGATCCACCAGTTGACGAGGTCGAAGTGGTGCGAGGCCTTGTGGATGAGCAGGCCGCCGGAGTTCTGCTTGTACCGGTGCCAGCGGCGGAAGTAGTCGGCGCCGTGCACGGTGTCGAGCGCCCACTCGAAGTGCACGCTCGTGACCTCGCCGATCGCGCCCTCGGCGATGAGGCGGCGCAGCGACGAGTTGCGCGGGCTGTAGCGGTAGTTGAACGTCGTGATGACCTCGCGCCCGGTCTCCTCGATCGCCGCGCCGATCGCGCGCACGCCCTCGGCGTCGATCGTGAGCGGCTTCTCGACCACCACGTCGGCGCCCGCGCGCAGCACCCGGGTCACGAACTCGGCGTGGGTGAAGTCGGGCGTCGTGATCACGACGCGGTCGAGCCGCTCGCCCTGCACCATCGACTCGACGTCCTCCACGGCGTAGCGCGTCGGCACCGGGTGGCCGGATGCCACGACCTCGCGCTCGTACACGTCGAGCCTCCCGGGGTTCACGTCGCACCAGGCGACGAGCGTCGCGACCTCGTCGAGGGGCTCGACGCCGAACTGCGTGCCGGTCAGCGCGTTGACGTACATGCCGGCGCGCGATCCGGTGCCGATGAGTCCGTAGCGTTCGGGGGGTGCCATCTGGTCCTTCGCCTCGTCCGTGAGAAACCGTTTCCCGGCACCCGGTCGATCGAATGCCTCGAGCCGCTTCGCGACCCGGGAAAACGTTATCTCAGATCCAACCGTTCCTCCACCCGCCGTCGCACCCCGCCTACGGCCCCGGCGTCCGCACGCCGCCGAGACCCGTCGACGGGCTGCGTTCCCAGCCCTGCGAGCGCAGTCCGGCGACGGGCCCGTTCCACCGTGCGCGCGCGCTCGACCGAAGTCGTCCGGTGCGAGTGCGGGCCGGCTCGGACACCGCATTCCCGCGCGGCGGTAGGGTCGAAGCGACCGCGGGCGTGGCCGCGGCACGAGACGGGAGCCGCCGTGGACCAGACCAGCCGGAGCACGCCCGCCACCCTGCACGACGTGGCACGCGAGGCGGGCGTCTCGCTCGCCACCGCATCGCGGTCGCTCAACGGCAGCACGCGCAAGGTCAACGAGGCGTACCGCCAGCGCGTGCTCGACGCGGCCGCGCGGCTCGGCTACACCCCGAACCTCTCCGCCCAGGCGGTCGCGCGCGGCACGACCACCACCGTGGCGCTGCTCGTCGCAGACATCGCCGACCCCTACTTCTCCTCGATCGCGGCGGGCGTCGTCGGACAGGCCGACAGCGAGCGGCTGATCGTGACCATGGCCGAGACCGATCGCGACTCCGCCCGCGAGCTCGAGCTCGTCCGCGCGATGCGCGGCCAGCGCCCGCGCGTGATGATCCTCGCCGGATCCCGCCGCGCCGACGACCCCGCCGCCGCGGCGCTGCTCGACGAGCTCACCGCCTTCGAGTCGACCGGCGGGCGCGTGGTCTTCATCAGCGCGAACGACACCCCGTTCCGCACGGTCGCGCTGGAGAACCGCCAGGGCGCCCGCGCGCTCGCGACCGAGATGCTGGGCCTCGGCTACCGCCGCTTCGGGGCGCTCACGGGCCCGGCGGGCCTCCGCACCGGCGAGGACCGCATCGCGGGGTTCGCCGAGGGGCTCGTCGCCGGCGGATCCGACCTGCCCGCCGACCGCACCGCGCGCACGGAGTTCACGCGGGACGGCGGCTACGCCGGCATGCGCGAGCTCATCGCGCGCGGGCTCGGCGACACACAGCTCGTGTTCGCCCTGAACGACGTGATGGCGATGGGCGCGATGTCGGCGCTGCGCGACGCCGGCCTCGAGCCGGGGCTCGACGTCGCGGTCGCAGGCTTCGACGACATCCCCACGGTGCGCGACGTCACCCCGACCCTGACGACCGTGCGCCTGCCGCTCGAGGAGGTCGGCGAGCGCTCGCTGCGCCTCGCGCTCGCGGAGCAGGGCGCCGAGCCCGGCACCGCGGTGCCCACCGAGGTCGTCGTGCGCGAGAGCACGCCCCGCCTCGCCGCCGCGACCTGAGACCCATCAGAAGGCTGCACTCCCAGCCGGCCCCGGAACGCAGCAATTCGACGGGTCTCGACCACCGCACGGGCGGCGGATGCGCCGGGCGGACGCACCGCCCGCGGCATCCGCTCACTCGCCCGCGAACGCGACCGATCGCTCGTGCACGCCACCGACGACGACCTCGTCCGCGGCACCGGGCAGGCGCAGCACGGCCTCGGCGCCCTCGGGCACCGTGGCGACCACGGCGAGCGCGCCGTCCGCGAGCTCCCACCGCACGCGGGCGAGCCCGCGCGGGGTCTCGAGCGACGTGTCCGCCCAAGTCAGGTCGCCGCCGGGCCGCGGGGCGACCAGGATGCGCGCATAGCCGGGTGCGAGCGGCGCGAGGCCGCCGACGACCCGGTGCATCCAGTCGATCACCGCGCCGAGCGCGTAGTGGTTGAAGCTCGTCATCTCCCCCGGGTTGATCGAGCCGTCGGGCAGCATCGAGTCCCAGCGCTCCCAGATCGTGGTCGCGCCCATCGTGACCGGGTACAGCCACGAGGGGCACTCGGTCTGGAGCAGCAGGCGGTAGGCCGCGTCGAGGTGGCCGGTCGACGTGAGCGCATCGGTCACGAAGGGCGTTCCGGCGAAGCCCGTCGAGATGCGGTAGCCGCTGTCGGCGACGAGCTCCGCGAGGCGGCGCCCGGCGAACTCGAGGTCGTCGCCGTCGACCATGCCCGTGACGATGGCGAGGGCGTAGACGGCGGATGCGTCGGAGGTGATGACCCCGTCGCGCAGGTACTCCGCGTGGAAGCCCGCCCGGAGCGTCTCGGCCATCGCCGCGAACTCCTCGGCGGCGGCCTCGTCACCCAGCACCCGCGCGGCATCGACCGCGATCGTCGCCGACCTGAAGACGGCCAGCGTCGCGACGACGTGCCCGTCGGCCTTGGCCTGGAACGGCGCGTCCGGCGGGGCATCCGGATCGAGCCAGTCGCCCAGCTGCATGCCGGCCGCCCACACGCCCGACGGGTCGAGCAGCCCGCGCACGCGCCGCAGGTGCGCGGCCATCGCGGGGAACGCCTCGCGCAGCACGCGCTCGTCGCCGTACGCCTCGTAGACCGCCCACGGCACCCAGGCCGCGGCGTCGCTCCAGATCGCCATCGCCTCCGGCTTCGGGAACTCGGGCGGCACGTCGAAGTACTTGATCGCGTCGGGCACGACGAGCGGCACGATCCCGTCGGCGTGGCGCTGCTCGAGGTCGAGGTCGACCAGCCAGTCGCGCAGGAAGTCCTGCACGTCGTAGAGGAACGCGGCGCTCGACGCGAACGCGGCGATGTCGCCCGTCCACCCGAGGCGCTCGTCGCGCTGCGGGCAGTCGGTGGGCACGTCGACGAAGTTGCCGCGCATGCCCCAGACCGCGTTCTCGTGCAGCCGGTCGAGCAGCGGGTTCGACGTCGACATGCGGCCGATGCGGCGCAGCTCCGTCCCGATGACGACCGCGGTGAGCGCGCCCGCGCCGATCGCGTCCGCGCCGCCCGGCCAGCCCGACACCTCGACGTACCGGAACCCGTGGAACGTCAGGGTCGGCTCGAACACGTCGTCGCCCCCGCTCAGCAGGTAGCGGTCGGTGGCGCGCGCCGACCGCAGGGGCCGCGTGCCGAGCTCGCCGTGCTCGAGCACCTCGGCGTGGCGCAGCACGACCTCGGCGCCCGCCTCGCCGCGCACGGCGACGCGCACCCAGCCGACGAGGTTCTGGCCGAAGTCGACCAGCACCGCGCCGCTCGGCGACGTCGTCACCGACACGGGCACGAGCTCCTGCGTGCGACGCACGGGCGGCCCGAGGTAGGGCTCGAGCTTCGCGTGGTCGAACTCGAGCTGGTGCACCCCGACCCAGCCGTCGCCGTCGAACCCGGCGCCCAGCCAGGCGTCGTCGCGCCGTCGTGCGTCGATCGCCTGGCCGTCGTAGAGGTCGTTCGCGAGCGTCGGGCCGGGGCCCGCGGCCCACGCGGCATCCGTGCCGACGACCTGCTCGTGACCGTCGGCGAACCGCACGCGCAGCTCGGCGAACGCGCCGAGCTCGTCGCCGTACAGGTTGCGGTTTCCCGCCCACCCGAGCTTGCCGCGGTACCAGCCGTTGCCGAGTGCGAGGCCGATCACGTTGGCGCCGTCGGCGACCAGGCCGGTCACGTCGGTCTCCGCGACGCGCAGGCGCCACTCGTAGCTCGACCAGCCCGGCGTCAGCAGGTCGTCGGAGACCCGTTCGCCGTTCAGCCACGCCTCGACCACGCCGAGCGCGGTGCGGGCGAGCGTCGCCTGCACGACATCGCCGTGACCGGGGTCGAGCACCACCTCCCGTCGCAGCAGGGGCGCCCCGCCGAAGTCGTCGTCGGGCGCGACCATCCGCGCGGTCCACTGGTGCGTCATCGCAAGATCCTTCCGCCCGTCCTCGGGTTCGGTGTCGTGGGCCGGGGCCCGTTCGGAGCGTACCCGCCGGGTCATCGCACGGTCGTGCCGGCCGTGCCGGGAGCAGCGGATGCCCCGGAGCCCGACGCCGCGCCGCCTGCGACGCTCGCCTCGGTGACGTCCGCCTCGGTGACGTCCGCCTCGGTGATGCCCGCCTCGGTGATGCACGCCTCGGTGATGCACGCCTCGGCGACGGATGCCTCCGGCGCGCTCGCCTCGGCACCCGCATCCGCCTCCTCGGCGAGGTCCGCCCGCGGCATCCGGGCGATCCAGAACGCGCCCATCGCGAGGGCGACGCCGCTCGTGGCGAAGAGGAACCAGTAGAGCGCCTGCGGCCCCGCGGCGATGATCGCCGGCGTGACCAGCGCGACGGCGGCGGCGATGACGCGCGTGAAGGCGATCATCACGCCCTGCGCGCCCGAACGGGCGAGCGTCGAGAACAGCTCCTGCGCCCAGACCTTGAACATCGGCTCGCCGGCGATCGCGCCGCCGATCGCGAACAGCACGCCGTTCAGCACGAGCGTGAACAGCGTCACCCCGAAGATCGCGGGCACGGCCATCGCGGCGAGCACGAAGACCGCGCCGATCGCGAAGGCGCGCATGCGCCAGCGGGTGTCGACGAGGCGCATGAGCGTCAGCATGCCGACGAGCGAGACGCCGAACGCGATCAGGCTGAGCGCCGACGCCGTCGAGACGTCGGAGCCGGCGACGTTGACGTAGAGGTAGGTGCTGAACTGGCCGTTCGTGTTGGCGGCGATGTTGACGAGGGCGTAGAACAGGCCGACCGCGATGAGCGGCACGAGCACGGGCGCCCGGAACAGGCTGCGGATCGCGCCCGGATCGGCCTCGGCGGTCGTGCCCTGGGCGGCAGCCACCTCGATGGCGGTCGTGCGGCGGTCGTGGGCGGCCCGCCACTTCGCCGACTCGGGCAGCGTGATGCGCAGCACGAGCACGATCACGGCCACGACCGCGAGGAAGGCGTAGAGGATGCGGCCGCCGGTGGTGCCCATGCCGCCGACGAAGATGCCCATGACGATGATCGCGAGGATGCCGAGCATCCAGAGCACGTGCGAGAAGGTGATCATCTTTCCGCGCTTGTCGTCGGGGGCGCTCTCGGCGATCATCGCCATCGACACGGGCAGGTCGGCGCCGGCGCCGAAGCCGAGCAGTGCGAGCGAGACGTACAGCACGGCCGGGTCCCAGGCCATGGCGCTGAGCGCGGCGCCGATCGCGAACACGATGAGCGTCACGGTGAACACGCGGCGACGTCCGAAGCGGTCGCCCAGGCGGCCGCCCGTGAACGCGCCGATCGCGATGGTCAGGGTGAGCAGTGCGGAGAACTGGCCGATCTGCGCGGCGCTCACGCCGAGGCCGTCCTGGAAGAGCACGAGCGCCGTGCCGGTGGCGACGATGGCGCCGGCATCGATGAACGAGGCCATGCCGGCGATCACGGCGATCCACCAGGGGTTGGGCTGACGGACGGCGGCGGGGCCGGATGCGCTCCGGTCGGAAATCGAGGTCATGACGTGAACTCCGTTGTCGGTCGGCCCGGCGGCGCACCGGCGGGAGTGAAACGATTCACACGCATCGTAGCAGAATCCCGAGCCATCGCTAGGTTTTCCGCTCGGCGCCCGGCTCACACCGCGCACCCCGCACCTCCACCCCGCACCCGAGACCCGTCAACAAGCTGCGTTCCCAGCGCCCGAAGCGCAGTCGTTCGACGGGTCTCCCACGCATCGCCGGGAAGACCCGTCGAGAACCTGCGTTCCCAGCGCCCGAAGCGCAGTCGTTCGACGGGTCTCGGCAACGAGTGGGCGGCCAGGCCAGGCGGCGCGCGCGCCTCGGTGCACACGATGTTGCGCGGCATCCGCACCTGTCCTACACTGTGGTAAACGCTTTCCCGCATCGCTGCGGCCTCACGGTCGGCGGCGGCGGGATCCGCACCCGACGAACAGGAAGACTCCCCGTGGCAGCGCAGACGATCGGCATCATCATGAACGGCGCCTCCGGGCGCATGGGCTACCGGCAGCACCTCGTGCGGTCGATCCTCGCGATCCGCGAGCAGGGCGGCGTCGAGCTCTCCGACGGCACCCGCGTGCAGGTCGAGCCGCTGCTCGTCGGCCGCAGCGAAGCGAAGCTCGCCGAGCTCGCCGAGCGCCACGGCATCGAGCACTACACGACCGACCTCGACGCCGCGCTCGCCGACGACCGCTGGCAGATCTACGCCGACTTCCTCGTCACCAAGGCGCGCTTCCCCGCGATCAAGAAGGCCATCGCCGCCGGCAAGGCGATCTACACCGAGAAGCCGACGGCCGAGAGCTTCGAGGACGCGCTCGAGCTCGCCCGCCTGGCGAAGGAGGCCGGCGTCAAGAACGGCGTCGTGCACGACAAGCTCTACCTGCCGGGCCTGCGCAAGCTGAAGCGCCTGATCGACTCGGGCTTCTTCGGCCAGATCCTCTCGGTGCGCGGCGAGTTCGGCTACTGGGTCTTCGAGGGCGACTGGCACCCGGCCCAGCGCCCGAGCTGGAACTACCGCTCCGAGGACGGCGGCGGCATCATCGTCGACATGTTCCCGCACTGGAACTACGTGCTCGAGAACCTGTTCGGTCGCGTCGAGTCGGTCTACGCGAAGGCCGTCACCGAGATCCCGCAGCGGGTCGACGAGCGGGGCGAGCCGTACGCTGCCACCGCCGACGATGCCGCCTACGCCATCTTCGAGCTCGCCGGCGGCATCACCGCGCAGCTGAACTCCAGCTGGACCACGCGCGTGAACCGCGACGAGCTCGTCGAGTTCCAGGTCGACGGCACGCTCGGCTCGGCGGTCGTGGGACTGTTCGGCTGCAAGATCCAGCCGCGCAACGCCACGCCGAAGCCGGTCTGGAACCCCGACATCCCCGACACCATCGACTACGCCTCCACCTGGCTCGAGACTCCCGAGACCGAGGTCTTCGAGAACGGCTTCAAGGTGCAGTGGGAGGACTTCATCCGCCACGTCGTCGAGGACGCCCCGAACCACTACGACTTCCTCGCCGGCGCCCGCGGCATGCTCCTCGCCGAGACGGGCCTCGCCTCGAGCGACCAGGGTCGCCGCCTCGAGGTGCCCGAGGTGACGGTGGCGGGCGCGCCCGACACGGCGTCGGGCGCCTCCGCGGCGGAGCTGACCGGGGCGGGAGCCTGAGCATGACCGCGCTGACCCTGCTCGGCGCCGACGGCCGGGCCGCCGCGGTCGAGCTCGCCGAGGCCCCGGCGTTCGACCGCCCGCGGCATCCGCTGCGCTCGCGGGTCGCCTACGCCGCCGCGCACGTCGTGCCGAAGCCGTACGCCGACAACACGCCGGGGCAGCCCGCCGAGATCGACTGGGACGCGACCCTCGCCTACCGGCACCACGTGTACTCGTGGGGCCTCGGCGTCGCCGACGCGATGGACACCGCGCAGCGCAACATGGGCCTGGACCCGGCCGCGACCCGCGAGCTCATCACCCGCAGCGCCGCCGAGGCGGCGTCGGTGGGCGGCGCACTCGTGGTCGGCGTCAACACCGACCACGTCGAGGACGAGCAGATCACGCTCGACGAGGTGATCGCGGCGTACACGGAGCAGCTCCACCACGCCGAGGACGCCGGCGCCGGCGCCGTGCTCATGGCCAGCCGCCACCTCGCGCGCGCCGCGCAGTCGGCCGACGACTACCGCCGCGTCTACCGCGAGGTGCTGGCCGCGGCGGGCGCGCCCGTCGTGCTGCACTGGCTCGGCACGGCGTTCGACCCGTCGCTCGAGGGCTACTTCGGGTCGACCGACACGGATGCCGCCTCCGACACGCTCGTCGACATCATCGAGGCCGCACCCGACAAGGTCTCCGGCGTGAAGATGAGCCTGCTCGACGCCGACGCCGAGATCGCCGTGCGCCGGCGCCTGCCGGAGGCCGTGCGCATGTTCACGGGCGACGACTTCAACTACGTCGGCCTCATCGCGGGCGACGAACAGGGGCACTCGGACGCCCTGCTGGGCGCGTTCGCCGCGATCGCCCCGCACGCGTCGGCCGCGATCCAGGCGCTCGACGCCGGCGAGACGGCCGAGTACCACCGCATCCTGCAGCCGACCGAGACGCTGTCGCGCCAGATCTTCGCCGCGCCGACGTACTACTACAAGACCGGCGTCGCGTTCCTGTCCTGGCTGAACGGCCACCAGGCCGCGTTCCAGATGGTCGGCGGCCTGCACGCGGCGCGCAGCCTGCCGCACCTGTCGGAGATCGTGCGACTCGCCAACGCGTGCGGCGCGCTCGAGCGGCCCGAGCTGGCCGCGGCCCGCTGGCACTCGCTGCTCACGCTGAACGGCGTGTTCGAGGCGACGGATGCCTCGGCCGAGGCCGCATCCGCCACCGCGGAGGTGCTCGCGTGAGCACGCATCCCCGCCTCTCGATGAACCAGGGCACGATCAAGCACGCGTCGCTGCCCGAGGCGATCGCCGCGCTGACCGGCGCCGGCTACCGGTCGATCGGCACCTGGCGCGAGCCCGTGCAGGGGCTCGGGCTGACGGAGTCGGCCGCACGGCTCGCCGACTCGGGCCTGCGGCTGTCGACCCACTGCCGCAGCGGATTCTTCACGATGCCCGAGGGGCCCGCCCGGCGCGCGTCCATCGACGACAACCTCCGCGCGATCGAGGAGACCGCGACGCTCGCCGCTGCCGGGGCCGACGGCTCCACCGCGGTGCTCGTGATCGTCGGCGGTGGGCTGCCCGAGGGCTCCCGCGACGTCGTCGGCGCGCGCGAGCGGGTGCGCGACGCGATCGGCGAGCTCGCTCCCGCCGCCGAGGCCGCGGGCGTGACCCTCGCGATCGAGGCGCTGCACCCGATGTACGCGTCCGACCGCTGCGTCGTCTCGACGCTCGGCCAGGCGCTCGACATCGCCGAGGACTTCGACGCCGACGTGGTCGGCGCGGTCGTCGACACGTTCCACGTCTGGTGGGACCCGGAGGTGCTGCCGCAGATCGCCCGCGCCGGAGCCTCGGGTCGCATCGCGACCTACCAGGTGTGCGACTGGGCGACGCCGCTGCCCGCGGACGTGCTCATGGGCCGCCACTACCCGGGTGACGGCGTGATCGACTTCGGGACGCTCACTGCGGCCGTCGAGGCGACGGGCTACGCCCGCGACATCGAGGTCGAGCTGTTCAACGCCGACATCTGGGCGACCCCGTTCGACGAGGTCGCGCGCCGCACCGCCGAGTCGTT
This sequence comes from Agromyces sp. SYSU T00194, assembly GCF_040496035.1. Lineage (NCBI taxonomy): Bacteria > Bacillati > Actinomycetota > Actinomycetes > Micrococcales > Microbacteriaceae > Agromyces > Agromyces chitinivorans. The sequence continues at coordinate 2,077,547 of NZ_JBEPJZ010000001.1, read as the reverse complement.
CGGCGCGGCCGTCGCGCCGCACCTCGCGGCATCCGTTCCGGCCTGACCCCGGCGCCCAGCGCGCCGCGCCCGACCCGGCGCGTCTCGGCCCGACCCGGCCCGCGGCGTCACACCTCCCCCATCGCTGGTGCGGGGACGGGCGGGCAGGCGGCCGTCGCGCGGGCGGCGCGGGTCAGGCGTCGAGCAGCGCCGACTGCACGGCCACGAGGTCGGGGCCCCAGCGGGTGTCCATCCAGCCCTGCACGGTGCCGTCGTCGTAGCGCACCTGCACGAAGAGGTAGCCGTTCTGCTGCCAGGTCGACAGCACGCTCTCCGCGCCCAGCTCCGACAGCTCGTCCTGGATCGCGGTCAGGGTCGCCTCGTCGCCGTCGCCCGCGTTCGCCTCGTCGAGGCGCTCGTCGACCATCGCGGGCGGCGAGTAGAGCGCGAGCGGCACGACGTCGCCGGTCACGGTGAACGTCTCGCCGTCCCACCGGCCGACCGCGGCGTAGGTGCCCCACCGCACGCCCGACGCCTCCTCGAACGTGCCCTCGGGGAAGGTCCATTCCGCCAGCGGCATGCCGCCGCACTGCGGCGGGTACGACTCCATCACCGCGCCGATGCAGAACTGGGCCGCGGCGCCGTCCTCCGCCAGCACGGTGCCCTGCGCGACGACGTCGCCGGCCGGGATCGGCGCGGGCACGTCGTCGCCGGCGCTGTCGCCGCCCGGGCCGCTCCCGGCCGAGGCGCAGGCGGTGAAGGATGCGGCGATGGCGAGCGCGACGGCGGCGGCGAGCACACGGATGGGCATGGACCCATCCTCGCGCCCGCCCGCGGTCGCGCACCAGCCAACGTTCCGCCCGCCTCGGTCGTCAGCACGGCGTGCGACCCGGGCCGCGTGCGCCGGCCCGGCTCAGGCGCGGCTCGCCCGCGACCACTCGAGCAGTCGATCGACCGGCCAGGTCGTGACGATGCGCTCCTCCGGCACCCCGGCCGCCTCGGCCCGCGCCGCCCCCAGCGCGAGGAACGACAGGTGCCCCGGCGCGTGCCCGTCGCTGTCGATGCTGAACACGCATCCGGCATCGATCGCGAGCGCGATGAGCTCGTCGGGCGGGTCCTGCCGCTCGGGGCGCGAGTTGATCTCCACCGCGACGTCGTGGTCGGCGCACGCGGCGAAGACCGCCTCGGCGTCGAACTCCGACGGCGGCCGGGTGCGCCCGCCCGCGACCTTGCGGCCGGTGCAGTGCCCGAGCACGTTGGTGAACGGGTGCTCGATGGCGCGGAGCATCCGCTCGGTCATGGCGGCCCGCTCCGACCGCAGCTTCGAGTGCACGCTCGCGACGACGACGTCGAGGCGGTGCAGCATCGCGGGCGTCTGGTCGAGCGAGCCGTCCTCGAGGATGTCGACCTCGATGCCCTTCAGGACGCGGGCGCCGCCGTCGCGGGCGTCGTTCAGGTCGTCGACCACGCGCAGCTGCTCGGCGAGGCGCTCGGCCGACAGCCCTCCCGCGACCCGCAGGCTCGGCGAGTGGTCGGTGAGCACGAGGTACTCGAGGCCGACGAGGTCGGCGGCACGGGCCATCGTGGCGATGGGCGTCGTGCCGTCGGACCACTCGCTGTGGCTGTGCAGGTCGCCGCGCAGGCGCGCGCGCAGCCCCGAGGCATCCGGCACCGCGGCCCCGAGCCGCTCGCGCAGGACGCGGAGGTACTCGGGCACCCCGCCCGCGACGGCCTCGGCGATGACCGTCGCGGTGCGGTCGCCGACGCCGGGGATGCGGCGCAGCGACCCGTCGGCCGTGCGCGACGCGAGCTCGTCGGGCGACAGGTCCTCGATGGCGGCGGCCGCCCCGCGGAACGCCTTCGTGCGGTACGGCGAGGCGAGGTCGCGCTCGAGCAGGAACGCGATCTCCTCGAGGGCGCCGAGCGGGGTCACGATGCGGCCGCGGGGGCCGCCCGGCGGGCGAGCCGGTCGAACACGAGGTAGAACGCGAGGTACGCGACGAACGAGCAGGCGAAGCCGATGGTCGCGATCCAGGCGGCGGGGCGGTCCCAGGCGAGGTCGGCGTTCGCCAGCGCGATCGCGAGGAGGATCGCGGCGAGGCTCACCAGCTGCGCCTGGAACACCCACCGGTAGGCCGACCAGCGGTCGTCGCGGATCATCCAGACGTTCACGAGCCCGGGCAGGGTGAGCACGGCGCCCACGATACGCGCCGTGAGCGGCGTGAGCTCCCACGCCCAGCGGTCGACCAGGAGGCTCGGCAGGACGAACAGCACCAGGCCCGTCGCCGTGGCCGCGAGCCCCACCGCCACGAGCAGCACGCGCCACGCGAGCGGGATGCGCGCGTCGCGCGCGTCGGGCGTGCCCGGGTCGTGCCCGCGCTGCAGCAGGATCGCCGCGAGCACCAGGAACGGCGTCGTCACGTAGAGCACCACCCAGGTGATGAACGAGACGTGCCCGAAGTGGAAGCGGTCCCAGTGCAGGAACGTCGCGATGCCGGCGAGGGTCGCGAACAGCAGCACCGCCGGGAAGCCGTGGCGCATGCGGTGCCAGCGCCCGACCCGCAGCACCAGCACGAAGAACCAGATGCCGCCGATGTAGGCCGACGCCAGCAGCATCGCGCTCGGGGCGGGCACGACGGTCCAGGAGAAGGTGACGTCGGTCGTGCCGGGGAAGACGTAGAGCAGCACCGCCGCAACCACCAGGAACGGGACGATCACCACCGCGAGCACGCGCGTGTAGGTGAGGATGCGGTCGTCGCCGGGCACGGGTGCGTCGGGCGCTGCGGTCGTCATGACGGTGCCTCCTCGGATGCCCCGGGGCCGGCCGGCTCCGGGTCGCGGTCGTCCAGCGCGAGGGCAACCGCCTCGTCCACCGGCATCGCGCGGCCCGCGAGCCGCGACTGCTCGAGCAGGGCGGCCGCGGGGCTCTCGCGCACCCCGTCGATGATCTGGCTGTGGAAGCTGAACGACGGCTGGTTGTACAGGCCGGTGCGCTCGCGCAGCACCTCGGATGCGCCGAGCAGCACTCCCGCACGCGCGATGCGCCCCGCCGTCGCGGCGACCGACAGCACGCCCTCGAGCCCGTATGCGACCCCCTCGGCGTGCCCCCACTGAACCGACAGGCGGAGGCTCTCGGCGAACCGCTCGGCCGCGGCCACCGCATCGCCGAGGAGCAGGTCCGCCCAGCCGAGGTGGTGCAGGGCGATCTCCTCGCCGAGCCGGTCGTCCTGGCGGCGTGCGACCGCGAGGCTCTCGTCGAAGCGCTCGAGCGCCACCTGCACGCGCTGCTGGAGGATCGCGACCCGGCCCAGGGTGACGAGCGCCATGGCCACGCCCCACTGGTCGCCGACGGAGCGCAGCAGCTCGAGGCTCGTGGTGAGCGCCGCGTCGGCGCGCACCGGGTCGGGTCGCGGCGAGCCGAGCAGGGCGAGTGCGCGGGAGATCTGCGCGAGCGCCTCGCCACTCGGGTCGCCCACCGCGTGGAAGAGCCGCGCGCTCTCGTCCAGGCCGGCGGCGATGTCGCCCGGCTCGCGCTGCCAGAACCCGATCGCCCGGGTGAAGTACAGCGCGATGGCCCGCGTGCGATCGTCGAGCGCCTCGGCGCGGTCGAGCACCTCCTGCATCCAGCCGCGCACCTCGCCGAGGTGGCCGCCCACCCACCAGTAGACGTAGAGATCCCAGGTCAGCTCGGCGACGTCACCCCAGCGGCCGACCTCGAGCAGGTACCGTGCGGCCGCGCGCAGGTTCTCCGACTCGTCGCCGAGCCGGAGCATCCAGCGCAGCTGGGCGGCGCCCTCGAGCTCGAGCTCCGCCGCATCGGCGACCCGCAGGTACCAGGCGGCGTGGCGCGCTCGTGCGTGGCCGAGCGCGTCGTCGGGCTCTGCGGCGAGGGCCTCGCGCGCGTACTCGCGCACGGTCGCGAGCATGGTGAACGCGGCGTGGTCGTCGCGCTCGCGCTGGTGCACGAGGCTGCCGTCGACGAGGGCGCCCAGGTCGTCGAGGACGAACGCGTCGGGCACGTCGTCGACGAGCCACTCCGCGGCCTCGAGCGAGAACGGCCCGGCGAACACGCCGAGCCGCGCGAACAGCGCCCGCTGCGGCTCCGTGAGCAGCTGGGTGCTCCAGTCGATCGTCGAGCGCATGGTGCGCTGCCGCTCGGGCAGGTCGCGCGCGCCACCGGCGAGCACGACGAGGCTGCGATCGAGTCGCTCGAGCAGGTCGGCCGGGCTGAGCAGCCTCGCCCGGGCGGCGGCGAGCTCGATCGCGAGGGGCACGCCGTCGAGCGCGATGCAGATGCCGACGATCGACGCGACGTTCGCGTCGGTGAGTTCGACGTCGGGCCGCGTGGCCCGCGCCCGCTCGAGGAACAGCGCGACGGCGGGATTCCCGGCCGCCTCATCGGGCCCCGCGTCCGGTGCGGGCAGCGCGAGCGGGCCGACCTCGACCCCCTGCTCGCCGGCGATGCGCAGGAGGATACGGCTCGTCGCGAGCACCGTGGTGCCCCGCGCCGCCGCGAGCAGTCCCGACAGCACCGTCGCGGCCCCGTCGGCGACCTGCTCGAGGTTGTCGAGCACGAGCAGCATCCGCCGATCGCCGAGCGCGACGCGCACCTGCTCGCCGATGGTGCCGTCCCCGGCGTCGCGCACGCCCAGGGCGGTGGCGAGCGCGGACTCCACGCCCGCGGCGTCCGTCGCCGACGCGAGGTCGACGAAGACGACGCCGTCGGGCAGGCCCGGTTCCGCGGCGCGTGCGGCGTCGATCGACAGGCGGGTCTTGCCGATGCCGCCCGGCCCGGTCAGGGTGACCAGGCGCACGTCGTCGCTCGCGACGAGGGCCGCGATGCGCGCGAGCTCGTCGTCGCGCCCGATGATCGGCGTGCGCGCGGCCGGCAGGGGCGCGACCGGTCGCGGCGCGGCGTCGGGCGCCGCGGCCGCCGAGGCCGCGTGCACGAAGCGCTCTGCGAGCAGCGTCGCGAGGTCGGTGCGCAGCAGGTCGCCCAGCTCCTCGGCGTCGTCGAAGTAGACGTACGACGTGCGGTCGTCGTCCTTCATGTGGGCGAGCATCTCCGCCAGGCGCGGCTCCCTGGCATCGCTGCGCCGCACGTACATGAGCTTCGGCAGCTCGGGCGGCGCGAGCCGGTACTCGTCCTCGAGGCCGGAGATCTCCTCGTCGGGCGCGACCCAGCCGTACTGGTCGCCGTAGAGCCCCACGAAGATGTCGCTCTGGCGCAGGTAGGCCCGGTACAGGTCGCGGGGCGGATGCGGCCGGGCGCCGAGTTCGAACATGACCGGCGCCAGGTGGAGCTGCTCGATGGCTCTCCGGGCGGCGCGCCGTTCGGCGGCGAGCTCCTTCAGCGTGGAACTCACGAACACGCGCAGGCGTTGGTCGGGAGTACGAATCCCGCCGGGTGCCGGGTCCATGTGTCCGAGTCTGTCGGGGGCGCCGTGGGCCTGTCCAGTGCCGCCTTCGGGGGGTTGGCACTGTCGGAGGCCGGATGCACGGCGCTACACTCCCCCGCATGGCGACCTCGGGCGTCCCGCCCGTGCACGTGATGCTCGTCGCGGCCGCACCCGCGACGCGGGAGGCCGTGTCCGCCGAGCTGGCTCGCCGGTACGCCGCCGACTACCGCATCGAGCAGGTCGCGGCCGAGGACGCCGCCGCCCGCATCGCCGAGCTGCGCGCCGCGGGCGACGACCTCGTGCTCGTGCTCGCCGACGACCCGCACTCGGCGGAGGACGGCGCCACGATCTTCACGGCGGCGAAGGAGGCCTTCCCCGACGTGCGCCGTGGCCTGCTGATCCCGTGGGGCGGCTGGGCCGACGCGGAGACGGCGACCCGGGTGCAGCGCCTCCTCGCCCACGTGCAGATCGACACGTACGTGGTGGTGCCGCGGCACAGCCCCGACGAGCGCTTCCACCGCACGATCGCGGAGTTCCTCGAGGAGTGGGCGCACGGTGCCGATGCACGCCACCCGGGCTTCACGGTCATCGGCGACGACGCCCAGCCGCGCACGCACGTGCTGTCGAACCTGCTCATGCGCGGCGGCGTGCACCACGACCGGCTGGGCCCGGACGCCCCCGACGCGACCCGGCTCCTCGACGCCGCGGGCACCCCGTACGCGGGCGTGCCGCTCGTGCGCACCTCCGAGGGGCGCATGCTCGTCGACCCGACCGACACCGAGCTCGCGGCCGCGCACGGGCTGGAGACCACGCTGCCCGACGAGCCCGTCGACGTGGTGATCGTCGGCGCGGGGCCCGCCGGGCTCGCCGCGGCGGTGTACGCGTCGTCGGAGGGGCTGCGCACCCTGGTGGTCGAGAGCGAGTCGGTCGGCGGGCAGGCCGGGTCGAGCTCGCTGATCCGCAACTACCTCGGCTTCCCGCGCGGTGTCGCGGGCTCCGACCTCGCGCAGCGGGCGTACCAGCAGGCGTGGATGTTCGGGGCGCGCTTCGCGCACGCCCGACGCGCGGTCGGGCTCGACACGAGCGAGGCGAGGATGTTCGCGCTCGCCGTCGACGCGGGCGCCGGCCACGAGCCCGAGGTCGTGCACGCTCGGTCCGTCGTGCTCGCGACGGGCGTCTCGTACCGTCGGCTCGCGGTGCCGTCGCTCGAGCCGTTCATCGGCGCGACCGTGTTCTACGGCGTGTCCGCGACGGAGGCGCGGGCGCAGTCGGGGCGCGACGTGGTCATCGTCGGCGGCGGGAACTCGGCCGGCCAGGCCGCCCTGCACGTCGCGCGCTATGCACGCTCGGTGAGCCTCGTGGTGCGCGGGGCCTCGCTGGCCGACAGCATGTCGCAGTACCTCATCGACCAGCTCGACGCGGTGGGCGTGGTGATCCGCACCGAGTCGCGGGTGGCCGCGGCGCACCCCGACGACGAGGGCAGGCTCGCGGCGGTCGACCTGGAGCACCCCGTGACCGGTGCGCGCACCACGGTGCCGGCCGGGGCCGTGTTCATCACGATCGGCGCGCGCCCGCGCACCGACTGGGTCGGCGACGCCGTGCTGCGCGACCGGTGGGGGTCGATCATCACGGGGGCGGACGTCGTGCTCGAGGGCGGCCGCATCGCGTGGCCCCACGAGCGCCCGCCGGCGCCCCACGAGGCATCCGTTCCCGGCGTGTTCGCGGTCGGCGACGTGCGGCGCGGCTCGATCAAGCGGGTCGCGTCCGCCGTCGGCGAGGGCTCGGTCACCGTCTCGGCGGTGCACCGGCACCTGGGCGAGTTCGACGCGCCCTGAGCGGGCCCGCCCCGGCGACCCGGCCCGCCCGCTACGCCGACTGCACGCGGTGCAGCTGGGCGTACCGCCCGTCGAGGGCGAGCAGGTCGTCGTGCGAACCGATCTCCACCACGCGACCCCGCTCGAGCACCACGATGCGGTCGGCCGAGCGGATGGTGGACAGCCGGTGCGCGACGACGAGGGTCGTGCGGCCCTGCATGAGCCGGCCCATGGCGACCTGGATCTTCGCCTCCGACTCGGGGTCGAGCGCGCTGGTCGCCTCGTCGAGCAGGAGCACCCGCGGATCGCGCACCAGCGCCCGCGCGATCGACAGCCGCTGCCGCTGCCCGCCCGAGAGCCGCGCCCCGCGCTCGCCGACGACGGTGTCCCACCCGTCGGGCAGCATCTCCACGATCTCGAGGGCGTTCGCGTCGCGCAGGGCGTCGAGGATGCGCTCGTCGTCGACCTCGCCGAGGCCGTAGGCGACGTTCTCGCGGATCGTGCCCTCGAAGAGCACCGACTCCTGCGGCACCACCGACACGAACCGTCGGAAGGTGCGCAGGTCGAGTGCCTCCATGTCGGCGCCGTCGAGCAGGACGCGACCGCCGGTCGGGCGGAGGAAGCCGAGCACGAGGTTCAGCAGCGTCGACTTGCCCGAGCCCGACGAGCCGACGAATGCGACGGTCTCGCCCGCCGCGATGTCGAGGTCGATGCCGTCCAGCGCCGGCGCCTGGGCGTCCTCGTACCGGAACGACACGTGCTCGAGGTCGAGCGCTCCGGTGACGTGCTCGACCGGCTGCTTGCCCTCGTTGCGCTCGAGGTCGGGCTCCTGGAGCACCTCGGCGATGGAGCGCACCGATTCGGTGCCGCGAGCCATGACCGGCAGCAGCATGAGCATGTTCGTCGCGGCGCCCGTGAGCAGCGTGAAGTACGACGAGAGCAGCACGACCTCGCCCGCGCTGATCGGCAGCCAGCCCGAGATCGAGACCCAGGCCGCGAGCACGAGGCAGACCACGCCGAGCAGCTGCAGGCTGACCCACGAGATGGACGCGAAGCGCCCGTTCAGCAGGTCGAGCCGGTAGCCCGCGGTGCGCACGCCCTCGGCGCCCGTCGCGATGCGGCCGACCGCGACCTGCTCGAGACCGTGGGCGCGCGTGATCGGCAGCAGGGTCGCCATCTCGCCGACGCGCGCCGAGAAGCCCTCGACCTCGCGGCGGAACTCCTCGTTGCGCTGGAAGGACCGTCGTCGCAGCACGGCCCGCAGCAGCACGGCGAGCGGGATGGTGAGCGCGTAGACCGGCAGGAAGGCGGGCACGGTGATCGCGGTCATCGTGACGGCGCCGAGGAGCACCATGACCGCCGACAGCAACGGCTGCCCGACCTGCTGGAGCATCACCTCGATGTTCTCGGCGTCGCGCACGACCTTGGTCTGCACGACCGCGGAGTTGGATCGCGAGTGGAAGCCGATCGACAGCGCCTGGAGGCGAGCGGCGAGCGCGTTGCGCAGGTCGGCGCCGATCGAGCGCACCGCGCCCATGAACAGGCGGATGTAGAGCACGTGGAAGGGGTAGTTCTGCAGCAGCAGCACGATGGCGACGGCGGCCCAGATCGCGAGCACCTGGAGCGGCCCCCCGGCGACGACGACGTCGATGATCGCCGCGGTGATGACGGGGAGGAACCAGAGCGGGGTGTCCTTGATCGCGAACGATGCGATCGCCAGCAGCACCCGTTTCCGGTGCAGGTCGAGCAGGCGCAGGATGCTGCGCAGGGGGCGCTGCCCGTCGACGGCCGCCCCCACTTCGGAATACGCTTTCTCGGTCATCGTCCGACCATCCTCCCACCTCCCCGGACCGACCGCCCACGGGTGGCGGGCAATATCCTGTGCACGTGACCGAGCCGCACCTCCCCCCGCCCGCCGACGCCGCGTCGGCCGCCGCACTCGCGGCGCACGGGCTGCGCTACGCCCTCGTCGACGCCGCGGACCACGAGGCGTTCGACCGCTGGATCGAGGCCGACGAGCGCGGCTTCCACGCCCCCGCACCGACCTCCGACCGCCTCGCGGCGACGCGCGAGCGGGTCGGGTACCGCCGCACCACGGGCGTGTACGACGGCACCGCCGCCGAGCCCGAGACCCCCGTCGCGACCGTGAGCTCGTGGGTCGCGCAGCTCACCGTCCCCGGCGAGCGCACGCTCGACGCCTGGGCCGTCAGCTCGGTCACCGTCGCCCCGACCCACCGCCGCCGCGGCATCGCCCGCGCGCTGCTCGAGGGCGAGCTGCGCACCGCCGCAGGTGCCGGCGTGCCCGCCGCGATCCTGACGGCGAGCGAGGCGACCATCTACGGCCGGTTCGGCTTCGCACCCGCCGCGCCCGCCGCCACGATCACCGTCGACCGGCGCCGCGTCGGCTGGGCGGGCCCCGCACCCGAGGGCACCGTGCACTTCCGGTCCCCCGGGGCGCTGCGCGCCGAGGTCGAGCCGATCGCCGAGCGCGCGCTGCTGCGCATCCCCGGCGAGGTCGACCGCTGGCCGGGGTTCTGGGACCGCGCGCTCGGCCTCATCGACCCCGACGCCGAGCGCTCCCGCGCGATCCGCTGCGCCCGGTACGACGACGCCGACGGGCATCCGCGCGGCTTCGTGGTCTACGCGGTGCGGCGCAGCGAGCCCGACCACGGCACCGTCGTCGTCGACCAGCTCATCGCGGAGACCGACGAGGCCTACCGCGCGCTCTGGCGGTTCGTGCTCGAGCACGACTTCGTCGACACGGTGCGCGCGCCGCTGCGTTCACTCGACGAGCCGCTGCGCTGGATGGTCTCCGACCCGCGCGCCATCACGACCGGCGAGCTCGGCGACCACCTGTGGCTGCGCGTGCTCGACGTCGCGGCGACGCTCGAGACGCGTTCCTACGCGGCATCCGCTCGCCTCGTGCTCGAGGTCGACGACCCGCTCGGCTTCGCCGCCGGCACGGTGGTGCTCGAGACGGATGCCTCGGGGCGGGCGTTCGTGCACGCCGCCGACGAGCGGTCCGACCTGCGTCTCGGCGTGCAGGAGCTCGGCGCGATCGCGCTCGGCGCGACCCGCCCGTCGGTGCTCGCAGCGGCCGGTCGGCTCGAGGGGCGGGCCGACGCGATCACGGCTGCCGACCGCGTCTTCGCGGCCGACCGCACCCCGCACCTCGGCTTCTGGTTCTGACGCCGTCACGGGCGTCCGGCGCGCTCGGCGGCGCCGGTCGCCGCGGCCCGCGCGGCCCGGGCACCGGCCTCCGGGCGACACGACGGCGCTCTCCGGCCGGTCCTGTCCACGGGGCATGCGCCGCGCTAGAGTCAGGGCAGCGAAGGGGGGCGCTCATGGCTGAGGTCCGCAGTGTCAACAGGGGGAAGGTCATCTGGCTGGCATCGGCCGGCGCGGTGGGGGGCTTCCTCTTCGGGTTCGACTCGTCGGTGATCAACGGCGCGGTCGAGCCGATCCAGGCGCAGTTCGGGCTGAACGCCACGACCACCGGCATCGCCGTCGCGAGCGCCCTGCTCGGCTGCGCGTTCGGCGCGTGGCTCGGCGGTCGCGTCGCCGACCGGTTCGGCCGCATCCCCTCGATGGTGCTCGCCGCGACGCTGTTCTTCGTCTCGGCGCTCGGCTCGGGCATGGCCTTCGGCGTCTGGGACCTGATCGCCTGGCGCCTCATCGGCGGCGTCGGCGTCGGCATGGCGTCGGTCATCGCCCCGGCCTACATCGCCGAGATCTCCCCCGCCGCGATCCGCGGCAGGCTGGCCTCCCTGCAACAGCTCGCGATCACCACCGGCATCTTCGCCGCGCTGCTCTCCGACGCGGTGTTCGCCGCCCTCGCGGGCGGCGCCGACCAGCCGTTCTGGCTCGGCGCGGAGGCCTGGCGCTGGATGTTCATGGCCGAGGCCGTGCCGGCCGCCGTGTACGGCCTCATCGCCCTCACGCTGCTCGAGTCGCCGCGCTACCTGGTCATCCAGAACCGCGAGCACGACGCGATCGAGGTGCTCCTGAAGATCGGGGGCGAGCAGGCGCCCGAGGACGAGGTCCGCGCGATCCGCGAGGACATCGAGCGCGACCGGAAGCTCGAGAAGGTCGCGACGCTGAAGGGTTCGGCGCTGGGCCTGAAGCCGATCGTCTGGGTCGGCATCGCGCTGAGCGTGTTCCAGCAGTTCGTCGGCATCAACGTGATCTTCTACTACTCGAACACGCTCTGGCAGTCGGTCGGCTTCGACGAGAGTTCCTCGTTCGCGATCTCGGTGGCCACGTCGCTCGTGAACATCGCCGTCACGATCGTCGCGATCTCGCTCATCGACAAGGTCGGCCGGCGCCCGCTGCTGCTCACCGGCTCGATCGGCATGACGGTCTCGCTCGCGACCATGGCGATCTGCTTCAGCCAGGCGACCATCATCGACGGCGCGCCGGTGCTCGAGGGCGCGTTCGGCCCGATCGCGCTCGTCGCAGCGAACCTGTTCGTGATCTTCTTCGGCGTCTCGTGGGGCCCCGCGGTCTGGGTGCTGCTCGGCGAGATCTTCCCGAACTCGATCCGCGGCAAGGCGCTCGGGCTCGCCGCCGCAGCGCAGTGGATCGCGAACTTCCTCATCACGGTGAGCTTCCCGGCGCTGGCGGGCCTGTCGCTCGTGTTCACGTACGGCATGTACGCGGCGTTCGCGGCGCTGTCGTTCCTGTTCGTGCTGCGCTTCATCCCCGAGACGCGCGGGCGCTCGCTGGAGGAGTCGGGACACCTCGAGCGCCCGGTGGCGCGCTCGCGTCAGGCCGGCACGACGAGCTGAGCGGATGCCTTGCGGCGACGCCGCCGTGTCGCCGTCGCGGGCGCCTCAGCGCCGCAGTTCGATCGCGCTGACGCCCGAGAACCCGAGCCACGCGCGGTCGTCGGACTCGACGACCGTGACGAGCACGTTGTCGCAGTTCGCGCAGCGGGCGACGAGCCCGGCGGCATCCGTGTAGAGCATGGCGCGCGCGAACTCGGCGATCGTGCCGCAGCCGGCGCACCGGCCGCGGGCGGTCGTCACGTCGAACGCGAAGAACTTCGAGAGCTCGCCCGCGAGGGCGTTGCCGTCGAGGTGGGTGTGCGTCATCAGGTGCCTCCGAATCGCTCGGTGCGGATCGCGCGGGCGTCGTGGCCGAGCTCGATCAGCCACGACGCGACGCGCTCGACGAATCCCGTCGAGCCGCAGACGTAGACGAGCGGTGCGTCGGCGGCGGGCACGACCGCCGCGGCGAGCTCGTCCCGGGTGAGCCGGCCGACGTGGCCGGTCCAGCCCTCGGGCGCGCGGCGCGTGTACGCGTGCGCGAGCCGGAAGTCGTCGGATGCCTCGGCGAGCGCCGCCAGGTCCTCGGCGAAGAACGCGTCCTCGGGCGTACGCACCGAGAGGAGCAGTCGCATCGGCGTCGGATCGGACGCCGCGCCGTGCGCCGCCGCGATCGCCACCAGCGGCACGACGCCCGAGCCCCCGGCGATCAGCTGCACCGGTCGTGGGCCGTCGGCCGAGGCATCCGACAGCCGCTCCCCCGGCTCGAGCGGATGCCACACGAAGAAGCGCCCGAGCGGGCCGTGCACCTCGAACTCGTCGCCGACCCGCACCTCGTCGACGAGGAACGGTGAGACCTCGCCGCCCGGGAGCCGGTCGATCGCGAGCACGACCCGGGTACCCGGGCCGGAGGAGGCGATCGAGTACGACCGGGTCGCGGTGTAGCCGTCGGGCGCGGTGAGCCGCACGTCGAGGTGCTGCCCCGCGGCGTTGCCCGGCCAGGTCGGCACGTCGAGCACGAGCCGGCGGGCGCTCGGGGTCTCGGGCGTCGCCACGACCACGACGGCCACGTGCCACCCCGACCGGGGCACCGCCGCGCTCACCAGTAGCGCTCCTCCCGCCACGGGTCGCCGTGGTTGTGGTAGCCGTACTGCTCCCAGAAGCCGGGCTGGTCGTCCTCCATCAAGACGAGGCCGCGCACCCACTTCGCGCTCTTCCAGAAGTACAGGTGCGGCACGAGCAGGCGCGCGGGGCCGCCGTGCTCGGGCTCGAGCGGCTCGCCGTCGTACTCGATCGCGATCCAGGCCTGCCCGTCGAGCACCTCCTCGAGGGGGAGGTTCGTGGTGTAGCCGCCGTAGCTGTGCGCCATGACGTAGCCGGCGTCGGTCTCGACCTGCGCGAACAGCGCGTCGAGCGGCACCCCGCGCCATATGGTGCCGAGCTTCGACCAGTGGGTCACGCAGTGGATGTCGGTCTCGACGTCCTCCAAGCCGGCGTCGAGGAGGCCCTGCCAGTTCCAGGTGTGCTCGGCGCCCGTCTCGGTACGGATCGTGAACGCCCACTCGGCGGTGTCGACCTCGGGCGTCGGACCTGCCGAGAGCACCGGGAAGTCGCGCGCGAGCGTCTGACCCGGCGGCAACCGGTCGTCCCGGTCGCGGCCCCGGCCCGTGAAGCCCCTCGTGATGAACGACATCGCACTCCTCCCGATGTGAGCGACACTAGCCCCACGCGGGCGCGCTGTCACCGGCCGATCCGCCCGGCCGCCGGTAGCGTGGGGGCATGATCTCCGTCGAGGCGCACCTCGCCCGGGTCCTCGCGGCCGTCGACCCGCTCACGCGTCGCGACACGGTGGGGCTGGCGGATGCCACGGGCCGCACGCTCGCCGTCGACCTGGTGAGCCACCTCGAAGTGCCGCCCTTCGACAACTCCGCGATGGACGGCTACGCGGTGCGGCGCGCCGACCTGCGCGGCGCGACCCCGGAGGCGCCGGTGGAGCTCGAGGTGGTCGCCGACCTCCCGGCGGGCGCGGGCGACGACCCGGCACTGGAACGCGGCCAGGCGGTGCGCATCATGACCGGTGCGCCGGTGCCGTCCGGGGCCGACGCGGTCGTCGCCGTCGAGGCCACCGACGGCGGCACGGAGCGGGTGCGGATCGCGCTCGAGCCCGTCGCCGGCCGGCACATCCGCCGTGCGGGCGAGGACGCCCGCCGCGGCGCCGCGGTGCTGACCGCCGGCACCGTGCTCGCGCCCCGACACCTCGCCGCCGCGGCCGCCGCCGGGCACGCGGTGCTCGACGTCGTCGCGCGCCCCCGCGTCGCGATCGCCGCGACCGGCAGCGAGCTGGTCGCACCGGGCGAACCGCTCCCGCACGGCAGCATCCCCGACTCGAACTCCACCCTGCTCGCGGGCCTCGCCGCCGATGCCGGCGCGGAGGTCGTCGCGGCCGGGCGCCTCCCCGACGACCCCGACGCGGTGCGTGCGTGGCTCGCCGCCCTCCCCGGGTGCGACCTCGTGGTCTGCTCCGGCGGGGTGAGCGTCGGCGCGCACGACGTGGTCCGCGCGGTGCTCGGCGCGACCGGCCAGGTCGTGTTCGAGCAGGTCGCGATGCAGCCGGGGCGGCCGCAGGCGTTCGGCAGCCTCGCCGACGGCACCCCGGTGTTCGGGTTGCCCGGCAACCCCGTCGCGGTGCACGTGTCGTTCGAGATGTTCGTGCGGCCGGCGATCCTGCGCCTGCTCGGGCGCCGCCGCCCCGAACCGGTGCCGCTCGTCGTCGGCGCCGGCTGGCGCTCGCCCGCAGGCCGCGTGCAGGTCATGCCGATCGCGGTGACCTCGCAGGTGGCCTCCCTCGTCGCGGTGCCCGCCTACCCCGGCGGTTCCGCGTCGCACCTCGTGACCGGCCTCGCCGCCGCCGACGGGTTCGCGGTCGTCCCGGCCGACGTCACCGAGGTCGCCGTGGGCCAGACCGTGCCCGTGCTCCTCGCCGGCCGCTGACGTTCGTACACGGTAAGACGTACCGGCACCGCGCCCGGCGCAACCGCGCCTAGGCTGGAACGCATGACCTCGATCGCGCTCGGCCTGCCGCGCATGCGCCGCGACCCCGGGGCGATGCCGTCGATGGACGGCCGCCCCGACACCGGCGCGCTCGTCGACCGCTACGGACGCATCGCGCACGACCTGCGGGTCTCGATCACGTCGGTCTGCTCGCTGCGCTGCACGTACTGCATGCCCGCTGAGGGGCTGCCGGTGATCCCGAAGGACGAGCTGCTGTCGGCCGAGGAGATCGCCCGCCTCGTCGGCCTCGCGGTGCGCGACCTCGGCGTGCGCGAAGTGCGCTTCACCGGCGGCGAGCCGCTGACGCGCCCCGACCTCGTCGAGATCGTGCGGCGCTCGGCCGAGGCCGCCCCCGGCACGCCGCTCGCGCTCACCACGAACGGCATCGGGCTCGACCGCAAGGCCGCCCCGCTCGTCGCGGCCGGCCTCACCCGCGTGAACGTCTCGCTCGACACGCTCGACCGCGCGCACTTCGCCAAGCTCACCCGGCGCGACCGCCTGCCCGCCGTGCTCGCCGGCATCGACGCCGCACACCGCGCCGGGCTCGGGCCGATCAAGATGAACGCCGTGCTCATGCGCGAGACGCTGCACGACGCCCCCGAGCTGCTGGCCTGGGCGATCGACCACGGCTGCCGGCTGCGCTTCATCGAGCAGATGCCGCTCGACGCCGACGAGGCGTGGCAGCGGGCGAACATGGTCGACGCCCGCGAGCTGCTCGACGTGCTCGGCGCGCGCTTCGCGCTCACGCCCGTCGGCCGCGACGACCCCGCTGCGCCCGCCGAGGAGTGGCTCGTCGACGACGGCCCCGCGACCGTCGGCATCATCGCCTCGGTCACGCGCCCGTTCTGCGGCGCCTGCGACCGCACGCGCCTGACCGCGGAGGGCTCGGTGCGCTCGTGCCTGTTCGGCGACGAGGAGACCGACCTGCGCGGCCTGCTGCGCTCCGGCGCCGACGACCAGGCGATCGCCGAGTACTGGCGCGCGGCCATGTGGGGCAAGAAGGCCGGGCACGGCATCGACGACCCGTCGTTCGTGCGGCCCGTGCGCACCATGGGAGGCATCGGTGGCTGAGTCGTTCGCCGACCGGGGCGCCGGCTCGGGGGCATCCGTCGCCCTCGACGCCGTGCACGTCCGCTACTTCGCCGCGGCCGCCGAGGCCGCCGGCGTCGACGAGGAGATGCTCGACGGCCTCGCGACCGTCGGCGACCTGCGCGATGCGCTGGTCGAGCGCTACGGGCCCGCGATGGCCCGCGTCGTCGCGAACGGCTCGTTCCTGGTCGACGGCGTCGTCAGCCGCGACCCCGCGACGCCGCTCGCGGGCACCGTGGACGTGCTGCCCCCGTTCGCGGGTGGATGATGGGTCGATGACCTCCCCCCGCACGCGCTGGATCGGCCTCGTCGTCATCAGCGTGGCCGTCGCGCTCATCATCGTCGACTCGACCATCGTGAACGTGGCGATCCCCTCGATCGTCGACGACCTCTCGCTCACGTCGACCCAGGTGCAGTGGGTGCAGGAGAGCTACACGCTGGTGTTCGCCGCGCTGCTGCTGGTGTTCGGCACCCTGGCCGACCGGTTCGGCAGGCGGCGGATGCTCCTGATCGGCATCACCATCTTCGCGCTGTCGTCGGTCGTGGCGGCGCTCGCCCCGACCGGGGGCGCGCTCATCGCCTCGCGCGTCGTGCAGGGGGTCGGCGGCGCGATGATCCTGCCGACGACGCTGTCGATCATCAACTCGACGTTCCGCGGGCGCGACCGCGGCATCGCGTTCGCCGTCTGGGGCTCGACGATCGGCGGCATGGCGGCCGTCGGCCCGCTGCTCGGCGGCTGGCTCACGACCGACTTCTCCTGGCGCTGGGCGTTCGGCATCAACGTGCCGCTCGGCGTGCTCGTCGTGATCGGCGCGCTGCTGTTCGTGCTCGAGTCCCGGGCCGAGCACCCCGTGAAGGTCGACCTCGTCGGCGCGGCGCTGTCGGTCGTCGCATCCGCCAGCCTCGTCTTCGGGCTCATCGAGGGCCGCAGCTACGGCTGGTGGCTCGCCGAGCCCGACCTCGTGATCGGCGACTGGACGTGGCCGTTCGACCTGTCGCCGATCCCGATCGCGTTCGCGATCTCGGCGGCCGGCATCGCGGCGTTCATCGCGTGGGGCCTGCACCGGCAGCGCCGCGGCCGCAGCACCATGCTCGACTTCTCGCTGTTCCGCATCCCGTCGTTCCGCAACGGCAACATCGCCGCGCTGCTGGTGTCACTCGGCGAGTTCGGCATCATCCTGTCGCTGCCGCTCTGGCTGCAGAACGTGCTCGGCTACGACGCCCTGCAGACCGGCTGGGTGATCGTCGCGCTCGCGGCCGGCTCGTTCGTGGCGAGCGGCGCGGCCGGGTCGACGAGCGGTCGCATCGCGCCGGTCTGGGTCGTGCGCGCCGGCATCATGGCCGAGATCCTCGGCCTGCTGCTCATCGCCTGGGTGATCTCGGTCGACACCCCGTGGTGGCAGATCGTGATCGGCCTGTTCGTGTACGGCTTCGGGGTGGGGCTCGCGACCGCGCAGCTCACCGGCGTGATCCTCGTCGACGTGCCGGTCTCGGCGAGCGGCCAGGCCTCGGGCACGCAGTCGACATCGCGCCAGGTCGGGTCCGCGCTCGGCATCGCCATTCTCGGCACGGTGCTGTTCAGCTCGCTGGGCACCGAGATGGACGCGCGCCTCGGCGACCTGCCCGACGCCGCGCGCGAGCAGGTCGTCTCGGTCGTGGTCGACAGCGCGGGCTCCGCGATCCCGTCGCTCGACGCGCAGTCGCCCGAGGCGGCGGATGCCGCCCGCGAGGCGTTCAGCGACGCGACCCGCTGGTCCGCGCTGGCGGCCGCCGGGTTCCTCGCGGTCGGCCTGCTCGCGACCCTGTCGCTGGGTTCGGGGCGAGCCGTGCGCGACGACGAGCCCGACGAACTGGAATCGGCCGACCGCCCCGCCTGAGCGCGGGCCGCGTCCTGCTCAGAGCTCGGCGAGCGCGCGACGGATGTGCCCGTCGCCGTACACCTCGTAGCCGATGACGCTGATCCACGGCGCGACGGTCAGCACGAGGACCGGCCAGGCGAGCGAGACCCCGGCGGCGGCGAGCAGCACCGCGCCGACGATCGTGACCACGGTCGCGATCATCAGCCAGACGTGCACCGCGTCGCGTCCGGGCAGGAGCAGGTGGAAGAGCCCGTACACGGCCAGCACGTAGAGCGCCAGCGGCACCGCGACCGTGAGCGTCGTCGCGACCTCGTCGAGCTCGCTGTGGTGCTCCAGGGCGTAGGCGACCGCGTGCAGCCCGGCGCCGACCGCAGCGATGGCGGTGTAGATCACGAGGTGCGAGTACGCCCAGCGCACGCCGAGGTCGCGGCGCCGGCCCAGGATCTCGCCGTGCGGCAGGGAGAAGTAGACCCACCACATGCCGACGACCATCGCGATGCCCGAGAACGCCAGCACGCCCGCGTCGAGCGTCCAGCCGACCTCCGTGGTCACCGCGCCCACCGCGGTCGTGGTGCCGAGCACGACCTCGCCGAACGTGATGATGCCAAGCAGCCCGAACCGCTCGGCGATGTGGTGCGGATGGATCGGCAGGCGCCCCTCCTGTCGCTCGAGCACTGCGGAGCCGCCGACCTCGGTGAGGTACAGCGCACCCATCAGCACGAGCAGCGCCGGCATCGGCAGCGGCGCGAACGCCGTCACGAGCCATCCGACCTGTGCCGCCGAGATCAGCCAGACGTAGCCGAGCAGCACGCGGCGGTGCTCCGGGTCGTTCCGCGCCGCCCGCAGCCACAGGCTCACCATCGACAGGCGCATGATCACGTACCCCATCACGATGACGTCGTTGTCGAGCACGCCCTCGTCCAGCCCGGCGAACAGATCGCCGATGCCGAGCGCGAGCACGGTGACGCCGACCATCTGCACGAGGGTCGCGATGCGGAAGCCCCAGTCGTCGGTGTCGTACGCCGAGGCGAACCACGCGAACGTCATCCACGCCCAGATGATCGCGAACATGCAGAACAGGAACGCGCCGATGCCCGACCACACGTGCCCGGCGGCGAGGCTGTGCGCGAGCTCCGACCCCGCGATCGAGAACGCCACGACGAGGGTCAGGTCGTAGAGGAGCTCCAGGGGCGTCGCCGCGCGATGCGCGTCACGCGGGTCGCGCCCCACCATCGGGACGAGGCCGTGCGGGCTCCGGGTGCGCTGCGGTTCAGTGCTCATGCCGCCACCCTAGGGCGGCGGCGCGGCGCGCGGCCAGAACGCCCTGTGCAGAGGTCCCACGGCGCACGGCGCCCCGGGTCTACGCTCACGAACATGGGCACCCTGTCCGTCGTGATCCCGTCGTTGAACGACGCACGGATGCTCGAGCAGTGCCTCGCCGACCTCGCCGTGCAAACGCGCGCGCCCGACGAGATCATCGTGGTCGACAACGGGTCGACCGACGACACCGCCGCCGTGGCGCTCGCCGCCGGTGCCCGTCTCGTGCACGAGCCCGTGCGGGGCGTTCTGCACGCGACCGCGGCCGGGTTCGACGCGGCGTGCGGCGACGTGATCGGCCGGCTCGACGCCGACTCGCGGCCGGCGGCCGACTGGGCAGCGCGGGTGGAGCGGCGATTCGAGTCGGATGCCACGCTGGGCGCGCTGACCGGAACCGGCGTGTTCTACGGCTGCGGCCCGGTGCTGCGCGCCGTGGCGGGCCGGGTCTACCTCGGCGGCTACTTCTGGTTCATGGGCATGATCGTCGGGCAGACCCCGGTGTTCGGCTCGAACTTCGCACTGCGCCGCGAGGTCTGGTCTGCCACGCGCGACGCGATCCACCTCGACGACCCGCGCGCCCACGACGACCTCGACATCAGCTTCGCGCTCGGCCCCGACGTGGGCGTCGACTACGACCCGGAGCTGCACGTCGGGGTGTCGGCGCGTCCGTTCGACGACGGGGCCGGGCTGCGCCGCCGGGCGTCCTGGGCGTTCCACGGCATCGCGGTGAACTGGGCGGAGGTCGGCTGGTGGACCCGTCGCCGCCGCTGCGCACGCGGTCGCCGCGCTCGCCGCGCCGCACAGCGACTGGCCGCGGTGCGGCACCTGACGTCGGGGTCGGACCAGGGCCTCGCCGCGTAGCGCCGACCGCTCAGCGCCGACCGCTCAGTGCCGCAGGAACGCGAGCATCGCCTCGGTGAGCTGGTGCGGCGCGGTCTCGCACGGGCTGTGCCCCGTCGGGATCTCGACGAACGTCGCCCCCAGCCGCCGCGCGAAGGCCGCGTGCGCGCCCTCGCGCCAGACGTCGCCCGCGCCCACCGCGACCAGCACCGGCAGGCCCGACGCGCGCAGCTCGTCCGCCAGGTCGGGCGTGCGCTTCATCAGGGCGAGGATGTCGCCGACGCTCGACACTCGGGTGAGGCGGAACCGGTCGGTGACGAACCGCGCACGGTCTGCGGGTGCACGGTGCACGTTCAGCCGGAGCGCCGCGACGAACACGGGGCCGAGGGCACGTCCCGGCACGAGCGGGCTCAGCGGCCCCAGCACCTTGAACCCGCGCAGCGCCTGTCCCGCGAACGGCGGGGCCGACAGCAGGGTGAGGCTCGCGAACGCCGCCGGACGTCGCAGCGCCGCATCCGCCGCCACAGTCCCCGCGTACGAGTAGCCGAGCACGTGGGCGGGCGTCGCGCCGGTCTCGAGCACCGCGAGCAGGTCGTCGACGAAGAGCCGGCGCGAGTAGCGCCGCTCGGGCGGGTCGAGGCGCTCGGGGCCCGCCTCCCACGACTCGTACTGCCCGGCCATGTCGAACGCCTCGACCCGGTACCCCGCATCCGCGAGCAGCGGCATCATCAGGAGGAAGTCCTCCTTCGATCCCGTCATGCCGGGCACCAGGAGCACGCGCTGGGCAGTCGCGGGCCCGAGCGCGATGCGGGCGAGCGGCCCGCTGGGCGCGTGGACGGTGTCCCGCACGAACCGCTGCGGCACGCGCGCCCAGTCCGTCGGCCCGATCGCGGCGTCGCGGCGCGCCGCCGCACGGCGCGCGGCGTCCGTGCCGGTGCCGGGGAACAGGTCGTCCGCGAGGGCATTCACTGCACCGGGACGATACTCCCCGGCTCATCGCCCCGTCGGGACCTTGGGAACGTGGTGTGGACGACGTGCGCACCCCCGGGAGGAGCAGTATGGAGTGCGTGACGAGCAATCCGTTCGAGTCCATGCCCTGGCTCGCGTCGTACGCCGACGGCGTACCGCACGAGATCGAGGCGCCGACGCAGACCCTGCCGGAGATGCTCGCCGCGAGCGTCGCCGAGCACGCCGGGCGGCCCGCACTGGAGTTCTTCGGCGCGGTCACGACCTATCGCGAGCTCGGCGAGCAGGTCGAGCGTGCGGCCCAGGGGCTGCGTCGGCTCGGCGTCACCGCGGGCGACCGCGTGGCGATCGCGCTGCCGAACTGCCCGCAGCACGTCGTCGCGTTCTACGCGGCGCTGCGGCTCGGCGCGATCGTCATCGAGCACAATCCGCTGTACACCGCCCGCGAACTGCGGCACCAGTTCGAGGACCACGGCGCGCGCGTCGCGATCGCGTGGGACAAGGCCGTCGACACGATCGCGGGGTTCCCGAGCGACCTGCGGGTCGAGCACGTCGTGAGCGTCGACCTCACGCGGGCCATGCCGCTGCGCACCCGCCTGGCGCTGCGCCTGCCGATCCCGAAGGCGCGCGCTGCGCGCGAACGCCATGCAGGGCGTCGCCTGGGTGCCCGGGCTCGAGATCGGCGGCGAGACGTTCTACGGCGTGCTGCCGCTGTTCCACGCCTACGGCCTGACGCTGTGCCTCACGACCGCGATGAGCATCGGGGCGAAGCTCGTGCTCTTCCCCACGTTCGACGCCGGCCTCGTCACGACCGCGGCGAAGCACAGCCCGCCGACGTTCCTGCCCGCCGTGCCGCCCATCTACGACCGGCTCGCCGCGGCCGCCTCGCGTGGCGACGTCGACCTGTCGCACATCCGGTTCGCCATCTCGGGCGCGATGAGCCTGCCGGCCGAAACCATCCGGCACTGGGAGGAGGTCACCGGGGGCCTCCTGGTCGAGGGCTACGGCATGACCGAGACCTCGCCGCTCGCCGTGGGCAACCCGATGGGACCGACACGGCGGCCGGGCACCGTGGGGGTGCCGTTCCCGAGCACCGACATCCGCATCGTCGACCCCGACGAGCCGACCGTCGACCGCCGGCTCGGCGAGGCGGGCGAACTGCTGATCCGCGGGCCGCAGGTCTTCGGCGGCTACTGGCGCCGCCCGGTCGAGACCGCCGCCGCGCTGCTGCCCGGCGGCTGGCTGCGCACCGGGGACATCGCGACCGCTGACGCCGACGGGTTCATCACCATCGTCGACCGCATCAAGGAGCTCATCATCACGGGCGGGTTCAACGTCTCGCCCACCGAGGTCGAGGCCGCGCTCGAATCGCATCCCGACGTCGTCGCGTCGGCCGCGGTCGGGCTGCCGAACCCGCGCGGCGGGGAGGAGGTCGTCGCCGCCGTCGTGCTGCGCGACGGCTGCACGCTCGACTCCGACGCGCTGCGCGACCACTGCCGTGAACGGGTCGCGGCGTACAAGGTGCCCCGCCGCGTCGTCGCGCTCGACGACCTGCCGCGCTCGCTCATCGGCAAGGTGCTGCGGGCCCGGGTGCGCGAGCAACTGCTCGCGGGCTGACCCGACGCGCGGTGTCAGGACACTGCCACGAGCCCTCGATCCCCGGCCCCGATTGCCACGATATGTCGATCCTGTTACACGCGTGTGCGAACGGCCATCGGCCGGCCGGGGATGCGTGAGACTGAGGTTCGGCGGCGGAATTCCGCCCTTGAACGAAGTCGGAGGGGACGGATGCATCTCTCGCCCGCGGACACGGAGAAGCTGTTGCTCGCCGTTGCCGGAATGGTGGCACGCGACCGGCGCGAACGCGGCGTGAAGCTCAACCATCCCGAGGCTGTCGCCCTGCTGTCGACGTGGGTCATCGAGCGCGCCCGAGACGGTGCCGACGTCGCCCAGCTCATGGACGACGGGCGCGCCGTGCTGACGCGAGACGACGTGATGGACGGGGTCGCCGAGATGCTCGCCGACGTGCAGGTCGAGGCGACGTTCCCCGACGGGCGCAAGCTCGTGACCCTCCACCACCCGATCGACTGAGGAGCCGAACGTGTCGTCATCCGCAGCATCCGGCCCTGGCGCCATCCGCGTGCGCCCCGGCACCATCGAGCTGAACGCCGACCGCACCGAGGCCGAGCGACTCGAGCTGGTGATCCTGAACGCCGGCGACCGCCCGGTGCAGATCGGCTCGCACATCCACCTGCCCGACACGAACGCCGCGCTGCAGTTCGACCGCGCGGCGGCCGCGGGCTTCCGGCTCGACATCCCGTCGGGCACCTCGGAGCGCTTCGAGCCCGGCGTGTCGAAGCGGGTCGGGGCGGTCGCGCTGCGCGGCCGGCGGCTCGTCCCGGGCATCCAGGTGCGACCGAACGGGGAGGAGCACTGATGGTGCACATCGACCGCGAACGCTACGCCGCGATCTACGGCCCGACCACGGGCGACCAGGTGCGGCTCGGCGACACCGACCTCTGGATCGAGCTCGAGGACGACCTCACGGTCGGCGGCGAGGAGGCCGTGTTCGGCGGCGGCAAGTCGATCCGCGAGTCCATGGCGCAGAGCACCGTCTCACGTGCCGACGGCGCGCTCGACTCGGTGATCACCAATGCGATCATCCTCGACTGGTGGGGCGTCGTGCGCGCCGACGTGGGCATCCGCGACGGCCGCATCGCCGGCATCGGCCGCGCGGGCAACCCCGACATCGCCGACGGGGTCGACGCGGCACTCGTCATCGGCCCGTCGACCGACGTGATCTCCGGCGAGGGCAAGATCCTCACCGCGGGCGCCATCGACTCGCACGTGCACCTGCTCTCCCCCTCGCAGATCCACGAGGCGCTGGCGACCGGCATCACCACCGTCGTCGGCGGCGGCACCGGCCCGTCGGAGGGGTCGAAGGCCACCACGGTGACGCCGGGCGCGTGGCACCTCGAGCAGATGCACCGCTCGATGGACCACCTGCCCGTGAACGTGCTGCTGCTCGGCAAGGGCAACACGGTCTCGCGCGCGGCGTTCGAGGAGCAGGCGCTCGCGGGCGCCGCGGGCTACAAGGTGCACGAGGACTGGGGCTCGACGCCCGCGGCGATCGACGCGAGCCTCACGGCCGCCGAGGAGTGGGGGCTGCAGGTCGCGCTGCACAGCGACTCGCTGAACGAGGCCGGCTTCGTCGAGTCGAGCATCGCGGCGATGGCCGGGCGCAGCATCCACGCGTTCCACGTCGAGGGCGCGGGCGGCGGTCACGCCCCCGACATCCTCTCGATCGCGGGGCTCCCCTACGTCATCCCCGGATCGACGAACCCCACGCTGCCGCACACGGTCAACACGGTCGCCGAGCACCTCGACATGCTGATGGTCTGCCACCACCTGAACCCCGGCGTGCCCGAGGACCTCGCGTTCGCCGAGTCCCGCATCCGGGCGACGACCATCGCGGCCGAGGACATCCTGCACGACATGGGCGCGATCTCGATCACGTCCTCCGATGCGCAGGCGATGGGCCGCATCGGCGAGGTGGTCACGCGCACCTGGCAGGTCGCCCACGTGATGAAGCACCGGCGCGGGGCCCTCGGCGGCGGGCTGCCGGCCGACAACGAGCGCGCCCGGCGATACGTCGCCAAGTACACCGTGAATCCCGCGATCGCCCATGGCATCGACGGCGAGGTCGGGTCGATCGAGGTGGGCAAGCTCGCCGACCTCGCCCTGTGGGACCCGAAGTTCTTCGGCTTCCGCCCGAGCGTCGTGATCAAGGGCGGCGGGCTCGTGTGGGGCGCCCTCGGCGACCCGAACGCCTCGATCCCGACGCCGCAGCCCGTGCTCATGCGCCCGGCGTTCCTCGACGCGATCGGCGGCCCGCTCTCGGTGTCGTTCGTCGCGCCGGCCGCGCTCGACGCGGGCATCGAGGCGCGCCTCGGGCTCCGCCGCCGGCTGCTGCCGCTGCGCCCGACCCGTGACGTCGGCAAGGCCGACATGCGCAACAACGACGCCCTGCCCCGGATCGACATCCGCCCCGACACCTTCGACATCTCGATCGACGGCGAGCTCGTGGAGCCCGCACCGGCCGCGACCCTGCCGCTCGCGCAGCTCTACCAGCTCTTCTGATGCCGCAGCTCGCACCGTCCACGGCCGCCATGCTCCTGGCCGACGCCCGGCTCCCGTCGGGCGGCCACGCCCACTCGGCGGGCGTCGAGCCCGCGCTCGTGGCCGGCCTGGCGCCGGCCGACCTGCCCGCCCTGCTCCGCAGCCGCGCCGCGACCACGGCGCTCGTCGAGGCGGGCACCGCCGTGGTCGCCCGCCACGTGCGACTCGCCGACGGCGACCTGGACGCCGTCGAGGCCGCGTGGGCGGCCCGCACGCCGAGCCGTGCGCAGCGCGACGCGGCCCGGGTGCTCGCACGCGGCTACCTCCGCGTCGGCGGGGAGCTGCTCCCCGGCGACGCGGTCATCGCCGCCTGGCGCGAGCGCCGCACCCCGCCCCCGCGGCCGTCGGTGCTCGGGGTCATCGCGGCGGGGCTCGAGCTGCCGCCGATGGAGCTCGCACGCCTCGTCGTCTACGAGGACCTGCAGGCCGCCGCGGCGGCGGTGCTGAAGCTCGAGCCACGCGACCCGCTCGACCTGGTGTCGCTCGTGGTCGAGCGGTGCGCGGCGGTCGAGCCCGACCTCGCCGCGATCGCGGAGATCACCGCACCGGCCCAGATCCCGGCGCCCAGCGCGCCGCAGTCCGAAGCGTGGGCCGAGGCCCACGCCCGATCCACCAGGAGGCTCTTCCGTGCCTGAGAACCCGTCCACCCCCCGCGCCCTGCGCCTCGGCGTCGCCGGCCCGGTCGGCACCGGCAAGTCGTCGCTCATCGCGACCGTCTGCCGCGCCCTCGCCGACGAGATCCGCATCGGGGTCATCACCAACGACATCTACACCGACGAGGATGCCCGGTTCCTGCGCTCCGCGGGGGTGCTGGCGCCCGAGCGCATCATCGCGGTCGAGACGGGCGCCTGCCCGCACACCGCGATCCGCGACGACGTCACCGCGAACCTCCTGGCCGCCGAGGACCTCGAGCGCACCTTCGACCCGCTCGACCTCGTCGTGATCGAGTCGGGCGGCGACAACCTCACCGCCACCTTCTCCCCCGCGCTCGTCGACGCGCAGATCTTCGTGCTCGACGTGGCCGGCGGCGGCGACGTCGCCCGCAAGGGCGGCCCGGGCATCGGCCGCGCCGACCTGCTGGTCGTCAACAAGACCGACCTCGCGCCGTACGTGGGCGTCGACGTGCCGCAGATGGTGGCCGACGCGACCGAGGCGCGCGACGGACGCCCCGTGCTCGCCCTCTCGCGCACCGACGAGGTTTCGGTGGCCGCGCTGCGCGCGTGGGTGCTGTCGGTGCTCGCCGCGCACCGCGCGGGCTCCCACGTGCCGCAGGACCCGGGCCCCATGGCGCCCCACTTCCACGCGGACGAGGACGGCACCGGCTACCTGCACACCCATGAGGGCGGCGAGGACGACCACGCGCACGCGGGTGCCGCCCCGCACGACCACGCGACCCACGAGCATGCGGAGCACGACCACGCGGAGCACGCGCACCCGTGAGGCCCACCGTCGTCGACGTCGCGCCCCGCGGCGACGAGGTGTCGTGCGCCCTCTCGGGCGAGCTCGTGGTGCCGCGACTGGTGCGCCGCCGTGGGCGGGCCGCCGAGGTCGCACTCGTCGCGGGCCGGGCCATGCTGCTGCCCGGCGACGAGGTGCGCATGCGCATCGCGGTCGGGCCGGGCTGCACGCTCACCCTCGTCGACATCGGCGGGCTCGTCGTCTACGGGCGCGACGGTGCGGGCGAGCCGTCGGGCTGGCACGCCCGCATCGAGCTCGCCGCCGACGCGCACGTGGCCTGGGACGGGCTGCCCACCGTCGTCACCGACGCCGGCGACCTCCGGCGCTCCCTCACGATCGTGCTCGGCCCGGGGGCATCGGCCACCTGCCGGGAGACCCTGGTGCTGGGCCGCGCCGGCGAGCGCGGCGGTCGGCTCCGGTCGACCACGGATGCCTCCGACGGCACGGGGCCCCTGCTGCACGAGACGCTCGACGTCTCCGGCAGCGACCCGGTCCCCGGCATCCTCGGGCACCACCGCGTCATGGACGGGATCCTCGCGCTCGGCGACCGCGCACCCGTCGACGACGTCGCCGGCGCGACCAGGCTCGACCTCGAGCGCGGGGGCACGCTGCTGCGCCACCTCGGCGAGGCGGCGCACGAGAGCCCGCTCGCGGGACTGGTGCGCGTCGCGCCGCCGCACGCGTCTTCCCCGACACCGCCGGCCGAGCGACCCGACCGGGCCCGGAGCCTCGCGTGAGCAGGCTCACCCCGGCGGCGCGCGCCACCCTGTTCGTGGTCATCGGGCTGCCGGTCGTCGGGTGGGCCCTGTTCGCGGCGGTCGTGCTGCCCGCGGACGCGCGGGCCGGCACGGCCGCGTTCGGCATCGGCCTCGCGACCACGGCATTCGTGCTCGGCATGCGGCACGCGTTCGATGCCGACCACATCGCCGCGATCGACAACACGAGCCGGAAGCTCGTCGCCGACGGCCGCGATCCGGCCGGCGTGGGCCTCTGGTTCGCGCTCGGCCACTCGACGGTGGTGCTCGTCGCGGTCGGGCTCGTCACCGCCGGCCTCGGTGCGCTCACGTCGCAGATCGGGGTGGACGACTCGCCCCTGGCATCGGTCGCCGGCGTCTGGGGGCCGACCGTCTCGAGCGTGTTCCTGCTGGCGATGGCGGCGACGAACCTCGTCATCCTCGCTGGCCTGTTCCGGGGGTCCCCCCGGCATGCCGACCCGGCCGCCCACGGCCGGGACGACCGACCGGTCGCCGCAGGCCCCGTCTCGCGACTGATCGCGCGGACCTCGGCGACGCTCGACGCGCCCTGGAAGATGTTCGTCGTCGGCCTGCTGTTCGGCCTCGGCTTCGACACGGCGTCGTCGATCACCCTGCTGCTGCTGGCGGGCGGCGCGGGCGTGGTGCTGCCCTGGTACGCGGCCATGGTGCTGCCCCTGCTGTTCACCGGGGGCATGGTCATGTGCGACGGGCTCAACAGCGTCGTCACGGCCGGGATCTACCGCTGGTCGGCCGACCGGCCCGAGCGACGACGCCGGTACAACGCCGCGCTGCTCTCGATCTCGGTCGCGGTGGCGGTCGTGGTCGGCACGGTGGGGCTGTGCGGCGTGCTCGTCGGCGCGCTCGGCGTGCGCTGGGCGCCGGTGGTGGCGGTGGCGGCGACCGACCTCGACTGGTTCGGGCCGATCATCGTCGGCACCGTCGTGCTCGCCTGGCTCGCGGGGTGGCTCGCCACGCGCGCGCAGGAGCGCGCGTCGGCGCCGGCCTGATCCCGATCGACGGCGAGCGGCCCTAGGCCGCGCCCCCCAGGTCGCGGATCGGGTCGAGGACGGCCTCGGCCGCCCAGGTCGCCGCGTCGGCGATGTCGCGGCCGCTCATGCCGAACTCGCGCCGCATGGTCACCCACGTCGCGGACGAGTCGAGGTGGCAGAGCGCCGCGACGATGTCCCGACGCTCGCCGTCGTCGAGCGACGGGACCTCGCGTCGCAGCATCGCGTCGAAGTGCGACCGCTGCGGGGCCGGTTCGGCGCCGTTCACGCCGCGCATCGCCGACTCGGCGACGACGTGGGCGAGCTCCGGACGCCGGTCGTACGCCTCGACCGCCTCGCGGATGGCGATGGGCACGTCGAAGATCGACTCGGAGTCCTGACGGGTGAAGATCGTCGCCTCGATCCAGGCCGAGGTCGCCAGCAGGAGGTCGACGCGGGTCGGGTAGTGACGGAAGACGGTGCGCTCCCCCACGCCGGCGCGCAGCGCGATGAGGCGGAACGACACGTCGTCGGTGCCGACCTCCTCGATGAGTTCGGCGTAGGCCGCGAGGATCGACGCCTGGGTCCCCGAGAGCTCGGGTGCCGACGTGGTCATCGCGTCGCCCGGCTCGACCGAGGGGCCGCCGGGAGCACCCGGCGCATCGCCGTGTCGAACGCGCGGAACGTCTCGTCGGCGCTCATGTCGAACCCGGAGCGCATGCGCGCCCAGAACATGGGCGACGCGAGGTGGCGGGCGGTCGCGGCCGCGCGCAGCGCGTCGCGCCGGTTGAGGTTCGGCGCCGCGGTGTCGAGCATCGCCACGATCGCCGCGGTGATCGGTGCGGCGGCGGCGTCGCCGGTCGGCGAGAGCGCTGCTCCCCGGGCGGCGACGAACGCGAACGCCGGCTCGGCGTCATACGCCCGGAAGCGTGCGCGGACGGCCTCGCGGAAGCCGTCGACGGTGCGGAACTCCCCCACGGGGAAGTGCTCCTCCTCGATCCACCGGCCGAGCGCCTCGAGCAGGTGCGACCGGGTGGGGAAGCGCCGGTAGATCGTGCGCTCGGAGACCTCCGCCAGCTCGGCGAGCTCGAGGTAGGAGACGTCCTCGAAGGTGTTCTGGCGCAGCAGCTTCGCCGCGCTCGCGAGGATGGCCGAACGCGTGTCGTCGGATTCCTCCGTCACGTGCGCCCTCCCCTCGTTCGCGGTTCGGTCGCGACCGGCTCGGGCGGGAGGACGTACCGGTCGGACTCGTCGAGCGCCAGGGCCAGGGACGACACGAACTGCACCTCGCCGTGCGGTCCGGGTTCGGCCGACGCGAGCATGTCCGGTCGCTCGAAAGTGTAACCGGTGACGTGGCACCGCAGCCGCTCCCCCGACGGGTTGCCGTCGGAATCGAGGATCGGGCTCGGGATGCCGTCGGAGGTGCGCCGGAGATAGAACCGGCCGCGCGTCGCGAGCGCCATCAGGGGCGTGACCAGCGCGGCGACGCCGATCGCGATGAGCACGGAGAACGGCTGCATCGCCGGCCCGAACGCTCCCGCGAAGCATGCCAGCGAGAGCAGCGACGCCAGGCCGACCGAGACGAGTCCCACCGGGTTCCAGTCGTGCAGCATGCCGCGCCGGAACTCCGGGAAGCGCGGCGAGATGCGGAGCAGGTGCTTGTTGACCACGATGTCGGCGGAGATCGTCACGAGCCATGCCATGACGACGTTCGCGTAGAGGCTCAGTACCACCGAGATGAGGCTGAAGACGCCGAGCAGCATGAGCCCGAGCGCGATGACCAGGTTGAAGAGCACGAAGACCGTGCGGCCCGGGTAGCGCTTCTTGACGCGCGTGTACACGTTCGACCAGGCGAGCGAGCCCGAGTACGCGTTGGTGACGTTGATCTTCACCTGCGCGATGACGATGAGGATGAGCGCCAGGATGAGCGCCACCCAGTCGGGCAGCAGCGACTGGTACATGCCGAGCAGCTGCTTGACCGGTTCGACCGCGCGGTCGCCGATCGACGGGTTCACCTTCGTCACGAGGTAGACGGCGAGGAAGAGCCCGATGACCTGCTTCGTGCCGCTGAAGATGACCCAGCCGGGTCCGCTGAACACGAACGAGGTCCACCACGACGTCGCGTTCGCCCGCGTGCGCGGCGGCATCACGCGGATGTAGTCGATCTGCTCCGCGAGCTGCGGCGTCAGTGCGAAGCACACGGCCGCGCTCGCGACCACGGCGCTGAAGCTCGCCTCGCCGTCGGAGACGCCGGTGAAGTCGATGAACTCCGTCACCACGTCGGGCTGGGTGAAGACGATCCAGATGAGCGGCAGCAGTGCCAATGCCAGCCAGAGCGGCGTGGTCCAGAACTGCAGTCGCTCGAGCGCGCGCATCCCGAAGATCACGATCGGGATCACGACGACCGTGGAGATCAGGTAGCCGATGGGCATGGGGATGCCCACGGCCGCCTCGAGCCCCTGCGCCATGATCGCCCCCTCGAGCGCGAAGAAGATGCAGGTGAACCCGGCGAACACGACGGTGGTGATGATCGAGCCGTAGTAGCCGAAGCCCGAGCCGCGGGCGATGAGGTCGAGGTCGAGGTTGTACCGGGCCGCGTAGTAGGCGACCGGGAACCCGACGAGGAAGATGATCACGGATGCCAGCAGGATGCCGAGCAGCGCGTTCGTCGTGCCGTGCTCCAGCCCGATGCTGGCGCCGATCGAGAAGTCGGCCAGGAACGCGATCGACCCGAGCGCCGTGCCGCCGACCGACAGCGCGCTCCAGCGGCGGAAGGAACGGGGCACGTACCGGAAGGCGTAGTCCTCGAGGCTGTCCTCGGCGGCGGCGCGCGCGTCACCTGCACGGCCCTCGGACCTCACGCGCAGCGTATCCACACCGACCTCCCGGGCGTCCCCGACATGAGGATTGTCCCGGTCGAGTGTTTCCAACGCGTTGCCGTGACGATTCGCTGTGGATCAGATCGCCATGGCCTCCCGCACGCTGTCGATGGCCTCCGCACCTCCCGCACCGGTCATCGTGATGCGCCCCGACTGCAGCACGTAGTAGTCGTTCGTGGAGCGCAGCGCGAATCCCACGTGCTGCTCGACGAGCAGCACCGACAGGTCGCCCCGTCGGGTGAGGTCGATGATGACCCGCTCGATGTCGGCGACGATGTTCGGCTGGATGCCCTCCGTCGGCTCGTCGAGCACGAGCAGCCTCGGCTTCGTCAGCAGCGTGCGCGCGATCGCGAGCTGCTGGCGCTGGCCGCCCGAGAGCAGGCCCGCGCGACGCGCGAGCAGTTCCTTCAGCACGGGGAACAGGTCGAAGACCTCGTCGATCTCCGACTGCCGCTTCGCGACCAGCTGGAGGTTCTCGAGCGTCGTCATCTGCGGGAAGCACTGCTGCCCCTGGGGGACGTACCCGAGCCCGCGCTTCACGCGCTTCGACGGCGGCATCCTCGTGACATCCTCGCCGTCGATGAGCACCTTCCCGCTCATCACCGGCAACAGGCCCGTCGCGACGCGCAGCAGGGTGGTCTTGCCGGCGCCGTTGTGGCCCATGATCGACACGGCCTGGCCGTCGGGGATCGTGACGGTGACATCGTGCAGCACCTTCGTGCGGCCGTAGCCGGCAGTGACTCCGGTGATCTCGAGCATCAGTGACCCATCCCTTCCACGGCGGCGTCCGCCGACGTCCCGAGGTAGACCGCCTGCACGCGCGGGTCCGCCTGGACCTGCTCGACGGTGCCCGCGGTCAGCAGCTTGCCGGTGTGCATGACCGTCACCCACTCGGCGTAGTTGCGCACGAAGTCCATGTCGTGCTCGATCACGATGATCGTGCGCTCGTCGCCGATGCGGCGGAGCAGCTCACCGGTCTCGTCGCGCTCGTCGGCGTTCATGCCCGCGACCGGCTCGTCGAGGAACATCACCTTGGCGTCCTGCACCAGCAGCATGCCGATCTCGAGCCACTGCTTCTGCCCGTGGGCGAGGATGCCGGCCGGCACGTCGCGCAGGGCCGACAGCCCGATCGTCTCGAGCGCCTCCTCGACGTAGTCGGGCACGCCACGGCGGCGGAACGGGAGCCGCCAGGCCTTCCGATGCACGCCGCCCGCGATGTCGAGGTTCTGCAGCACCGAGAGCTCGTCGAAGACGGTCGCCGTCTGGAAGGTGCGCCCGACCCCGGCGCGGATGATCTTGTTCGTCTTCATCGCGACGAGGTCCATCCCGTCGTACAGGGCACTGCCCGTGGAGGGGACGAGCCCGGTCAGCGCATCCACCAGGGTCGTCTTGCCGGCGCCGTTCGGGCCGATCAGGAAGTGCACCTGGCCCTTCAGCATCAGCAGGCTGACGTCGTCGACCGCGGTGAACCCGTCGAAGCTCACGGTGAGGTGGGACACGGCGACGGACGTCTCCGCGTCGGGTGCGGGCGGCTCCACCGCCTCGTCGACGGTCGTGGCCTGGTCGTTCGCGCTCATGCGGAGACCTCCGCCTTCTCGGACTTCGCGGCCGTTTCGGTCGGCGCGGGGGGCGTCGGCGCGGCCGTGTCGCCGCGGCGTCCCGCGACCAGCCCCTTCGCCCGGGTGTACAGCGACGCGAGCCCGTTCGGCAGGAACAGCGTCACGACGACGAACAGCAGGCCGAGGATGTAGATCCACCCCTCGGGCCAGCTCGAGGCCAGGCTGGACTGCCCCCAGCCGATCGCCATGGCGCCCAGCACCGGGCCGAACAGCGACGCGCGTCCGCCGAGGGCGACGCCGGCGATCATGAGGATCGACGCGGAGGCGCCGATCTCGGCCGGCGTGATGATGCCCACGAGCGGCACGAACATGGCCCCGCCGATGCTGGCCATGACCGCGGCGATCACGAACGCGGTGAGCTTGATGTTCGCCGGGTCGTAGCCGAGGAACCGCACGCGCTCCTCGGCATCGCGGGTCGCGAGCAGCAGCTCGCCGAAGCGGCTCCGGTGGAGCTGCCAGACGAGCAGCATGCAGGCGATCAGCAGCCCGGCGGTGATGAGGTAGATCATCACCTTGTTGGCGTCGTCGCTGAGCAGGAACCCGAAGAAGGTGCGGAAGCCGCTGAGGCCCGTGTCGCCGCCGGTCTCGCGAATGGTCGAGCTGACCAGCACCGCGGTCGCGACCGCGAGCGCCTGGGTGAGGATCGCGAAGTACGC
Source organism: Agromyces sp. SYSU T00194 (assembly GCF_040496035.1). Lineage (NCBI taxonomy): Bacteria > Bacillati > Actinomycetota > Actinomycetes > Micrococcales > Microbacteriaceae > Agromyces > Agromyces chitinivorans. The sequence continues at coordinate 2,043,935 of NZ_JBEPJZ010000001.1, read as the reverse complement.
GCCCTTCACCCGCCGCTTGAAGAGGGCGTAGCCGAGGATGCCCGCGACGACGACCGGCAGCACGATGATCGCCGCCAGCGTGAACAGCTCGCTGCGGAACGGCTCCCAGAACGCCGGGAGCGGCGCCAGCGGGTCGTACAGGATCATGAACGAGGGGATGCCGTCGGGGCCGGCGTTCTCCAGCGTCATGTGCATCGCCATGGCGTAGGCGCCGAGCCCGAAGAAGACGCCCTGGCCCATGACGAGCATGCCGCCGCGGCCCCAGGCGAGGCCGATGCCCACGGCGACGATCGCCCAGGCGCAGTACTTGCCGAGGTTGTTGATCCAGTGCATCGACAGCACCGAGGGGGCGACGGCGAGCAGCACCACCGCGAAGACGGCGATGCCGATGAGCGACGCCCACGGCTTGAGTTTCGTCAGTGCGGTCATGCCAACCCCCTGGTGCGTACGGTGAACAGGCCCTGCGGGCGGAACTGCAGGAAGACGACGACGAGGGCGAAGGCGAGCACCTGCGCGAGGCTGCCCGTCGTCCAGTCGGCGAAGAGGGCCATCGCGACGCCGATCACCCAGGCGGCGATGACCGTGCCCTTGACCTGGCCGATGCCGCCGGCGACGACCACGAGGAACGCCGGGATGATGTACTGCGTGCCCATCTGGGAGTTCGTGCCGCCGATGAGCGATGCGGCGACGCCGGCGACACCGGCGAGGCCGGAGCCGACGAAGAACGTGATGCGGTCGACGACGCGGGTGCGGATGCCGATGGTCTCGGCGAGGTCGCGGTTCTGCACGGTGGCCCGGATGCGACGGCCGAACGAGGTGTACTTGAGCCAGGCGGCGAGCGCGGCGACGCACGCCGCGGCCAGCAGGATGGTGAACAGCTGTCGGTACGGCCAGGCGTAGCCGAAGACGTCGAGCTGGCCCTGGAGCCACTCGGGGTTCTCGACCGGCACGCCCTGGGCCGGGAAGATCTGGAGCGCCGCCTGCTGGAGGATGAGCGCCACGCCGACGGTCACGAGGAGCGTGTCGAGCGGCCGCCGGTACATCCACTGGATGATGCTCACCTCGAGGAGGAGCCCGAGGAGCCCGGCGACGACGAAGGCGAGCGGCAGCGCGACCGGGATCGAGATGCTGCTCGACGGGATGATCAGCTGGGTCAGGTAGGCGACGAAGGCGCCGGCCATGATGAACTCGCCGTGCGCCATGTTGATCACCCCCATCTGGCCGAAGGTGAGCGTGAGGCCGAGGGCCGACAGCAGCAGCAGCGCGCCCAGCGCGGTGCCGTTCAGCAGGGGCGGGATGAGTGCTTCCACCTGCGGGCGCTCCTTTCCGTGAGCATGGGATCTCGAGCGGGTCCGGGACGCGGGGCCCCGTGCCGTGGCGGCACGGGACCCCGCGTCGGCGGGATCAGCCCGCGGCCGCCACGAGCGCGTCGCGGACGTCGGCCGGGAACCAGTCGTACTCGTCGAGGTACGGGTCCGGGTCGATGAACCCGTCCGACTCCCAGACGATGTCGAACTGGTTGTCCTCGTTGATCTGCCCGATGTGGCCGGGCTTGGAGATGTGGTGGTTCTCACCGTCGAGCGTGACGACGCCCTCGGGAGCGTCGACCGTGATCTCGTTCTCCGTGGCCGCGGCGTTCACCGCGTCGACGTCGAAGCTGCCTGCCGCCTCGACCAGCGCCTTGTACAGGTAGAGCGAGATGTACGCGGCCTCCATCGGGTCGCTGGTCACGCCGCTCGAGCCCGGGTAGGCCTGCCAGGCCTCGATGAACTCGGGGTTGTTCGGGGTGTCGAGCGACTGGAAGTAGTTCCACGAGGCGTAGTTGCCGGTGACCTCGTGGCCCATGGCGGGCGCCTCCTCCTCGGCGATCGACACCGAGATGATCGGGGTCTCCTCGGGCGAGAGGCCGGCGTCGTAGTAGGCCTTGATGAAGCCGACGTTCGACGAGCCGTTGATGGTGTTGAACACGAAGTCGGGGTCGGCCTCGACGATCTTCGCGACCTGCGTCGTCCAGTCGTCCTTGTCGAGCGGCACGTACTCCTCGCCGACGATCTCGATGCCGAGCTCGGCCGCGTAGAGCTTGATGATGGCGTTCGCCGTGCGCGGGAACACGTAGTCGGAGCCCGCGAGGAACAGGGTCTCCACGCCCTCGGCCGCGAGGAAGTCCATCGCGGGGAGGATCTGCTGGTTCGTGGTCGCGCCCGTGTAGTAGATGTTCGGCGACGACTCGAGGCCCTCGTACTGCACCGGGTAGAAGAACAGCCCGTTGTGCTCCTCGACCACCGGCTTGACGGCCTTGCGCGACGACGAGGTCCAGCCGCCGAAGATCGCCGCGACGCAGTCCTGCGTGAGCAGCTTCTCGGTCTTCTCCGCGAAGGTCGGCCAGTCGGTGGCGCCGTCCTCCTGGATGTACTCGATCTGCTTGCCGAGGATGCCGCCGTCGGCGTTGATCTCGTCGGCCGCCATGTGCAGCACGTTGGAGACGGTGGTCTCGGAGATCGCCATGCCGCCGGTGAGCGAGTTGAGGAAGCCGAGCTTGATGGTGTCGCCCGACGTGTCGACGCAGCTCTCGGAGGCGTCGTCGGATGCGGTGTCGCCGGCGCGCGCGCCGCAGCCGGAGAGGATGAGGGCCGTGGTCGCGGCGATCGCGCCCGCGGCGAGGAGCGCCTTGACGCGCTTCCTGCTCGTGGTGATCATGCTGTGCTCCGTTTCGGTGTGAAGTGGTGCGAATCGCGGGGCGGGAGGCACGGTCGCCGGGGATGCACGACCGGACCCGCCCGCGATGCGGATCCCTCGGATCCGCCCATCGCAGGTGGGAGGTGCTCGTGGTGCGCCGGGGCGGAATCGTCGCGGTACCGACGCGATCCGACCCGGTGGTACTCGTCGGCAGAAGACTGCCGACCGCTGCAGGTGCTCCTAGATTCGAGGTTCGGCATTACATTGACATTGCTTCGATATGTCACTCGTGTTAATGCTCGGGAGGCGATCGTCGGGGAACCGCCGCACAAGGCCCGGAATCACGGGAAATGACGGTGAATCCGCCACCATCGTCCCCAGCGGCGCGATCCTGCCACGCAGCCGCCGTTGCAGAATTGTGACAGTGTTCTGTCAGCAGCACCGGTGCAGACCGGTGTGGTCCGTGTCAGCGAACCAGCGCAGCGACGCGACGCTCGTGGCACGTGGGAGCAGCGCGGCACGCTCTCGCAGGCGCGAGCATCGGCACCGGTGCGACCGATCAGCCGGCGGTGGTCGCCTCGCGGTCGGCGACGTCGAGCGCGTCGACGTCGCGCGATCGCGGGCGCTGGCGCGTGCGCGGACGCGCACGCGAACGCGAACGCGAACGCGAACGCGTCAGAGGTTCACCCATTCGGTGGTGCCGCCCGCGAGGTGCTGGCGCTTCCAGATGGGGGTGCGCTCCTTGATGCGGTCGACGAGGGCGGCGCAGGCCGCGAACGCCTCGGCGCGGTGGGGGGCGGCGACGGATGCCACGAGCGCCACGTCCCCGATCGCCAGCGCGCCGTACCGGTGGGCCGCGGCGACGCGCAGCCCCGTCTCGGCCGCGATCTCCGCGCACGTCTCGCGCAGGAACTTCTCGGCGTCGGGGTGGGCCTGGTACTCGAGCGCGCTCACCGACTCGCCGTGGTCGTGGTCGCGGATGACGCCCTCGAACGTCACGACGGCGCCGTCCCGGCGCGTCGTGACGAACGCCTCGATCGCGGCGCGGTCGAGCGGGTCCGTGGTGACGACGGCGAGCACCTCAGGCATGCGCGGCCCCCTCGCCGCGGTGGTGGTCGGCCGCCGCAGTCCGGTGGTCCCCGCCGTCGAGCTGGTCGAGCACGTGCGGCAGCAGGCCCGCGAGCACGTCGAGGCCGTCGGCGACGCCGCCGCGCGAGCCGGGCAGGTTCACCACCACGGTGCCGCCGGCCACTCCGGCCAGCGCGCGACTGAGCGCGGCGGTCGGGGTCTTCGCGAGGCCCGCGGCACGGATCGCCTCGGCGATGCCCGGCAGCTCGCGGTCGAGCACCGCCGCGGTCGCCTCGGGCGTGCGGTCGCCGGGGTGCACGCCGGTGCCGCCGGTGGTGAGCAGCACGCGCGGCCCACGGGCGACGGCCGCGGCGATCGCCGTGCCGATGTCGGCGTCGGCGACCACGATCGGCTCCGCCACGTCGAAGCCCATCGCGGCGAGGCGCTCGGCGATCACGGGGCCGGTCTCGTCGGCGTAGACGCCGGTCGCGGCGCGCGTGGAGGAGACGATGACCTCGGCGGTGCGACGGGAGGACCGCGCCGACGGAGGGGCATCCGCTCGCGCTGCAGGCTCGGTCTGCCCAGGGGCATCCGCCCGGCCCGTCGCACCCGGCCGGCTCGCCGCACCCGACTGCTCACCCGCATCCGCCCGCCAGTGCCCCCGCTTGCCGCCGGTCTTCTCCACCAGGCGGATGCCGCCGAGCACGGCGCCCGGGTCGACCGCCTTGATCATGTCGTGCAGGGTGAGGCCCGCGACCGCGACGGCGGTGAGGGCCTCCATCTCGACGCCGGTCTTGCCGGTGACGGCGACGGTCGCGCGGATCGCGATCGACGTCTCCCCCAGCTCGAAGTCGAGCGAGACCTTCTCCAGGGGCAGGATGTGCGCGAGCGGGATCAGCTCGCTCGTGCGCTTCGCGCCCGCGATGCCGGCGATGCGCGCGGTCGGCAGCACGTCGGCCTTGGGCAGGTCGTCGGCGCGCACCAGGGCGATCACGTCGGCGGTCGTGTCGAGGCGGCCCTCGGCGACCGCGACCCGGCGCGTGACGGCCTTGGCGCCGACGTCGACCATGCGGGCGCGGCCGTCGTCGTCGAGGTGGGTGAGGCTCATAGCTCCACCGTATCCACGAGGTCGCCGGCCGCGAGTTCCGTGACGTCCTCCGGCACGACGAAGAGCAGGTCGGATGCCGCGAGGGCTGCGACCAGGTGCGATCCGGGGCCGCCGACCGGCACGACCGCGTCGTCGGCGGTGCGGCGCCCGCGGCGGAACTGGCGGCGGCCGGCGACCGAATCGACCGGCTCGGCGAGCGGCAGCCGCGCGGTGCGCGCCGCGGGCAGCAGCGCGATCGCGCGCAGCACGGGCGCGACGAACACCTCGAACGAGATCTGCGCGCTCACCGGGTTGCCGGGGAACGCGACGACCGGCACGCGCTCGTAGACGGCGACCGCCTGCGGGCCGCCCGGCTGCATGGCGACCGAGCCGACCCACGCGCCCATCGGCTCGAGCAGCTCGCGCACCACCTCGTGCGCGCCCTGCGAGATGCCGCCCGAGGTGATCACGAGCTCGGCGCCCGCCGCCACCGCCGCGTCGAGCTCGTCGCGGAAGCGCGCGACGTGATCGCGCACGCGACCCCGGTGCACCACGTCGGCACCCGTGGCCGCGACCGCGGACGCCAGCGCGACGCCGTTCGCGTCGGGCAGTTCGCCCGGCGCGAGCCGGGCACCCGCGTCGACGAGCTCCGATCCGGTGGAGATCACCGCGACGCGCACGCGCTCGCGCACGAGCAGGTGGGTCAGGCCAGAGGCCGCGGCGGCGGCGAGGTGGCGGGAGGCGAGGCGGATGCCCGGGGGCAGCACGTCGGCGCCGGCGGCGAGGTCCGATCCGGCCTCGCGCACGTAGGTGCCCCGGGCGACGGGCGTCTCGATGCGCACCTGCTCGGTGCCGCGGTCGGTGCCCTCGACCGGGACGACCGCGTCGGCGCCCTCCGGCACCGGCGCGCCGGTCATGATGCGCACGGTCGTGCCCGGGGCGAGCGGGGCGGGCGCGCCCGGAGCGGCGGCGACCTCGCCGGTGACGGGCAGCGTGAGCGGGGCATCCGTCGTATCGGCCGCGCGCACCGCGTAGCCGTCCATCTGCGCGTTGCGGAACGGCGGGAGCGCGATGGGCGACGCGGTGGGCGAGACGGTCACGCGGCCGAGGGCCTCGGCCAGCGCGACCCGTTCGGCGGGTCGCGCGGAGAGTCCCGTGAGCAGGCTCCGCACGTACGCGGCGTGTTCGTCGACCCCGATGCGGCTCATGCCCCCATCCTCCCAACTCCGCACCGTTTCCGAGACCCGTCGACTTCCTGCGTTCCCAGCGCTGGGAACGCAGGTTCTTGACGGGTCTCGAACCGGAACGCCCGCGCGGCGCCCGAGACCCGTCAGAAGACCGCGGAATACGGGCCCGGAACGCAGGGAATCGACGGGTCCGGGTCAGTAGCGGGGGACGGTGGGGTCGACGGTGGCCGACCAGGCGTCGAGGCCGCCGTCGAGGTGGCGGATGTCGGCGAAGCCGGCGTGGTCGAGCACGTGCAGCGCGTGCTGCGAGCGCACGCCCAGGTGGCAGAGCGCCACGATCCGCTCGTCGCGGTCGAGTTCGTCGAGGCGGGCCGCGAGTTCGCCCAGTGGGATGTTGATCGCCCCGTCGAGCCGGGCGACGTCGAGTTCCCAGGGTTCGCGCACGTCGAGGAGCAGGGGCGGATGCCCGCCGGCGATCTCGTCCGCCAGCTCCCGCGCGCTGAGCGCATCGTGCGCGACGTGCTGCCGTCGCCCGACCCCGGCCGGGACGGGGCTCGGCGCCGGGGCGGCCGATGGCGCGACGGATGCACCGGAGCCCGCGCCACGCGACCGCTCGTCGGCCGCCGCGCCGGGCACGGGCGCCGCACGCCGGTACGCGATCTCGCGCGTGCGCCCGGACAACGCGTCGAACGTGGCGACCCGTCCGAGCAGCGGCTCGCCGATGCCGGTCAGGAGCTTCAGCACCTCGCCGGCCATGAGGCCGCCCACGACGGTGCAGACGCTGGGGAGGATGCCGTCGATGTCGCAGCTCAGCACCGCGTCGGGGGCCGGGGCCTCGGGGAAGAGGTCGCGGTACGCGACCCCGTGCGCCTCCCACGAGACGCCCGCCTGCCCGGAGAACTTCGCCGCCGACCCCCAGACGAGCGGGATGCCGCGACGTGCGGCCGCGTCGTCGGCGACGTACCGGGTGCGGATGTCGTCGGTGCCGTCGACCACGAGGTCGGCGTCCTCGAGCAGTGCGTCGGCATTCGCCTCGGTGAAGCGCGCGGCATGCGGCTGCACCAGCGTCTCGGGGCTGAGCGTCTGGGCGGCATCCGCCGCCGACTCGACCTTCGCGCGCCCCACGTCGGCGATGCCGTGCAGCACCTGGCGGTGCAGGTTCGTCTCGTCGACCACGTCGTCGTCCACGATCGTGACGCGGCCGACGCCGGCCGCCACGAGCACCGGCACGACCGCGCTGCCGAGGCCGCCCGCGCCGAGCACGACGACGTGGGCGGCGGCGAGCGCCTCCTGGCCGCCGGGACCGACGCCGGGGAGGATGCGCTGGCGCTGGTAGCGCGGGGACGCCGGGTCGACGGGAGGCATGCTCCGATTCTCGCAAGCCGTCGGCGGTGCGCGCACCGATCGGCGACATCCGCCCAGCATGACCGCATTCACGGCTACGATTGCGTATCGGACACGCATCCACGGAGGGGGCATCATGCAGGAGTTCCGCATCGCCGAGGCGGCAGCCCTCCTCGGCGTGAGCGACGACACGGTGCGCCGCTGGGCCGACCAGGGTCGCGTGCCGGTGTCGCGCGCGGCGAACGGCATGCAGGTCGTCGCGGGCGCCGACCTCCTCCCGCTGCTCGGCGAGACCGGCGCCGGCACGGCACTCGCCGACGCGTTCCCCTTCGCCGGCGCCTCGGCGCGCAACCGGTTCGTCGGGCTCGTGACGGCGGTGACCAAGGACGGCGTGATGGCGCAGGTCGACCTGCAGGCCGGGCCGTTCCGGGTGGTGTCGCTCATGACGCGCGAGGCGGCCGACGAGCTCGGCCTCGCCCCGGGCATGCTCGCCGCGGCGAGCGCGAAGGCGACGACCGTCGTGGTCGAGGTGCCGGGCACGGAGCGCCCGTGAGCCGTCGGCTCCGGCGGGGTGCGTCGACGGCGGCGGCATCCGTCGCCCTGCTCGCCCTCGCCGGCTGCTCGGGCACCGGCGCGTTCGCCCCGGTCGACGCGCCCGGCCCGTCGATCACCGTGTTCGCGGCGGCGTCGCTCACCGAGACCTTCGACGAGCTGGCCGCGGCGTTCGAGGCGGCGCATCCGGGCATCGACGTCGCGATCTCGTACGGCGGCAGCTCGACGCTCGTCGGACAGATCCTCGAGGGCGCGCCCGCCGACGTCTTCGCGTCGGCCGACGAGGCCACCATGCAGCGCGCGGTCGACGGCGGCGCGACCGCCGCCGCCCCGGAGGTGTTCGCCACGAACACCCTCGCGCTGGCCGTGCCGGCGGGCAATCCCGCCGGTGTCACGGGCCTCGGCGACCTCGCGGACCCCGACCTCGCGATCGCCCTCTGCGCACCCGAGGTGCCCTGCGGAGCGGCCGCGGCCGAGGTGCTCGAGGGCGCCGGCGTCGACGCGGCGCCCGACACCCTCGAGCAGGACGTCAAGGCCGTGCTCACCCGCCTGTCGCTGGGCGAGGCGGACGCGGGGCTCGTCTACCGCACCGACGTGGCGGCGGCGGGCGGCGCGGTCGAGGAGGTCCCGGCCCCGGGGGTGGATGCCGTCGTCAACGCGTATCCGATCGCGCCGATCGGCACGACCGAAGGCGCCACCGCCCGCGAGTTCATCGCGTTCGTGCGCTCCGACGCGGGTCGGGAGGTGCTCGCCGATGCCGGCTTCGGCCCGCCGTGATCGGGGCACCGCAGGCCGAGGCACGCGTGGCGACCCGGGGCGCGGTCGCATGCCCGTGCCGCTCGTGGCCGTCGCCGTGCTCGCCCTCGCCGTGCTCGTCCTGCCCCTCGTCGCGCTCGTCGTGCGCGCCCCGTGGGACGACCTGCCGGCGCTGGTCGCGAGCGAGCCCGTGCTCGAGGCGCTGCGCCTCTCGGTCGTCACCGCCACCGCGGCGACGGCGTGCTGCCTCGTGCTCGGCATCCCGCTCGCGGTGCTGCTGGCGCACAGCGCCGACGCGCCGCTCCTCCCCCGGCGCCTCCTCCGCGCGGCGGTCACCGTGCCGCTCCTCCTGCCGCCCGTCGTCGGCGGCATCGCGCTCCTGCTCCTCCTGGGGCGGCGCGGCCTCGTCGGCGCCTGGCTCGCCGAGACCTGGGGCGTGACGGTGCCGTTCACCACGGGAGCGGTGGTGATCGCGCAGGTGTTCGTCTCGATGCCGTTCCTCGTGTTCGCGGTCGAGGGCGCGCTGAGCGGCGCGGACCGTCGCGTCGAGCAGGCCGCCGCGACCCTCGGCGCCTCGCGCTGGCAGGTCTTCCGGCACGTCACGCTGCCGCTGGTCGCCCCGGGCGTCGCCGCCGGCGCGGTGCTCTGCTTCACGCGGGCGCTCGGCGAGTTCGGCGCGACCATCACGTTCGCGGGGTCGCTCCCGGGCGTGACCCGCACGCTCCCGGTGGCGAGCTACCTCGCCCTGCAGTCCGACCCCGACGAGGCGGTGGCGATCGCCCTGCTCCTGCTCGTGGTCGCGGTCGCGGTGCTGCTGCTCCTGCGCGACCGCTGGGCGCCGGGGGTGCGGGCGTGAACGGCGACGGATGCCTCGCCGGCACGTTCACCGCCCGCCGCGGCGAGCTCGAGGCGAGCGTCGACCTCGACGTCGCGCCCGGCAGGACGCTCGCACTGTTCGGGCCGAACGGCGCGGGCAAGTCGACCGTGCTGGCCGCCATCGCCGGGCTCGTCCCGCTCGCGAGCGGGCGGCTGCGCCTCGGCGACCGCGTGCTCGCGGATGCCGGAATCGGGCGTGCGCTCGCCCCGGAGGACCGCCGTATCGGCGTCGTGTTCCAGGACTACCTGCTCTTCCCGCACCTCACGGTGCGCGACAACGTGGCGTTCGCCGCGCGCATGGCCGGCGCGTCGCGCCGGGCGTCGCGCGAGGCGGCGGAGGCCTGGCTCGCACGGGTGGGCGCGAGCGGCCTCGCCGCGAGGCATCCGCTCGCCCTCTCCGGCGGCCAGCAGCAGCGGGTCGCCGTGGCCCGCGCCCTCGCGGCGGAACCCGACGCCCTGCTGCTCGACGAGCCGCTGTCGGCGCTCGACGTCGAGGTGCGCGCCGACCTGCGCCGGGAGCTCGCGGCCCATGTGCGGGGCTTCGGCGGGCCGACGCTGCTGGTCACGCACAGCCTCGCCGACGCGGAGCTCGCCGACGAGGCCGTCGTGCTCGAGGCGGGCAGGGTCACGCAGCGCGGCACGCTCGACGAGCTCCGTCGGGCGCCCGCAACCGCGTACGTGGAGCGACTCGTGCACGCTGCAGCCTGAGCGGAACGCCGGTGCATCCTCGTGCGTGCTAGACCGGTACGGGCACGATCGAGGGAGCGCATGACGACGACGGACACCGTGGGATTCGGCGGGCGGCGCGGACCCATCCTCATCGCCCTCATGCTCTCCACGGGACTCGTCGCGATCGAGGCCACCATCCTGGCGACCGCGGTGCCGACGATCGTTGCCGACCTCGGCGGCTTCGCCTCGTTCCCGTGGCTCTTCTCGGCGTACCTGCTCGCGCAGGCGGTGACCGTGCCGGTGTACTCGAAGCTGGCCGACACCATCGGGCGCAAGCCGATCATCCTGCTCGGCATCGGGCTGTTCCTCGTCGGCTCGGTGCTCTGCGGCCTCGCCTGGGACATGGGGGCGCTGATCGCGTTCCGTGCGGTGCAGGGCCTCGGCGCGGGTGCCGTGATGCCCATGGCCGTGACCATCGCCGGCGACATCTACACCGTGCGCGAACGTGCGAAGGTCACGGGCTACTTCGGCTCGGTCTGGGCAGCCTCGTCGGTCGTCGGCCCGACCCTCGGCGGGCTGTTCGCCGAGTTCGCGTCGTGGCGCTGGATCTTCTTCGTGAACATCCCGCTCTGCCTCCTGGCGATGTGGATGATCGTGCGGCTCTACCACGAGCACCTCGAGCGCCGCGAGCACCGCATCGACGTCGCCGGCGCGGTCACGCTCACGCTCGGGCTGACCGCGGTGATCCTCGGGCTGCTCGAGGGCGGGCAGGCCTGGGCGTGGTCGTCGTGGCAGTCGCTCGCCGCGTTCGGATTCGGCGCAGTGATGCTCACCGCGTTCGCGTTCGTCGAGCGGCGCGCGGCCGAGCCGGTGCTGCCGATCGCGATCCTCTCGCGGCGGCTGATCCTCACGACCTCGCTCATCTCGATGGGCGTGGGCGCGTCGCTGATCGGGCTCACCTCGTACGTGCCGACCTACCTCGAGGTGACGACCGGGGTGGGCCCGATCGTCGGCGGCCTCGCGGTCGCCTGCATCAGCATCGGCTGGCCGATCGCGTCATCGCAGTCGGCGAGGCTCTACACCCGGGTCGGCTTCCGCACGACCGCGCTCGTCGGCCTCGCGTTCGCCATGGTCGGCGCGGCCGCGCTGTTCGTGACGTCGGCGTGGCCGAACCCGGTCAGCACCGCGATCTCCTGCCTCGTCGTCGGCTTCGGGCTGGGCCTCGCGACCACGCCGAGCCTCGTCGCCGCTCAGTCGGCGGTGCCCTGGCACGAGCGCGCGGTCGTGACCGGGACCAACCGGTTCACGCGCTCGATCGGCAGCGCGGTCGGCGTGGCGGTGTTCGGCACGATCGCGAACGCCATCGTGCTCGCGTCGGCCGGGGGCGCCGAGTCGGCCGAGGCCGTCCAGCGCGCCTCGAGCGCGGTCTTCCTCGCCGCGTTCGTCGCCGCCGTGCTGACGGTCGGCGCGGCGATCGCGATGCCGCGAGTGCGCGTCGAGGACCTCGAGCCGCCCGCGCAGTCCCCCGCTGCCCGGGACTGACGCACGGCGCGCCCGCTCCGCGGCCGCCCGGGGCATCCCCTCCGCCGCGTCGGGAATGCGATCGGCCGCCGCGCGTTGCACCAAGGGTCTGCACGATTCCGAGGGGGCGCATGGCCGAGACCGTATCCGTGGGATTCCGATCCGATCGCGGCCCCATCCTGATCGCGCTGATGCTGTCGACGGGGCTCATCGCGATCGATGCGACGATCCTCGCCACGGCCGTGCCGTCGGTCGTCGCCGACCTCGGCGGGTTCTCGCAGTTCCCGTGGCTGTTCTCGATCTACCTGCTCGCGCAGGCCGTGTCGACGCCCGTCTACGCGAAGCTCGCCGACACGATCGGGCGCAAGCCGCTCATGCTGTTCGGCGTCGGGCTCTTCCTCGTCGGGTCGGTGCTCTGCGGGTTCGCCTGGGACATGGGCTCGCTGATCGTGTTCCGGGCGATCCAGGGGCTCGGCGCGGGGGCCGTGATGCCCATCTCGGTCACGATCGCGGGCGACATCTACACCGTCCGGGAGCGCGCGAAGGCGCAGGGCTACCTCGCGAGCGTCTGGGCGATCTCGTCGGTCGTCGGGCCGACCCTCGGCGGCCTGTTCTCGGAGTACCTGTCGTGGCGGTGGATCTTCTTCGTGAACATCCCGCTGTGCCTCATCGCGGCCTGGATGCTGCTGCGGAACTACCACGAGACCCTCGAGCCACGGAAGCACCGGCTCGACATCGCGGGGGCCTCGACGCTCACGGTGGGGCTCACGCTCGTCATCCTCGGCCTGCTCGAGGGCGGCCAGGCATGGGCGTGGCTGTCCTGGCAGAGCGCGGTCGCGTTCGGGGCGGGCGGCGTGCTGCTCGTCGCGTTCGGACTGATCGAGCGGCGCGCGGCCGAGCCCGTGCTGCCGCTGTGGATCTTCTCCCGACGGCTGATCCTGACGACCTCGCTCATCGGGCTCGGCGTCGGCGCCGCGCTCATCGGCCTGACATCGTACGTGCCGACCTTCCTCGAGACGTCCGCGGGCGTCACGCCCCTCGTCTCCGGGCTCGCGGTCGCCGCGCTCACGCTCGGCTGGCCGATCGCCGCGTCGCAGTCGGGCCGGCTCTACCTGCGCATCGGCTTCCGGCCCACCGCGTTCATCGGGCTGACGATCACGGTCGCGGGCAGCGCGATGCTGTTCGCCTTCTCCGCCTGGCCGAACCCGGTGCTGTCGGCACTCGCCTGCTTCGTGGTCGGCCTCGGCATGGGGCTGGTGGCCACGCCGACCCTCATCGCCGCCCAGTCGTCGGTGCCGTGGAACGAGCGCGGCGTCGTGACCGGCACGAACATGTTCACCCGCTCGATCGGCAGCGCCGTCGGCGCCGCCGTGTTCGGCGCGGTCGCGAACGGCATCATCGCCCGGTCCGGCCTCGGCAGCGACTCGCCGGACGCGATCCAGCAGGCGGCGTCCGCCGTCTTCCTGGCGGTCATGGTGGTCGCGGTGCTCACGCTGCTGGCCGCGGTCGCGATGCCCAGCGCCCGGGTGGACGACGTCGAGCAGCCGGTGGGGCAGGTCGCCCCGACCGGCTGACGACGCGGTCAGGCCGCCGTCGCGACGGCGAAGCCCTCGGTCCAGCCGATGCGCTCGTTCACCGCGAGGGTGAGCTGCAGGAAGCCGAGCGACTCGAGCTCGCGGGCCCGCGACAGCGCGCCCGCGTCGACCACGCGCACGCCGCCGGCCTCGAGCACGGACGCGAGCGACTGCTTCGCGTCGGCGTCGTCCCCGGCGACCAGGACGGTGGTGGGCGCATCGCCGACGGTCTTGGAGACGAGGGTCGCGGCGAAGTTCGTGTTGAACGCCTTGAGCACCGTGGACCCGGGCAGGGCGGCCTGGATCTCCGCGGCGGCCGACGAGTCGGCGGGCACGACCAGCGAGTCGAAGGTGGTGAAGTCGAGCGGGTTGGTGATGTCGACGACGGTCTTGCCGGCGAGCGCGGCACCGTGTCGCTCGATGATGCCGGCGACCTCGGGGTAGGGCACCGCCAGGACGACGATGTCGCCGTCGATCGACGCGCCCTCGCGCGAGAGGTACTGCACGTCGGCACCGCCGTCGGCGACGATGCCGCCGATCGCCGTGCCCATGTTGCCGTTGCCGATGATGCTGACCGTGGTCATGCGGGTCTCCGTTCAATTGGTTGTTGGAACAACTGAATGCTGCCACAGATTGGTTGTTGCGTCAACTTCTCGCTAGGATGGTGCCGTGGACACGGAGACGACGCCCGAGATGACGGGAACCGAGGAGGCGGCCTGGGTGCGCCTGGTCGCCCTCGCCGAGCTGCTCCCCGGCGTGCTCGACGCCCAGCTCCTCCGTGACGCGCAGATCACGCACTTCGAATACCTCGTGCTCATGACGCTCGCCGGCTCGCCCGACCGCACGTCGCGCATGACGCGGCTCGCCTCGCGCACCAACGCCACGCTCCCCCGCCTCTCGCACGTCGCGCGCCGCCTCGAGCAGCGGGAGCTGATCGAGCGCTTCCCGTGCCCGGAGGACCGCCGCGCCACGAACGCGCGACTCACCGACACCGGGGTCGAACTCCTCGACGCGGCCGCGCCGGGCCACGTCGACACCGTGCGCCACTACGTGCTCGACGCCCTCTCGCCCGACGACCTCGACCGGCTCTACGAGATCGCGGGCATCCTGCTCGAGCGACTCGACCCCGACGGCCGGATGACGGCCACCTCCTGCCATCCGGCGAAGGCCGCGGCGACCGCGGAGCCCGCCGGCGCGCACTGAGCCCGGGCACCGGCCCGTGCCGGCGGCGACGCGCGCGCGGCTACCCGAGGACGTGCAGGCCGAGCGCCAGCCCGACCGCGGCTCCCGTGAGCACGCAGATTCCGCCGGCGGCGATCAGCGCAGACGTGCGCCGACGCGCCGCCAGGGCAACGGTCGCGGGCCGCGACGCGCGCGCCAGTCGGCGCTGCTCGCGCCGGCTGAGGATCATGCCGCGGATGATGTCGCGCATCGTCGCGGAGACGTCGTGCGCCGTGGGGCGCGCCGCGGGATCGCCCTCGGTCATCGCCTCGAGGATCGCACGCCACTGGGGCGGCAGGTCCTCGGGGATGCGCGGCCGACGGCTCAGCCGGGCGACCGCCGCCTCGATCGGCGTGCCGGTGTACTCCCGCTGCCCCGTGTACGCCTCCAGGAGCACGAGTCCGAGCGAGTAGATGTCGCTCGCGACGCCCACGTCGCCGCCGCGCGCCTGCTCGGGCGAGATGTAGCTGGCGGTCCCGAGGATCGAGCCGGAATCGGTCATGCGGGAGGCGTGGGTGAACTGGGCCACGCCGAAGTCGGCGAGCTTGGCGACGATGGTGTAGCCGAGTGCGGGCCGATCGTCGACCAGCACGTTGTCGGGCTTCACGTCCCGGTGCACGACTCCCTGGTCGTGCACGTAGGCCAGTGCGTCCGCGAGCTGGGCGCCGACGTCGGCGACGTACCGCGGCGCCAGCGCACCGTCCCCGAGGCGCCGGGCGAGCGAGCTGCCCTGGACGAGTTCCATGACGACGTAGCGGCGGGGCAGGCCTCGATCCTCCAGCACGCCGGCGTCGTACACCTCGACGAGTCCGGGATGCCGGAACGAGCCCAGCAGCCGGATCTCGCGCTCGCGACGCACCGGGTCGCCGCCCGGCTCGCCGTCGTCGCGGAACACCT